>JAWVFH010000189.1:0-3696 GCA_033856255.1 Solirubrobacterales bacterium | reverse complement strand
TCCCCGCCGTGGCCGCCCAGCCCGGGAGCGAGCACGCGGAGGCCCCCGCAACGGTCGAGGCCGAGAGCACCGAGCCGGGAACCGGCGAGGCGGCGAGCACCGAGGCCGAGAGCGGCGAGGTGGCGCGCACCGAGCCGGAGACCAGCGAGGTGGGGAGCGCCGACGCCAGCGAGGCCGCGGCGGCCGAGAACGCCGAGATGCCTGCCGCTGACGGGGCCGACGAGCCGAAAGCTCACGCCGCCGAGAAGGACGACAAGCCCGAGGTCGTGCCTCCGGACAGCGACGACGAGGCCGTCGAGCCCTCGACAGCCCAGTCCACCGCCGACCCTGGCGCCGGTCAGCCCGCTGAGCCCGGCCCCGCCGGCGCTGAGGTGGACGACAGCGCGGCCGATGCCGGCGACGCGGCCCAGACCGCGCCGCCCGACGCGACCCAGGCCACCGAGCCGTCCACCGCCGACAAAGCTGCGCCCGCCGCCGCGGCCGACGGCGGGACCGCTGCCGGCGCGGACGAGCCCTCGGTCGGAGTGCTCCCGGAATCCGACGCGGCGCCCGAGGCGCCCGAGCCCGCCCAGCCGGGCAGGCCCCGTCCCAGTCCCAGGCCCCGTCCCAGTCCCATTCCACGGTCCGCCGGCGCCACCGCCAAGCCCGCAACCAAGCCCAGGCCCTCGCCCTGGCCCCGGCCTGTCCCGGCCGAACCCGAGCCCGACGGCGACGTCCGGGTTGGCGAGTCCACCAGTGACGAGTCCGCCAAGAACGGGGCAGGGTCGACCGAGCTACCGACCACCGCTGAGAACGGCGGTGAGCCTACCGGCGGCGAAGCGGAGCCCAAGTCCAACGGCAGCGCACCGGACAGCGATCACCAGGAGACCGCCGAGCAGTCCGCGGACAAGCAGGTCGCCACGAAGAATGGCACGGCGAAGAATGGCACCGCGAAGAATGGCAAGGACGGCAACGGCACCGACCGCTACGAGGTAGACAACGTGGAGGTAGACAACGTGGAGGCCAACGCGGCCAGGTAGACGGCGTCCAGCTGGCAGGTGGCCTCAGTTGACGGGTGAACTCAGTGGGCGGCTACCGCACGCAGAGCCGCGTCGACATCGTGGTGCAGCCCCAGGTGCCGATCGACGCCCGCTGATTGCAGGGTCCGGTGGACCGGGCCGTCCGCGGCCACCACGATCGCGAGCGGGATGTTCAGCTGGACGGCCTGCCAGTGCGCGTCGACCAGCACGGCGATGCCGGTCGACCCGAGAAAGTGCACAGCGCTCAGGTCGAGGATGACGGGCACGGGATCCGGCTGCTCGAGCAGCCCCGCGAGTGCGGCACGCAGCCGTGGACCCGTTTCCAGGTCGACCTCGCCGGCGGCGGCGAGGACGACCGCCGGGCCGGCATCAACCGGGGTGATCCGCAGTCCCTCGTCACCCGTCTCAATGAGCCCATCGCGTTCCACGCGGCCTGACCCTACCCGTCGGACACCCGGAACTCAGCCCTGGCGCGCCTGGGTCGGGCTCACCGGGACCTACGGGCGACCCGGGCCCAGCCCTCGAACAGGCACGAAGCTGAAACCGGAGAAGTCCACGTACTGATTGGTCGGGCTCACCCAGGACCTGTCACCACCACCGAAGAAGGTCGAGAAGAACAGCCCGTCGATGTGCACGTTGCCCTGGGTTCGGTAGGTCAGGCCGCCCTGCGTGAACACCTGTCGGCCGTTCACCCACACGGTCACCGTTCCGTTCTTGAGGCCCGGGCTGTTGAGCACCACCCGCTGCGCGATCCGGTCCCACCGTCCCGGGGTGAACCGCCACCTGCCGCGACCGAGGGACGCGCCGTCACCCGTCGCCTGGGGGAAGTACGCGTAGACCTCGCCGGCGCCGGCGGCCCGCCACATGAAGCGCGTGGAGAAGCCGGCGGCCTTGTGGTGCCCACCGCTGCCGGCGTCGCCGCCGAACAGACCCGGAAGCTTTCCGCCCTTGACGAACTTGAACCCGGGTTGGAAGCGCACCGAGTAGGTCAGTGTCATCGCATCGACCGAGCGCGGGAGCCGCAGGTAGGACTGGGCGCCACCGGACTTCGCACCGCTCCTGGCCACCGTCGGCGAGGCCGAGCCGGCCGGGTAGGCCACGCGCAGAAGTCGGCCCTTCGGGGCGCTCCGGTCGGCCACCATCCTCGCCCGGTCCAGGCCGAACGAGCCGTGGTCGATCCAGGCCAGGGCGGTGCCGAAGAACCTGACCAGATCCGTCGTGCCCGCCAACGGTTTGGCCGTAGCGTCGGTGGCCGGCGCGAGGTCGGCCCCCGACTCCGCCAGGGGGTCCGGGGGTGGGTCCTCGACCGGGCCGTCATCCGTTCCCGCCGCCACCGGCGCAGCGATGCCACCAGCGGCCGGCGGTCCTGCCGGGGCGGCCGCGGCGGCGGTCCCCTGACTGGCGATCAGTACGACGAGCACGGTGAGCAGGCCCGCAAGGGCCGACCGCGGACCCATCACCGGACACCTCGCGCAACAGCGCCGACCCGGTTCAGCGGTCGCGGTCGGTGCACCCGCCGATCGGACCCGGCGCCGATGGCCCGGCAGCGACAAGACATACCCCGTCCTCCGATGATCTACGTCCGATCGTGTTACGGGTGACCATTCGGCCACCGTCTGTCGTCAAACCATACGTCACGCAAGTCACACAAGACACTATTGAGCACTCTGGTCACACAGAGGATAAGTGCTGCCCGTCGCCACCCGAGCCGGTTTCACCACTGCGCATGATCTCGGGCGGCCGGGCGCGCAACCGGTCGGAATCTGTGGTAGCTGCTGGGCGCTGTCCGAGAGCCCAATCACGAACGGGACGTACCTCACGTCGGGCAAACCGATCGCGCTGCCCGAGCGAAGTTGAGGACGAGGAGTTCGATCACCCCCAGCCTGTGAGGTCCGTGTGCCCGACACCCGCCAACCCGGCACCCAGTCCGTCGGCCCGCGCCCGGGACGCCCGTCCGCCCTGGTTCTGGTCCTGCACGGCGGGAGCGCGCACGGGCACGGCCGGGCCCACTCGCTCCGGTTGACCTACCTGCGGATGCTGCCGTTCGCCCGGCTGCTCGCCAGGGCCGGCTCGGCGCACGGACTCGAGGTCGAGATGGTGCGCTACCGCTACCGCGGTTGGAACGCCCCGGCGAGGGACGCCCTGCGCGACACCGAGTGGGCGCTCGATCGGGCCCGCGACCGCCATCCGCACGCTCCGGTGGTGCTGCTCGGGCACTCGATGGGCGGTCGGGCCGCGCTGCTCGCCGCTGGCCATCCCTCGGTCCGCGCGGTGTGCGCCCTCGCGCCGTGGCTGGAGGGCGCCGACGCGGTCCGGCAGCTGGCCGGGCGGACCGTGCTGCTGGCACACGGTGACCAGGACCGCGTCACCGACCCCGAGCGGTCCTACGCCTACGCACTGCGTGCGCGGCAGGTCAGCGACCAGGTCTGCCGGTTCGACCTAGCCGGAGAGCACCCATGACCAGTGTCCTGAGTCGGAGGTCCACCGCCGTCTCCGAACACCGACCGTGACCCGGCCGAGACTGGCGGTTCATCCCACGGCCGCCCCGGTGCGGGCCGACATGACCAGGCCGCCGGCGACCAGGGCTGCCAGCAGCGCGCCCATCAGCAGCACACAGAGCCCGAGGTCCCAGACGGCGGCGGCCGCGCCGGCCGCGAGGACCAGCACCGCGCCGAGC
>JAWVFH010000188.1:0-3211 GCA_033856255.1 Solirubrobacterales bacterium | reverse complement strand
GGAGATCGCGAACCCCGACCCGAGGAACAGGCCGGTGCCGATCGCCCCGCCGAGGCCGATCATGGCGATCTGCCGGCTACCGAGCCGCCGCTGCAGTCCGGTCTCCTCGGGTGCACCCGACACGGCGTCTCCCTTGCCTGGGATCAGTACTGCGCTGGTTGTGCCCGGAGCGTGCTCAGTAACCCGGCGGGGTCACGGAAATGAGGAACACCGCCGGACCGTCGCCCGGGTTCAGGTAGCGATGGGGCAGCCGCGAGTCGAAATAGCAGCTGTCCCCGGAATCGAGGTGGTATTCGTCGCCGGCCACCTCGGCCACCAATTTCCCTTCCGTTACCAGAACGCACTCCTCGCTCGGGTGCGACCACGGTTCCGGAGCCGATGCCGCCCCGGCCGACAGCGTGCCCTGCAGGACCTCGAGCCGGCCCCGACCGGCGGAGATGCGCGAGTAGGCGATCCCGCTCGGCGACTGGACCGTCAGCCTGCCCGCGTGCCGGACGACCGCCACATCGTCCGATTCGGGCTCCTCGAAAAGGCTGAACAATGGTGTGTCGAGCGCTCGGGCTATCTTGCGGATAGTGGCCAGGCTGGGATCCGACAACTCCCGTTCGACCTGGCTGATCAGTGCGGTGGACACTTCAGCGAGCCGGGCGAGCTCGGTCACTGTCATCCCGCGTGCGGTGCGCAATGCGCGAATCCTGGTACCTACCACGTGGTCACCTTCACACCCCGGCGCCCATTCGGACCGGGCCGGTGGCGTCGCGGTCCAGACTGCAACAGCGGGTCCGGTGATGTCAATACAGTTGAACGACGTTGACCTCCATTAAACGCGCTCCTATGCTCGAGGGCCGGCCGCCCGGTGCCGTCGCGGCCGTCGGGCATGGCGGACAGGGTGGGGGATGGACTGGGCATGGACACCGCAACGAGCGAGCTCGCCCCCGGGGAGTCCGCCCGCGCGCGGTTTCCGATCTTCGACCGGAAGGTCTACCTGAACAGCTGCTCGCAGGGCGCGCTCGCCGACTCGGTGCGGGCGGCGTACGAGACCTACCTCGACGGGTGGGAGTCCGAGGGCTCGCAGTGGGACTACTGGGTGGCGTGCACCGAGCGGGCCCGCCGCGCGTTCGCCTCGGTGCTGCACGCCGACCCGGACGCCGTCGCGGTGACCGCCTCCGCGTCCGCCGGCGCCAGCGCGGTCGCCTCCGCTTTCGACTTCGGCGAGCGGGACACGGTGGTCACCACCGGCCTGGAGTTCCCCACCATCGGGCAGATCTGGCACGCCCAGCGTCGCCGCCGCGCGCGGGTGGTGCACGTCCCGGCGGCGGCGGACAACACCCTCTCCCTGGAGAGTCTCGCCGCCGCGATCGACGAGCGCACCGCCATTGTCTCGATCACGCACGTCTGTTACCGCAACGGCAGCCGCCTCGACGTCGAGGCGATCACCCGGCTGGCCCACGAGCGCGGCGCACTGGTGCTGCTGGACTCGTACCAGGCGGCCGGAGCGGTGCCGATCGACGTCAACGCGCTGGGCGTCGACTTCGTCGTGGGCGGTGCCCTGAAGTACCTGTTGGGCTCGGCCGGGGTCGGCTACCTCTACGCCGATCCGCGCACCACCGGACACCTGGTGCCGACCGCGACGGGCTGGTTCGCCGACGAGGACATCCACGCGATGGCCATCGACCGGTACTCACCGTCCCCGGATGCCCGGCGGTTCGAGGCCGGCACGCCACCGATACCGTCGATCTTCGCCGCCGTCGCGGGCATCGAGCTGCTACTGGAGATCGGGATCGAACGCACCTCGGCCCACGTCGAGCGGCTCAACAGCTGGCTGATCGACGAGGTCGCCGCGCTGGGCGGGGTGGTGGCCACGCCCAAGGACCCGGCTCGGCGGGGGCCGTTGGTCGCGGTCCGGGCGACCGACGCCGAGCAGCTCGTCGAGCGGCTGGCGGCGGACGGCATCGTCACCTCGTCGCGCGCCGGACACGTACGGATCTCCCCGCACTGCTACAACACCGCCGCCGACATCGAGCGGCTGCTCGTCGCCCTGCGCACCAGCCGAGCCCTACTCGGCTGACCCTGTGCCGCTCGAAAAGTCATCACTGCACGTCAGGTCGCGTACCGGTACCCGTTGATAAGGCCGCCGAGGACCCGGCTGCGTCGCAGTCTGCGAGGGTGAAGGTTGTGCGCTGTGGCGGCCGGCGCTACCAGCGGCGACGCCGCTCCAGCCCACTGATCAGAACCGGCGGTTGGCGAGCACGGGCACGGTCTTGCGGGCGACTTGCACATCGTCCGGGTCGACGTCCACCACTAGAAGTCCGGGCTTGTCGTCGAGCTGGTCGACGAGATTGCCGAGCGGGCCGGCGACCGCGCTCGCACCGATCCCGGTGGGGGCCCGGCCGGCATCCCGGCCGACCGTTGTCGGGTCGGCCTGGTCGCAGGCGGCCACGAACGCGGTGGAGTCCAGCGCGCGTGCGCGCACCAGCAGGTCCCACTGCTCGCGCTTGCCCGGGCCGGCTCCCCAGGACGCCGGGGCGACGATGATCGTGGCGCCGCGGCTGCCGAGCTCCTGGAACAGCCCGGGGAACCGTAGGTCGTAGCACGTGGTCAGGCCCACGGTGACGCCGTCGACGTCGACCGTGACCGGCGCGGTGCCCGGCGCGACGGTGTCGGACTCGGCGAACCCGAACGCGTCGAAGAGGTGGATCTTGTGATAGGCCGCCTCGACGCCGCCGCCGGTGGCCAGCAGGGTGTTGTGCACCCGCCCGTCGTCAGCGGGGGTGAACATGCCCGCCACCACGGTCAGGTCGGCGTCGGCGGCGAGCTCGCGCACCCGGGACGCCCAGGGGCCGTCCAACGGCTCGGCGACCGGGGCGAGGTGTACGCCGAAGCAGCACATGGTGGCCTCGGGGAACACCACCAACCGCGCGCCGTTCGCGGCCGCGGCGCGGACCTGCTCCTCGACGATACCGAGGTTGTGCCCCGGTTCCGGGGTGGACACGATCTGGGCGAGGGCGATGCGCACCGGCTGTCTCCGTCCCGTGGGTGCTGTGCTGTATACGTACTGTATGCCCGTTGCGCGTGAGTCCGGTCGTGACCGAGCGTTGCACTACCTGCGCGAGACGGTCCTGGTCGACCCGAGCGCCCAGGGCACCTTCCTCAACGAGGTCGAGCTGGCGAGTCGGATCGGGGTGTCCCGGACACCGGTGCGTGAGGCGCT
>JAWVFH010000187.1:0-2689 GCA_033856255.1 Solirubrobacterales bacterium | reverse complement strand
AGTGGATGCGACCTCCGGCGTCAGTGTCGACCCACGCAACGCGCAGACGCTCGGTGTGCAGGACGTCGAAAGGCTCGACAGGGGCGTTCACGAATCGGCTCCGATCGGGGCGGTGAAGGTGCGTCGCAGCGCGACCTTGTCGAACTTGCCCACGGTGGTCTTGGCGACGGACTCGACGATCTCGATGCGTTCGGGAAGCCACCAGCGCGCCACGTGTCGGGCGATGAATTCGCGTAGCTCGTCGGCGGTCGCGCTCGAACCCGGGTGGAACGCGACGACGGCGAGCGGCCGTTCGCCCCACTTGGCGTCGCTCACGCCGATCACGGCAGCCTCGGCGACCGCGGGGTGGGCCATGAGGGCGCCCTCGAGGACCGGGGTGGAGATCCACTCGCCGCCGGACTTCACCACGTCCTTCGCGCGATCGACGATCTCGACGTAACCGCCGGGAGCGATGGTAACGATGTCTCCGGTGCGGAACCAGCCGTCCTCGGTCCACTGCTGGGCGCTGGCGTCGGGCGAGTCCAGGTACGCAGTGGCGACCCAGGGGCCGCGGATCTCGAGCTCACCCGGTGACTCGCCGTCCCAGGCGACGAAGCCGTCGTCGCGGCGGGCGCGAATCTCCAGGAAGGGCATCGGGCGGCCCTGCTTCAGGCGATGCCGTCGCTGTTCCTCGGCCGGCGCGTGCCGCAGGTCGGCCGAGAGTTCGGCAATGGCGCCCATCATCAGCTCGGTCATGCCCCAGGTGTGGACGAGGTCGAGCCGGTGCCGCTCGGCGTAGCCGGTGATCATCGACGGGGGAGCAGTCGAGCCGCCGGAGAGGATGGCTCGCATCGCGGACAGATCGTACCGGCCGGGATCGGCGTCGAGGGTGCGCAGCACGCCCATCCAGACAGTGGGGACCCCGCCGGTGAGGGTGACCCGCTCGGAGGCGCACAGCTCGAGGAGGCTCTCGGGGTCGAGGAACGGTCCGGGCAGGACGAGCTCAGCACCCAGCAGCGCCGCGGTGTAGGGCCAGCCCCAGGCCAGCGCGTGGTACATCGGCACCACCGGGAGCAGGACGTCGGTGTCGCGGATGCCGAGCCAGCCCTGCAGTGCGCTCGACAAGGAATGCACCGCTACCGCCCGGTGGGAGACCGCGACGCCCTTCGGACGCCCGGCGGTGCCGCTGGTGAACCCGACCAGGGCCGTGGTGTGTTCGTCGAGCACGCCGGGCTGCCACTCCGGGTCGCCCTCGGCGAGCAGGTCCTCGTAGCCGATGGCGTCGCCGGTGGCCGTGCCGACGACGATCACCTGCCGGAACGGTGTCGTCTCCCGCATCCGTTCGTAGAGCGGGAGGAAGCTCTCGTCGACGACCAGGACCTCGTCGCGGGCGTGGGTGGCGATGTAGGCGATGTCGTCGACGTGTAGCCGTGGGTTCAGCGGGTGCAGCGCAAGGCCGGCGATGGGCGCGGCGAAGTAGAGCTCCAGGTGCTGGCGATGGCTCCAGCACAGTGTCGCCACCCGGGCGCCCGGGGCCAGGCCGAGGCCGAGCAGGGCAGCGGCGAGCCGCCGGGCACGTGCGGCGATCTCGCCCCAGCTGGTGCGGTGGACGGAACGGTCGGGTTCGCGGGAGACAACCGGGCGGTCCGGTGCGTACCGCTCGGCGCGCCGCAGCATCGCGGCGATCGTGAGCTCGTCGTCCATGACTACCCCACACCGGCTGCGGTCGGGCGGGTGTTGTCGTCGCGTCGGTGCTGGCGGAGGAAGGGCTGCTCGGCGATCGTTGCGCGGATCCGCCAGGTCGGCTCGCCCGCGATGCCACCCGCACCCGGGCCGCCCCAGTCGACGGTGACCTCGGCGCCGATCGACAGGTCGCGGTCGATCCGGACGTTGCTGATCAGGCGGCGCAGGGTCGGGCTGTAGGCCCACGCGCTGGCCCACCCGACCTGATCCTCGCCGATCCGGGTCCGCAGGTACTGCATGCGGAACTGGCCCCACGGCAGGTCCGGCGGCGGCGGTGCAGAGCTGTCGCGGAACTGGGCCGCGAACAGGTCCGCGACGTCGTCGGAGTTCCACATCAGCCCGCGAAAGACCCGTGCCGCCCCGCCCCGGTCGGCCTCGCCGGCCAGCGGGTCGCGGCCGAGGAAGTCGCGCGCCACACCGTCGCGGTCCAGGTCGACGGTGTAGCCCCAGCCGACCTCGGCCGGTGTGACCAAGTGCTCGGTCAGGTCCTGGCCGAACACCGCGAACTCCTCGGGGGTGATCCAGAGTCTCGCGAAGCGGGAGAGCCGGTCACGGTCGAACCGGTCGGGGAGGAAGTCGCGGATGATGGTCGGCATGTTCGACTCGGTGTGCCCGACCAGCTGGGCCTTGAAGCCGAGCTCCCGCAGACCGACCTCGGCGCCCGCCTCCCGGACCGCCCGCCAGAGCTCGTGGGCGCGCCCGGTCCCGGTGCGCATCAGCAGCTCGTAGCCGATCTCACCGGTCACGCCCTGCCGTTGCACGATCAGCTCGGCGCCGGCGAACTCCAGCCGACGCCACCGCGAGAACCGCAGGTCGTGGAAGTCCTCACCGGTGACGGCCTCGAGGACCTCGAGCGACCGCGGGCCCTGCAGCGCGAAACACGTCCAGTCGGCCGTCTGGTCCTCGAGCGTGACGTCGAGGCCGAGGCGATCCTGTTGCACCCGCAGCCAGTACTGCGCGCCGGACT
>JAWVFH010000186.1:0-3112 GCA_033856255.1 Solirubrobacterales bacterium | reverse complement strand
GCATCCCATTTGTGGACGTCATTGACCTCTGCGGCCCGCTCCAGTGCTTCCCTCCGCCCGGTGAACCCAGCGGCTTCGAACGTCTCGCTGTGCCAGCCGCATTCACACACGACCTGGACGGTTCGCCGGTCCAGTTCCGTGATCACGACCGTTCGGTGTTCCCCAGGTGCACAGTCCTGCGCTGAGAGCGGCCAACCCATCACCAACACCTCCGAACCGGTCTCGTCCCGACGTTCTCGACGCCGACCCCAAGTCTCTCGGTATGAAGTTAGTGCACACCGCTTATTGAGCGCCAGTAAGAGTTCAACGCGGTGGGCATCAACAGGTCGCCTGAGTTCGCCCGTCGTCGCTCACTTCGCCGTGAGCTGCCGGCGGAACCACTGCGTCAAGATCCCGTCGACCACCTTGGCCACGGGAAGTTGCGGGGCCGGTTCCAGTCCGGGCTCGTCGGCCAGCGGGTGCTGCAGGTCCGGCACAGTCCTCAGCTCGACCTCGTCCGGGTGTGCGTGCCGCTCGCGTAGCGCGTCGACCAGGGCAGCCGCGTCCGTCCGTAGCGCCGGGTGGTCCAGCTCGCCGCTGACCAGAAGCAGCGGCGGTTGTGCCATGACGTCCGCGGCGCGGGCCACGAAGTCCAGTTCGTCGGCCGCCTTGCGGGATTCGGCGGTCCACGGGTACGGCTCTCCGGAACCGGTCATGCCGGTCGTGACGAGCTCCACGACGGACCGTATCCGCACAGCCGGATTGACCAGCGCGACTGCCTTGATCGGAGCCCGCCGCGTGGTCAGCACCTCCAGCGCCACGGTTCCGCCGAGCGAACCGCCCAGGACCCCGATCGGCCCGTCGTCGACTGGAAGCTGATCGCGCAGCGCGACCAGCGCGGCCGGGAATTCTTCAGCGGCTTGGTGGACGAACGGGGCCAGGAAAGCCATCAACGCGTCCTTCCGGGCGAGTTCGACGATGGCGTCGACGCGGCCGTCGACCATCCGTGCGCCACACATCGGCATGCCCAGGTGCACCCGCCAGGCAGGCACCCCGGTCATGGGCAGCGCGGCCGCGAAGGCCGCGTCCGTGCGGGGCGCGTCCAGCATGTGCCAGGTCACGATCAATGGCGCGGGGCCCTCGGTGGAGCCGGTCGGCGGGAGCGCCGTGAACGGTACGCCCGCCGCGGTACCGGTGATCGTTTCCATGCGTCCCCCTACGGTTCCGTGGACTGCCGAGCCACCGTAGACAGCTCGAACGGGCCGCGGCTCTCCTTTCCGCCAGGGGCGGAACCATCCCAGGCGGCGCAGTCGGCGGGCGCTGGCCGGTGATGCCGTGGCGCGCGGGTATGCGACCGATTTCCCTGGAGTGGGTAGGGATATCTCGAAAGTGGTATGCAACCGCGACGGCGGACCGCATCGCCCCGGGAGCAGTAGCCCCCGACGAAGGGCGAGGCCGCTGAGAAGGGATACGACATGATGGCCAACACGACGACGCACGCAGCGAGACGCGCCGCTGGCGGTGCCCGACCGGCCACCCGAGGGGTGGCGACCGATCCCGTGCGCGAGGCCGCCCGTAGGGCGATCAGCGAGGTCGGCGGACGGGTGCTCGGGGTCGCGGCCGACCGGGTAATCTCACGGGTGGAGGGTGTCGCCGGCCGGCTCGACCATGTCGCGGAAAGCGGCACCGGTCTGCGCGAGGCCCTCACCGGCAGGCCGGCCACGACGCGGCCGGAAGAGGAGAGCGAGGTCGCGGGGGCCGGCGCGATTGTGCCGGCGGGCATCGGCGCCGCCTTCAGCCTGATGCTGTACCGCGCTGCTCAACTTCTGCGGTTCGTCCAGCGCCTGGCCCTGCAACTACTCGAGGCGCTCCAGCACCTGATCAGCCGTTCCGGTCCGGCCCCAACCGGGTCCGAAGCGGGAGCCGGCGGTGATCAGAGCCCGATGGAGAATGACACCGGCGAGGACACCGAACCGAGCGCACACCGGGACCGACCCACAAAGCGTCGCGGCCGACCGAGCCGTGGGCGGGACGGCCGGAATGACTAGCACTCCCGGCGCAACCCTCTCGCCCCGCGACCCCGCCCCGCGCACTGGGCGTGGGTCCGGATTGGGGGAGCCGGAGCCGTCCCCGACCGAGCAGTTTCAGGCAAGCGCGCGCCGGCTGTTAGCGATGTTGCTCGACCGTGCCTTCGGGGTCGCCCTGGAGCAGGTCGAGCGTCTGGCGCAGACCTTCGACGACATCGCGGCGCATGGCGGGCTCCAGCTCAACGCTGTACTCGGCGGCGTCCGAGCCACCCTCGAGGGACGCAACCCCATCTGGGGCGCGATCACAGGCGCAGTCTCGGCGCTGAGCCCCGCAGCCAAAGTTGCGCTCGCCACTGCGCTGATCCTGGCGCTGCTGCTGTTGCCGGTGACGGTCGTCCTGCTGCTACTCGCCCTGATCATCGGCGTCGTCGCGGCGGCAGTCAGAGCCGGCTCCACCGGAGGTTGATCGATCTCGCGGTGGAGCCGGCCGTGCTCGCCGGAACCTCCGGCGGATCTCAGGCGGCCGCGCGCTCGTGTGTCGGGGGCCGCGCGCCGGCGAGCTGCGAGGCGACCGCGACCGCCGCGGCCGGCGTGCGGACGGATTTCAGCCTGTCGAAGAAGCCATTGGGCAGCGAGAGCCGGATGACCTTCTTCCATGCCGAGGCGACCTGACTGGGTAGTGAGCCGGTGGTGTAGCTCAGGCCGTAGCGCTCGAACAGTTCCTGGACCCTCGGCGCGATTTCCTGGTACCGGTTGCTGGGCAGGTCCGGGAACAGGTGGTGCTCGATCTGGAAGGACAGGTTGCCGGCCATCAGGTGGGTCAGCTGCCCGCCCTCGATGTTGGCCGCACCGAGCATCTGGCGCAGGTACCACTCGCCGCGGGTCTCCCCGACGATGGACTTCTTCTCGAACGTCTGGACTCCCTCGGGGAAGTGCCCGCACATGATGACCGAGTGCGACCAGAGGTTCCGGACCAGGTTCGCGACCGCATTCGCGGCCAGGGTGGTCGGGGCGGAGAGGCCGGACACCAGCGGGTGCACGACGTAGTCCTTCGTCATCTGCGCCCGGATCTTGGCCAGTACCGCTTTGGCCTGGCGTTGGAACTC
>JAWVFH010000185.1:0-2708 GCA_033856255.1 Solirubrobacterales bacterium | reverse complement strand
CGAGTGGTTTTCACCGACTCCGCGATGCCCGCCGCCCAGCCGGTGAACTACCTGCTCAGCGGCGAGGAGGTGCTGTTCCGCACCGCGAACGGCAGCAAGCTCTCCGCCGCCGTCCGCAGAGCCGTGCTCGGCTTCCAGACCGATCAGATCGGCACCGACAGTGCGACAGATTGGAGCGTCCTCGGTATCGGTCAGTCCTACGAGATCACCGACCCCACCCGGCTCAAGCAGCTCGAGCGCACCCTGCCCACTCCCTGGGCGCCGGGACAGGGGGTGCACACCATCGCGATCCCCCTCACCCGGCTCACCGGGCGCATCCTGCGACCCCACCCCGACAACGAGATCCCGCGAACCGGGCCGCATAGCAAGACAGACGGCGCGCCAGCGAGTGACACCGGGACCGTCTGACCGGTTCGCCGAGACCGACATGGCTTCCGGCCCCCACCCATGGGCCTTCCGGCAGTCGTCGTGCCGGCAGCTGATCGGCGACCGTGGTCCGGACCGCCGGCGCGATCCGGCACCGAAAGCGTCCAGGAGGACAACATGACCGAGTACGCGACGACCACAGCACCGACGACCGACACTCCCGGCAAGCGACCGGCCGCACTGCGTCGCACTCTGGTCCGGGACGTGATGACCACCGCCGTGGTCTCGGTGCGCCCGGACACCACCTTCGAGGACGTGGTCAACACGCTCCGGTCGAACCATGTCCGAGCCGTCCCCGTGCTGGACCCCGAGGGACGGCTGCACGGCGTCATCTCCGAGGGCGACCTGATGAAGACCACGGCACTGGGCGACCCCCGCCGTTCCAGGCCCCAGGGACGCTGGCACCGTGGCGGCGGCGCCTGGGCTCGACCGATGACCGCCGAGAAGCTGATGACCAGTCCGGTGGTCTCGGTCGTGCCGACCGACAGTGTCGCCCGGGCGGCCCGCACCATGTACGCGCACGAGCTGAGCTGGCTCGCGGTTGTCGAAGCCGCCGAGCACGGCCTCGGGCGGCTGGTCGGTGTGCTGGGCCGGTCGGACCTGCTCACGGTGTTCTCCCGGGACGACGCCGAGCTGCGCAGGGAGATCGCCGACAACCTGTTCACCCAGTTGTTGCTACTCAACCCCGAGCGCGTCCACGTCGAGGTCGACCAGGGCGTGGTGACCCTTTCCGGACACTTGCCCAACCTGGTCGAGGCCAGGATGGTGACCGAGTTCGTCGAGAAACTCGAAGGCGTCGTCGCCGTGATCCACGGACTCACCTGCGACGTACCGCACTGAGAGCCACTCCGCGCTGGGCGGGGGCCGACGGTCATCGCGGAATCCGGACCGTCAAGGTGTCTACGTCCGGTTGACCCCGGGGGAGAGCCCCCGAGTTCACCGATCGAGCTGCGCGCGCACTGCGCGATCCACCAGGATCGGGACGCAGGCGTGGACGCGGGCGGTCGAGAATTGGCCGCATGCCGCCGCGAACCTCGAGTGGATCTTGCCCTCGTTGAGGCCGGGTGGGGCAGCCGCACGGCGTCGGCCCGATCGACGACATGGTCGATGAGCCGGGGCCGCGTAGCAAGGATCGTAGGCGACCGTTTGCGCGCCGTCATGTACTGGGTTACCGGGATTGCCATTCCGGGACCGTCAGATCGGCAGCCCGTTCCTCCTGGACGGTAGTTATCTCGGTCCCCGTGGCGGCTGATGTCGGATCGGTGAAGCTATGGCTGGAAGCCATACCGAACTCGGGCGTGACTCCGGGGAGCGGGGTCGGCCGGGCTGACCGGCCCGGATCCGAGGTCCCGATCGCTTGTGACCAAAGCCCGTAGTAGGACATCGGCCCAGCTCATAGCGTTGAGGGCGCCTGGAAGGTTCGCAGCCGAGACGCTCGACCGCCCGCCGGTCAACCGGCACAGCGAGCCGGCCGGGAAACAGACGGTGTCCGAATGGCGGACGCCGAGGCGGAGCGCAGAGGAGCGACCCGATGACAGGAACATTCGAGGGCCGGCCGATCGTGGTCGGGATCGACGGGTCGGACTCGGCCCGCCGAGCAGCTAGATGGGCGGCCGCCGAGGCGGCCCGCCGCCACACCGGGTTGACGCTGGTGACCGCGGTAGGCGCGGCGGCGTTCAGCTCTGCGGGCGGCTTTGTGCCGCCCCAGGGATTCTTCGACGAACTCGAGTCGCAGGGCCGCGCTCTGTTGGCGGCTGCTCAGGCCGAGGCGCGTGAGGCGTACCCGGCTCTGGAGGTCCAGGTGCGGCTTTGCGCAGGGGGCGCGGCCGCCGTGCTGCTCGACGAGTCGAAGCTGGCCGCGCTGGTGGTGCTCGGGTCGCGCGACGCCGAGGGCGGTCACCTGCTGATGGGGGGGTCGGTCGCGGTGGGCCTGGCGGCCCATGGCTACTGCCCGACCGTGGTGGTGCGCGGCGTCGAGGGCGGCGGCACCCACCCGACCGACGGACCGGTGGTGGTGGGTGTGGACGGATCGCCGGCGAGTGAGCTCGCGGTCGCCCTTGCTTTTGAGGAGGCGTCCGCCCGCGGGGCCGAGCTGGTCGCGGTGCACGCCTGGTTCGAGTACGGGTCCGGGAGCATCGCCCAGTACGTGGCCGATTGGAGCTTCGTGGAGAGCCACGAGCGCGAGGTCCTGGCGGAGCGACTGGCCGGCTGGCAGGAGAAGTACCCCGACGTCACGGTGCGTCGAGTGTTGAGCGAGGACAAGGCGGTGCGCCTCCTGCTGT
>JAWVFH010000184.1:0-2605 GCA_033856255.1 Solirubrobacterales bacterium | reverse complement strand
GAGAACGTGCGGGTCGACGACATCGCCGAGGCCGCCAACGTCTCACCCCGCACCTACAACAACTACTTCTCCAGCCGGGAGCAGGCGATCATGGTCGCGCTCGCCGCCGAACGCGGTCTGCGTATCGGGCTCGCGCTGCGCGCCCGGCCGGCCGACGAGCCGCTCGACGAGGCCGTCGTCGGGGCGGTCGTCGAGCAGTACGCCGGGGACGGCGAGCCCGACCGCGAGACGCTCGCGCTGATCACCTCCGCGCCGGCCCTGCAGGCGGAGTTCCTGGACACCATCGCGGCGATCGAACGCCCACTGGCCGAGGCCATCGCCGCGCGCACCGGCACGGACGCGGAGCTGGCCGCCGGCGGTGACTCCGCCGCTGGCGGTGGCTCGGATGCTGGCGGTGGCTCGGACGCCGGCGCTGGCTCCGCGGCTCGGCGCGAGCTCGGGCCGGAGGTGCTGGCCGCCGCGGTGTCCGCCGCCGCCAGGGTCGCCGCGGAGCGCTGGCTGCGGCCGGACCCGGAGACCCCGTTCTCGGCGATGCTGCTCGAGGCGCTCACCTGGATCACCCCGGCGTTGCGCGCCGCCGCCCGCCGTAACGTCGGCTAGCGGCGACTCCCAGCTACCGGAGATATAGGCCTGGCCAGCGAGGTGGTGACGCTGGGGGTGACGCCGCGTCACGGACAGCGCGACCTGATGTCGGCCCTGGCGCGTCCATGGGTCACCGGGATCAACGTCAGTCCGATAATTTCGCCCAGATCCGCCCAGCTCAGCCGTCACCTGCTGCACGCACGCCCGGCTGCCCGCCCGGGAGTGGCCGAGGGCACCGTCAGCGGCGACGCCGCCCCCGCGCAAAATCCGGCCCGACCCACCTCGGGTTTGGTCCGTTCGAGTGGTCCGGGGCAACCGGCGATTGGGCACCGGGAGAGCGGGAAGTCCCGTTGTGGGCCTGCCACTGGTTGCTGGGGAGCGGAGCGGTGGCTACCGGGCCGGGACTACCGCACTGGCGCGGAGTTCCGGCCCTCTTGGTGTTCGGCCACTGCCGTCGACCAACAACGGCCGATCAGCAACGGCCGATCAGCAACGGCCGATCAGCAACGGTCGACCAACAACTCGCCGACCAACAGCGCACGGCACCCGGACCCGCCCGTAACCACCACGCTCGGCACCGGCGTGAGGCCCTTCGCACCTCCGACCTCCGACGCGGTGTACGCCGAAACCGCCGTCGCTACACCAGCCCACATCTCAGAGAGGCGATCAGTATGGCTATCTCATTGCCGACCTCCGCGGACGTCCGCAAGGTTCGTTCGCAGGCCAACAAGTTCGTCAGTGACCAGCTCGACGTGGTCCGCACCCCGGTGCTCGCCTGGCTCGGCGCCGGCGACCTCGCGGTGCACACGCTGCGCGAACTGCCGGAGCGGCTGAGCCGGGACACACTGCGCCGGCGCGCCGACAAGGCCAGCGAGCAGGCCCGGGAGACCTACCGGGAGCTGACCGAGCGCGGCGAGGTCACCCTCGAGCGCATCCGCACCCAGCCGCAGGTCGCCCGTGCGCTGCGCAACGTCGAGAACGCCAACCAGCGCTCCAACTCGGCGCTGGAGAAGGTCGTCGACGAGCTGCACGACGCCGGCGAGGACGCACTCCAGGCGATGAGCGTCGAGACCCGCTCGGTCGGGGAGAAGACCGCTCGCCGGGCGCAGCGGGTGGCCGGTGAGGCGGCCGCCACCGTCAGCGAGGCCGGCGACGAGCTCGCCGAGTCGATCCAGCAGGCCGGTGCCGAGGCGGCGCACGACACCCGGAGCGCGACCCGCAAGGCCGCGAACCGGACCGCTCCGGCCAAGCCGGTCAACGGCGTCCGCAACACCCACGCCCCGAAGTAGCCACGCTGTGGCAGCGCGGCCCCGGAGCATCGGTGCTCCGGGGCCGTGCCGCGCTCTAGCGTCGGCGCAGGCGCTTGTCCGCCAGTGCCGGCCAGCCGTCGGGTCGGTCCGCCCGGACAACCACCCGGGGCCGCCGCCGCGGCGCAGTGGGTCCAGACAGTCGAGGCGCAGCTGGACATCCTTGCCCGGCAGATCGAACGCATGCAGACCGCGCGAGCGCTGCTCGACCACGTTCTGCACCACCACCAGGACTCCTCGCCCGACGGTTGTCCGCACTACGAAGCGTTGATCTGGCAATCGGACAACACCGGTCGCCCGTCGGGGCGCCGGGGAGCGGTGGACACTGCCCCGATCCCCTCGGTCTGATTGGTCCGGCCAAACCAAAAACGCAGGTCAGCGGCTTGCCGACCTGCGTTGTGGAGTGGTGCGCCGCCAGGGACTCGAACCCCGAACCCGCTGATTAAGAGTCAGCTGCTCTACCACTTGAGCTAGCGGCGCAAGTTGATCGCTCCGTTTGAGCGCGTGCAGACGTTAGCACAGCCCCGTCGAAGCGCTTTTCAGCGGGGGCTGGCGACCCTGTGGCCGCGATCCGACCTAATAGTCGAGGTTAGGTGCCCGGTCAAGTAACTGACTGGGCGTGTCGATCGTTGACCACTCAGTCAGCTGACACCGGCTGGATACCCTCGGAGGTGGTGAGGTCGTGGCAGGTCGAGTTGATCCGCGAGTGGCGACCC
>JAWVFH010000183.1:0-3293 GCA_033856255.1 Solirubrobacterales bacterium | reverse complement strand
CCGGCCCGTGACGAACTGGTCCCGGTTGCGCCAGACCGAGTCCTCGGAGTAGGCGAGTGAGACCCGCTGCGGGTCGCGGCTGTTCCAGGCGTCCTCGGCGCCTTGCACCTTCTTCAGTGCGTCTTCGCGCGAGAACGGGGGGAGCGGCGGGCGCTGGTTCACGGTGGATCCTCTCCACGAGCTGGATTCCAGACGGAGAACGCTCGCTCTCCGCTCAGTCGCCAGCCTAGAGAACGCTGGTTCTCCGTGCAAGGTGGGTCAGCTGACCGCGAGCGGGGTTCAGTGCCGCGCGGGCACCACGGGACGGCCGATCTCCGGCACCATCAGCGGCAGCCGGTGCGGACAGATCTGCCAGAAGCGGGACTCCATCTCGCCGGACCGCCAGGCGTCCGCCAACCGGGTCGCCGCATCGGGATCGATCACCCGGCGCGGTCGGGGCCGCAACCCGCAGCGGGCCCGCACCTCGCGGTCCAGCGCACGCCAAGCCTCCTCAGCGGTGGAGTGCACGCTCACCGTCGCGGGACCGTTCTCATCACCCAGCATCAGGGTGTACACACTCATGACGTCGTACGACAACGGATCTGACCTTCCGCTTATAACGGCGGGCCCGGCGCCGGGGGAGCACTCGCGCGAACCGCTGACCATTCAACTCCATCGGGACGCCCCGGTTACGGAACGCCACGCGCCTATCGCCGGCTGACACCAACCGGCCGCCCGGACGCCGTGCCGCGCGCTCACCAGCGGGCGCGGTGCCGCTCCAGTACGCCGAACCCCTCGGCCAGCCCGAGCCGCCCGGGCAGGGTTCCGGTGAACGTACCGAAGGGTTGGACGTACTCACTGCGGACCAGCCCACCGAGCACCCGATCGTCCCGCCGTCGCACCGCCTCCGCGGCGAACCGCAGGTCAGCGCCGTCAGCCGTAGCTATCCGGTCGAGCTTCCCGGACATCGTCATCGCGCCCACCGGCACCGCAACCCCGTCCAGCCAGATCGCCCGCTCGGTCCGGGGCTCGACGTCGTGCACTCCGGCAACGAGGTTCCAGGTGACCGCCCGCCCGTCCAGCGTGGTGCCCACCCCCGCGCACCAGTTCCACTCGGTCCGCCGGGCGTGGTAGCCGGCCGAGTCGTCCAGCAGGCCCCGGCAGCGCACCGACCGCTCGACGCCGGCCAGGCGGATCACACCGGCGAGCTCGACCGGTGTCTTGCGGGTCCAGATGTAGGACCGGCCGTGCGGCGAGAGCACGGTGAGCGGCTCGCCGTCCGACCGCACGCGCAGGTCGATCTCCACATCTCGGCCGCGCACCGCCGCCGCCGTCACCGGGGTACCGGGCGCGCCGAGTCGGACGCCGCGCCGACCCAGCACGGTCCGCTCGGTGAGCCGGTGACCGGCGCGGTCCCAGACCGCCCAGAACGTCTGCACGCCGGGGCCGACCTGCACCACGCCAAGGCACAGGCACACGTCCGGCCCGTACCCACCGAGGTAGCGCCAGCGTTTGAGCGGGCGCCCGCCGCGGACCAGTGGCATCCGCCCAGGCGGCACCGGGTTCCCGGTCACCGTTCTGGACACGCGCACCCCCATAGGGCGCCGGCGCCCCACTGATCCTCCACAGCGGGCCGGAGGCTGCCGTCCGGCCAGCGCTCGCCGGCCGCGATCACCGCAAGCCGCGGCGAGGCCCCGCCATGCCCCCGGCGGGACAGCCAGTCGGCCGCGGCGAGCCGGTTCCGCAGGCTCACCCCGAGCACGGTCGCACCGGTTTCGGCCAGCTGGAAACTGATGGTCGCAGTCCACCGCGACCATCGAGGCACCGAACCGGACCCCAGTCCAGCCGAACTCGATAGCTCATTTGGCCGTGCTCCCTGGCATGCGTGTACACCGACGCACGGTACCGAGTGAATTCGCTGGCGGCGAACATGTGCGCCGTCGCTGAAAACGCCCGTTTCGGTAGCGCGCAAACCGGCAATCGCGGCCACTCTGCTGGAAGGCCACATCGCGGAAGACTCCGCGGGAAGGCCTCACCAGCCGAGTCGGGAAGGTTCTCCATGGCGCAACAAAAGCCGGAAACTGTCAGGTACCAATCCCCTGTGAAGCAACCACTAGCTGCCGGCGCGGACCGAAAATCGGCCCGCGCCGCAACCACGCAGACCAGGCCGTCGACAGCGGACGACGTCGTCTACGAACGATTGACCTCGGGAACGCCCGGAAACGTTCGGCATTGCCGCACGCATCCATTCTGCTGCACCAACCGCATGCCGGAGTGGGCGGTACCGCGTCAGACATCGTCATTCAGGCCCGGCAGTTCGAACGGCTCAAACGACGGACCGCCGAGTTGACCGCGGCGCACACCGGACAGACCGTGGAACGGATTCACCGGGACTCGGAGCGCGACAGCTGGTTCACCGCACACCAGGCGTTGGCGTACGGCTTCATCGACACCGGGTTGTCGACACCGGGTTGTCGACACCGGTTGTCGACACCACGGGTCAGTTGGTACCCGGATGAGCCGGGGAGCGTCCCAGCCTTCCTGTCGCCCGTCGTCCGCCCTGGTGGGCGCCCTGCCGTCGAGGGCCCGTCAGATCCGGCTAGGTTGACATAATGTCGATTATCGGCTCAGGAGATAACGATGGGGTAGGCCTGAGGGGGCCGTAGGCGGCCTCGGACGTGCGTGCCGGTATGGCGGTGACCACGTACGCCGCCGGTACCGGTGGAAACGTACCTACGCCACCTGACCACGCCGCCGAGTTCAGCCCCATACCGTTCGCTTGGTACGACCCAATTAGTCGGACAGTCAACAGTCCGGCTCCGGAGGTATGTTCATGAATGCTGATCACAAATCAAGAGCCGGACTGGCCGAGGCCAGGCGTATTCTGCCCTCGTTCGTTGGGCGGACCAGTTACGGCACCTACGAGTCGAATCCCTACAGCAAGCTCTTCGAGGAACGGATTCATCTTCATCGGCACGCCCATCGACGATGCGGTGGCCAACGATACACGACACCATGCACTACATTCGCCCACCTATTCAGTCGTTCCGCATGGGACAGGCTGTCGCCGCGGCCGCGCTTCTGTTGGGCGCCGGTCAGCTCTTCGAATCGGCCCTGGCGAAGGCGGCCGGTAAAACCGACAGCCACATTCGACGCGATATCGAGCGACTTTCGCTACCTGATTGAGCTAGTGCCCGGCGTCCGAAGTCTTTTGCCGATCTCCGGCGCCCAGATGGCGCCTCGCGGCGTTGTCGTCGGGGCCGATACAACGACGGTATCGGCCCCTCCGAAGACGACAGAGCCTTGCGATGCAT
>JAWVFH010000182.1:0-2683 GCA_033856255.1 Solirubrobacterales bacterium | reverse complement strand
CTCGGTCGCCGCGGTGCCGGTGGCCCGCACCGGCGTGGGATAGCTCTCGGCGGTGTACACCTTGACCGCCGGGTCCACGCCGATGCCGAAGAACGACATCACGCAGCCCACCAGCAGCACCGGCACGGCGCCGCGTACGAAGCCGAACACCGCCGCGGCGGCGGCCGCGACCAGCCCGAACGCGATGATCACCCGGCGCCGGCCCCAGCGTTCCACCACCCACGCCTCGAGCAGTTTGCCCGGAATGGACACCGCGACGATCACTGCGGTGAACACGAACGACGACGTCAGTGTGAACCCCAGGGACGACACCACGGTCGGCAGAAACACCTGGATCGAGTAGAACACGAACAACGTGCCGCCGAAGGTTACCCACAGCACCAGGGAGCGGCGCAGCGCCGCGCCCCGGAACAGCCCGCGCGCGCCGGTGTCCGACGGTCGGCCGCCCGGTACGGGCCGCGGCACCGGTGGGGGCAGCGGCACACCGGTCTGCCGTTGTACGCGCGCCTCGATCGCGGCGAGGGCCCGCTCGCTGTCCGCGAACCGCCCCCTGGCCTCGTACCAGCGCGGCGACTCAGGCAGGAACCGCCAGGCCAGCGCCGCGAACAGCAGGGGCGACGCGCCGAGCAGGAACATCACCCGCCATCCGGTGTCGTTGTCCACCGATGGAATCAGGACCGCCGCGAGGAGCGGGGACAGGAAGTAACCGACGGACAGGAAGGCGTCGGCGACCCCGGTGAACCGGCCGCGCACCGCCGGCGGGCACAGCTCGGCGGCGTACGCGTAGGGCAGCGGGAACACCGCGCCCATCGCCAGCCCGGCGAGCAGACGGAGCACGATGATCTGCTCGGCGTTCGCGGCGAAGGCCGTGGCGAACGACAGCACCGCGTACACCACGGTGCCGCCGATGAGGACGGGTTTGCGGCCCCAGCGATCGGCCAGCCAGCCGGCCGGGACTATGCCGAGCACGATGCCCACCGTGGAAGCGATGGCGACCAGGCTCTCCGCGCCGGTGCCCAAGTGGTACACGTGCGTCAGTGAGGGCAGCACGCTGCCGGTCAGGCCGATGTCGTAGGACTCCACCAGCCAGCCCAGGAACAGAACTCCCATCACCCCGGTCAGCCACCGGGAGGGTGGTAACCGGTCGAGCCGCTCCCCGGCGCCAAGCGAGGTGACGGGACGTTCCGGGATGCCGAGCAAGAGCGCCTCCACGTCGATGAGATGTCCGATGCCACCACGGTGTCGCGCGAAGCTGTGCGTCGGCAGTGTGCTGTCCGAGAAGGCTCTGAGATTGACCCAGGCGGCCGACCGGCACGCGCCTGAATCACAGCGACCGAGCCCGCGAGCATCACGATCTTCGACATCTACCTGGGCGGAGCAGACCGGACAGACGTGGCAGGTTCTTGAATCGAGCCTGCTCGGGGTGGTTCTCGGTCGCAGTTCCGCCCAGGTCCGCCCAGGTCCGCCCAGGTCCGCCCCGAACCCCTCGGTTACTATCCCGACTCGGTGCAGCTGAGAGTCACGATGGCCAAGCCGCGGTACTCGACTGCACCAACGGACACGGCGCCTCGGTGCGGCTGGTCGCGCCCGGCCGGCGCGGTTTCTGGTGGGTCAAGTGGGTTATGTGGGTCACCACCGTGGCGCTGTCCGACCAGCCTTGGTGGAGGCCGCCCCCGTTCCCGCTTCATTAGACGCCTTGGACCTGTCAACGGCACGCCAAACTAAACTTGACCCCCTGACGGCGTCCGAATTTGTCTCACGCCGTCGTCGACACGCGGCGGTCAGGGTGTATTCGGGATCGCCCTCGGCGCCACCATGCGAGAGATCGCCGCAACCCTGAGCGCGTTCCCCTCCACGACCAACTCGGCGACGACACCACCGCGCTCGCCCGCGAGCACTGGCACCACCGCCGGCTGTTCACCGCGCTACAGAACGCCGCCGCCGCGCTCGACACCGCGCATCCCGGCGGGCTGGCTCCCCGCACCGCCTGCTGACAGCACATCGGAATACGCCGCGAGACTCGCGGCGGATCCTGGCCCGATACACCTCCCGAGTGCCGAACCAGGGTGACCGGGTCTGAAACGATCGCTCGCTGAAGACCCGATTGGGCCGCACCGCGCGCTTTGGCAACACCACCGAAGGGACCTACCCGAATGGCTCTGCCCCCATTGACCCCGGAGCATCGCACCGCGCCGAGGTGATCGCCGCGCCCGTTGAACCTGTTCAAATAATGGGTCTGCGCTCCCCAACGCGTTCAATTTGACCAGGGCTGGCCGAATTTTGGCACCCCACAGGCTGCGGTGGGGTGTCCGCGGCGGTGATGATCGGAGAGACCGCTGGGGTTCGCCCGGTTCACCGGCACCGCACCTGTGCCCGTGTGGTCCGGCGCAAGCTCGGGCAAGGTCCGGCTCAACCGTGGCGGCAACCGGACAATGAACTGTGCCCTGCACATGATTGCCGTCACCCAAGCCCGTGGCGTTGGCGCCGGCCAGGCCTACATCGCCAAACAACACGCCCGCGGCAAGGACAAGACCGCGGCGCTGCGTCTGCTCCGCCGACGGCTGTCCGACACCGTCTTCAGCGCCCTACGGACCGACCAGCTTGTCACCGCCCGAGCATCGATGGTGACCATGCTGGCCGCCAACCGCTCGATCAGTCATCGCCAGCGTGGATGGCGCCGATC
>JAWVFH010000181.1:0-3789 GCA_033856255.1 Solirubrobacterales bacterium | reverse complement strand
CGTTGTTCCATTCATCAGATCGCTCCTCTGAGCTGTGTGACGGATTCCCGTCGTTGCGCGTTTGTTCCCGACCCGGCTTCGACCGGACCGAGCTTTCGTCCGGCCGGTGGCCGGTGCCGGGCCATTCCTGGGCGCGGCAAGCGGGGCCGGGACTCCCCGCTCGACCTCGTGGGTAAGCCCGTGGATCACCTTCACGACGCCTTCGAGTCGTTCCACGAACTCAGTGACCAGCCGCGCTTCCGCCAGCGTCGGCAGGTGCCCAGACAGTGTCACCACACCGTGGGTTACCTGGACCTCGACCTTGGTGGGGTCGGCAAGCGAGAGCCGGGTGATCAAGCCCACACCACTCCGAGCAGTTGGCCCTCCGCGTCGAGCACCGGTACAGCCCGCACGGAGTTGCCTCGCAGGGTACGAGCGATCTCGTCGAAGCCGGTGTCGGGAGGCACGGACACGATCGACCTGGTCATGACGTCGCGTACCACGGTGCGGCGCGGCTGTGCGCTGCCCTGTTCCGGATGACTCTCCGCCCCGTCGAACGCTGTGCTGGCCGTCAGTCGGTCGGTCATGTTGTCCTCCCGGACGCTGTCATCGCCGGAGAAGTGCCGACGCGATGGGTCAACATTGGCAAGTCGGCCGGTCCGGCCACGACGGCCGCAAGGCCTCAGCAGATAGGTCGGAAGCCACATTCGGCTATGTCGTGATTCGGCCATGTCGTGATCGGCTCCGAGGCCGCCGAGGACCGCTGGAGGGTTGACGGCAACGGCGGACGCGACCAGACGGTCAAGCGACCCGGCCGCTCCAGAGTGGCTCGACGGCGGCCCATTCCTGAGCCCACCGATCGCGGTTGCGGGCCAGTGTCCACCGTGTCACCCCGCGCCAGGCCGACCACAGCGCCACCGCGACTCCGGCGAGAACCGTCACAGCCCACATCAGGGCGAGGAAGAGCGCTTCGGCGGCGGTGACGGGTGCCGCGACCAGCTGATCATTACGGTCGATCCACGCCGGGACCGCGGTACCGGCAACGATGGGCCCGCGCAGCGGTATCAGGGCGGTGTGTTCGGCCCCGTCGTGGCTCGTCCAGCGCACCGCTGTCTCGATCGCGGGTGCGGGCCCAGCAGCGTATGCGGGGTATTCGGCATCGTTGACCAGCGTCACCGTGATCGGTGTGCGCTGCGCCGATTCGACCCGGACCTGCGCCATCACAGCGGCGTGCACGGCTGTGCCGACTTCCAGCGCGGCGCCGGCTCCGATCAACCCCAGGGCGAACATCAGCCAGGCGGCAGTGCCCTCCACCCAGTCGGTCGCGCGGCTCGGCAGCCGGCGCCGCCGCGTTGCGGATCGGTGTTGCTGATCAGGTCGCATCGGGCTCAGCCCCCGGACGGACGACGGCGACCGGGCAGGACGCCTGGTGCAGTACGGCCTGACTGACCGAACCCAGCAGCGTGCCGCGCACCGCGCCCCGACCGCGCGAACCCACCACCAACAACTGTGCCCGCGCGGACTGCTTGAGCAGGGCATGGGCCGGATGGTCACGCAGAACCAGCCGGTGAACCACCACCTCGGGGTACTTCTCCGACCACCCGCCCACACGCTGCGCCATCAGGGCTTCTCCGCTGCTCCGGACGGATTCCCAGTCCACCAGCGGCGTACGCGCCGAGTCCGGGGCAACGAGCCAGCTGTGCACCGCGACCAGCGGTACGCCCCAGCGGTCCGCGGTCTCGAATCCGAACCTGACCGCGGCGTCGCTGAGCTCTGAACCGTCTACCCCGACCACGACCGACCGGTGAGCCGGTGCGGCGTGCGGCACAGCGGGCTCTCGGATGACCACGACCGCACAGTGCGCGGTCGAGGCCAACCGTGCCGCCACCGACCCGGCGAACAGCCCCGGCAACCCGCTCAAACCCCGGTGCCCCACCACGACCAGGGCCGCACCCACGGACTCTCTCGCCAGCACAGTGGCCGGGTGACCGTCGCACATCTTCTGACCGATCTCGATGCTCGGCGCCACTGTCCGTGCGGCGGCCGAGGCAGCACCCAGGTCGTGCCGCGTGCCCTCGACCACAATGTTGTAAAAACTGTTACCCATCCGCCTCGAGCCGCGCACGTCGGCGACGTATCCCAGGGCACTGGTCAGCTGCAGAGAGGCCTCGAGGGACTCGGCCTCTCGCGCGGCCCAGCGCACAGCGTGCAATGCCCGCTCCGACCCGTCGACTCCGACGACCACCGGACCCCGCTCATGGTGTGGACTCATGGCCCCTCCCTTATCCGCTCTCCGATGACGATGACAGCGAGGCGCTCGCGCCATCAGCGGCTCCGGGCCCCCGTACGCGGGCCGAAAGGCCTGAAGTCCACACACGCACCGACCACCGGACGGCGTTACCCCGCCACCACCGGACGACGACACACCCCGGCACAACCACGGCAACGGCGATGTATAGGGCCCTTAGGCCCTGACCCGGGGGCCATTTGCCGGCACCAGCCGCAGCTGGCCGCGATTACTGTCACGGTCATCATCACGATGAGGAGCGACGGTGACCATCTCAGTGTTCCTGCTCGACGATCACGAGATCGTCCGACGCGGCATCGCTCAGCTACTGGAGTCCGAGGACGACATCGAGATCGTCGGAGAGGCCAGCTCCGCGGCGCAGGCAATGGCACGGATTCCCGCCCTGCGCCCCGATGTGGCCATTCTCGACGTACGCCTGCCCGACGGGGACGGCGTGTCGGTGTGCCGTGACATCAGGTCCGCGGTCACCCCACCGCCGGCCTGCCTGATGCTGACGTCCTACTCCGATGACGAGGCACTCTTCGGGGCGATCATGGCCGGCGCGTCTGGCTACCTGCTCAAACAGGTCGCGGGCATCGACCTGGTCGGGGCGGTGCGCACTGTCGCGGCGGGCGGCTCGCTGCTCGACCCCAGAGCCACCGCCGCGGTGTTGCAGCGACTGCGCCAGGGTGCGGAGCCCGTCGACCCCCGTTTCGAATCGCTCAGCCCGCAGGAACGGCGCATTCTCACACTCATCGCCAACGGGCTCACCAATCGCCAAATCGGCGCCGAGTTGTTCCTCGCCGAGAAGACGGTGAAGAACTACGTGTCCTCGCTGCTGCACAAACTCGGCTTCTCCCGCAGAACCGAAGCAGCCGTGTACTCGGCCGGGCGCCGTTCCAGCGGAACCTCCGGCGGTCATTGACGCCAGCGGTCCGCTCAGCCCAACGGCACCAGCCACCGCACCCGGATCCCGCCGCCCTGCTCGGTCAGCACCTGCAGGGCCCCACCGACCTCGGCCGCGCGCTGCTCGAGATTGCGCAGCCCGCCGCGCGCGGCCGCCAGATCGATCCCGGTCCCCTCGTCGACCACTTCGATGAGCAGGTCCTCGGCTGCCTCGATAGTGACGGTGACCGAGCTCTGTCCGCCGCGCCGGATGGCGTTGCCGACCGCCTCGCGCACCACCGCGACGGCATGTGCCCCGATCTCGGGACCGACCAGGGCGTCGACCGGCCCGGCGATCCGCACCGTGGGCGCGGTCTCGGCGTCGGTGGCGGCCTCGGCGACGGCCTCGAGGAGCCGGCGACGCAGTCCGGTGTCGACGCCATCGACCGGGACGTGCAGGTCGAAGATCGAGGTTCGAATCTGGCGCACGGTCTCGTCGAGATCGTGTACGGCCTGCTGGACCCGCTCCCGCACGTCGGGCTCACGTGAGCGGCGCAGGGTTCCTTGCAGCTGCAGTCCGGTCGCGAACAGTCGTTGGATGACGTGGTCGTGCAGGTCCCGCGCTATCCGGTCCCGGT
>JAWVFH010000180.1:0-3111 GCA_033856255.1 Solirubrobacterales bacterium | reverse complement strand
TGTCGGTGGAGGAACCGCTGGCCGCGAAGAGTTCCGGGAAGCTCGCCGCGTTCACGTAGAGCTCCGCGCCGTCGGGGCTGTTGACCTGGTGCGTTGTCGCGGGCCCGATGAGTGACCCAGGGAACTGAGCATTCAACCCTCCGGCGGACTCACCTGCCTGTGGAATGAACGCAGCCACATACACGAGCGCCGTCACGTCCGGCGTCTTGCTCGCCAACTCGCTGACCAGCAGCCCGCCGTAGGAGTGTCCAACCAATACCTTCGGACCATGGACCGAGTCGAGCAGCCCCTCGACCGCCGCGGTATCCGAGGCCACCCCGCGCAGTTGTACCGCCGGCGCAATGACCGGAAACCCCTCGGACTGCAGCTGCTGGGTGACCTTGCTCCATGAGGAGGCGTCCTCGAACGCTCCGTGCAACAAGACGATGGTGGGCTTCGGCGACGCGGGTGAGGAGCTCGCCGGTGGGCCCGGTCGAGTGCTCGGTGGTGCGGCGCTCGGCTCGGGCAGGGTGGCGCAGCCGGCGGCTAGCGCTGCTAGACCGCACACGGCGGCCAACGCGAGTGAGACACTCTTGATCCTCGAAGGGCCGACACCGGGGCAACTGATCCGTGGCACGGACGCGACCGTAGGACCCCCGGGCCGGTCCCGGCGACCGTCAGGTGACGCCGCGGGTGTACGTCAGCGCGCGGCCGTTGCGGCTGCTGTCGACGGGCAGCGCCTCCCGGTGATCGTCGCCGAGCAGTTCATCCCTGACTTCCTCAGCGGCCCAGGTTCCAGCTAGCCGGAAATGAGATTGGCCGCCTGCCGGGCAGACCTGGCCACAGCGAGGCGCGATCGTGGGCTGTAGGCGGCGGGGCGCCCGCGCCGGGCTTTTAAGCAAGATCGAGGTTGGAGCACAACATGGCATTGAGGCTCAAGGTCCACCACTGGCCGAGTCGCCTCGCGGTGGGCGCGCTCGTCCTCGACTCCGGATTGACCAAGCGGGCCGCCGACGAGCAGGTCGCGGCGCGGCTTCACAGCTTCGCCAGCAGCGCCTACCCGTTCATGAAACGCCTGGACTCTCGAACGTTCACGAAACTGCTCTCCTACGGGGAGGTCACGCTCGGTGCGGCGTTGCTGTTGCCGTTCGTGCCCGCCGGCATTGCCGGAGTGGGTTTGACCGCTTTCTCGGCCGGCCTGCTGGGGATGTACCTACGCACGCCGGGAATGCGGCAACAAGGCAGCCTGCGCCCGACCGAGCAGGGGCTGGCGTTGGCACAGGACGCATGGATGCTGGGCATAGGCCTGGGGTTCGTCGTCGAAGAGTTGAGCCGAATGGACAGGCTGGTGGGGAAGTCGAAGCCGGCGGCAGCGGTCAGTCAGTGAGCGCGGACCGGCGTTGCCTGCTCACCGCGCTGATGGTGCGGACGGTCGTCGATGCTGGGCCGGCCGAGACTTTGACATTGCCCGGCCAGGTCACCGCCGCCTTCCTGACGGAGATGCTGTTCGCCGTTGTCCTGGGTGGTGTCCAGCGTGGCCACGCGTAAGCGTCGTCCGGACAGCTCCTTTCAAGGGGTGGCGGTCGGGTTTACCGCCCTGGCTGCAGCGGTGGCGGTGGGTGCGATCGCCGATGGCGTGTTCAACCCGGCTGTCGGCGTCGACGGCGGGATCATCGCCCTGGTCGGCTGGCCGGTGGTGTCTGCCTTCTTGGCAGCCGAATTCGTCGCCGCCGTCGTCGCCGGATTCGCCTTCCGGGCGCTCAACTCCGGCGACGGTTCGAAAACCCACGAAGCACCGGCACCCCCGGGTCGCCGGAACGATCGTCAACATGGCCTCGGCTCACCCCACCCGGCGACGAACATGACGGAGACCACCGCCAGCGTGACGATCCCGGACTTGTGACGGGTCGTCCACAGCAGGACCGAGCTGGTCCGGCCGTGACCGTCCAGAAGCGCCATCTGGACCACCGTGTCACTTCATGATTGCGAGGTAGAGCGATGACGAGTTCTGGCGGTGCACCTGCTGGCCGACGGCCGCGGTCGGCCACCGGTCCTGGTGCTCACCGCGGGAAACGTCAACGACTCCCCGTGTTCGCCCAGCTCCTCGGCGCGCTGTGTATTCCGCGGCAGCCCTTTGACCTCTGCGTCACACCCGGTCGGGTGGGACCCGCGGGAGAACGGAAGCACCCGGGCATGCTGACGGTCGCGCGGGCGAGAACGGCGCGGAAGGGCGTCGGCGGTGTGTGACGGCCGAGCGGAGCCGGCCGGGCTGGCGAGGAGGGCCGATGACGAGCTCACCCAGCCTCCCCGGACGCCCTCCCCAAGGGCCTGGTTCCGGGACGGCACCGACCGGCTGGTCGGCGCTGACCCGGGGCTCACCCAGCTACGGACGGCGCTACAGGTCGTGCTCGGTATCGGTGTCGCCCTGGGGCTGGTCTATCTGTTCGTCCGGCTGACCGGCGCGCTGCAACTGCCGGTCGGCAGCTCGGCCGAACCGGCCCTGTCGGCGACAAACCACGCGCTGCTCGTTGTCTCGCTGCTGTGCGGGGGCATGGCCGCGATGATGGCTGGCCTGTTGGTCCAAGACCGTACCCTGCGCTGCCAGGTGCGCTCCACGCTGCTCGTAGCGTTGCCGATGGTGGCCGCCATGGCTCTCGGGTTGCTGGTCGCGCCCTACCGCGTGCCGTCGCTGGCCTTGCTCGTTGTGGTGATGGCCCTCGCGGTGTATGTCCGTCGCTTCGGGCCGCCCGGGTTCGGCGCCGGGATGGGCGGGTTCATCGGCGCCTTCCTCGGGTTTCTCCTGCACACCGACCTCGGTCTGGGCGACACCGGCTGGATCGCCGCCGAACTCGGGCTCGGGGTGCTCGCGGCGCAGGTGGTGCGGTTCGCCTTCTCCAGCCCCCCGGAGCAGACCCTGGCGCGGATGCGCCGGTCGCAGGTGGCGCGGGCGCGCCGGCTGCTCGCGCTGAGCGTGAGCGTGCTCGGCGCGGAGGACGAGCGCGGTATCCGGAGGCTGGAGGAACGGATGCGCCGCCAGCTGGTTCGGCTCAACGAGACCACGCTCATGATCGACGCGGAGTTGGCCGAGGTCCGGCCGCGCACGGCGGTGGTCGAGGCGCAGCGGCTGTTCGA
>JAWVFH010000179.1:0-3614 GCA_033856255.1 Solirubrobacterales bacterium | reverse complement strand
ACCTGGGGCGAGCGGGACGGGGTGCCCTCGGACACCGGGCACCTGATCGTCGTCGAGCGCGACGCCGACGGGGCCCTGACGTACCGGGACGACCAGGGGGAGGTCTCCGCCGAGGACCGCGCGAACCTCCGCGAGTTCATGATTGTCGGCCGGGGCGACGAACGCGCTGGCCTGCCAGCCGAACGGGCCTACCCTCGGCGGCTCGCTGGCCGTGCCGTCGAGGACGACAGCCATAGGGGTGCGCCCGAGGGCGAGAACGCGAAGCGGGAGGTCGCGCCGGGCATCTACGAGGTGACCCCGCTGGCCAAGGCGGAAGCGTGGGCTCAAACCCGGGACAGCTTCGCCGAGCGGGTTGCTACCGCCAAGTCGCGCGAGGACGCCGTCACCGCCAAGGAGCGCGGAGGCGCCGTCTCCGCTGGCCGCGAGGCAATCAAGGACCTCCGCGGCCGGCTCGACCGGGGTGAAATCTCCCCTGAGGACGCGATCGTCGAAGCGTCGGGTCTCGCCTCGTATGCCGCCCGCGACCTGGAGCTGATCCGTTCGAATGACCCCGACCGTCCGGCGCGGTTCGTCGACGGTCAGCACATCGCGTTCATCGCGATGGCCGGGGAGTCCCACGCGGTGGTCGCGTTGCCCAGCGGTGAGGGCAAGACCGTGATCGATAACGCGGTCCCCGTGGTGCGGGCGGCGCTGTTCGACGAGAAGGTGTACCTCACCCACCCTGGCGAGGGGTTGGCCGACCAGTCGTTCGCGCAGCTGAAGAAGCTCGCCGACTACTTCGGTGTGCCGGTCGCGATCCTGAAGTCGGGCGTGGACCCGAGGACCGGGGCTCGGATCGAGGCGGAAAACAAGGTCGTGACCGGCGCGAAGCACCTCTTCGGGTTCGCCAAGATGGACGGCGGGCCAGAGGTGCGGGCCGGTTGGGCGCAGCCGGACGGCTTTGTGCACGCGGAGGTGGACCAGACCCGCGTGGACCGGGCCGGGGAACGGGAGCGGCTGGCCATGGAGACCGGGGACGAGGCGCCGGTCTACGAGAACGAGATGGCCGTCCAGGCGATCGACAAGGCGGAGCTGCGGCCGGTCACCGACGAGTCCCTGGGCGGGGACTACCGGATCGTGGGTCAGCACACCGAGCTGACGGAGGCGGGGATCGCCAGGTTGCGCGAGGCCGGCATGGACGTCGAGGCCGACCTGTCGTGGCGGGGCTGGGTGGAGTCCGCGTTGTTCGCCCGGGACGGGTTCAAGATCGACGAGGACTTCGTGGACCACCTGACCACGAAGGATGGCGACGTCGACAAGGGCGTCTACCCGATCGACCTCACCACCGGCGAGGCACGGCGGAGGCACCGACTCGAGGGCGGTCGGCAGGAGGCCCTCGAGTACGTCAACAACCGCAAGGTTGGGCGCCCGACCAAGACCGTCGACACCATGACCATCGACGAGCTGGTCAAGGGCTCCTGGGAGACCGGGTCCAGCGGCACGATCGACGAGTTCGCCGAGGCGCGGTTCGCCGAGCTGGGCAAGAAGGTCGTGCACATCGCGCCGGAGAACCCACGCCAGGCCAAGGACTACGAGGCCACCTTCGAGGACCCGCAGGAGCGCGACGAGTTCGCCATCGAGCTCATCGAGCGGGCGAACAACCCGGAGATCAGTGGCGACGACTACCTGAAGATGGTCGAGAACCCGGACCACGAGCCGTCCGGGCTCGGCGCTAGCCACGGCGTGCTGGTCGGGGCCCAGACCGATGCGCAGGCCGAGGCGTTCGCGGCCAAGTTGCGCAAGCTCGGCTACGACGTCGAGCTGCTGACGGCGAAGAACTTCTGGGACCGGCAGCGGATCTTCGACCGCGCCGCCAAGCGCGGGGCCATCACCGTGACCAGCCTGCGGCTGCGAGGCCAGGACCCACTGATCGGCGGCAACGCGAAGGACATCGTCGACAACGAGCTGATGCCGCGGCTGCTCGAGGAGCACCCCGAGCTCCGGGACGACCCCACGCTGCGCGAGCAGCGCCGCGCCGAGCTCCTGACGCAGGTCAGGCTGGATCTCAAGGCCGAGAAGTCGGAGCTCAACGTCGCCGGTGGCGGGCTGCACACGATCCTGCTGGGCTCGGACCCCATCGCCCGCAACGAGACGCAGGGCCGGGCCCGGTCCGGGCGGCAGGGCGAGCACGGCGTGACCTGGGTGCTGCGCTCGACGAAGGACAGGCCGCTGGAGATCGCCGGCGAGCACGACTACGTCGAGATCATCGCGGAGCCCGCCGAAACGATGGCCGAGCCGGCCCTCGAGACCGCGGTGCCCGCGCCGTTGACCGGGGAGGACGCCGAGCTGGCTGACCTGATGCTGCAGGCCTCGCGGCAGCACAGCCCGGGCACCGAGGACGGTAAGGACGCCGAGGCGGGTAAGGGCAACGAGGCCGGTAAGGACGCCGAGGCCGGTAAGGACGGCAAGGCGGGCACGCGGGACACCCCGGGACCGGCTCGCACGAAGCCGACGCTGACCAGCACGAACCCGATGGGTCTCGACTTGCATGCGCTGGCCATGGCCCGGGCCGGGGTGACCGTGCCGTGGCTGTCCGCCGAGCAGAACAAGCGGCTGCGCACGCTGGCGACCCGGTCGGTGGAGCGGCCCAGCACCGCCGCCGACGGCCGCGCCGCCGCCCGGGTGGCCGAGCTGATCCCGGCCAAGGCGCGGCAGCCGCGGCCGAGGTACTACACCGTGGAGCAGCTCCGCGCGCTGCGCGCCGCCGTGAGCCAGGCGGCCCGGGGCGCCGAGCAGACCAACCAGCTGACCGAGCGGATACGGCTGGACCTGGCGTGGCTGGCTGGCAAGCTGGGCATGACACCCGACGAGCTGACCGCCAAGCTCGGCCCCGACGCTGTGGCGGTGGTCGGCGAGTTCCGGATGGACGCCGGCGAGCTGGCCGGCAAGCTGGGTGTGACCGTCGACGAGCTGGCCGCCAAGCTCGACATCACGCCGACCGAGCTGGTCAAGCGGCCTCGACTGAACATCGTCGAGCTGGCCGCCGCGCTGGGTATGGAGCCCGATGCGCTGGCCAAGACGCTGGGCAAGCCGCTGCCCCGGCGGGTGCTGCCCAGCGCCGAGCAGCTGGCCGCCGCGCTGGGCATGGGCGTCGACGAGCTGGCCGCCAAGCTCGGCATGGACGTCGCCGACCTGACCGCCCGGCAGCGGATGGACGCGGGCACGCTGGCCGCGACCCTGGTGGCGGCCCAGCAGCTGTTGCTCGACCCGGACGCCACCGCCGCCAAGGACGACCCGCGACTGTGGTTGCGGCTGGCCAGCCTGCGGCCCCGGGAGCTGGTCGTGCTGATCGGCTGGACCCAGGGCGCCACCGACGAGCAGATCGCCGAGCAGCTCAACATCGTCGGCCCCGGCCACGTCGAGCCCTACGAGGTGGACTGGTTCCTGGGCGTGACCGTCGACAAGCTCACCCGGGAGAACAGCGGGCTTGCGCCGGCCGGCCGTGGAGTCCGTACCGAGGCCCAGTCCCGCGCCCAGGCCGCCGCCACCCCGGCCCGGGACGGCGAACCGACTGAGCAGTGGCAGCGGGTCCGCGACCGGCTGCGCGCGATCGAGGACGCGTTGCACCCGGTGGA
>JAWVFH010000178.1:0-3017 GCA_033856255.1 Solirubrobacterales bacterium | reverse complement strand
AAGGATGCCATGATAGGGGTTTCGGCCGTCCGGCTTGCGTCCTTGGGACTAAGTGTCACGGTCCGGTCCAGCGCATTGTGTTGCGGTTTGTCGTCGTCCGGCTGGTTTCAGGCAGCCCGGCGGTTGTTGGAGCGAAAATGGTTGCCCAGGATTCGAAACGGCGCGTGGCGCTGATCACCGGCGTCACGGGGCAGGATGGCGCGTATCTCGCCGAATATCTGCTCGGCCTCGGCTACACCGTGCACGGCATCAAGCGCCGGTCGTCCTCCTTCAACACCGCGCGCGTCGACCATCTCTATGAAGATCCGCACGCCGGCAACGTGCCGTTCCTGCTGCACTACGGCGACATGACGGATTCGACCAACCTGATCCGCCTGATGCAGCAGATCCGCCCCACCGAAATCTATAACCTCGCAGCCCAAAGCCACGTCGCCGTGAGCTTCGAGAGTCCCGAATACACCGCCAATGCCGACGCGCTCGGCGTGCTGCGGCTGCTCGAGGCGATCCGGATTCTCGGCATGGAGAAGGAAACCCGGTTCTACCAGGCGTCCACGTCGGAGCTTTACGGTCTGGTTCAGCAATCCCCCCAGAACGAAGCCACGCCGTTTTATCCGCGCTCGCCCTATGGCGTGGCCAAACTTTACGGGTACTGGATCACGGTCAATTACCGCGAAGCCTATGGCATGTACGCTTCCAATGGCATCCTGTTCAATCACGAGAGTCCGATCCGCGGCGAGACGTTCGTGACGCGAAAGGTCACCCGCAGCGTCGCCCGGATCGAGACCGGGCTGGAAGAATGCCTTTATCTCGGAAACATGGATGCCAGGCGCGATTGGGGCCATGCCAAGGATTACGTCGAGGGCATGCACAAGATACTGCAGGCGGAGGCGCCCGACGATTTCGTGCTGGCGACCGGCGAGACCCGCTCGGTGCGCGAATTCGTCGAAATCGCATTCGCGGAAGTCGGCCGCAGCATCGTGTGGCGCGGCAAGGGCGTCGAGGAAACCGGCATCGACAAGAAGTCCGGCAAGACGGTGGTTCGCATCGATCCGCAGTATTTCCGCCCCACAGAAGTTGATGAACTGATCGGGGACGCCAGCAAGGCCCACGCAAAGCTCGGCTGGAAGCCGAAGACGAGTTTCGCAGAACTGGTCAAGGAAATGGTGGCCGGCGATCTTGAGATCGCCAGGCGGGAGGCTGCCAATGGCAAGAATCCCGTTTGAGCTGAAGGGCAAGACGGTCTTCGTTGCCGGGCATGGCGGAATGGTCGGCGGCGCGCTGCTGCGAAGGCTCGCCGGGGAAGATGTGAAGCTGCTGACGGCCAAGCGCCGCGAGCTCGATCTGCGCGATCAGGCGGCGGTCAACCGCTGGTTTGCAGAAACACGGCCGCAGGCCATATTTCTGGCGGCGGCGAAGGTCGGCGGCATCGTCGCCAACAACACGCTGCGCGGCGAATTTCTCTACGACAATTTGGCGATCGCGACCAACGTCATTCATGCGGCGCATGTCAACGGCGCCGAAAAATTGATGTTTCTCGGCTCGTCCTGCATCTATCCCAAACTCGCAGCCCAGCCGCTGCGCGAAGATTCCATGCTGACCGGACCGCTCGAGCCGACCAACGAGCCCTATGCGATCGCCAAGATCGCCGGGATCAAGATGGTCGAGGCCTATCGCAGCCAGTACGGCTGCGACTTCATCAATGTGATGCCGACCAATCTGTACGGCCCCGGCGACAATTATCACCCGGAATACAGCCACGTCGTGGCCGCACTGATCCGCCGGTTTCATGAAGCCAAACTCGGCGGCATCGCCGATGTTGCGGTCTGGGGCACCGGCACGCCGCGCCGTGAGTTCCTCTACGTCGAGGATATGGCCGACGCCTGCGTCCATCTGATGAAGACTTACTCGGACCACGAGTTGGTCAATATCGGCACCGGCAAGGACATCACCATCGCCGAGTTTGCGCGCGTAGTTGCCGCGACCGTGGGATATAGCGGCGGCATCAGTTTCGACACGTCAAAGCCCGACGGCACGCCGCGCAAGATGCTCGATGTCAGCCGCCTCGCCGGATTGGGCTGGCGCGCACGCACTCCGCTGCACGATGGAATCAAGCTGGCCTATCAGGCGTACCTGAACGAATCGAAACAAGCGGCCGAGTAGCGGTTCAGCCTCAAGTTCGTCATTGCGAGGAGCCAACGTGTCGCGCGAATGCGCGCCCGATGACAGGCTCCGCGACGAAGCAATCCAGTTCGCATTACGTGGAGTTGGATTGCTTCGCTTCGCTCGCAATGACGGGAGCGCGCGGCGCGGACTTGCCCAAGCTCGCCGACATCGCTGAGATCAGCGGCTTCATGAAGAAGGCATCGTTGGCCGGAGTGATGTCGGCACGCAGGCCGTGAGATTTCAGTTCTTCGGAAACGACGGGCCCGACCGAGGCGATCGGGGTGTGCGTCAGTCCTTCGCGCAGGCGAGCTTCGCATCGATGCGCCTGCGCCACCTCGAACAGGCGGCGGACTTGTCCCGAGCTGGTCAGCGCAATCGCATCGATGCGCGCTAACGCCATCTCCTCGATCGCGGTGACGATATTGGCCTCGGCAGCCTGCGCGTCGTAGACGTAAGGCAGCACGGTGTCGACCGCGCCGCCCTGCGCTGTGATCGCGCCGATCAGCACGCTGTGATCCCTGTCGGGATAGAGCTGCAGCCCGACGCGGTGTCCTCTCAGATCGACCCGCGACAGCATTTCGGCAATGCCTTCGGAGGTCGGTTTCTCGGTGGTGACCTGCGGCTCCAGTCCGATCTCGCGCAGCGCTCGCCCGGGTTTTGGCCCGCGCGCGTATTTTCGCGCCATGCCGACCGCCGCTATGAATGCCTGCTCGACATCCATCCGGTGCACGACCTTCATTATCCGCCGCAGGCCTTCGCCGGTCATCAGCACCAGATCGTCGAACGGCTTGTCGATGAAGCGCATGATCCACGCCTCGATCGGCTTAGGATCTGGTGCGTCGTGGATGGCGAAC
>JAWVFH010000177.1:0-8735 GCA_033856255.1 Solirubrobacterales bacterium | reverse complement strand
CAGTGGCGCCGCCGTCTCGCTCCAGACAACCGGCTGCTACCGGCGCCTTTCCAAGAACCAGAAGGACGTCAACGCCGCGCACGCCCGCCGCCGCGGCCCCGGTGAGCGGGTCACGCCGAGCTGAAGAATTGGCGCATCCTGCGCAAGATCCGCTCCTGTCCCAGCCGCGCCCACGAGCTCATCGCCGCAGTTCAGACCCTCAGGGGGGACTACCCCCGGTTCGTTTGACTCCTTGCCTGTGAGGCTGCGGCCTCACTGGAAGGATCAGCAGCGTGCCCAAGCCGTTCCCGAAGGAGTTCCGGCGCGACGTGATCGCGGTCGCCCGCCAGGGCGACCAGTCGAGCGCTCAGGTGGCCAGGAGCTTTGGAATGGAGGCAGGCGATGAGACCGGCCGGTGCATGCGGACGCAACCGGGCCTCGATCGTTCGCGGCGTCGCGTCCTCGACCGGCCAGGCGGGCACGTCCTCACCGCGCACGCGTCAGCAGAACCCCGCAGGCCCCGTGCAGCGCCCAGAATGAGTCCGAGTGCTCCTTGAGATGGGACAAGGGTGAGCCGCTGAGCGACGCACGCAGAAGGATGCTGCCGAGCGTCAGTCCGCAGCAGGTCGAGGTGGGCATGAGCGCCGCGGCTCGGCTCACCTCCGGCTCGTCACCAATGTGGAACGCGTGGGCGCGGCGGTGCGGCCGTAACAACTCGGCGCGCCGCACAGAGCCGGCCGCCGCCGTCGGCGAAGAAGGCCAGGATGCGACCATCCAGATCCCGCGCGGGCACGACCCGCTCGGCGTGCACGCCGAGGTTGGTCGTCACCCGCTCGCCGGTGGCATCGGCGGGCGCGAGGTGGGAGACCAGGCCGTCGACGCTGATCGAGAAGATCCCCATCGGCCAGCCCGGCTCGCTCGGGGAGGGTGCGATGCCCTGGCCAGGCACGCCGACGGCCTCGTCGAACTCGAATCCGGTGGGATCGTGCGTGCGCCACGCGTGGAAGAGGGTGCCGTCGGTTCGGACGCCGAACAACTCCATGAAGCCGTAGGTGTTGGACGCCGTGGTCACGCTGCGCGCCGACAGCCCGAGCGCTGTCGGGCCGCTCCACATCGTCGGGTCCTCGGGACGCTGGAAGTTGCGGTGGAGCGCGTCGTCCGCCGCGATCGTGAACACCTCCAACCGCCCGTCGTCGTGCACGCCGACCGTGAACGCCTTCCTCGGTCCACCAAGTGAGACCGGGCCCTGCCAGTGCCGGTCGGTGGACAGGTCTTGGGCGAGGCAGTACAGGTTGGCGTCGCTGCCGATGTAGAAGACGTTGAGCGACCGGAACACGTCCTTGACCACGGTCACCGGGCTCGATGCAGGGACACCGATCGTCGGAATGTCCGACGGCAACGGTCTCTGGGCGACACCGTCGATCGGAACCACACCCGTGCGAAGGGTGTTGTCGGCGGCGATGTAGTACATCAGCAGCGCAACTGAATCGGTGGTGACGACCGCCAGGTGCGCGGCCTTCCAGCCGATCGCGGTCGGGCCGTGCCAGTTCCCGTCCACCTGCCGCCAATCGCAGTAGACGGCGTCGTACGGCGCGCGGTAGACGACGGCCAGATCGCCATCGGCGGTGCGGGCCTGCGTCCAGTCCGCAACCTCGGTGGCGGCGATGGGCGAGACGCCGGTCCAGCTGCGGCGATCGGCCGTCTGGCTGGTGCGCATCAGCCTGCCTCCGGTGTCGGTGAACATGACGTCCAGACGCCCGTCGGCACCCATCGTGACGGAGAAGTCCCCTCTCGCCGCCTCGGCCACGACGATCGGCGCTTCCCAGCTCTCGTGGACTCGCCCGGGTGTCACCTCAGGCACGTCCATGTCCGCGATGAGGCGGCAACACGCCGCTGCCTGGTCGACCGTGTCCGCTGCGCCGATGTCGACCAGCTCCTGCAGGTAACGTCCCTGGTCCGAGGCGAAGTCCACATGCTGCGCGATCAGCTGCCGGATGTGCTGGCCGAGCGCCAGCATCTGGCTCTGACGCGTGATCAGCCTCGACTGCGACGTGACGATCGGCGTGATCGCCCCCTGATCGTCGAAGAGCCGTCCCGTCTCGCCGGGCATCGGATCGAGTCGCATGAACTCCGCGCGGATCATGTTGTAGCGGGCGATCAGCTGGCGGCGAGCGCTGGTCAGTTCCAACAGCTTCTGGGTGAGGAGATCGCGGTCGTGGGTGAGCCTGCCCACGAGGTCGCCGAGCCTGCTGATCTGTCCTTCGAGTTCGTCACGCTCTTGTCCGCCGCCGATCGCCGAGAGGACTGAGCTCACACCTGCTGCGATGACGAGGCCGATGCCCGCGGTCTCCACGGCGCTGAACTCGCCGACGGCGGCCACACCTGCCTCGGCCGACTCCAGGCCGATGGCCTCGGCGCCGAGATCGGTCCCCACTTCCGCTCCGATGCTCGCCTCCATCGACGCCACCTCGGCCGCACCCTCGACGCCCATGACGCTCGCCACATCGGCGGCCTGGCCCATTCCTGCGGAGAACTCGGCGACCTCCGAGGCCGCCACCACCTCCGCGCCCTGGCCCGCGCGCACCGCGGTGCTGAGATTCCACGCGGCCTTGATCAGATTGCCCGTCGTCACGGCGAGACCGAGGTCGGCCAAGGTCTTCGCGATGGACAGCCACAGCGGCTGCTGGTAAGCACTCAGCTCCACGTCCTGGTAGTGCTGCAGATCCTCGCGGCCGATCCGCATCGCCAACTTGATGGCCCGCAGCAACGCGTTCTGCGAAGCCAGCTTCTGGACGTCCGGAACGAGGCCGTTGTAGACGGCGATGCGATCAGAGAGCAGTGCGCTCAGGCCAACCGCTTGTTGGTGCAGTTGATTGACTTCGTCGCGCCTGCGCGGGTTGTCGGGATAGAACAGGTCTCCCAGCCAGTCGGACACCTCAGCCTCCCGTCGGACGGTTCGACACGCACTGAACAGGTCGGAGTTTCTCAGCCGGACCCGGGGGTCGCTGTGGCGCTGCGGGCCGCCAGGTCGTTGTCGATCTTCGACATGAGCTGGTAGCGGCGCTCCGCCTCCTGCGCGTTCTCCACGAGGCCCATGTCGATCATCTCGTCGAAGTAGTCCGCCCGGTGCTCGTCGAAGTCGGCGTGTCGCTGCCGCAGCTTCCGGAAGCTCTGGAAAGTCTCGAGAACCTTGTAGAAGTGGTTGACCAGGATCGTTTGCGACGCGATGGCGCCGTCCCGGTCGTGCTCGCCGAAGACCTTTCCCTTCTCGGTCGGAATATCATCGAACCCGTAGTTCTCCTCGAAATCGCGGTGGATGAGGTTGTACTGGTCGATGGCCGTGCGGGAGGCCTGCTCGAGGGCGGCGACCCGTTCCTGCATCGACTCGTGGTCGGGTGCGAGAGCGTTCTTGACCGTGGTGAGATCGGCGATCTTCCCCTCCAACGAGGACCGCTCCTGCCCTCCCTCGATCCCGGCGAGCGCGAGCTCGACTCCGACGGCGAGCGCGACGCCCGCGCCTGTCTTGAACACCATTCTCAGCGCCCGCCCCGACGCCTCGCCCGCCAGCCTCATACTCGCCGAAGCCGCCCCGGCCGCCTCGGTTCCGACGGCCTCAGCGGCCTCCCCACCTGCGAGTTCGGAGGCCTCCCTGGCTCCGAGCTCCTCGGCTCCCCGCACACCGTCGACGGCGTTCACCGCCGACAGCTCAGCCATCTCGACCTCGCTCACCCGGGCGAGCCCGGCCGCGGCCTCGGGTGCCGCGACCTCCGGCAGCGCCTGACCCGCTGCCCGAGCGGCCCGAGCCGCCTTGCCGTAGTTCCACAGTGCCTTCAGCAACATCGGCACGGCGACACTCAGCCCGATGTTCGCACCGGTATCCAGTACCTGCTCCCACGTCGGCGTCTCCGTGGGCTCCAGGTCGTGGTCCTGGAACTTTCGCAGGTCTTCCCGAGTGAAGGGGAACGCCGCCTGGATCGCCCGCAGGAGCGCATTCTGCGTCGCCAGGTTCCGCGCGAGCGGGAGGACGTGGTTGTAGGTGTTGATATCATCGGTGATGAGATTCTGGAGATCGACGACATCCTGGTGCAGTTGATTCACGTGGGCCCGACGCCCGGGGTTGTCCGGGTACAGCAGATCACCAAGCCACTCGCCCATTTACATCTCCTTCGACACCCGATGATTCCGGTGCCCGCGTCGGATGATCACGACGGTGGGCAACCGATGATTGCGCCATTCTGCTGTCGTCGACACGACGCATCGCGACGGCGCCGGGCCGATTGATCGAGTCATCGGTATTCATGCGACGACTCTCTCCCTATTGCCCGTCTCGCTCGGACGGCATCTTCCGCCCGAGCCCCGGACACGAAACCCGCCATCGTCGTCGAATGCGAGCAGGCCGCGGAACCCGCAATGCCGCGACCTCGGCGGATCGAGCACCCCGAGCTCCCCGCCTGACTCGACGTGGCGATCCGGTGTGGGTCGCCGACCGCCGGTCGGCGAAGAAGATCACGACGTGTGGTCGGCGAACTCCAGCCAGGCGTAGTCGCCGAGCGCGCTGATGACGACCTGGCCGTCCATGTTCTCGGCAACCCATCCTTTCGCGGCCTCGTCGGCGGCGTGGGCGTCGCGCTCGGCGTCCCAGGCACTCATGGAGAAAATCTTGCCGTCCTGGATGATGACGCCGTAGGCGACGAACCCGGGCTGTTGCTTCAGGATGGGGAGGACCCCGGTCCGAGACTTGTCGATCATTTCCTGCTCGTCGCCGGTGAAGGAGTAGACAACGAAACGACCGTGGGGCATGGCTGGTTCCTTTCTCAGGTCGGTAACCGACTTGGCCGCCTGTCCGGCCACCGGTCACGACGGCTTCCAAAGGTCCGTCGTCATCGGTCGAGGCGGGTGGCCGGATGTGGAATGTGGCCGGCTCGGTGGGCGCTTGGTGGTCCGGTGTACCCAGCCATCTCACGCATGTGCGCCCCTGTTTCGCATGGGGGTCGTCCCCTAATCTTTGTGCTATGACCCGCAACGGACCCGGGGGTGACGTCCTTCTCGAGCGGCAGGCCGAACTGGCGTCGGTCATGGCACGCCTTGACGCAGTCATCACCGGCCAAGGCGGCCTGGTCATCGTCGAGGGCCCCGCCGGGATCGGGAAGACGAGCCTGCTCGGGGCCGTACGGGCCGCCGCCCACGAGCGCGGCCTGCGGGTACTGACCGCCCGCGCCAGCCCGTTGGAGCACGAATTCGGCTTCGGGGTCATCCGTGACCTGCTCACACCGATCCTGCGCGACCCCGCTCAGCGCGACCTGCTGATGCAGGGCGCCGCCCGGCTGGCCGGCCCGGCGCTGGACCTCGCGGGTTCCCCGGCGCCCACCTACGCCACCGTGCACGGCCTCTACTGGCTGACGGCCGGGATCGCCGAGCGGGGACCGCTGGTGCTGACTGTCGACGACGCCCACTGGGCGGACATCGCCTCGTTGCGGGCGCTGCACCACATTGCACACCGCGTAGCCGACCTGCCGTTGGTGCTGGCCGTCGCCAGCCGGAGGCCCGAACCAGGGGGCGACACCGAGCAGCTCCTGGGGAGCATCGCGGCCGAGCCCGCGGCCACGACCGTCCGTCTCGGCCCGCTCTCCGAGGCCGGCACGAGCGTCCTGCTGCAGTCCGTCTTCGGCGAGCCCGTCGACAGCCAGTTCGCCGCTGCGTGCCACGCGGTCAGCGAGGGGAACCCGCTGCTGCTGACCGCCCTTGCCCGATCGCTGCTCTCGGCCGACATCGCACCCGACGCCGAAGCGACCGCCGCGATCCACGACCGAGCCCCCGCCATCGTGAGCACCTTCGTCCTCCCGCGGCTGAGACAGCTCCCACGGCACGTGGCGCAGGTGGCCTCTGCGCTCGCCGTGCTCGGCGCGGGTGCCGAGCTGCGCCACGTGGCCGCCCTCGCCGGGCTGGAGCCGGTTCCAACGGCCCGCGCGCTCGACGCGCTGGTCGCGGCGGACGTCCTGACGCGCGAGCCCCGGCTGGATTTCGTCCACCCGTTGATCGCCCAGGCCGTGGTCGACAACCTGCCCGCGGCCGAGCAGCAGCTGGCCCACCACACCGCTGCGCGACAACTGGCGGCTGACGGATTCGCGGCCGAGGCAGTGGCCGCACATCTGCTCCCGATGCCACCGCTGCGTGACCTGTGGGTCGTGGAACGCCTCCGCGATGCAGCGCGGGAAGCTCTCGCCAAGGGCGCACCGCACCCCGCCGTCGTCTACCTGGAACGCGCCCTCGCCGAGCCGCCCGCACCGCGGCAACGTCCCCTGCTGCTGCTCGAACTGGGCGACGCCGAGACCCAGCTCGGGAGACAAGCAGCGTCCACCAGGCTGACCGACGCGCTGGCCGCAACGACCGACCCCACCACCCGTGCCCGTGTCGAGCTGCGATTGGCCCGTGGACTGCTGACATCTCGCGAGCTGCCCCACGCGCTGCAGGTGTTGACCGCCGCCCTGGCCGACGCCGAGCCCGCCGGGATCCCGTCGGAGCTGCGGACTCAACTGGAGGTCGAATACATTGGCGCGGCCATCTCCCGACCCGACACCCGAGCCGACGCGCTGGCGCGGCTCGAACGGCTGCTCCCCGACGTGCGCTCAGGCACGAGAGCTGGATGCATGCTGCAGGCGACGGCGTCCGTCGAGCTGCTGCAGAGACCGGGACAGGCCGCGCAGGCGGTCGAGCGGGCCGCCGACGCACTGACCGGGATCACGCGCCTGGGCCAGCCCTTCCCGGCCGCGGTGCTGTACCTGGCCGCGCCCGTGCTTGCGGCAGCGGGCGCCGTCGGCCGGGCCATGACGGCGCTGGACGCGGCCGTGGCCGATGCTCGGACCCGCGGGGCACCGATCGAACTCTCGGCCGCCCTCGGTTCCCGCGGCGAAGGCGCCCTCCGGCTGGGAGCATTACTGGACGCCGAGGCAGACGTACACCACTCTCAGGAATTGGCCGAGCAGGCCGACGCTCCGTACCACCGGCGGCTCACGCTGACCACTCTGCTGCCGGTCCTGGTCGAGCGAGCCGACCCCGACGCAGGCGAGCGCGAGCTCGCGAGGCTGCGCGTGGGGACCGACTATTCCGGCCTGCAGATCGCACTGGGCCAGCTTCGCCTGGCCCAGGGGCGACCCGACGAGGCGCTCACGCTGCTGCTCGCCGGCGGCGCCCGGCTCGAGCAGCGCAACTGGACCCATCCGGGCCTCTTTCCGTGGCGGACCCTCGCCGCCCTGGCCTACCACCGCGCCGGCCGACAACGGGAGGCACACGCACTCGCCGACTCCGCCCTGTCCATCGCCCGCGCCTACGATTCACCCGAGGCGACCGGCCTGGCACTGCGGACCCTGGGCGTGCTCACCGGTGACCTCGACGCTCTGGCCGAAGCCGTCGAGGTGCTGGCAGGCACCGAGGCACGACTCGAACACGCCCACGCCCTCGTGGATCTCGGTGCCGGACTACGGAGGGTCAACCACCGCCGAGACGCCCGCGAACCGCTTCGGACAGGGCTCGACCTCGCTACCCGCTTGAGTGCCACCGCACTGCGCCGCCACGCGACGGAAGAGCTTGCTGCGACTGGGGCCCGGCCCCGCCGCACACAACGCAGCGGCATGGAAGCACTCTCGCCCAGTGAACGTCGGGTGGCCCGCATGGCCGCCGAGGGACAACGTAACCGCGACATCGCTCAGGCGTTGTTCGTGACGACCAAGACCGTGGAGGTCCATTTGTCCTCCTGCTACCGCAAGCTCGGAATCCGCTCCCGGACTGACCTCGCCGCGCTCCTCCACTGAGTACGTCCAATCTTCGCGGACGCACGTCCTTGTCCGTCGGCAATGCAGATCGGCGAGGTCGTAACCCCCGACCACCCGACATTTGCCTTCATACCCGGGACTGTCAAGAGATCGGTGTAACTGCGGGTGGTCGGGTCTACTTGCGTCCGGCGGCGAGGCGGCCGTCGAAGGCGATCTCGAAGGCGTTCAGGGCGGGTTTCCAGCGCATCGTCCAGCGTTTCCGACCTTGCCCGGTGGGGTCCAGGCTCATGATCGCCATGTAGACGCACTTGAGGGCGGCCTGCTCGTTCGGGAAGTGCCCGCGGGCTTTGACCGCCCGCCGGATCCTGGCGTTGACCGATTCGATCGCGTTAGTCGAGCAGATGACCTTGCGGATCTCGGCGTCGAAGGCCAAGAACGGCACGAACTCGGCCCACGCGTTCTCCCACAGCCGCACGCTCGCCGGGTACCGGGTGCCCCAGGTGTCGGTGAACTCGTAGAACCGTTCCAGCGCCGAGGCTTCGGTGGGTGCGGTGTAGATCGGGCGCAGCGCTTTGGCGATGGCGTCCCAGTGCTGGCGCCCGGCGTAGCGGAAGCTGTTGCGCAGCAGGTGCACCACGCAGGTCTGGGTGACCGTCTGCGGCCACACGTTGTTGATCGCCTCGGGGAGCCCGGTCAGGCCGTCGCAGACGACCATGAGGACGTCGTTGACGCCGCGGTTCTTCAGCTCGGTGAGCACGTGGAGCCAGTGTTTGGCGCCTTCGCCGCCGTCGCCGGCCCAGAGCCCGAGGATGTCGCGGTGGCCCTCGCAGGTCACCGCGAGTGCGACGTAGATGGGTCGGTTGGCGACCTTCCCGTCGCGGATCTTCACGTGGATCGCGTCGATGAAGATGACCGGATAAACCGGGTCCAAGGACCGGTTCTGCCATTCGGCCATGCCTTCGAGGACCTTGTCGGTGATCGTGGAGA
>JAWVFH010000176.1:0-5684 GCA_033856255.1 Solirubrobacterales bacterium | reverse complement strand
GATCACTGAGCACAGGATGAACAGCCAGAGGTTATAGCCCGCAAATCCCGATGTGATGGTCACGAGCTTGTAGGGGATCGGCGTCAGCCCCTTGCCGATGATGATCCACGCGCCCCACTCCGCGTAGGAAGCGCGGAACGCTTCGACCTTGCCGCCGAGACCATAAAGATCGATCAGCCAGTGTCCCACCGAATCGTAGAGCAGCGCGCCGATGGCGTAACCGAGAACGCCGCCCAGTACCGAGGTTGCCGTGCATATCGCGGCGTAGAACCACGCCCGTTCGGGGCGCGCCAGCGCCATCGGAATCAGCATCACGTCCGGCGGCACCGGAAAGAACGAACTCTCCGCGAACGAAACCGCGCCCAGGATCCAGAGCGCGTAGGGTTTGTGGGCGGCGTCGATGCACCAGTCGTAGATTCGTCTCAGCATGGCGCGATCAACCACCGTCCCGTGGATTTGTCCATGCCGCTCAATGCGGGGATGGTGTGAAGGCTTAGTGGCGCTTGCGGGCGCGGGCTTCGAGCGCGACAATTGGTCGCCGCGCGACCCTGGGCGGGACGGCTTTGGGCATTTTTACGGTCGATTTCGGCAGTTTCTCGGCGATCCCGAGCAGGTGCTCGCGCCGCCCCATCTCGCGCCAGACGTCTTCGGGGCGGACCCCGGCCGAGGCCCACAATACGGTGAGATTATAGAGAAGGTCGGCGCTCTCGCGGACCACCGCCTCGGTGTTGCCATTGACGGCGTCGATCACGACTTCGATGGCTTCTTCGGCGAGCTTCTTGGCCATTTTGGCCGGCCCGCGCTGAAACAGCCGCGCGGTTCGCGACGTCGCCGGATCGAGATCCCTGGCCGCGATCACCGCCTGATAAAGCCGGTCGAGCGAATCACTCATCCCCCGAAGCTAATCCAAACCCGTGGCCAGCGTGTTAACGCCGGGTTTTCAAACGGCCCCGCGGCACAAAATCGCCGGCCGCGGCGAAGCGGCCGGCGATCAGGAAGATCAGAACCTACCAGCCGGCGAGCGGATGGCCGTGGTAGCGGGGCACACCCGATCGGTAGCCATAGCCGCCGCCGCCGTAGTACCCATCGCCGCCGTAATAGGCCGGCGCACCGCCGTAATAGCCGTAGGATTCATAGGGACCGCCGCCATAATAGGCAGGACCGCCGCCATAGTAGCCGCGGTCCTGGGAAGCGGCGATTGCGAGCCCGGTGCCGACGATACCGGCGAATGCCGCCGCCGCGGCCACTCCACCACCGCCGCGATAATAGCGCCGGCGAGCGCTGATGTCGGTCGCGTCACTGGTGCCTGACGTTGCGGAAACGCCCTTGGCAGGCGTCGACGTCCCGGCCTGAGCCATCGATGGCTCAAATGCGGTCAGCGCCAGCGCCGCGACTGTCGCCAGCGCGGCCGTGCGCGCGATTGAAGAAAGCAAAGCTTTTCGCGTGAACATCTCGATGTCCTCCGGTGCATAATCTGGCCTGACAGGCCTTCTGCAGTTAACCACCGAGGGCAGTATGAGTTCCCGTATCCGAATGAGACCTGAACGATCGGTGGCGGAATAAAGGCAGTCACTCGATGTTCAGGTTTGATCAGGCATTGTCGCCTGTACGGCCCGGATGGACATCAAACAAACATAGCGGGCGCGGCAACTGCCCTGCGGCTTTTCAGTTGTGCCTTCATGCGCGTAGCATCGTCCATTGCACTCAGGCGATTTCCGGCCCGATTTCCGGTTTGGGCCATTACGGCGCTGAGCCTTGCCTGCATCGGCGCGCAAACCGGCCCCGCCACCGGCCAAACAGCGCCGCCGATTGCTATCCAGTTCACCCTCGACCGTCCGCTCGATGCGAGCGATGCGCCGTTCGTGCTGGCATCCAGCCGCGGCCTGTTCCGGGCCGAGGGTTTGGCGGTCGGGACCAATATTGCCGGCGGACCCGCGGATACCATTGCACGCGTCGTATCCGGCAGCAGCGATCTGGCGCTGGTCGATATCAATGTGCTGATGCGCTTTCGCGACAAGGCCGATGCAGCCCCGCTCAAGGCGGTGTTCGTGCTGTTCAACAAGGCGCCCTATGCCATCATCGCGCGCAAGAGCCGCGGCGTCCGCGCGCTGTCCGACATCGAGGGCAAGACCCTCGGCGTCGCCGAAGGCGACTTCTCGATCTGGTTCTGGCCGGCGCTGGCGCATCAAAACGGAATCAAGCTCGCCAGCGTGAAACTGAACAAGATCAGCCCGGCCGTCCGCGAACCGATCCTGTCGGCAGGTCAGGTCGATGCCGTAACCGGATTTTCATATCTGGCGGGGGTCAATCTGAGGGACCGCGGCATACCGGCCGACGACCTTGCCGTGCTTCGTTTTGCCGACTACGGCTGCGAAGCTTATGGTTTCGCACTCATCGTCAATCCGGCCTTCGCCGCGCGCAAGCCAGAAGCGGTGAAAGGCTTTCTGCGCGCCGTCATCGCCGGCACGCGGCTCGCGATCGAGGATCCGGCGCGGGCGGTGGACGACGTTCTGACCTTGATGGAAGGCGGATCGCACGATCTCGAACTGGCGCGGCTGCGCGCCGTCATCAGCGACAATATCCTGACCGACGAAGTCAAACGCAGCGGCATCGGCGGCATCGATCCGGCCCGTTTTGCGCGATCGGTCGATCAACTGGCAGAGGATGTCAAATTTCGCGCCAAACCCGCGGTGACGGATATCTTCGACGATTCGTTCCTGCCGGAATCGAGTGGCCGCTTGATCAATTGAGACTGAGCTGTCGGCTTGCAGCCGTTACTTGACACTCGTAAGCAAATAGCTTACATCTCGATAACATCGCAAAGCGGCTCGGCGGCGTGATCAGGACATTCAAAAATAAGGCGCTTGGCGAGCTATGGTTGACCGGCAAAACGTCGAAGATCGACGTAAAGATGCAGGCGCGAATTTTGCTACGGCTTGATCGCCTCAATATTGTTAGCGCACCGGAGGAACTGAATCTTCCGGGCTTCAACTTTCACTCGCTGCGTGGCAAGCCTCTGCGATATTCGGTCCACGTCAACGGGCCGTGGTGTCTCACTTTTGAATTTTACGAGGGCGATGCCTGGCGCGTCGATAACGAACAGCACCACTGAAGCCGGGCCAAACGTGGCTCAGCCCTGCGGAGAATGAAAGATGGCCGAATATATAGCCAAGCGAAATCCGAATCGCTGCCCTTCGCATCCCGGAGCATTACTGCGCGAGGTCGTGATCCCTGCGACTGGAAAGACCAAGACCGAAATCTCTCGCCTGCTCGGTATCTCGCGACAGCACCTGCATGATATCCTGGAAGAGAAAAAGCCCTTGTCGCCGGAAGTGGCGGTGCGTGTGGGCAAGCTGTTCGGCGGTGGTCCTGGCGCCTGGGTTCGGATGCAGGGCGCCTACGACACATGGCATGCGGAGCGTAACGTTGATGTTAGCAAGATTCCGACGTTGAAAGTGGCCTGATCTCCTGCAGGCTGTTTGTCAACTTGTGATATCCGCTTTTCCGGATCATGCTTGAGCAATCATTCCCCGCTGACACAACGAGCACCGCCGCATGCCCCTCCTCCGCCTCTACACCCGCGTCCTGCAGTTGCTGGGAACAGAGGCGCGGCTGGGCTGGATCCTTGCCGGCGCCAATCTGCTGCTGGCCGCCGCGCAATTCGCCGAGCCGGTGCTGTTCGGCAAGATCATCGACGTGCTCTCCGGCAAGCCTTCCGCGGGCCCGCCGGCGTCATCGTCGGCATGGCCGCTGCTGGCGGCGTGGGTCGGGTTCGGCCTGTTCACCATCCTGTGCGGCGCAGCCGTCGCGCTCAACGCCGACAAGCTGGCGCACCGCCAGCGCCAGGCGGTGCTGACCGACTATTTCGAACACATCATGCAGCTGCCGCTGACCTTCCACACCGGCACCCATTCCGGCCGCCTGATGAAGGTGATGTTGAACGGCACCGATTCGCTGTGGCGGCTGTGGCTGGGATTTTTCCGCGAGCATTTCGCCGCGATCATGTCGCTGGTCGTGCTGCTGCCGCTGGCGTTTTATATCAACTGGCGACTCGCGGTTCTGCTGTTCGTTCTCTGCGTGGTGTTCACCGTGCTGACCACGCTGGTGGTGCGCAAGACCTATGGCATGCAGAGCGAGGTCGAAGCGCATTACAGCGACCTGTCCGCGCGCGCCTCCGACGCGCTCGGCAATGTCGCACTGGTGCAAAGCTTCGTGCGCATCGATGCCGAAGTGCAGGGCCTGCGTTTCGTCGCCGACAAGCTGCTCGCGGTGCAGATGCCGGTGCTGTCGTGGTGGGCGCTGGTCACCGTGATCACGCGGGCGTCGACCACCATCACCGTGCTGGCGATCTTCACCGTCGGCATCGTACTGCACGAACAGGGCCTCACCACCGTCGGCGAGATCGTGATGTTCGTCAGCTTCGCGACCATGCTGATCCAGAAACTCGAACAGGTGGTCAGTTTCATCAACAGCGTGTTCATGGAGGCGCCGCGGCTGCAGGAATTCTTCAACGTGCTGGACGCCGTTCCGGCGGTGCGCGACCGGCCCGACGCCATCGATCCCGGCCGGCTGCAAGGTCTGGTCGAGTTCAACGACGTGTCGTTTTCCTATGACGGCAAGCGGCCCGCGGTGGAGGATCTTTCCTTCACCGCGCTTCCCGGCCAGACCATCGCGCTGGTCGGCCCGACCGGCGCCGGCAAGTCCACTGCGATCGCGCTGCTGCATCGCGCCTTCGATCCGCAGTCCGGCATCATCAAGATCGACGGCATGGATGTCCGCGGCCTGACGCTGACGGCGCTGCGGCGGAACATCGGCGTGGTGTTTCAGGAAGCGCTGCTGTTCAACCGCTCGATCGCCGACAATCTGCGCGTCGGCAAGCCGGACGCCACCGAAGAGGAGATGCGGATCGCGGCGGGGCGCGCGCAGGCGCTGGAATTCATCGAGCGCGGCGACAAGAAATTCGAGACCAATGCCGGCGAGCGCGGCCGCATGCTGTCCGGCGGCGAGCGGCAGCGGCTATCGATCGCGCGCGCGCTGCTGAAGAATCCGCCGATCCTGATCCTCGACGAAGCCACCAGCGCGCTCGACGCGGTAACCGAGGCCAAGGTTAACGCCGCTCTCGATGAAGTGATGAAGGGACGCACCACATTCGTGATCGCGCACCGACTTTCGACGATCCGCAACGCCACGAAAATCCTGGTGTTCGACGCAGGACGCGTGATCGAAAGCGGAACTTTCGATGAACTTGTCGTCCAAGGCGGCCGTTTCGCGGAACTCGCGCGCGCCCAGTTCATGGTTCAGGAGAATTCGCGGGCCAGTCTGGCTTCGCCCGAGGCCGACACCGCCGCTGTCGAGATTTGAATATCGTCGAAATTCGGCCCCTTTCATCCACGATTTAGTTGCGCGGCCCCTGTTCCGGGCCTGCAAGCCGGTATAGGTTCGGGTTCGCCGCCGGACATGCTTGAAACGAACGTTAGATGCCAAGACCTCTCCTCTCGCAGGCGGGTCTTCATAAGGACCGGAAACCGGATCGTGCATTTTTTTCCCAAGTTGCTTGGCAAGCCGCCGTCGTTGAAGCGGTTGGTCCTGATCGCGGGGCTTGCGATGGCGGCGATTGCGCCGCGCGCGGCGCATGCGGAGGCGCTGCTGGTCGTCGAGGCCGATACCGGCAAGGTGCTGCAGGC
>JAWVFH010000175.1:0-2531 GCA_033856255.1 Solirubrobacterales bacterium | reverse complement strand
CAACGCCCACTCGCATCGACCTGACGTGCCGCCGGGTCAAACGTTGCAACGGTGTCCTCGCGAAGACCCGGGTACGAAACGGCAACGTACCTCCCCGGCCGCCGCCCGGCATTCCCGGCTCCTCGGTGCGAGGTCCGCGACCCGTCCCACGGCCGGTCGGTGGAGCAGACGAACGCCGTGGCCGCGCGGTCGGCGACCGTAATGAGCCCGGCGGCGATCCCCTGCATCGGGCCCGTGCTGCGCGGTATGACGGCGCCGGATGTCGACTTGGCGCTACCGGTCGCGCGTGGTTTCCGACAGCCACTGGCCGCCGGCTACCGGACCTCTCTGGCCGGGCTGATCACGGATCTGATCGCCGAGGGCAACCTCCGCCCGGGCATGTTGTTCCAGCACCGCCAGGTCCCGCGGCTCGAGGATTCGGAGCTGCTCGCGGACGCCGCGCTGGCCCGCTACGACCCCCGCTGGAGTCGGTGGTGAACATCAACACCCCGGAGGACTACGCGGAGGCACACGCACGCCCGCCGGCGGAGATCACCGTGCAGCGTTTCGGCGCGTTGGCCGGCGACGGTCGGCGGGGCCCGCGCCCGGTCCGGGCGGCAACGCTGGGTGAGGCCGCGAGCGGGGTCGGACTCACGTTGGACCGGCACGTGGTGGCGGCGCTGAACGGTGACCGGATCCCCGGCGACGGGCAGGTCCCACTGGTCGCCGGGACAGCGTGGCGTTCAGCTCCGGCAACGGCGGATCCACTGATCTCCGCTAGGCGACTCCGCTGACCAACATCGTCACCGACCGGGCGCGGTGCAGGTGCCGCCGAGAGGCCCTGGTATCCGAAGAGGTGGCAGACATTGCCGAGCAGGATCAGGTCGTAGGCCGCCGCCGGCAGGTCGACGGTGAACATGTCACCGGCGGAGAACCGGAACCGGCTGGTCAGCCCGGCCGCCTCGACCGCCCGGCGGGTACTGCGCGGTACGTCCGGCACGTCCACGGCGGCGCGGGCGGCCTTTCAGGGCATCCGCCCTCGCGACGAGCGAGTCACCGACTGGCCAATTCAGCACATCCTCCCAGCTCAGGTAGGCCGGAGCTGCGCGGACGGCCCCGAAGCGACCCGCGGACCCTTAGCCTGAATGCACCTCGCCAAAAACATCAAAAAAGAGGAAACGAACGGGCCGAATAGACGCCTGACGGACCGATTCGCCGAACGATGTCGTCTAGGCCAAGAGAGTGAAATGGTTTGATTCGAGAAACGGAATACCCCATTTTTCGATGAACCTTCGAGGTCGAGTTTTCTACTCCTCGAAAGGAGCCACAGTGATTTCCACTACGAAGGCCCTGGTTACCGCCGGGCTGACCATCGGGCTGATCGCCGCGGGCGGCGCCGGTACGGCGTTCGCGGCCACGCCCACGACGACTGGCGGTACGGCCTCGGTCGTCACTGCCCCGCCACCGCCGCCCCCGGGCCCGGGCCCGGACCGCCCGAAGCCGCCTGGCGAGCACGGCAACGGCGGAAACTGGGGCGGCAAGGGTCCGGACCACAACCGGGACGGCAACTGGGGTGGCAACCACAACCGGGGCGACAACTGGGGCGACCGCAACCGGGGCGGCGACCACAACCGCGATCGCGACCGCGACCGGGGTCACCGCGACCACGACCGCGACTGGGGCGTCAGCCCGGACCGGTGCCGCGATGGCGGTGGCCACGTCAATTGGCACCGTGACCGCTGCGACGGTGGGCGCTTCGATGGTGACCGTATCCGCTTCTGAGCTGATGCGGCTCGCCTAGGAACGGAGACAGTGGGTCCGCCGGCGGACTGGTCGCCGCCGGCCGCCCGCGCACTGTTTCAACCGCTGCCCGACCAACCCTCGGCTGCCTCTGGACTGGGAGCGCGCGCCACGGCATCGTCATGGCGTGACAACCTGCTGGCGCATGTCGCCCTTGGTCTTCGTGGCGCTGATCGCGCTGCGTGCCAGGTGGCTGGCCGGCTTGATCTCGAGTTCCGCAGGACGGACAGCGGCGCCGGTCGCGTCCTCGACAACGTCGACGACGCTGTCCACCGCCCTGAGCACGCTGCGCGGAGGTAGCGGAGTTTCGCAGTTCTTCGTGTGGTTCTACCTCGTCCTCGGCGCGATCCTCGGCATCACGCTGCTCTCGAGGGTCCTGAGCTCCGTGATCGACGAGATCAAACTGCAGCGGGAGCTCTACCAGCCACCTCGCCCGCTGTCAGCGGAGCGGTTCCGCCCGCGATCGCACCGATCCGGCCCCGGCTAGCTGGCCATTGTCTGTGGCTCGGCGGTGGCCGGTGGGGTGCTGGGCTGGCCGGCGGGTGACCGCTTGGCAAGGGTTATCCCGAGGCACAGCACCCAGATGCTGACCAGTCCGGCGCCGAGGTAGACGTTCATGGGCCCGCCCGGCGCGATGAACCCGGTCTGCCCGAAGATCGTGACCGTCTCGATCGTCTGTTCGGCCAGGGCGACCGCGCCGACGACGCCCAGCCACCGCGGCAGCACGGCGCGCCGGCCCCAGGACAGCACGA
>JAWVFH010000174.1:0-3104 GCA_033856255.1 Solirubrobacterales bacterium | reverse complement strand
TGATCACCCTGGCCCGCGCCGCCCGGGCGCGAACGCGCGCCGCCGAGGGCGCCGCGGTCCGCGACACCGACGGGCGGACGTATGCTGCGTGCACCGTGCAGCTCGACACCGTGCTCCTGTCGGCTCTGCAGCTCGCGGTCGCGATGGCGGTGTCTTCCGGCGTCAAGGGGATCGAGGCCGCCGCGGTGGTGACCGAATCGCCGGACGTCGACGTGGAGGTGGTGCGCTACTTCGGTGGCGCGGCCCTCCCGGTAGTCGTTGCCAATGGCAACGGAGAGGTTCGTGATGTCGTCCACACCTGAGATTCCCGAGTTCCGGAGCGGGTTCGCCTGTTTCGTCGGGCGCCCGAACGCGGGCAAGTCCACCCTGACCAACGCTTTGGTCGGGCAGAAGATCGTGATCACCTCGTCGAAACCGCAGACCACGCGGCACGCCGTCCGGGGCATCGTGCATCGGCCGGACGCCCAGCTGATCCTGGTCGACACTCCCGGCCTGCACAAGCCGCGGACGCTGCTCGGTGAGCGGCTGAACGACATCGTGAAGACGACCTGGGCCGAGGTGGACGTGATCGCCATCTGCCTGCCGTCGAACGAGCGGATCGGGCCCGGCGACCGGTTCCTGGTCACCGAGGCGGCCAAGGTCGCCAAGACGCCGAAGATCGCGCTGGCGACCAAGTCGGACCTGGTCGGCCCGGACCGGATGGCCGAGCACCTGTCCGAGATCGCCGCGCTGGGCGAGTCGGTCGGGATCGAGTGGGCCGCGGTCATCCCGGTCTCGGCCACCGACGGCTTCCAGACCGACCTCGTCGCCGACGAACTGGTCAAGCAGCTGCCCGAGGGACGCCCGCTCTACCCCGACGGCGACATCACCGACGAGCCGGAGGAGATCCTGGTCGGCGAGCTGATCCGGGAGGCCGCACTCGAGGGCGTCCGGGACGAGCTGCCGCACTCGATCGCGGTCACCATCGACGAGATGGGCCTGCGCGAGGACCGGCCGGCGGACAAGCCGCTGATCGACATCTACGCGAATCTCTATCTGGAGCGGGATAGCCAGAAGGGGATCATCATCGGCCACAAGGGCGCCCGGCTGCGCGAGGTCGGCGCGAACGCCCGCCGCCAGATCGAGGCACTGCTCGGGACGCCGGTCTACCTCGACCTGCACGTGAAGATCGCCAAGAACTGGCAGACGGACGCGAAGCACCTGCGCAAGCTGGGATTCTGACTTGGACCCGCTCACCAACCCCGTGTACTACGCGCTTGCGGGCGCCCACAACGGCATCGCCGAGGTGAAGGGCCGCGCCCTTCGCTATCCGGCCCAGATCGCGCCGTTCCTCGCGCTGCCGGACGATCCGGCACCGCAGGACTGGAACGATGCGGCTGAACTGCTCGGCATCGGCCACACCGGCGCGTTGATGCGGCACGAGCTGCCGCTGCCGGAGAACTTCAAGCTCGTCCAGCAGTTCGACCTGGTCCAGTTCGTCGCGCCCGAGTCGTTCGGCGCCGAGGACCCGGCGGCCGTCGTACTGGGTGCAGACGATGTTCCGGAGATGCTGGCGCTGACCGAACTCACCGAACCCGGGCCGTTCCGCGCGGGCACCGTCACCTTCGGCGGCTATCTCGGGCTGCGCGAAGAGGGCAAGTTGATCGCGATGGCCGGCCGGCGCTTCAGCCCGCCGGGCTACATCGAGATCAGCGCGGTCTGCACCGACCCGGCGTACCGGGGCAAAGGGCTCGCGACGCGGTTGATCCGGGCGGTTGCCGCCGGCATCGAACAGACCGGCGCCCGCCCGTTCCTGCATACGGGCGGGACCAATACGAACGCCATCCGCCTCTACGAACGCCTCGGCTTCACGGTGACGAACCGGATGAAGGTCACGATCGTGGAGCCCGTCGCCGGGTAGTCAGAACATCGTGTTGCTGTTGGCCGAGGTGGCCGGCACGTTCTGCACCACGGTCCAGCGCTGGACGATCCGGCCGTGCCGGACCTGGTAGATCTCGACGACGGCCTGGCCGAGATCGGCCTTGTTCTTCTGGTAGTGGTAGCGAACGGCGACCAACTTGCCCTGGGCGACGACGATCGGCTTCGACACGATCGAGTGCGGATCCTTGTGGAACGGCGGCGCTGGGGTGGCCGACACGGGTTGGAGGGTGTCCCAGTGCTCGACGAGCTTGCCCTTGCTGACGCGGAACACGTCGACGACCTCGGTGCCCAGGGCATCCGGTGTGGGCCTCGAGATGCTGTGCACCAGCACCAAGTCGCCTTGGGCGATGACCTGACTGACCGTGTTGTGTTGCTGCGGGTTGGTCTGCTTCTGGCGGGTGATCAACGCCCGGAGCGGCTCCGGGCCGTCCGCGACGAACGGATTGTGCTGGATGTAGGTCGGCGAGACGTACGCGTCGATCACCGAGAGGTTGCCCTGGTTGAACAACTGCTCGTAGAAGTACGTCACCAGCGCCTTGTTCGCGGCCGTCTGGTCGCCTCGCCAGAACGTCTGGCTGGTGCTGGCCGACTGTTCTGTCGCCGAAGCGGATGCCGTCGGCACCCAGACTGCCGTCGCGGTCAAGGCCGCTACGGCGACTGCCGCGGATTTTCTGAAGCGGAACACAGGAACTCCTGATCAGGTGGGGGATTGGTCAACGGGGTGGGGATATCCAGGCAGAGTGCAGATCCGCGTTTGCGAGGTCCCATTCGTGGGTCTCGCGGGTGTGGATCCGCAGGTACAGGTCGTCGGGGGTGGCCAGGACGAGTAGCCAACCGATCAGACCTCGCAGTACGGGGGAGTGCCGGAGGCCGGCCTGCTCACACAGGGCCTCCAATGCAGCCAGGTCGGCCAGGGTGTCCACCGCGAAGGTGATCGGGTCGAGCCGCGTCATCGCCTTCGCCGCCTCGGGGTCGAGGCGGAGCTCGATCGGCTCCTCGAGCCCCGGTACGCGCAGGATGTAGCCGAAGACCTTGTCGTCCGGCGCGGTGTGATCCAGCTTGGGCAGACGCTCCGCCCCGAAGGCCAGCTCCCACCAGGTCAGGCTGGCTTTCAGATCGGTGACGGGGACCTTCAGATGATGGATCCCGGTGAGGTACGGCCTGGTCATCTCGACCTCCGAAGG
>JAWVFH010000173.1:0-2978 GCA_033856255.1 Solirubrobacterales bacterium | reverse complement strand
GCGAGCTCGGACCAGCTCTACGGCCACCCGCGGATGCCCTACACCGGCGCGCTGATGTCGGCGGTCCCGATCGCGGACCGGGTCAGCCTGTACGAGAAGCCGATGCACCCGTACACGCTCGCGCTGCTGTCCGCAGTACCGATCCCGGACACCAAGGGCAAGGGCGGTCGCGAGCGCATCCGGCTCACCGGCGACGTCCCCAGCCCGATCAACCCGCCGCCGGCCTGCCGCTTCCACACCCGCTGCTGGAAAGCCCAGGACATCTGCAAAACGGTCGAGCCCCCGCTCCTCCAGCTAGCCCCCGGCCACCAAACCGCCTGCCACTTCCCGGAGAACCAGCCGGGCGGCGAGTCGGCGAAGACCGGCAGCGCTGCCGTTCAAGACAGCTGACAGGAAACGTCCGGAGAACCCGCAGGGGTCCTCCGGACGTTCTGTTCGCTAGTTGGTGAAGGCCTTGCCGATCGGGAGTTGCCAGCCGATCAGGCTGCCGTCGTCGGGTGGGTACGGCGCGAACCTGGGGACTGTGACTGTGCACGAGGCGGCCTTGACAGAGCAGGTCATCAGGTCGAGTGGTGTCTTGTTCTCGTCGTCCATCGTCTTCATGCCGACGGTCGTGAAGCGGTCGTTGTCCAGCCAGGTGCTGAGGATCAACAGGCCGTGCCCGGCGCTGTTCAGTTTGATCTCGCCGCTGCCGTCGGTGGCATAGAGGTACGTCTCGTTGCCGGACTCCGCGAAGAAGTGCTTGCCGTCGGGAGACAGGTTCCCATCGGTTTCACCGTCGACGACGACCTTGGTCGAGCCGAGTTTCGGTGCCACTGCGATTCCGGTGGTCGATCCACCCGGCTCATCGACCAGGTAGGCCAGCCGGTCGTTCGCGACGTCGAGGAGGGCGTTCGGACGGAGACCGGCCTTGAGCATGGTGTCCGTGGACTTGGCGATGTCCCAGCGATGCAGTCCGTCGAGAGCCGCGAGGTAGGCGTGGTTGTTGTCGATGGCAATGATTCGCGGTTCGCGATCGGCGTTCGGCGGTGCGCCCGCAGTGTTTCCGGTCGGAGTCCGGGCGAGTTCCTCGCCGGTCGCGACCTCGTACAGGACGAACTGGCGGACCGGTGCGCTGGCGTCGACCCAGCCGACCACCGTGCCGTCGTCGTCGGCGGTGAGCTCCTGGCGCTTGTTGCCGGAGCCGATCTTCAGGTTGCCCCGGCCGTCGGTGAAGTAGACGGTGCCGTCGCCGATGGTGAAGACGAAGCCGGCATCGGTCTGGACGAACGAGTTGATCCGGTCCGGCCCGACCTTGATCACGTCGGCGCCGAAGTGGATCTGGCCGCCGGTCGCAAAGGTCGGCCGCCGCTCCTTGAAGGTCGGTACGCCGCCCGCCGGCGCCGGCGCCGGGTCGGCCAGGTTCTTCGCGGTGACGACCCCACCGGCGAGGACCAGCGCACTGGCGGCGACGACCGCGACGACCGTCGTGGTGCGGCGCCGGCGGATTCGGGTGTTGCCGGTGTGGATGATGGCGTCGAGGTCGAGTGGGGGTTCCGTGACGGCGGCTGCGCGCTCGGTCAGCGTGTCCTTCAACAGGCCGGTCATTTCGCTACCACCATCTCCATGATCAGTACGGCGTCGGGGCCCAGCCGCGCACGTAGTTTCTTCAAGGCATGCGAAGTCTGGCTCTTGACGGTGCCGACGGTGCAGCCGAGCACCTGAGCCGTCTCGGGTTCGGTCAGATCCTCGTAGTACCGCAGGACCAGGGCAGCGCGCTGCCGCGGCGGCAACGCCTGGAGTTCCTCCCAGAGCCAGACCCGCGCGGTGACGTCCTCGTCGTGCCGTGCCGAGGGCAGCTCTGGTACGTCGTCCCGCGGCCGCTCCGCGTTCCAGGACTTCCGGCGCCACCAGCCGATCGCCGTGTTCGTGATCACCTTGCGCGTGTACGCCTCGGCGTTCGCAGAATCCTTCAACCGCCGCCAGGCAACATAGGTCTTGGTCAATGCCTCCTGCACAAGATCCTCGGCCAGCCCACGTTCACCGGCCAGCAGATAGGCGTATCGATACAGAGCCCTGTGCCGACTGGTGGCGAACTCCGCGAATCCCCCAGATTCGTCCCCGGTAGCCATCTGATTCCTCTCACCTGATCCGTGCTCCATCTCTGTCCGCCCTGACGCGATGAGGTTCGCAAATGGTTGGCTCAGCCGGTGCCGGGGCGGACGATGCCGGTTTCGTAGGCGTGGACTATGACTTGGGCGCGGTCGCGGAGGGCGAGTTTGGTGAGGATGCGGCTGACGTGGACCTTGACCGTCGGTTCGGAGATGTAGAGCTGTTCGGAGATCTCCCGGTTCGAGCGGCCGCGGGCGATCTCGAGCAGGATCTGGCGTTCCCGCTCGGTGAGGCCTTCGAGAGGTTCTTCCGCGGGTGGCTGGAGTGGCTCCGGCAGATGTGGGGTGAACTGCTCGATCAGGCGGCGGGTGACCGCGGGGGCTACTGCCGCGGCGCCGCCGGCGACCACGCGGATGCCGTTGATCAGGTCGGCGGGGAGCGCGTCCTTGATGAGGAAGCCGGAGGCGCCGGCCCGCAGCGCGGCGTACACGTATTCGTCGAGGTCGAAGGTCGTCAGGACCAGGATCTTGGCGGGGGAGCCGGAGGCGACGATCCGGCGGGTGGCCTCGATGCCGTCGAGGACCGGCATCCGGATGTCCATCAGGACTACGTCGGGGGCCAGCGTTCTGGTCAGCGAGAGCGCTTCCTGACCGTTCCCGGCCTCGCCGACCACTTCGAGATCCGGTTCCTGGCTGAGAAACGCGCGGAATCCGAGCCGGAGCAGGGCTTGGTCGTCGGCGAGAAGAACCCTGATCATGCCGGCACCTCCCGCTGCAGCAGGGGGAGGTGGGCGTGCAGGTGCCAGCCGGCCGGATGGAGCGGGACGGCCCGGATGCTGCCGCCGTACGCCGTGGTGCGTTCGGTGATGCCGAGGAGGCCGTGGCCGC
>JAWVFH010000172.1:0-3644 GCA_033856255.1 Solirubrobacterales bacterium | reverse complement strand
CGGACGCCCTGCACGCGATCGCGTTCGGTGACACGAGCTCGTCCTGGCAGGCGGCGGCCGAGATCTCCGCGCAGACCCACGTCCGCTACCTCGACCACCCGGTCCAGCGGGTCGTCTCGGTGATGCCACCGAAGTACGCCGACATCTGGACCGCGGCCAAGGGGTTCTACAAGGTCGAGCCGATCGTCGCGGACGGCGGCGAGGTCATCCTCTACGCACCCCACGTGACCCAGTTGGCCGCGATGCACCCCGAGATCGAACAGATCGGCTACCACTGCCGTGACTACTTCCTCGGCCAATGGGACAAGTTCCGCGATCTCCACTGGGGCGTCCTGGCCCACTCGACCCACCTCCGCGGCGCCGGCAGCTGGTCCCCGGAGAACGGCGAACACTGCCGCCTGACCGTCACCCTCGCGACGGGCATCCCCGAGCACGTAGTACGAGCCGCCAACCTCAACTACCTGAACCCGGCCGACTTCGACCTCACGCAGTACGAGACCGACCCCGACACCCTGGTGCTACCGAACGCCGGCGAGATCCTTCACCGGCTGACAACAACGTGACTCGCAAGTAGCCTTCCGGTTTATGGCGCAGACCGAGGTTGTCGTGGTGGGGTCCGGCTTCGCCGGGTTGTGTATGGGGATCAAGCTGCGGCAGGCCGGGTGTGAGGACTTCGTCATCCTGGAGAAGGCGGACGACCTCGGCGGGACCTGGCGGGACAACACCTATCCGGGGTGCGCGTGCGACATCCCGTCGTACTTCTACTCGTTCTCGTTCGAGCAGAACCCGCACTGGACCAGGATGTTCGCACCCTGGGACGAGATCCTCACGTATCTGAAGCACTGCGCCGAGAAGTACGGCATCGCCGACAAGATCCGGTACGGCGCGGAAGTCACCGAAGCCGCCTTCGACGAGACGACCGGCCGCTGGCGGGTCACCATCAACGGCAACGAGACCCTGGACGCGCAGGCGCTGGTGGCCGGCGTCGGGAGCCTGCACCTGCCGAAGATCCCCGACCTACCCGGCCTCGATTCGTTCACCGGTACGACGTTCCACTCATCGCACTGGGACCACGATCACGACTTCACCGGCCGCCGGGTCGCCGTTATCGGTACCGGCGCCTCGGCCATCCAGTTCGTCCCCCGGATCGCCGAGCAAGTCGCTCACCTCGACCTCTACCAGCGCACCCCACCGTGGATCACCCCGAAGCCGGACCGCGAGATCGGCCCGCGCGAGCGTGCCCTGCACGAGCGGTTCCCCGCGGGGCAGCGCGCGATCCGGAACGTCATCTACTGGGGCCTCGAAGCCCGCGGCGCCGGTCTCGCCGGCAACCCGAAGCTGGTGAAGGGCCTCGCCCTCCAGGCCAGGAACCACCTCCGCAAACAGGTGAAAGATCCCGTACTCCGGGCCAAGGTGACCCCGGACTACCAGATCGGCTGCAAACGGATCCTCATCTCGAACGACTACTACCCGGCGCTGGCCCGCGACAACGTCGACCTGATCACCACCGGCATCAGCCGGATCACCCCGACCGGCGTGATCACGGCCGACGGCGTTGAGCACCCGTGCGACACGATCGTGTTCGGGACCGGTTTCGAGGTGACCGGCAATCTGACCCGGATCCCGATCCTCGGCAAGGACGGCCTCGAACTGGCCGACTCCTGGAAGCAGGACGGAGTCGGTGCCCATCTCGGTATCACGGTCGCCGGCTACCCGAACCTGTTCCTGCTGACCGGCCCGAACACCGGGCAGGGCCATTCCTCGGTGGTCTTCATGGTCGAGGCCCAGGTCCGGTACGTCATGCAGGCACTGGACCTGCTCCGGCGCCGCGGCGCGACGTACGTCGAAGTCCGCGAAGAGGCCCAGCAGCGGTTCGTCGGCAAGGTCCAGCACGAACTCGACGGGACGGTCTGGCAGTCCGGTTGCGACAGCTGGTACCTCGACGCGCAAGGCCGCAACTCCTACATCTGGCCGCACTTCACCTTCAGCTACTGGCGCAGGACCCGCCGACTGGATCCGGCCGACTTCGTGCTGGTCCACTGAGCTGTTTCACGCTGACCAGGGTCCACCTCAGGGTTGTCCCGGCCGACTGGAGGATGAGCGGCCGGGGTCGCGACTACGACCATGGGATGACCCGAAGACAGGTCTTCAGACCGATGTGATAACGCCTGGCGCGCGGCAATCTTGAAGCATGAACCTGATCCAGATCCTCAGCGCGGTCGCCATCGTCGCCGGTGTGCTCGTCACGGCCCTGATCGCCATCGTGCCGTCCGTCGTCGACCGCTGACCCCACGTTCTCCCGACGTCCGGCCCACCCGGCGCCGACGTCCGGATCCCTGCGTCCGCAGAGCCTGTTCCCCCTGGCTCTGCGGACGTTCGCGTTTTCTTGCTTCAGGCAACAGAAGTAGGAGCTGACGGCAACGGGCTGCGACCTCAGGATGAGGCCAGAACAGGTCTGCGGGCCGATGTCCGGGCCCGCTTCCCGAAGCACTCTTGAAGTATGGAAATCCTTCAGATCCTCGGTACAGCAGGCATCGTGCTCGGCATCCTGGTCACGGTCCTGATCGCCATCGTCCCCACCGTCGTCGACCGCTAGACCACCTGGCTCAGTCGACAGAGAGGTGACCCAGCAGGTCCTGGCGAGTGAGCACGCCGACCGGCTTGCCGTCGTCCAGCACCATCAGGGCGTCGCGGTCCTCGAGCAGCTCGACCGCCTTGGCCACGGGCTCCCCCGCGCCGAGTGACGGCAGCGCCGGGTCCATGTGCAGCTCGACCATGTCGGCCAGCCGCGCCTTGCCGGAGTACAGGGCGTCCATCAGCGTCCGCTCCGAGACCGCGCCGGCCACCTCGGCCGCCATCACCGGCGGCTCCGCCCGGACGACGGGCATCTGCGATACGCCGTACTCGCGCAGGATCTCGACCGCCTCGGCGATCGTCTCGTGCGGGTGGGTGTGCACCAGCGGCGGCATGCTGCCGTCCTTGCCGGCCAGCACCTCGCCGAGCGTCGTCCCCTGCCGCGCGTGCGCGAGGAATCCGTACTGCGCCAGCCAGTCGTCGTTGAACACCTTGGTCAGGTAGCCCCGGCCGCCGTCGGGCAGCAGCACCACGATCACCGCGTCGGGGTCGTCGAGCTCCTTGGCGAGCCGGATCGCCGCGGCAGCCGCCATACCGGCAGAGCCGCCGACCAGCATCGCCTCTTCGCGGGCCAGCCGCCGGGTGACGGCGAACGACTCGGCGTCGGAGACCTCGATGATGCGGTCACAGATGGTCTTGTCGTACGTCTCCGGCCAGAAGTCCTCGCCGACGCCTTCGACCAGGTACGGCCGGCCCGAGCCGCCGGAGTACACCGAACCCTCCGGGTCGGCGCCGATGATCTGGACCTTGCCGCCGGAGACCTCCTTGAGGTACTTGCCGGTGCCGCTGATCGTGCCGCCGGTGCCGACGCCTGCCACGAAGTGGGTGATCTTGCCCTCGGTCTGCTCCCAGAGCTCGGGCCCGGTCGACTCGTAGTGCGAGATCGGGTTGTTCACGTTGGCGTACTGGTTCGGCTTCCAGGCGCCCTCGATCTCGCGGACCAGGCGGTCGGAGACGTTGTAGTACGAGTCGGGGTGCTCCGGGGCGACCGCGGTCGGGCAGACGACCAC
>JAWVFH010000171.1:0-4062 GCA_033856255.1 Solirubrobacterales bacterium | reverse complement strand
GTGACGCCGCTGGAGATCATCGACAAGGCGCTGGAGATCGCGTCCCAGCCGGGCGTGATCTTCTGTTCCTTCGGCGACATGCTGAGGGTGCCGGGCAGCGGGCGGGACCTGTTCCGGATCAAGAGCGAGGGTGGCGACGTGCGCGTCGTCTACTCGCCGCTGGACGCGCTGAATCTGGCCCGGGAGAACCCGGACAAGCAGGTGGTGTTCTTCGGCATCGGGTTCGAGACGACCGCGCCGCCGAACGCGATGACGGTGTACCAGGCGAAGAAGCTCGGCATCGCGAACTTCAGCCTGCTCGTCTCGCATGTGCGGGTGCCGCCGGCGATCGAGGCGATCATGCAGTCGCCGAACTGCCGGGTGCAGGCGTTCCTCGCGGCCGGCCACGTCTGCAGCGTGATGGGCGTGGCGGAGTATCCGGAGCTCACCGAGAAGTACAACGTGCCGATCGTGGTGACCGGGTTCGAGCCGCTGGACATCCTGGCCGGGATACTGCGCACGGTGATCCAGTTGGAGAACGGTGAACACACGCTGGAGAACGCCTATCGGCGGGCGGTCCGCGACGAGGGCAACCCGGCCGCGAAGGCAATGCTGGCCGACGTGTTCGAGACCACCGACCGGGCCTGGCGGGGGATCGGGATGATCCCGCAGAGCGGCTGGCGGCTGTCCGAGCGCTATCGGGAGTACGACGCGGAGTACAGGTTCCAGGTGCGCGACATCAAGACGGAGGAGTCGACAGTCTGCCGCAGCGGTGAGGTCCTGCAGGGACACATCAAACCGCACGAGTGCGAGGCCTTCGGCACACTCTGTACACCGCGGAACCCGCTCGGCGCCACCATGGTCTCCTCCGAGGGCGCCTGTGCCGCCTACTACCTCTACCGCCGCCTCCAGACGCCCGCCGCACAAGAGGCTCCCGTTGCAAAAGAGGTGAGTTCTGTTGGCTGAGCAGGTGATGCTTCCGGAACTCCAGCCGCCGAACTTCGACGGCTGGACCTGTCCGCTGCCGCTTCGTGACCATCCGCGGGTGGTGATGGGGCACGGGGGCGGCGGACAGATGTCGGGGGAGCTGATCGAGCACCTCTTCGTGCCGGCCTTCTCGAATCCGTTGCTGGCGGAGTTGACCGATTCGGCGGTGGTCACCCTGGGCGGGGCCAGGCTGGCGTTCTCCACCGACTCGTTCGTGGTCCAGCCGCTGTTCTTCCCCGGCGGCAGCATCGGTGACCTGGCGGTCAACGGGACGGTGAACGATCTGGCGATGTCGGGCGCCCAGCCGGCGTACCTGTCCTGCGGCTTCATCCTCGAGGAGGGGGTCGAGCTCTCCGTCGTCGGGCGGATCGCGAAGGACCTCGGGACGGCGGCCGAGCGGGCCGGCGTGATCATCGCGACCGGCGACACCAAGGTCGTCGACGCTGGTCATGGTGACGGCGTCTACATCAACACGGCCGGGATCGGCCTGGTCCGCGAAGGCGTCGACATCCGTCCGCAGCGGGCCGCGCCGGGGGACGTGGTGATCATCAGCGGCATGATCGGGGTGCACGGCATCGCGATCATGAGCGTCCGCGAAGGCATCTCGTTCGGCACCGAGGTGGTCTCCGACTGCGCGCCGCTCAACGGCCTCGTCGCGGCGATGCTCGACACCACGCCGGACCTGCACGTACTCCGTGATCCCACCCGCGGCGGTGTCGCCACCTCCCTCAACGAGATCGCCAAAGCAGCCGGCGTCGGCATCGAACTGACCGAACGCGACCTGCCCATCCCCGAGACGGTCGCGAACGCCTGCTCGTTCCTCGGCCTCGACCCCCTGTACGTCGCCAACGAGGGCAAGCTGCTCGCCATCGTCGCCCGCTCCGAGGCCGACGAGCTCCTGGCCACCATGCGGGCCCACCCGCTGGGCGCCGACTCCACCGTCATCGGCGAATGCGTCACCGATCACCCCGGCATGGTCGTCACCAAAACCACCTTCGGCGCTACCCGCGTCGTCGACACCCCCATCGGAGAACAGCTCCCGCGCATCTGCTGAGAAACTCAGGGGTAAACATGCGTTCACGCAGGCGGCCCGCCGGATACCAGGAGTAATCGGCGGGCCGCCTGAGGCGTTTGGCGCGCCGACGGGAAATTCGGGGACCGGGTCCGGAGCCGGTCGAGGCGGTCGGACACAGACCGTCACCGTTGCTTGCGGCAACCAAGTGCCGGGTGCCGGCAACGCGCCTGTGGAACTGCTTCCGTGTGGTCGGCAGGCGGTCGTACCCTCCGAGAGTTCATCGTGCGGTGACCGGGGGCCGCCACTTGCCGGAGGGGATTTGATGAGACGACGGCTGTCGTACGGATCTGCGTTCGTTGCCTTGACCACCTTGCTCGTCGTACGACTGGCTGCGGCACCGTTGCCGGTGCAAGCCGCGACAGCTGCTGGTCCACCACCGACGCCGGTGGTTGCGCAACAGATCGAGACGGCCACCGACGGTGCGAAGGCCAAGCTGGATCCGAAGCTGGAGACGCGGGTCAAGAAGGGCGAGACCCAGCAGGTCGCCGTCTTCGCCACCGTGAAGGGCGATGCGGGCAAGGCCCGTGCGCTGCTCGACAATCCGAAGACCGCGCAGTCCGGCGACACCGGCATCGTGATCGGCACCATCGGCGTCCAAGCGCTCCCGAAGCTCGCGACCACCGCGGGCGTCATCTCGGTCCAGCCGGTCGAGCTGACCAAGACCGGCCAGCCGACCGGTGACCCGGATCCGCAGTTGCACCAGGCCCCGACCAAGGCCGAGCAGCAGGCCGCGATCAAGCGGGTGAAGGCGACCGAGGTGCCGTACGACGAGGCGCCGCCGCTGCACGGCTCCAACTTCGACAAGCTGAAGAACCTCAACCTGCTGGACGCCAAGTCGCACAACTTCACCGGCGCCTGGAACGCGGGCTTCACCGGCACCGGTGTGACGGTCGGCGTCCTCGACGGCGGCACCGACTTCGGCCACCCGGACCTGCTGAACACCTGGCAGACCTGGTCCGGCCAGACCGGCGCGAAGGCCGGCTGGAACGGCTGGCCGAAGGCGTTCGACCCGTTCGGCACCCTGCAGTGGCTGTCCGCGCCGAGCCAGATCGACGACGGTCTGTCCTGGTACGTGAAGACCACGGCCACGGACTGCACGAAGTCGGGCGACACCTGCTCCGCCGATTTCGCCACGAAGACCGGCCCATCGCGGAACTTCTCCGCACCGGCCGGCACGAACGACCACACCTACAGCTTCCCGGCGGCGTGGAGCAAGTCCGGCAAGGTCCGTCTCGGCAGCCACCCGGACGACCATCTGCTGCAGCTGTACGGCGAGCGCCCGGCGTTCCTCGTCACCGACCCGCACACCGCGGGCGTGTACGACACGATCTACGTCGACCTCGACAACGACTACTCGTTCGCCGACGAGAAGCCGGTCACCAATGCCTCGCCCGCGTCGTACCGCGATATGAACGGCGACGGCTACACCGACATGTCCGGCGGCCTCCTGTACTACGTGTCGGACGGCGCCACCCCGATCCCCGGCGGCCTGGACGCGTTCGGCGTCAATGACACCTCGTTCGGCCCGGGCGAGCTGGTCGCCTGGACCGGTGACTTCGACCCGTCGATCGAGGGCCACGGCACGCTGACGGCGTCCAACGTCGTCGGCCAGGCAGTCAGCAACGGCAAGTTGCCCAATTTCAAGGACGTTCCGGGCGGCAAGTACCCGGGCGCGGTACTCGGTGGAGCTCCGAACGCCAAGCTCGCGCCCTTCGGTGACATCTACCTCGGCTTCGCCTTCTCCACCCAGTTCGGGTACCTGCTCTCCACCCGCCAGGGCGTCGACGTCACCTCGAACTCCTACGGGCAGTCCAACATCGACAACGACGGTTGGGACGCGGCGAGTCAGGAAGCCGACGTGATCCACGCCGGCCGTAGTACGACGCCTCTGTTCTCCACCGGTAACGGCGCCCCTGGCTTCGGTACTACGGGCTCGGCGGCACCGACAGCCGGCATCGAGGTCGGCGCGTCCACCCAGTTCGGTGGCACCGGCTGGGACTCGATCGTCCGGACCAAGCAGA
>JAWVFH010000170.1:0-2910 GCA_033856255.1 Solirubrobacterales bacterium | reverse complement strand
CAGATCCCGTTCTTGGTTGGGATTAGGCCGAGCTCCCTTGGGTGCGCGCACGTCCCATCGAGGCGGTGAGCGTCCCACACCGTGGCGTCGTCGAACGTGCGGTGGCACACCGCGCAATGCGCGCGGTCCGCGCCCGCCCACGTGGCATCACAACGACCGCATGTAATGCGCAGCAAATGGGATTCGACCGCCACGGCGCGCACTGTACGCCAGGATGGTGCCTCTCGGCCCTGGTCGGCGCGCCACGTTGAACGCGAACGATCAGGAAGACCTAACGCAGCCGTCAGGCAAACGGTTGTGACCGAGCGGCCATAAGCCCGCACTCGATGACTTGCCTCACGGATGCCGCGCCGGACCCGCCGATCGCCCCGGCCTGTCCCTAGGCTGGGTTCGTGGTGCCCCGTCTCCGATCATGCCGTGTGCGGTCGCGCCAGGAACTACTCGAGCGCCGGAACACTCGCTGCGCGGTCTGATCGCCATGGCCGCGGTGTTGTTCTCGTCGAACACCTGCGTGATCCCGAGCTTCGTGCCGGGATTGTGCGGCGGCGGCGACCACCGCGGTTCTCACACCGCGTAATTGACAATGTCGTTGCGATCCGGACAATCGTGGTCACCCCAGCAAGCTCGATCAGAATGGACGTGTCCCTGTGGCGCAGCAAGTTATTGTCCAGTTCGTCGATGATCTCGACGGGTCGGTGGCGTCGGGAACGGTGAACTTCGCTCTCGATGGCAAGGACTATGACATCGACCTGTCCGACGAAAACGCAGCCAAGCTTCGGGACGCTCTCGCACTTTTCGTCGGTGCGGCACGCAGGTCCGGCGGCCGGCGTAGGCCCGCGCAGGGCGGTCAGCGGCCGACTGCCAACCGTGAGCGGATCGCCGCGGTGCGCGCGTGGGCGCGGGAGAACGGCCATAAGGTCGCGGAGCGTGGACGCATTCCCGCGGCCGTACTTGAGGCCTATGAGCAGCGCAACGCGGCACCGCCCGCTCCGGCGGAGGTCGAGAAACCCAAGAGGAGCAGGCGCGCGCCGAAGGTTGCGACCGATCCGTTCGCGACGACGGCCGGCTGAACTGCTTCCCCGAATCGCGAGAGGGCTCAGTGCCAGTCTCGAGCGTTGGCCCTCTTCGCATCTGTTGCGCCGTTCGCGTGAGGCCAGTGGCCAAGCCTCTAGTACCCCAGCGGGCCCAACTGCAGAGAGGAGGGAACACCGCTCCGGAGAAACAGACCGGTGCGGTCAGCACGGCGATTAGGCGGCCGGCCGCGAAGCCCGCCGACACCAGCCCCAGCTCACCATCACCCAGTCCTTCGACGGTCGTCGCAGTCGAGTGCTACAAGATTTATTAGCGCGCTTCGAGCCTGTCCCGCGACGTCTCACCTGGTGGGTCTGGGGACGGCGCTAAGGTCTCTGAGGATCCCATCACGTTCGTCGGTTCGGGGAACGTTCGGAGCGCGATCGGGTAGAGCACCCCGGCCGTCACGCCTGCGACAACGAAACTGACGTCCACGCCTCCAAGCGCTTCCGCACCTGGCCCCACGTACCACGAATTGCTTGAACATGCGAGGCCGGCAGCGGCCGAGGCCGCCCATACGATCAAGGCCCGAAGATTCATTCCGTGCCAGAACCAGTAGATGCCACCCTTGAGGCCGCGGTTGAACACTTGCAGGTCTTCGACATCGTAGAATGCTTTCCTTCGTACATGTCCGATCACCATGATGACGATCCATGGGATGGAGAAGGAGCCTAACAATGCCAGGTATACTCCGATTCCGTCGGCGAGTGCGGAGTAGAAGTAACCCAGATAGACGAGGAGCGTGGCAAGCGCGCATGCTACAAAGGTTGCTTGGACACGATTCAGCTTCGGGATGATCGCGGATGTGTCGAGACCGGTTCCGTAGGTATTGATCACGGCTTGGGCGGTTCCTGAGGCTAGACCTAGATAGATCAGCGCTGGAATGTACCAGGTCGGTGCGGCGGTCACGAGTCCGAGAACGTAGGGGGTGTCGGCATTAGCGTTGTGAGAGGCGAACACCGCGCATGCGGTGAAGGTGCCCCACATGAATGGTCCGCCCATGCCGAAAGCTCCGCCGAGGAACATCGCCCGCACGATCGAACCGTTGGTGTGCAGTTTCGTTGAGATGTGGCGGGTCCAGTCCCCGGCGTAGGCTCCGTATGAGGCGACGGTAGAGCAACACACCAGGGCTGATGCCACCCACGTCGCTGCCACCGAGCCAAAGACCAGATGATGGGTCCCTGGGTAGTTGGCGTCGAAGAGTCGCCCATACACGCCGAGCCCGACGAGCATGCACAGTCCGGCGGTCGGGATCATGAATCGCTGCGCCGCGACCATCATATTGTGGCCCAGAATTGATACCACTGTGACGAGTACGCTCAGCACGGCGTAAGCGATGAGGCGAGGGATGTTCGCATCGTTCATATTGAAGTAGCGTGCGAGGGCGCCGGCGAGGGCGTCGCCGCCGGTCCAGATGCTGAGTGCGGCGAACGCTAAGGATGCTGTTGCCTCGAGCATGGAGCCGATGAGCCGCCCAGCGACACCAAAGAACGCACCGCTAGCGACAGGGTTGTTCGTTCCGCTCCGAGCTCCCATTAGTCCCATCGGGGCGAGCACGGCGCCACCGGCCATGGACCCGGCGATCACCGCGGTTGCCGCCTGCCACCAGCCCAAGCCGAACGCCACGGGGTACCAGCCGATGATGATGAGGCTGAAGGTGAGACTGCCTCCGAAGAGGATAATTCCAAGATTTCGGGGTCTCGAGTGGCGTTCTTCGGTGGGAATGTAGTCGATGCCGTGCTGCTCTATCTGTGGACGCCGGCGGGCCCACGATGACGCGGGAGCAGCGGGTGTGGACGTCATGGGGTCAACCCTTCTGCGCCATGGACGAGCCAGGTG
>JAWVFH010000169.1:0-3034 GCA_033856255.1 Solirubrobacterales bacterium | reverse complement strand
CGGCGAGCGAGTCCGGCGAGAAGCCGCCGAACACCACCGAATGCACCGCGCCGATCCGCGCGCAGGCCAGCATCGCGTAGGCCGCCTCCGGGATCATCGGCATGTAGATGGTGACGCGGTCGCCCTTGGCGACATTGCGGTTGCGCAGGATGTTGGCCATCCGGCACACCTCGTCGTGCAGCTCCTGGTAGGTGATGTGCTTACTGTCCTTCGGGTCATCGCCCTCCCAGATGATCGCGGTCTGGTTGGCGCGGTCGGGCAGATGACGGTCGATGCAGTTGTAGGCGGCGTTGAGCGTGCCGTCCTCGAACCACTTGATCGATACGTTGCCCGGCCCGAACGAGGTGTTCTTGACCTTGCGGAACGGCGTCATCCAGGTGATGCGCTTGGCCTCTTCGGCCCAGAAGCGGTTCGGATCGGCGACCGAGCGCTCGTACATCTCGTGGTACTTCGGCTCGTTGATATAGCCGCGCTGCTTCCACTCGGCCGGAATCTCATAGATCTTGTCCTCGGACATCGCACTCTCCCGGTAAGCCGCGATTTGGCGCGCGACCACACTCTTGCCTTGCCGTATTATGCGATAGCGCGTGGACGAGCGACAAGGCAGCCGCCGTCCCCCTTTGGTCGAGTAACGCTTGCTGCCGAGGTGGGAAATGCCGATGCCGGGATCGATTCGCTGCGTCTTCATGGTCCTTGTTGCGCTTGTCGCCAGTGCCGGCGCCGCATCCGCGCAGACCTATCCCAACCGGCCGATCCGGCTGATCGTGGGATTTCCGCCCGGCGGCGCGGTCGACATCATCGCCAGGATTTATGCGCAAGGGCTGTCGGCCCGCCTCGGCCAGCCGGTCGTGGTCGAGAACAAGCCCGGCACCGGCGGCAATCTGGCGAGCGACACCGTCGCCAAGGCCGCGCCCGACGGCTACACGCTGCTGCACGGCACCGAAAACGTCTTCATCAGCAATCCGCATGTCTATGGCGCGCGGATGCCGTTCGATCCGTTCAAGGATGTGCTGCCGGTTACCAGCCTGGTTTCGAACCAGATCGTGCTGACGGTGAATCCGTCGTCGCAGGCGAACAGCCTGCGCGAGTTCGTCGAGCTGGCGCGGTCGAGCAAGCCGCCGCTGTTCTATGCGTCGATCGGCAACGGCAGCAACCATCATCTGGCGATGGAGATGCTGAAGCAGCACGTCGGCATCGACCTCATTCATGTGCCGTATCGCGGTGGCGGGCCGGCGGCGATCGCGCTGCTCAGCGGCGAGGTGTCGGTGATGTTCGGTGGTGGCTCGGTGGTGCCCACGATCAAATCGGGCAAGCTGCGCGGACTTGCTACGACCGGCACGGTGCGCAATCCGGCGACGCCGGAGCTGCCGACCATCCACGAGATCTACCCCGGCTTCGAGGCGCTGAGCTGGCACGGCGTGTTCGTCCCGGCCGGCACGCCGCAGCCGATCATGGACCGGCTGCGCAACGAGTTGAAGGAGGTGGCGGCGCAGCCCGAATTCAAGGAGCGGCTGGCCAACACCGGCTCCGGCGAACCCTGGGTGGTGCCGCCGGAGGAGCTCACCACGCGGATCAAAGTTGACTACGAAAAATACGGCAAGCTGATTCGCTCGATCGGCGTGAAGGTGGAGTGATTTTGATTGATCCGCTGCTGCATCGGCAGCCGACTCCCTCTCCCCGCTTGCGGGGAGAGGTGAAGATGCACCGCTGCGATCGTCTCGTTATCTTCCCATCCAGCCGACGATCGCGCCGATGATGACGAACGCGCCGAGCCAGGCGATGGCGTCGATCGCGATGAGCATCGGCTTCTTGCCATGGAAGGCATAGTTGCCCGTGATCGTGGTCAGCACAAAGCCGAACCAGATCAACGCCGCGGAAATAATGCCGCCGCGCAGCGTGAATGCGTTGAGATGCACGAGGATGCCGTACAGCGCCCAGGCGATGATGATCTCGCCGACGAATACGAGGATGAACGGCGCCGCTTTCGCCGCGGCGGACTTGGCGGCCATCTCGGCCTGGCACTGCTCCATGGTCTTGCCCTGTGCCGCCATCCAGGGCTTGCTCAGCGCCGTGTAATAGATTCCGCCGAATATCCAGGCCGCGGCGGCGGCGATCACGATCGAAAGCCAGTTCACGCTCACGAAAGCCATTCTCGCCTCCCTACTTCATCCCGCCCAACTTGCAGATCAGCTTCCATTCGTCGGCCGTCACCGGCTGCACCGACAGCCGGCCGTATTTCACCAGCGCCATGTCCTTGAGCTTCGGCTCCTTCTTGATCGCGTCGAGCGTCACCGGCTGCGGCAACGGCTCGAGCGCCTTGACGTCGACCACGACCCACGGCTCGCCCGCCTCCGCGGTCGGATCGGGATGGTGCTCGCGAATGATCTCGACGATCCCGACGACGTCCTTGCCCTGGTTGGAATGATAGAAGAAGGCACGGTCGCCCTTCTTCATCTTCATCAGGTTCTGCTTGGCGGTGTGATTGCGGACGCCGGTCCACTCCGCGCCCTTGGCGCCCGCCTTGACCTGCTGGTCCCATGACCAGGCATCGGGTTCGCTCTTCACCAGCCAGTAGGCCATGAGTTTTTCTCCAACGGTGGCCAATGTTACGCCGCAACAACCTCCGCCGTCATCATCCGCGAAGGCGGATGATCCAGTAATCGCCGAAGACGACAGGAGGTAAGGGCTGTGATTACTGGATGCCCCGCATTCGCGGGGCATGACAACGGAGCGAAACTGTTATTCCTCCGCCCGGATCGGCCGGGCCAGCAGGGACTCGATAGCCTCATCCACGCTCATCTGCCCCGCCAGGACGGCGGCGACCGCCGACGAGATCGGCATGTCGACGTTGCGCTCGCGCGCCATCTCCAGCAGCACCGGCGCGGTGAAGGCGCCTTCGGCCAATCCGGTCTTGCCGTGGATATCCTTCGCGACGTCGCCTTTGCCGAGATTGATGCCGAAGCTGAAATTGCGCGACTGCGGGCTCGAGCACGTCAGGATCAGGTCGCCCAGGCCCGAGAGGCCCATCATCGTC
>JAWVFH010000168.1:0-2919 GCA_033856255.1 Solirubrobacterales bacterium | reverse complement strand
CCGCGCGATGCTCCGGCGGTGCGATCAGGGGGCGTCCAGTTCGCATGCTCCGGGTGGTCGAGCTGTAGCCGCTGGTCGGCGAGGGCGGCTACCAGAGGGTCTCGGGTGGTGAGCACGGTGATGCGGCCGAGGGTGAGCTGGCACAAGACGGGGAGCAGTTCGCCGCGGGTGCGGCGATCGAGTCCGGCGGTTGGTTCGTCGAGCAGCAGGAGGTCGGGCTCGGACAACAGCGCTTTGGCAATCGCGATCCGTTGGGTTTCGCCAGCGGTAAGCAGGTGGCCCGATGGTCCGATCCGGGTGGCGTACGCCTCGGGCAGGGCGGCAATAAAGTCGTGCGCGCCGGCTCGGCGGGCCGCCGCGACCACCTCAGCCGCGGTAGCGTCCGGTTCTCCAGCTCGGATGTTGTTGGCGATCGTTGCGTCGAGCACCTCTGGTTCCTGGGGCACGAGCGAGACACGTACCCGCGCCGCAGCCGAGCCGGATCTGGTCGAGCCGGAGCCGGTCAAATCCCGTCCGCCGCACTGAATCGCGCCGCCGGTTGGCGTGTGCAGGCCGGCGAGTAGCCCCAAAAGTGTGGACTTGCCCGAGCCGCTGGGGCCGAGAACCGCCAAGCAGCCTTTGGGGTGCACGGTCACGCTGACTTCGGGCAGTGCATCGTGGGATTGACCGAAATAGCGGACACGGACCCGGTCCAGGACCAGCGGAGCACTCCTGGTCACCGCTGAAGGCCCGGGCACCGCGACAGTCCCGCTTGCCCGGCGTGGCAGCGGGGCAACAGGTTGGTGCAGTCGGTAGAGGTAGGCGTACCCAGGGCTGGTGCCGAGAAGCTCGTCGTGGGTGCCGGCGGCGGTGATTCGGCCCTGTTCGAGGAACAGGATGTGGTCGGCGTCGGTGACGGTGAGCAGGTTGTGGGAGATGATAATTGTGGTGCGGCCGTTCATGAGCCTGCGCAGCGGAGCAAGAACGCGGTGGCTGGATTCGGCGTCGAGGCCGGTAGTGGGTTCGTCGAGCAGCAGGATAGGCGCGTCGCGGATCATCGCGCGGGCGATGGCCAGTCGTTGGCGCTGCCCGCCGGAGAGCATCCGCCCGCGTTGCCCGACGCGGGTGTCGTAACCGCGCGGCAGGGCGCAGATGAATTCGTGGGCATCAGCGGCGGTCGCGGCGGCGACGATCTCGGCGTCGGTGGCGTCGGGTTTGCCCGAGGCGATGTTGTCGCGGATGGTGGCGTCGAAGACCAGCGTTTCCTGCAGCACGGTGGCGGTGTTGCGGGACAGATCGGCCAGGGTGAGCTCGCGTAGGTCGATTCCGTCGAGGGTGATGACGCCGGCGATCGGATCGTGGAACCGCAGCAGCAGCTTCATGATCGTGGACTTGCCGGCGCCGCTGGCACCGACGACCGCGATCTTTTCACCCGCCGCGACCGTGAAGTCCACCTCAGACAGCGCGACGCCCTCGGCATCGGGGTAACCGAAGCTGACGTTGTGGAATCCGATCGCGCCGTGCGCGCGCGGCAGCGGCTTTGGATGGGTGGGGCCGGTCACCGACGGGATCTCATCGAGGAGTTCGACCACGCGCTCGGCGCTGGCCGAGGCGGCGTAGAGGGAGTTGGTTAATCGGCCCGCGCCTTGGATTGGGCTGTAGAGCTGGGTCAGGTAGGCCACGAATGCCAGCAATCCGCCGATGCTGATGCGCCCGTTGGCCAGCTCCCACACGGCGAGTCCGATGACCAGCAGAACTCCAACGACCTCGAGCAGGTCGGTCAACGGGCCGAACAGCGCTTGTAGTCGGGTGGCGGCCATCTGCGCGGCGAAGCTGCCCTGGTTCTCTATCGCGAACCTGGTGCTCTCGGCGTCGGCATTGTCGTAGGCGCGGACCAACGATGCGTTGCTGAGGCTTTCCTCGGCGACGGTGGTGATCGAGCCTGCCCGACGACGCTTTTCCCGTGACGCTTCCTTGATCCGTCGGGAGAAGAACCTGGCCGCGACCAGGAATCCGGGCGCGGCGATCAACGAGGCGCTCGCGAGGTGCCAGTTGAGGTAGAACAGGGCGGTGGTGAACCAGAGCAGCTGAAACAGGTAGGTCAGCGCCTGTGCGACCCCAGAGAGCACGAGCTCCTCGATGGCGCCGATGTCGCCGGTCAACCGCGACAAGATATCGCCGAGCTGGCGGCGCTCGAGGAAGCCCGACGACAGTCGGTGCAGGTGGTCGAACAACCGGATGCGCAAGGTGAGCACAAACTTCTCACCGACCCACGTCGACCAGTACTGGTCGGTGAACGACACGACACCCTGGACGATCGCGAGTCCGACGTATGCACCGGCGAGAAGCGGGAAGAGCCGAAAGTCGTGCGGCACCACAACCTGGTCGATCAGAACCTTGAACAGCCAAATCGCCGCTGTGCTTAACGCTGGCGCAACCCCCACCAGCGCCAAACTGAGGAACCAACGCCCTCGAAACGGCTTCGTGTCAGGCCAGAATCGGGCAAACAGAACCCGCAAGCCCACCACCGGGGCCGACTTGACCAAACCTCCCGAGACCAGGGCCGTCGCGGACTCCGGCGAACCCGGATTCGGGGCGCGATGCTCGGCGATGGTCGCCATCCCTTACTAGCTGATGGCTGTGGTGGCCGACTCCTCTGGAACCGGCCACCACAGCACCCCACCGCTACCTAACGATCGCGGTCGTGGCGGTCGCAATGGTCGCGGTCGCGATGGTCGTGGTCGTGGTCTCCGTGGCGGTGACGGTGCTTGTGGTGGTCTTCATCGTGACCCTTGCGCCAGTGGTCCTCGCGCTCCCAACCGAACCTACTCATCGCTGCTTCCTTAGCCTCGAATCCGGGACGCCGTGCAGCTCCCACTTGGATATCGACTCAGTCGCGGCCGAAGTGACGGCCAAATTCCCACACTCACCCGCATGGAC
>JAWVFH010000167.1:0-5001 GCA_033856255.1 Solirubrobacterales bacterium | reverse complement strand
CGGGGTCACCTGGAAGATGCCCGGCGCGATCTCCCGCTTCGCGTTGTCGCCCTCGGACGTGTCCCGGTGACCGTCGTCCTCGGCGGCACGGCCGGCGAGCCGCTGGGGGTAGGCCCGATCGGCGGGCAGGCCGGCGCGTTCGTCGCCCCGGCCGGCAATCATGAACTCGCGGATGTTCGCGCGGTCCTTGGCGGACACCTCGCCCTGGCCGTCCCGGTACGTCAAGGCCCTGTCGGCGTCGCGCCCGATGACGACCAGGTGCCCGGTGTTCGAGGGCACTCCGTCCCGCTCGCCCCAAGTGACAGCCACCGCCTGCTCGCCGTCGCCCAGCCGGGCCTCGACCTCGTCCACTCCGCCGGACCCGAACCTGCCGTTGAGCTCGCTCTCCAGTTCGTCCCGAACCTGCGCAACGTCGTCGTAGTGCGTGCCGTCCCGGGCCGGCAGACCGAAGACCTTCCGGACGAAGTCGACGCACGGACCCGCGACCGAGCAGCTCGACGCCTCGTCCCCGCCGGTCGGACCGTCGCGCGGGGCGGACGGCTCGGTCCCGCTGCCACCGGTGTGGCCGTCCAGCCAGTCGGCCATCCAGTCCAGGCGGGCGGCCAGCTCGTCGTGCATCGGCCCTTCGGGCATGGCCGCCAGCAGCTCGTCACGCGTCCCGAGGGTGTGGGCGAAGGCCGAGGCCACGTCGTCGGGCGTCATCCCCTGGAAGGCCGGGTTCCGCAGCAGCCCGCCCAGCGCGACGGCCATCGCGTCCGGGTCTGCCCCTCGGCCGTGATGCTCGGGGTGCAACGTCTTGTCGAAGTCGAACTGGACCAGCTCCGGGCTCTTCCCCGGGGTGACCAGCAGGTTGTGCGGCTCGATCCCGTCGGCGTCGTCGAGGGCGAACACCTCACCGAACCGGTCGACCACCTGGTCGTGCAGCGGGCCCTCGGCCAGCTCGGCGTCGGTGGGCTCGCGGCCCTCGACGTACTCCGTGACCGCCACCCGATCGCCAGGCTCGGCCAGGGCGGTGCCGGGCTCGCCGAGGATGCCGGTCTCGTCCACGATCCGGTGGGTGACCACCGCCTCCCAGCTGCGCGGCGCCGGCTTGTCGACCGCGCGGTAGGCACGCGATCCCGCAACCCGCCGCCCGACCTCGGTCGGGTCGGCCGCGCCGATGTGCAGCACGACGCCGTCACCGTCGGCGGTCCGGACCCGCACCACCGTAGGGCGGCCCTCGTCCTGAACGACCTCGTTGCCTTCGTCGTCGTACTGATGCTCGAGCAGCGCTGGGTCCTCGGTGAACGCCTCGACCACCTCGACCGGACCGAGTTCGGCAGGGCCACCGTCCTCGGCGCGCGGCGCGCCGTCAGTGGGCTCCAGCCGGTCCATCCGCCGGTTGGTGAACCAGCTCGAGGGCGGCTCGTCGGTCGCGCCACCTCCGATGCGCACCATCACGTCGCCGTCGACCACGTCGAGCACGGCCTTCGGGTCGGCGGCTACGGCGTCCCAGACCTCGTGGGGCTCGACCGTCCGCCCCAGCGCAGTGGACAGCCTGCTGGCCACCTCACCGATGTCCATGATCGGCTTGCCGGCCGCTGCCATGGCTCCGCGAACCTGCCCGTGGGTGATCGGGTCGGCCTCGGAGCCGGCTGGTGTGCCTTCGCCGGCCGTGTGGTGGGCGTCGTCGCTCGTGGCGGTGTCGTCGCCGCGAACGGTGTGAGGAGTCCCGTCACCCGGCGGTGGCGCGGTGCCGGACGCGTTCCGCCCGTTGATCAGCTTGCCCGGGAAGCCGTTCTTGATCTTGTTGCTCAGCTTGCCGATCACGCCGCGTACGCCGGAGCGTGCCGGGCCGGTGTGTCCGGTGGCGCTGCCGCCGCCACCGCCGGTGTTGTTCCCGCTCACCTCGGACTCGTCGCCGCCACCGCGCGGCTCGCTGGACTTGTTCTGGTTGCGACCGTTGTTGGTGCCCCGGTTGTCGGACCCGCCGGAACCGTTGCCGTTGGAGTTGTTCGAGCTGTTGTTGCCGCCCGGCTGAGGTTCGTTCGGGTTGGGGACCGGGGTCGGGTTGGACTCGTTCGGCCGCGGCGTCTCATTGTTGCCACCGCCGCGCTGGTTGCCACCGCCCTGGTTGCCGCCGCCCTGGGTCTCGTTGGTGCCGCCACCCTGGGAGCCACCGCCCTGCGAACCGCCCTGCGAACCGCCGTTGGGGGCCGGGGTGCCGCCACGCGGGGTCTGGGAGTTGGACCCACCCGACTCGGGTGCCTCCGGCGCGGACTCGGGTGCCTCGACCTGCTGGGCTTCGCCGGCGGAGTTGACCTCGAAGGTCCGCGACTCACTCGGAATCTCCGACTCCGCGCCCCGCGAAACCTCCTGCGCCTCCCCCGCCGAATTCACCTCAAAAGTCCGCGACTCACTCGGAATCTCGGCCCTTTCCGCGTCCCTGACCTCTCGAGCTTCTCCCTCCGAGTCGACCTCGAACAGCCGTGACTCCTCCGGACTCTCGGCCCGCTCGCCCTCCTCAGCTCGCTCGCCTTCCTCAGCTCGGGTGGTCTCCTCGGTGGTCCGGCTCAACCCTTCGCCCTCTGGGGCCTCGGTGGTGCGGATCTCGGCGGGCAGAGAGTCCATGGTGTGCGGGGAATCCATCGTGTGCAGAGAGGCGAGGTCGGTGGTCTTTCCGCCCGATAGGACCAGCGCCTGCATCCGGTTGCCGAAGCTCGACTCCGGCTTGATGTGGTTGACCGCCATCGGCATGGCGAGCATGCCCCAGCCCATCAGGAGCTGGCCGGCCGTGTTCCAGTCGAAGCTCGTCTTGCCGTGGATGACGTCATCGGCGTACTGGACGGTGGCGCTGCCGTTGAGGTAGACGAAGTCGGCGGCGACGGCCCTGTTCGTCCACTTGAGGACGCTCGACGACCCGGTCTTGAGCGCGTTGGCCGCGTTGCTGGCGGCGAGCACTCCGTCCCCGGCGTCGGCCGCCTTGATCGCGGCACCGCCGATCTTGGCCACGCTGCCAGCGACACCCAAGGTGGCCAGCGAAACCACGTCCCCGCCGATGGCGAGCCAGGCATTCCGGGCGTCGGCCGAGGTGAATGGGTTAATGCTCAGCCCGTGGGCGGACATGTTCTCCAGGTTCATGCCCTCTTGCACGAGCGACACCGAGGCGGCGCCCGCCATCATCCCGATCCCGACCCCGGTGGCCACTTCGCCACCAATCGGACTGGTCAGGATCCCGCCGACGACCATGGCTCCGCCGACCACGTAGCCGCCGTACTTGTCCCACCAGCTGGGGTGGCTGTGTCCGATGCCTGTGTAGTTGCCGGCGCCGTGGCCGTCGGAGCCGGTCCAGTCCTTCGAGGTGGAGATCTGGGTCTTGTCGTTGAAGAGGTGGTTGTTGTCGAGGAAGTCCTGGAGGTCGTCGTAGTGCTCGCCGGTCCGGTCGAAGACCTTGGTCTCCTGGGTGGTCTTGGGCCGCGACGGGAGCTCCGCACCGGCCTTGCCGCCGTAGCTCGGCCTGTTGACCACCGTGCGGCTGACCGTGTACGTCCACTGCACGCCGACCTGGCCGTCCTCGCCGACGAACAGGGTGCCGTGCAGGGACACGTTGCCGTGCTGGGTGCCGTCCTTCTCCCACTGGGCGAGCTTGTCGGCGGGGCCGCCCAAAGCCTTGATCTGATCTGGGGTGAGGTTCTTGGGGTCGATGTGCGCGCTGTCGTAGAACTGGTTGAGCAAGGCGTCCCGGCTGCTGATGCCCTGGGCGGCGAGCTGGGCGCGGCGGTCGGCCGCGGTCACGCCCGGCAGCTTCAGCAGGCCGCCCTGGTCGAAGGCCTTGGCGAGGACCGAGTCGTCCTTGGCGTTGGCGTTCTGCTCGGGCGTGTAGTAGGCGGAGCGGACGGCGAAGAACAGGTCCGGATGCCCCGAGGAGGGCAGCGGCATGCCGTCCAGCCCCTTGCTCGGGTCGCGTGAGCCCTGGTCGCGGGCCAGGGTGTTGTAGTTCAGCCCGGCCAGGTCGGACAACGGCTGGTAGTAGTCCTTGACGAGCTGCTTCTGGTAGGAGCTGTGCGAGTCGTTCATCTGGCCGACCAGGCCTTCGGCCTGGATCTGCAGCTTGTTCCACTCGTCGAGCCGGTTGGCCAGGGTGGTGTCGCCGGCCGCCTTGGCCGCCAGGATGTCATCGCTACGCTGCTCGTCGCGCGACATGGTGATCTTGCCGGGTAGCCCGTCCTCCAGGCTCTTGATGCTCTGATATCCGGGTGGTGCCGGTACTGCGCCTGATCCTTGGACGATCTGGATCGCGTTGGAGTCGGCGGTGATCTGGTCGTGCCACTTCTGCAGGTGCGCGACCTGGTCCGGGGTGCCGCCGCCGGCCTTGGTCAGCGCGTCGTTCTGCTGGTTGTAGGCGTCCCGTTGCTGGTCCAGGACCACGGTGCGGGCCGAGGCGTTCAGCCCCGCTACGGTCGCGGCGCTGGCCTGGGCCTTCTGCAGGTCGTTCAGGACCGGCGCCTTGCCGGTCTTGGGGTCGATGCCGTACGCGGCGAGCCCGTTGTCGGCGAACCGCTTCCGCGCCTGTTGCAGGGTCTCGCCCGGCGTCTGGCCGACCAGTGCGGGATTCTCGCCCAACTTCTCGTCGGCGGCGGTGGTCTGCTCCCCGTAGGACAGGCCGGTGATGCCATCGACCAGGTTGCGGGCGTTGGAGTAGTCCTGGTCCATGCTCAACGCCTGCTTGATCACCTTCAGGTGCGGCTGCAGCGCGCTGTAGCTGAGCTTGCCCTGGTTGTACTGGTCCTGCGCGGCCAGCGCCTTCTGCAGCCCGTCGAGCTGCTTCTCGAGCTGCTGGCTGTGCGTCTGCAGGGTGCTCAGTGCGCTGCCGACCTTCAGGGTGGCCAGGTCCAGCTGCCCCTGGCTCAACGCCGGCAGGCTGTCCAGGTACTCCTGGTAGTAGTTCGTGTGGTTCTTCTGGTCCTGCTCCTGCAGCAGTGTGAGCCCGGACGCGTCCAGCGGCGGCAGTGGGTCACCCGG
>JAWVFH010000166.1:0-3709 GCA_033856255.1 Solirubrobacterales bacterium | reverse complement strand
AACGCCGTTGCGCTCACCGCCGAGATCCGCAATCGCGGCTACACAGGCAGCGAACGCTCGGTACGGGATCTGGTGAGCACCTGGCGCACGAGCCCGACCGCACCCAGCCCGACTCCCGTGCGGTCGCTGACGTCTCGCCAGGTGACCACGTTGATGATGCGCCCCAGACACAAGCTGACCACGGACGAACACTCACAGCTGCGAGACGTACTCGACCGATGCGAGGCCTTGCGCACGGTCAACGACCTGGTCAGCGACTTCGCCGGCATGGCTCGTGAGCGCCAAGGCCATCACCTCAACACCTGGATCGCCACCGCCCAAGCCAGCGGCATTCCACAGCTGCGCCGATTCGCCACCGGTCTGCTCGCCGACTACGACGCCGTCCGCGCCGGGCTCACCCTGCGCTGGAGCAGCGGCGCGGTCGAAGGGAACGTCACCAGGATCAAGGCGATCAAGAGACAAACGTACGGACGAGCCAACTTCGACCTGCTCCGCCACCGTGTCCTACTCGCACACTGACAACCCCGACCATCACGGAATGTGTGCCAGAGCCAGTTTTCACGTGCCGTCGACACAGACAACAGGACCAGACACGCAGGGCCAGACACGCAGAACCGGGCACGGCTAGGGACGGTCACCCCTCAGCTGAAGCCAAACGTCCCGCATCATCTGAACCTCGGCAGGAGCTAGCCGCTCCGGGTGTCGTCAGACAGTATGGCCGGCCGTCCCGAATCATCTGGACTCAGACACGACGTTGCGCAAGATGCGGCGCGGACAAACCTTGCATCCTCAGAGCACCGACCGATCGGTGGTGTGTCCTGGACCACCCTCGGAGTACTTTCTCGGGTCCGCACACAGAGAGGTGCTGGTGATGCGCAACGCCATGCTTGTCCATCTGGGCCATATGCCCCCGCTGCGGGGCTGACCGCCATCTGTCCGGGCGTCCCGCCGGCACGCACCCAGACGCACCTCTGCCGGAGCCACTGCGTCGGGCCGGCTGGCCGTCGACGGGTCGAAAGAACCGTAACGCAAACACCAGAGCGAAGGAGGACTCCGTGGCCATCGGCATCTACTTCAACCCCGCGGCGATGAATTCCGCAGCCTACGACGAGGTGATCCGCCGCCTCGATGCCGCCGGCGCTGGCAAGCCGGCCGGACGCCAATACCACGTCTGTTTCGGAAGTGAGTCGAAGCTCCAGGTCTTCGACGTGTGGGAGTCCCAGGAAGCGTTCGACAAGTTCGGCACTACGCTCATGCCGATCCTCCAGGAGCTCGGCGTCGACGTCGGACAGCCGGCCATCGAGCCGGTCCACAACGTCATCACCTGACGGGAGGCAGAGTCAAGTCGTATCGGGATTCCGCCAGCACCTCGTCTGTGGTCCAGCGGCCCGTGAGGGGCGGTGCTAGTCAGCTGGGTGGTGGTGTCGGGCGCTGGGCCCGCTCCAGCCCGTCGACCAGGGCGTTGATGCCGGTGGTGGATCGCTCGTCGCGGTTGTCGAGCCAGACGTATTCGCACACTAGAACGCCGACCGGAGGCCCTCAATGAGCGAGTCCACCGCAGAGACCGGTGCGGTTCCGACCAGGACGGGTGTTGGACCAACGGCCATAGGGGCGCAGGACACCGTCTCTGCTCCGACCCCCTCTGGGGAGTTTGTGGCGCCCGATCCGATCTTCCAGATCGCCAGCGGGTTCATGGCGGCCAAGCACCTGTTCGTTGCCGACGAGGTGGGCGTGTTCGCCGGCCTGGCGAAGGGCCCGCGCACGCTCGACGAGCTGGCGAAGCACACTGGCGTCGCACAGCACCGGCTGCGGATCCTCGCCGACGCGATGGTGGCGCTGGGGCTGCTGCAACGGCAGGGCGAGCAGTACCAGAACGGGTCTGTCGCGGCCGCGTACCTGGGCGGTGACGCCGCCACCGCCACAGACCTGCGCCCGTTCCTACGCTTCTGGGACCGCCTCAGCTACCCGATGTGGACGCGTTTCGCCGAGGCCGTCCGTACCGGCCGCGGCCAGAGCCCACCGCAGTTGAGCGAAGACGAGCAGCGCCTCTATTCCGAGGGGGTGGAAGCGATTCAGGCCGCCCCGGCACACGCACTGCCCGCCACCTACGACTTCAGCCATCACGAACGTCTTCTGGACCTCGGTGGCGGCACCGGCTCATGGCTTCTCGCGGTCCTGCTGCACTACGGCCATCTGCGTACCACCCTGTTCGAATTACCCGGGGCTGCCGCCCTCGCGCGTGAGCGACTGGCCGACACCGACCCGCTCACGCGGCGCGTCGAGGTCGTCGACGGACACTTCTTCCACGACCCCCTCCCCACAGGGCACGACGCCGTCCTCATCGCGAACGTGATTCACCTGTTTTCTCCCGACCACAACAAGGACCTCCTACGGCGCGCCCGCGCCAGCGTCGCCAACGGTGCCCGCCTGCTGCTCGCCGACTTTTGGACCAACCCCACCCATACCGACCCGGCCTTCGCGGCCCTGATGGCCGGTGAGTTCCTCGTCATCACCGGCGAAGGCGATGTCTACAGCGCGCAAGAAGTCAAAGACTGGCTCGACCAGACTGGCTGGCGGTTCATCGACCACAAACCCCTCGCCGGACCGATGAGTCTGATCATCGCCGAAGCAGTCGGATAAGTCCGATTGCCGATACCTGCTACCAGACAGGTCACCGGACGACTATCCGGACGAAGGTCACCCGGACGACAGGGTCAGAGGACGAGACGCTGGCGCAAGTCGGGTCGTCCAGGTGCCGAGCCGGGACGTCAGGCGCTCTCGAACACCAGGGAGACCAGCTCGCCCACGAACTCGGCGACCACGGCCTCGACGCTGTCCGCGGATTTGACCTGTGAAATTGCCACTCAACCGTGCGTGCTGACGGCGGGCAGGGTGGCGGCCTGTTCGGCCGGCGGCCGTAGTCGCGCTCCCGCCCCTTCGCACGCGCGCAGGCGTCACCCCTCAATGGAAGCCATTCGTCCCCGCATCACCTGTAACCCCGACAACGCAGACACGTACTTTGTCGAGTCTTAGTTGCTGCTTGACGTTGCGGTCCCGCCTGATGCTTGACGGCGGCCCGCGGCCCATGCGACGCCTGCGATCATGCGGAGTGCGGCCTCGATAGTGATGCGGCCTTCGTCCAGGTCGTCCAGCGTCTGTGCGATCAATATGTCGATCAAGGCTGTGGGTTCGTCCGGCCCGGGAGGAGGCGACGACCCTGACCCGCCGGAGGGTGGGGTCGACGCGAGTATGCCGAGTTGCAGCATGAGCATGGCCCACGCAGTCACCGCCAGCGTCGCCCACCGCAAGCCCCCGCGCCTCGCGGCGGAGACCCAGGACGGTCGCTCCACCTGGGTGAGCGTAGTGATCCGCCACCTCGAGGTAGGGATAGACACCGCGACGCACAGGAAATTCCTAACCAATGCCTACCCCGGCGGGCGGGGCGAGCTACCTCAACTTCTTCGAACATGATGATCACGGGTCGAACGGCAGCTACAGTTATTGGCCGGAAACGGGCGGTCATACATAATCTTCTTTCATACGCGGTAGAGCAGGAGCTGCTAAGAACTAACCCATTGACCAGTTTCACATGGAAACGACCGAAGCGGGTTGAGCAGGTGGACCCTCGGGTAGTGATTAACTCGGCTCAGGCGCGCGAGTTGCTGACCGCGGTGACCTCCGTTGGACAATCCGATCGGCGCGGTCGTAG
>JAWVFH010000165.1:0-3061 GCA_033856255.1 Solirubrobacterales bacterium | reverse complement strand
CCGGCCAGGTAGTTGGGCAGGTTGTCCACGCTCTGCACCTGGCCGGCGAGCAGCGCGTTGACCTTGGCTGCGTCGTCGGCGAAGTCGTAGATGACCAGCTCGTCGACCCAGGCCGGGCCGTCCCAGTAGTTGTCGTAACGGGCGAACTGGGAGAGCTGTCCGGGCACGAAGCGGCGGAACGCGAACGGACCGGTGCCGACCGGCTTGTGGACGTCGAAGTCGGTGGGGATGACCCCGACCGTGTACTCGGCGAGCAGCTGGTCGATCACCGCGTACGGAGCGTTGAGCTGCAGCAGGATCGTCCTCGGGTCGAGGATCTTCGAGTTGTTCAGCTCGAGGATGGAGGCGAGCTCGGTGCCGCCGGACCCGGTCTTCTTCGGATCGGTGACGACGGCCAGGGTGTGCATCACGTCCTCGGCCGTCACGGTCTTGCCGTGGTGGAACTCGACCCCTTCGCGCAGCCGGATCGTCCACTGCGTGGTGTCCGGGGACGGGGTGACCGACTCGGCGATGGACGGTTCGATCTCGTAGTTGGCGTTCCAGCGCAGCAGCGGCTCGTACAGCTGCAGGCAACGGGCGATGTCCGGGTTGGTCACCGGGAAGTGCGGGTCCAGGGTGTCCTTGAGCCCGCCGCCGGTGGCCCCGTGGCTGAAGCTGCCACCACGTACCTGGGGCTTGTTCGGATCCGGCTTGCCGGGCACCCCGGCGCAGGCCGACAGGCTGGTCAGCCCGGCGAAGCCGGCGGCGGCGACCATCCCGAACCGCAGCACGTCTCGGCGCGACGGCCGTGACGTCACCTGAATGCGGGGGTATCCGGAGTGTGGTGGTTGTCGCACGATGCGAACTCCTTTGGAATAATGTGAACCTAGACACGCCGCATCAGATCGTCAATAGGGTGAATGGGAGGTTGTGCAATGACTGCACGTAACCATCAGCCCGCTGCGTCCGTTCGGATCCAGTCGGTGGACCGGGCGGTCGATCTGCTGCAGGCGGTGGCCGCGGCGTCACCCGAGACCTCGAGTCCCCCCGCACTGGCCCGGGCCTGCGGGCTGAACCGGGCGACGGCCTGGCGGCTGCTCAAGACGCTGCAGGCCCGAGGGCTGGTAGACCTGGACGAGGCGACCGGGCGGTACTCGATCGGGTTGACCACGGTGGAGCTCGGCAACGCCGCCGGGCCCGACGCGCTGATCGCCGCGGCCCACCCCGAGCTGGAGCGGACCTGCCGCGAGACCGGGGAGACCGCCGCGCTGGCCGTGGCCGGGATTGGCGGTCTCTGCTACGTGGACGAGGTGACGCCGACCGCCGTGCTGACCGCCAGCTGGGTGGGTCGCTTCGTACCGGTGCACGCGACATCGACCGGCAAGGCCATGCTCGCGTTCCTGCCCGCCGACCAGGCCCGCCGGGTGCTCGGCGGCGAGCTGCGTTCCTTCACCGCCACCACCATCACCGATCCCGAGGCGCTGGCGGCCGAGCTCGCCGCGACCCGGGCCCGCGGCTACGGCATCTGCGCCGGGGAGCTCGAGTCATCGCTGTACGGGGTGTCGGCGCCGGTGCTCGACCACGCCCGACGGCCGCTCGCGGTGCTCAGCATCTGGGGTCCGCACGACCGGGTGCACGAGGGCCTGTTCGCCGAGCTGGGGGCCGTCGCCGTCCGGGCCGCCGGCCGGGTCAGCGCGGCGCACCCGGGCACGGGCTGGCCCGGCGCCCCGGTCGTGGCCTGAGCAGGGCGGGGTCAACGGGCCGGGCCCGAGCCGAGCGGCACACGAGTCCCGGCAGACCGGTCGGGCCCCCCGGCCGGTCAACGACCGTGCCGAAGCCTCCGGAGGTGGGTCAACAGGCCGCCCGCTCGCCGCCCCCGCGCCAGACGGCTCCGGGCAACGCGTCGGCCCGGCCTCGACCGATACTGGCTCATCGGGTCGCTCTGCTGGTCGATGCCGGGACCGAACAGGATCATCAGGTCGACCACGAGCGACGGGATCAGCAGGACCAGGATGAACAGCATTGCGGTCGTAGTGATGAGCTGCCGTTCAAGGATGAGCAATGCCAGGACGAGAGCGCTCACCACCAACGTCATCTCGCCTCCGGGCATCCAGGAACCGAAATACTACCCGTGGGTAGCTTGATGCGGCAGCGGCGATTCAGTGAACCAACGAGCTCTGGGCGACGCTCATCAGTCCCCCACTATGACGGTCCGGCGCTCGGTCCCGGTGTCGCCGAGTCCGGGTCCGCCGGGCGGTACGCATCGGCGTAGCGTGCGTGCGCGGTGCGCAGCTCCCCGGACAGCCAGGTGTCCCACGCGTCCTTCTTGCGCTGGTCGAGCACGGTTGCGCGCAACTGCTCGCGTACCTGTCCGTGGGACTGTGGAACGGCGGGGGTCACCTCCAGCACCTGGCCTACGTTCCAGCCGTACTGGGTCTGCACCGGGCCGAACACCGAGTTCGGCGCGACGGTGAAGGCGGCGTCACCGTAGTTCTTGTCCAGCTGGTCGCGGGTCACCGTGCCCAGGTCACCGCCCTTGCCCTTGGTGCTGTCATCCATCGACGACTGCCCGGCGACGGTGCCGAAATCGGCACCACCGGCGAGCTGGGCGCGGATCCGGTTGGCTTGGTCCTGGCCGGCGACCACGATGTTGCGCAGGTGTCGTTTCTCCGGCACGGTCATCTCGGCCTTGTGCTGCCGGTAGTTCTGCTCGACGTCCTGATCGGTCGGTGTCGGCACGCCTTTGGTGACCTGGTCATAGAGCTGCGCGTTGGCGAGCTGAGACTTGACCTCGTCCAGCACCGCCTCCTGGGTAACCCCGACTCCGGCCAGCTTCTGCAGGAACACGTCGCGGCCCTGCGGGAAGGTGGTCTCGATCAGCTGGGTCAGCTGGTCGTTGGCTGTCTTGTCGGCGATCACGATGCCCTTGGCCCGCGAGGCGTCGGCGAGCACATCGCTGACAACCACGGCCTTGGCACTGTCGCGGCGGAACTTGTCGAGCTTGGCTGGGTCGGTCGGCTGGGTGACACCGTAAAGTGCGCCGAGCAGCTTGACCCGGTCCGCGAGCTGCGATTCGGTGACC
>JAWVFH010000164.1:0-3252 GCA_033856255.1 Solirubrobacterales bacterium | reverse complement strand
CTGGCTACATCTCTTGCACCCGGTGCGAGCGGCGGTCGGCCTCAGGCTCTGGCACCTTGGCAAGCAGCATCGGCTGCCACTGGCCCGGCCCTTGTGTCGGCCACTGGATGCCGTGTACTCCCGCTTCAACAGCACCGACGGGACAAGTGATGTAGAGAAGCACACCGAGGAGCCGTTGTCGCCCCAACTCTTGATCGACCACCTCCGTCTCGGACCTCAGCAGTTCGACCTCTGGCCGGACTACGACGCCGAGTCGCTCGGTTTGCTTTTAGATCAGATCGGCCGGTCTCGGTCCAACGGCCAGTTCGTCAAGAACTTCGTTCGAGACGCCCGAGGACAACCCTTGGGCTGGTATATCGCCTCTCTGCTACCGAGCGACATCTATCGCGTCCTAGGTCTCGCAGCAACGCCTGGTAAGGAGGAGCTGCTGTTCCGCCATGTGCTGCGTAGGGCGGAGGATCTTAATGCCGCGGCTGTGGTGGGCAGGCTTGAGCCCTGGTTGTTCGAGGTCCTCCCACGGCGCACGATGATGTTTTCGCGTGTGCGGTTTCTCTTCCATTCGCGCGATGAGGCCATTGGCGATGCAGTCCGTTCGAGCAAGGCGTTGCTGACAGGGCTCGAGAGCGACGTCTGGCTACCAAGATAGCCGCGCATTCGCCTACGCCGGCTGGTCCGGTCGCGAGCTCCGGCAGTGGGCCGCGACCCAGCAGCTACCCGCGCCGCTGGCGGCGACACGGTTCAAACCGACAGGCCCACCAGCATCGAACTCGCCGTTGAGCCGGCCTAGCGTCACGGTCGGTCAAAGCTCCGACAGCCGGCGGACGAGGAACCGACGCTCCAGGTCAGTGGCGGCCAGCCGCAGGGCGCGCTCGAACGCCTCCCGGGCTTCGTCGTCGCGGCCGAGACGGCGCAGCAGCTCGGCCCGGGTGGAATGGAGGTAGCGGTACTCGCCGAGATCGAGCGAGTCGACGAGCACGAGCGCTCGTTCGGGCGCGCCCGCTTCGGCGAGAGCCACCGCGCGGTTGAGGGCAACGACTGGCGAGCCGGTGAGACCTTCGAGGCGTTCGTAGAGCACCGTGACCTCGTTCCAGTCGATGTCCTCCTCGGCCTGCAGCGACGCGATCGCCGCTTGGAGCACATACGGCCCAGCCGCCGATCGCAACGCCAGTCCCCGATTGAGCGCTGACCGGCCGGCCTCGACCTTTGCCTGGTCGTGCCGCGAACGGTCCTGCTCGGCCAACGGGATCAGCTCACCGCCCACCACACGCGCCTCACGGCGTGAGTCGTGGAGCAGCATCAGAGCCAGCAGCCCGTACACCTCCGGTTCGTCGACCATCAGGTCAGCCAGCAGTCGCCCCAGCTGGATCGCCTCGGCAGCAAGATCGCCGCGACCCGGGTAGCCCTCGTTGATGATCAGGTAGAGCACCGCCAACACAGCTGACAAGCGGTCCGGCAGAACCCGGTCAGCCGGCACCGCAAACGGGATCCCCGTCGCCTTGATCTTGACCTTGGCCCGCGAGAGCCGGCGCTTCATCGTCTCCTCCGACACGAGGAAGGCGCGCGCGATCTCCTCGGTGGTGAGGCCGCCCAGGGCCCGCAGCGTCAGCGCCACCTGCGCCTCGACGGCCAGCGCCGGATGGCAGCAGGTGAAGATCAGCTCCAGGCGCTCATCCTGGATCGTGCTGTCGTCGAAGTCGATCTCGTCCATGCTCGCGGGAAGCCGATCGCTCTGGAGCAGCCGACGCTTGTCCTCGAGCGTCCGCTCGCGTCGCACACGGTCGATGGCGCGGTTGCGCCCGGTGGCCACCAACCAGGCCACCGGGTGCCGCGGCATCCCGTCACGGGGCCACCGCTCGGCCGCGATCGCAAAGGCGTCCTGTGCGGCTTCCTCCGCGAGATCGATGTCACGGAGGAACCCGACCAGGGACGCCAGGACGCGGCCCCATTCGCGCCGGAAAACGTCCTCGATCAGAAGCCATCCTCCATTGGGATCTCCACCAACGGCCGGACCTCGACCGCGCCGCCGAGCCGCACCGCCGGAATCCGTTGGGCGAACTCCAACGCCTCGTCCAGGTTGGAGGCGTCGAGCACGTAGTAGCCGCCGAGCACCTCCTTGGTGTCGGCGAAGGGGCCGTCGGTGATCAAGGCTTCGCCAGGGCGACCATGACGAACCGTAGTCGCCGTCTCGGCTGATTGCAGGTGGGCGCCTCCGAGGCAGCGCGGGTCCTCGCGCAGCGCCAGGTATTCAGCGTTTACGGGTCCGTACTCGTCGGGTCCGAGCGCTTCGTGGCTACCCGGCTTCGGGAAGATGAGCAGTGCGTACCTCATGCGTGCCTCCTTGGGGAATCATCTCTCGACATCGAGACGAACAAGCGGCACCGCAGGGGACAGCGACGTCGAAATTTCGCGGACATCTCCACCCTCGGGCGCGTCAGCGTCACCTTCAGCAAGGACAGGGCATGACCAGCACGACGAAGGTCGCGATCAGCGGCTCGGACACCATTGATCAAGCGGCGAGTGCAGCGCTGCTCGCCGTTGCCGATGCCCTCGACACGCGTATGCCACGCCTCCCGGCCGAGCGGCCCACCCATGAGGACCATTTCGAACTCCGACGGCGGGCCGAGCGCCGACATCACGACGGGGCCGGGGGCAGTCGCGAGCGCCCTGCGGGCCTGCGCCGCCGAGCCGCGCGACTGGCCGGCACCGCTGATCCGCTCGGGCAGACGCTGCGGGAGGAGCAGCGCCGCGACGGCGCCCGGATGCGCCAGCTGCGCGTCCCGATCGGCGTCGTCGCGGTGCTGTTCGACGACCCACCGCACCACGTGCCGCGGCTCCTCGGCCCGCTGCTCAAGGCCGGCAACGCCGTGTTGCCGCGCGCCGCCCGGCACCGACGCACAGTCCGGGTGACCGCTGCGCACAGTGGCGAGCGCACCGGTGCGTCGGCGAATGACTTCACCGGTGCCCGGGCTGGTCGCCCGGGTTCGGCTCCGGGCGGGCGCGGCGGTGCCGGACCGGCGTCAGGTCGCGTTCGCCGCCTCGACCAGCTGCCTGACGATGTCCGTAAGCGCCTTGTGCAGGTCCGGGTCGGCCAGTCGGCCGTCATCGCCGAAGGCGTCGTGGACTTGGCCGACCGGCAGCTCGGCATCGACCACCGTGGCGCCGACGGTGCTGAGCACCTTGCGCAGTTCGGCCTGCGCCCACACCGCGCCGAACAGCCCGGTCGATGCGCCGATCACCGCGACCGGCTTGTTG
>JAWVFH010000163.1:0-2533 GCA_033856255.1 Solirubrobacterales bacterium | reverse complement strand
ACTGGTCGTGTCGACAACACCTCGCAGGGATGTGATGAGGCATGTGCACGTGATCCCTAGGCTCCTGATGGCCTACTGCGCTGCGCCTGCACAGCCCCCCGGGCCGGGTGCTCCGGGTGCAGCACGGTCCAGGTGGCGGTCACGGTGGCCTCGGTCGGGCCGTAGACGTTGAGGAAGCGGCGGCACCCGGGATGACGGCGGAGCCGGCTTTGCGCCAGGCCGCCGCCCAGGCCGGGTTCGCCGCCGAAGGACTCGATCTGCTCCTGCCTGCCGAGCCCGCCGCGCTGGGCGCGCTCGGCCCCCGCATCACCGACGAGGTCATGACCGGGCTACGCCGGCTGACCTGCCCGACTGACGGGGGTCCGGCCGCGGCGAGTCATGCTGTCCTCTCCGTGAGTGGTGGGCAGAGGTCCATCCCGGCGTACACCACCGCCGACTGGTCGAGATCGGCGGCGGCCTGCTGGGCCTGCTGGGCATCGCCGGGCTCGCAGCCGGCCTACGCGAACGGCTCGCGGAGCCAGCCCGACCAACACCGTGACGCCTAGAACGTGATCAACTAATGGTGGGCTCTGTGCTTACCTGGCTGCACCCCGACCAGCGTGCGGGCGGCACAGCCCGTCGGCGCGCATCCGCGCCCTCGCCGCGCTGCCCACCTCGTTGCCGCCGGCGTTGAGGAATGCCCTCGACGTCAGCCTCCTTGCCAGGCTTGGTCTCCAACCGCGTGCGGACCCCAGCGCTGCCGACTCAGACAGGTGGTTGTTTCCGGCATCCGGGGGTATCCCGTGAACCAAGAGGCGCAGCGTTTCGTATGAGTATGAGGTAGGTGTTGATGTCGCCCGAGACCCTGGCGGCGCCCGGTTGGGGTTGCTAACAGGCGGGGTGGTCCATGGTGGGCTGGCAGCAGCGAATCGTTGTCCGGATCTTGCACGGTGAGTCCGGGGCGTTGGCGGAGCTCTACGACCGTGTGGCGGGGCGGGTTTACCGGATTGCGGTGATGATGACCGGGTCGATCACCGCGGCCGAGCAGATCACCGAGGCGGTGTTCCTCGAGGCGTGGCGGCACCCGGAGTCCCTGGTCAGCCACCAGAACCAACTCGAGGACTACCTCAGCCACCAGGCTTGTCAGCAGGGCGCGCTCCGGCGGACCCGACACATCACCCCGGACGCCTGGGCGTCCTATGGCAACTCGTGACCGCCACGACAGCGCCAGTTCCCCGGGATCGTCCGCGCCCGAGTGCGGCCGGTGCCGGGTCCGGCCGCGAGTCGCTTCGTTCGGTCGCCCGACCCCTCAACGATCCCCCCGAGTTCAGGACCAGCTCGCGGGGGGACGCCGAACACATCAAGGGCGCGCACACCGTCGCGTTGTGGTCGCGGCGCACCGCGCGGGCGATCGAGACGATGCGGCTCGAGGACGTCGCTCACGGTGCCCTCTCCGCCACCGAGGCCGCCGAGTTGATCGCTCGGGTCTGAGACCGGGTCGGGCCTGAGGCCGTGCCGGGTGGGAGACGACTTGATGCCACGGGATGAGGCACGAGCGCCCCGGCCACCCGCGCGGCGATCACCGGAATGTCTCACGCACAAGGTCGCCGCCCCGGCCAGACACGGCATCACGGCGGGGGTAGTGAAAGTGGCCGACGACGAAGTCGCGCCCAGGTGATTGTGACCCGACCAGCAGTAGGCCATCAGCAGCCTAGGGAGCACGTGCACATGCCTCATCACATCCCTGCGAGGTGTTGTCGACACGACCAGTCAGCGGGACGCTGGACGCGGACACAGGAGAGGAGATGCTGATGCGCGCCAAGACTGGCGACCACATCGTCATCGAGACCACCAAACTCGACACCCGGCGCCGACACGGCGACGTGCTCGAAGTACTCGGAGACCCCGACAACCAGCACTACCGGGTCCGGTGGGACGACGGTCATGAGTCGATCTATTTCCCCGGCCCGGATGCTCAACTGCGCCAAGCGGATTGATCCACAGCCGAGGCTGCTCCGGTCACACCTGGAGGCCTCACTTGACCAGGCCGCTCGTTAAGATAACTGGCTGTCGCGTCTTAGTGAGGCTGAACAAGTCTCAATGTGTTTGGACAGGAACCGCTGGACACCGGGTCCGACGTCGAAGAGCGCTCAGGTCCTGGGAGACACCGCTCAGGTCCTGGGAGACACCGCACCCGGCTTCGGCGTGTCCCCGCCGTTGCGCGCACCGTGGTGCCCGCTCAACCGGAATCGCGGAGATGCCCGATGGCGGTCAGACCGTCTGGCGGGTAGCAAAGTCAGGATCGTTCCCCAGCGACTCGGCGCGACCGGCGCCCCAGACATCCCGATGGTTTGGCGGGCACGGTCGACGGGATTGTTCACTCCCGGCGCCGCTGGTTGAGAGGCCGGGGCCGCCGGCCCCGAGGCGGCGACCCCGGCCGGCAGCCACCTCATCCGCTCCCCAGCGACGTGTGGTAAGTCGAGGATACGAGCGCGAAGTGTGCCCCATCGGCTACTGCCGTAGACGACCCACCGGCGAAATCACTCGTCTGCCA
>JAWVFH010000162.1:0-3302 GCA_033856255.1 Solirubrobacterales bacterium | reverse complement strand
CTCACCGGCACGAACCTGCTCAACATCTTCCGGCAGACGGCGATCATCTCGATCATGGCCGTCGCGATGACGTTCGTGATCGCCTCGGCGCAGATCGACCTGTCGGTCGGGTCGACGGCGGGCCTGTCCAGCGTCGTCGCCGCACTGGCGATCGCAGGAACGGGCAACACCCTGCTCGGCGTGCTGGCCGGACTCGGGGTCGGCCTGGGCATCGGGATCGTCAACGGCGGCCTGGTGACGTTCCTCGGGATGCCGTCGTTCCTGGTGACGCTGGCGATGCTCGGCATCGCGTTCGGGCTGGCGCAGTTCATCACCACGTCCGCCCCGGTGCCGATCCTCGACGACACGTTCAACGCGATCTTCGGCGGCGGCAACATCGGCCCGATCCCCGGCCTGCTGGTCTGGACGATCGTGGCCGTCGCGATCGGCGCGGTGGTGCTGGCCAAGACCCGGTACGGCCGTCAGGTCCTGGCCACCGGTGGCAACCGCGTCGCCGCCGAGTACACCGGTGTCAACACCAGGCGGATCACCTTCACGGTCATGCTGGTCTCCTCGCTGGTCGCCTCCGTCGCCGGGATGCTCTACGCCGGGCGCCTGGAGTCCGGCCGCTACCAGTGGGGCACCGGCGACGAGCTGTCCGTGATCGCCGCGGTCATCCTGGGCGGCACCAGCCTGTTCGGCGGCGCCGGCAGTGTCATCGGCGCACTGTTCGGCTCGCTGCTCATCGGCCTGATCAACAACGGGCTGATCCTGGCCGGTCTGGACAACAGCCAACAGCAGATCATCCGCGGCCTGATCATCATCGTCGCGGTCGCGCTGTCCAGGAAGAAATGAGGTAGGGATGGCTGACCAACCACGCGCCGGGATCATCGGCGCCGGGTTCATCGGCGGAGTCCATGCGCACGCTGTCCGTGCCGCCGGCGGCATCGTGAGTCGGGTCGCGGCGTCCAGCCCGGACCGGGCCGCGGCGGCCGCCCGGCACCTGGGTGCGCAGTCCTCAGCGGGCACCGCCGAGGAGCTCATCGACGCCGATGACGTCGACGTGGTGCACATCTGCACCCCGAACTCGCTGCACGTGCCGCTGGCCGACCGCGCGCTGGCCGCCGGCAAACCGGTGGTGTGCGAGAAACCACTGGCCACCAGCCTGGCCCAGGCCCGCGCATTGGCTGCCCACGCCACCGACGCCGGCGTGGTCGCCACCGTCCCGTTCGTGTACCGGTTCTACCCCTCGGTGCGGGAGGCCCGGGCCAGGGTGTCCGGCGGTGGGGCCGGCCCACTGCACCTGCTGCACGGCGACTACCTGCAGGACTGGCAAGCCGGTGGGGTGTCCGCCGGGTGGCGCGGCGATCCGGGCGAGGGCGGCGCGTACCGGGCGTTCGCCGACATCGGGGTGCACTGGTGCGACCTGGTGGAGTTCGCCAGCGGGCAGCGGATCACCCGGTTGCTGGCCCGTACCGGCGGCGGGGGCACCGCGACCAGCGTGCTGTTCGAGACCGACGCCGGGGCGGGCGGGTCGATGCTGGCCAGCCAGACCGCGCTCGGGCGGCGCAACGCACTGCGGTTCTCCCTGGACGGGGAGCGCGCCGCGTACGGGTTCGACCAGGAGGACCCGGAGATGCTGCTGGTCGGCGGGCCGGACGGGAACCTGGGCGTGTTCCGCGGCTCGCCGGCCACGTCGGCGGCGGCCGCCCGGTACTCGGTGCTGCCGCCCGGGCACCCGCAGGGCTACCAGGACTGCTTCAACGCCTTCGTCTCCGACAGCTACGCCGCGATCGCGGGCGAACCGCCGGACGGGCTGCCCACCTTCACCGACGGCCTGCGCGCCGCCACCCTCACCGACGCCGTCGTCGCCTCCTCCGAATCGTCGACCTGGGTGGAGGTACCCGCCGTATGAAGCCGCGAAGCCTGCTCGCCAGGGCGGCGTCATGAAACTCGGATTCCTCACCGCGTGTCTGCCCGACCGCGGCCTGGCGGAGATCGCCCGCTGGGCCGCCGAGCACCACTACGAGACGCTCGAGGTGGCAGCCTGGCCGGAGCTCTGGGAGTGGATGTTCTCCCTCACCGAGACCCGGGTCGACGCCGGCTTCATGATCAAGTAGCTCGGCACACCACCGCCACCGCGCGGCAAGCGAAGGGACACCGTGAAATGGGACAGCTGGACGGCAAGGTCGCGGTCATCACCGGCGGCGGGCGTGGGCAGGGCCGCTCGCACGCGGTGCGACTGGCAGCCGAGGGCGCGGACATCGTGGTCTGCGACATCACCGAGCAGGTCGGGTCGGTGCCGTTCGCCACCGGGCGAGCGGGTGACCTGGACCAGACCGTCGCCGAGGTGGAGAAGCTGGACCGGCGGTGCGTAGCCCTCGAGGCCGACGTGCGCCGCACCGCCGACATGACCCGGCTGGCCGACATCGCGATGGGCGAGTTCGGCCGGATCGACTTCCTGCTGGCCAACGCCGGCATCCTGTCCCTGTCGGAGAACACCTGGGAGCTCACCGACGAGGTGTGGGACGACATGATCGACATCAACTTGACCGGGGTGTTCAAGGCGTGCCGGGCGGTGGTGCCGCACATCAGGGCCGGCGGCAACGGGGGCTCGATCGTCATCACGTCCTCGATCGCCGGGATCAAGGGCGTCGCCGGCTGCACCCACTACACGGCGGCCAAGCACGGCATCGTCGGCCTGATGCGCACCCTGGCCCGCGAGCTGGCGCCGGAGTCGATCAGGGTGAACACCATCCACCCCACCGGAGTCGACTCGCCGATGTCCAACAACGACTTCTTCCCGGCCTGGCTGGACGAGCACAAGGAGCTGGGCGACGCCATGCGGTTCAACCTGATGCCGGTCGACGCCATGCCGATGGCCGACGTCTCCGACGTGGTCGCGTTCCTCTGCTCGGACGCGGCCAAGTGGATCACCGGCACGACGCTGCCGATCGACGCCGGGTTCCTGCTGAAGTAGCGCGCAGGCTCCGGGCGTCGGTCGCGGCTCAGTTCCCGCCCGGCACCACCCCGTGCAGCAGGCCGGAGGGCCGGTCGAGGCCGGGTGGCGCCGGGAGCGGCCTGATGCCGTTGTTGGGTGTACCGAGAACCGGCGGCAGCGAGTTGACGTCGATGGGCAGGTTGGCTCGCAGGATGCCGCCGCTGCCGTCCTCGGTGCTGGTGATCGACCGGGTCTGGACGGTGAACGCGGCGACGTCGGTCAGGTAGGGCAGCAGGGCGTTCGTCACCGGGTCGAGATGCCGGGTGGCCGCGTGCAGCTCCGGCAGCGCGGTGTTCAGCTCGTCGCTGAACGGGCGCAGGTC
>JAWVFH010000161.1:0-3344 GCA_033856255.1 Solirubrobacterales bacterium | reverse complement strand
CGAGCATCCCGGAGGTGGAGAGAATCCGGGTCCGGTCCGCGGGCAGATCACCGACGCCGGCGAGCCAGATCGCCGAGGACGCGCAGCCGCACTCCGGATGCACCAGAACCTCCGCCGTCGGATCGGCCGCCACCTGAGCCCGCAGATCGGCCGCACTGATCCCGGCGTGGACGTGGCATTCACCCATCCACACGTGGATGTTGTCGCGCCCGGTTTGCCGTCGCACGTGGTTGCCGAGGAACTGGTCGGGCAGGAACAGGATCGGCTGGTCCGCCGGGATCGACTCCACCACGTCCACAGCATTCGACGACGTGCAGCACACGTCGGCTTCCGCCTTGACCGCGGCGCTCGTGTTGACATAGGCAACGACCGCAGCCCCGGGATGCTCGGCCTTCCAGCTCCGCAGCTGATCGGCGTCGATCGTGTCGGCCAGCGAACACCCGGCCTGGGCCGTGGGGATCAGCACGGTCTTGTCCGGACTGAGGAGCTTCGCGGTCTCGGCCATGAAGTGCACGCCGCAGAAGACGATGGTCGATGCGTCGGTGCTGGCGGCGAGCCGGGACAGTTCGAGCGAGTCGCCGACGTGATCGGCCACATCCTGGATCGCGGGGTCCTGATAGTTGTGGGCGAGGACGACCGCGTCCCGCTCGCGGGCCAGGCGTCGCACCTCTTCCGACCAGGTCGTCGCAGTGCTCTGGGCAACTGGCATTGCCTGTTCCCTTCCTTCGGATGGTTTTCGCCTGTTAGGCGATAACTAGGGTGACGGTACCATCGTCGCCATGCCCGTCGCCAAGAAAAGTGATCCGGTGAACATCCCCAGCTATCCGCACGAGGTGCTGGCTGTGGTGCTTTCCGTCCGTGACGGCAATCTGTGCGTCCTGCTGTGGCGGCGCGGGCAGAGCCCGTTCAGGTATCGCTGGGCACTGCCCGGGGGTGGCGTGCGGCCCACGGAACGGCTCAGGGAGGCGATCACCGGTCATCTCGCGGCGAAGGTCGATGTGCGTGATGTCGCCCATCTGGAGCAGTTGGCCACTCATAGTGCGATCGATCGTGATCCGCGGGCGCGGGTCCTGGCGACCGCGTACCTCGGGCTCGTTCCGTCCGACGTACAACCGAATTTGCCGGCCGACACGGACTGGCACCGGGTGGACGAGTTGCCGCGTACGGCGTTCGACCACCACTACTTCATCGACGCGGCCGTGGGGCGGCTACGGGCGAAGCTCTCGTACACGAACATCGGGTTCGCTCTGGCTCCGGCTGAGTTCACTATCGCCGAGCTACGCGACCTGTTCAGTGCCGCCTTGGGCTATGAGCTCAGCGCGACCAATCTGACCCGAGTTCTGACCCGGCGACAGGTCATCGGCCCCACCGAGCGGACCGCCCGGCCCGGACAGTCCGGCGGGCGCCCCGCCGCGGTCTACAAGTTCGTGGCCCGCGAGCTGACGGTAACCGACCCGTTCGCCGTACTGCGCCCACCTCGATAGGTGATTCAGGTGTTGGCCAGGGTGGCGACGATTGAGTCGATGTTCTTGATCAGGGAGATGTGGCCTTCGCCGGGGACCAGGTGGGTGGTGGCGTTCGGGATGTGGGCGCCGAGCCAGCGGCCGTGGGCGTGCGGGACCATCCGGTCCTGGTCGCCTTGCCAGATGGAGACCGGCACCCGGATGCCGGCCAGGTCGATGCCCCAGTCGGCGAGGAAGGCGAGGTCATCGTCGCGCCAGCCGTCGTACCCGCGGGAGACCGCAGTGCGACACGAGGTGGCGAGGTAGTCGGCGAGGCCGTCCCGGAGTGCAGCCTGATCGACTTCCGACAGCAGATCGCCGAAGGCCTCGATGAGGTCGTCCGGCTGGACGTCCTTCAATCCGGCGCTCGCCTCGGCGAGGAACTTGTCGAGCACCTCCGGGCTGGTCGCCGCGGCCCCGAACTCGATGACGTTGTCCTCGCCCATACCGCCCATCCAGTCGAGCCCGTCAGCGTCGTACGGCGCGACGCCGGCCAGGATCGCCGCGGCCCGGCACCTGTCCGGCAGCAAGGCCGCAGTGGCGAGTGCGTGGGGTCCACCGCCCGACCATCCGATGGTCACGAAGTCCTCGGCGCCGACAGCATCGAGCACCGCAGCGACGTCACCCACCACGTCGGCCACTCGGCGACCAGGGTACGGCGTAATGCCGCCGTACCCAGGTCGACTGTGCGTGACGAACCGCAACCCATACCGCGCAGCCGCCTCGGCAACCGGCTCCAGCACCAGCGCCGCACCCGGCGTCCCATGCTGCAACACCAAGGGCCGCCCACCGGCGGGACCCTCGACCAGATACTCGACGACCCGTCCGTTACCAACCTCAAGCAGTTCCACTCACCCATCCTAGGTCCGCGCTCGAGCGCCGGTGAGCTGGCACCTCAGTCGAGAAGCCCGAGGGCGTGCGCGTGGGCACTGGCATCGGTGCGAGTGGTGGCGTTGAGCTTGGTCAGAATGCGCGACACGTGAACGCCAACCGTCGCCGGTGACATGTAGAGCTCAGCAGCGATCTGCCGATTCGGCAGACCACGGGCGAGCAACCGCAGTACGTCGTACTCCCGCGCCGTCAGCCCGGTCGGATCGCTGCTTGCAGCAACTGGTTCCAGCCGAGCCCGTTGGCCCAGAGTGGCGATCCGGTCCAGGTAGTAGGTCGCGTGGAGGGGAGTGGCCAGTGTGCGGGCTTCTTCGAGGCGGCGTCGCGCGCCGGCCCGGTTGCTGTCGGCCAGGGCGACTTCGGCGGCGTTGATCAGGCATTCGGCCGTGTAGGGAAGGTGGTTCATCCGTCGCCAGTGGTCGGTCGCTTCGTCCCAGTCGGACAACCGGCCGGACCCGAGAGCGGCGGTGATGGTCGCGCGGTAGGCGACGGGGTAGGGCGCCCGGGGCTGGAACCGGGTGAGCAGGTCGTCGAGGATCGCCCGGATCGAGGCGACCTCGGCGGCGATCTCGCGGTTGCGCGGAGCGGCGGCCATCCGGGCGCGCTGCAGCATCGCGATGCCCAGCAGGCCTTCCTGGTCCGGAACGCGCGGCCCTTCCGGGCTGAGTGCGTGCCGGAGGTAATCCTGGACGCTCGGTCCGATGGATTCGGGATCGCGTCGCGCGATCGCCAGCTCGCACGACAGCGCGACGACGTAGCCCAGGATGTAGTTGCGCTATGTGAAGCGGTTGGTCGAGTACTGGCGGGACAGCTACGACTGGCGAAAGTGGGAGGCGCGGCTGAACGAGTATCTGCACTTCACCACCGAGATCGACGGACAGAACATCCACTTCCTGCACGTGCGATCGGCCGAGCCGGACGCGACCCCGCTGATCCTGACGCACGGCTGGCCGA
>JAWVFH010000160.1:0-3870 GCA_033856255.1 Solirubrobacterales bacterium | reverse complement strand
ATCCAGACTCCGATCGATCAGCGAGGCCACCACCGCCGAGCAGACGCGGGCCTGGGCCGATCACGCGGCCGGCCTGACCGCCGGCGAGGACGCTGCGATACCGCTGCTCGAGCGGGCCCTCGTCCGGTTCGGCCGGCTCGGGCTACCGCTGGAGGAGGGACGCGCACGACTCGACCTCGCCCGGGCCCTTGCCTCGCACCGACCGCAGATGGCCATCGCCGAGGGCCGAACGGCACTTGCCGCCTTCCAACAGCTAACAGCTGCGCCGGACGCGGGCGCGGCCATGAGGCTGTTGCGCGACCTGGGCACGCGAGGCCACTCGCTCGGGCATCACGCGGTCCGCAGTGACGGCACCCTGTCCGGGCGCGAACGGGAGGTGCTCGGCCTGATCGGCGAGGGCCTGTCGAACGCCGACATCGCTACTCGGCTGCACCTGTCCCGGCGCACCGTGGAACACCACGTCTCCAACATCCTCGCCAAGCTCGGCCTGCGCAGCCGGGCCGCTGCCGCCGCCTACACCGTCCGCGACAAGAACACTCTCGATCGATCCCGCTGACTCGATCGGCCCGGGCGTCGTTCTGCGATCTTGCTGATTGTCCTGGTCAGGCACGCCCGACGGTCCCGCGGAGCGATGCCGGGCCGTTGTGGGCACGGTCGGGTACTTCCCTGAGACTGCGTGGCCGGACGGTGCAGCCCAGTGCGGTCTCCAGCTGGTGCGTAGTCGGTTGTGGCAGCGGAGGGGGCTCGTGCCGGGCGAGGACGGCGCGGGTGTGGGCGACGACGGCAGGGTCGGTGTAGACCTTGTCGGGTCGCAGGGCGGTCATCCCCATCACCGCCCAGAAGGCGCGGAAGACCGTCGGGTCGAACAGTGCAGCCTGGCGGAGCTGGGCGAAACCCACCTGTCCCGGATCGGCGAGAGGTCGCGGTGCGGGCGCGCCGAACAGGGTATGGCGCATGACGGCGAGACGAGCGGCGTCGTTGGTGGCCTGGTCGCGGTAGTAGGGGGCGACGTTGGCGGTGACCGCGGCGTCGAGGGCCTGCGGGAGGACGGTCGGGCCGATGGGACCGCTGAGGCGATCGGCCAGGTCGGCCGCGCCCTGTAGGGCGAGCGCCAGCCCACGGCCGAAGGTCGGGTTGGTGGTGCACACAGAGTCGCCGACAGTGGCGATCCCGGTGACGACCGGACGTCCGTCGACGACGAGCCGCCGCAGCGTGTTGTGCAGCCCGCCCATCGGGTAGATGTCACTGATCGGCTCGAGCACGTCGAGCCAGGCCGCGTAGGTGGGCATGGTTCGCAGCACGGCGGTTAACACGTCAGGGTCGGTCAGCGCGCGAAAGCGGGTGTCCTCGACCAGCGGGGCCACGACGAGCACCATCGTCGCGTTGTCGCCGGCCCAGATACCGACGACGAACTCGTCGAGCGCGGCGACGGTGCGGGTGGTGCGCGGGCCGGGCAGGCCTGTCGTGCGACGCAGCCGATAGTGGCGGCTGTAGTAGGCCAGACCGCACTCGGCCCGCTCGGTGATCGCAGAGGCCGCGCCGACGCCCCCCAGCCAACGGTCGAGCGCGGTCCGGCGGCCGGTGGCGTCCACGACGAGGTCGGCCGTCAGCGCGCCGCGGTCGGTCGTGACGCCCCGGACCCGCGGGGGGCGCCCTGGGGTGGCAACGAGGCCGGTCACGCGGGTGCGGCCGTGCAGCGCCAGCCGCGGCTGGCACGCGGCGGCCCGCTGCAAGACCCAGTCGAAGGTCGAGCGACGGGTCAGGACCATCGTGAGACGCTCGTCGCCAGGTCGGGCAGAGCGGTCGGTGAGCGTCGGTGGCATCTGGGTCGGCAGCGGAGCCTCGACGGCACCGGCGTCGAGCAGCGCGGCGTACACGTCGGGCAGCCGTTCGCGCAGGAGTTCCCGGCAGCGGGGCAGCAGGGCATGAGGTTGCACGATCTGCGGCGCTGTAGGGCGGAACGCGGCGGCTGCGGCGGTCTCGACGTCCGGCGCGGGCTCGACTGCGTCACGGTCGAGCACCGTGACCTCGTGCCCCGCCCGGGCGAGCAGCAGGGCGGTGAACAGGCCGGCCGCACCGGCACCGGCGATCAGGACCCGCACGGCGGCCTCCCACCGGCCTGCGGCCAGTGAACTTCGCCTTCGCGCTCAGGAATCCTCGTCATGTCTTCTCCACGGTGTCATCGATGGAACCAAGAGCGGGGATGTGCTGCGGGGTTGACCGCGGCGGGCGCCGGTGTCGTCACGCCGTCGATGGTGGCCCGGGCGGCCCGATCGGTCACGGGTGAGAGCACCCATTTCCTCCCCGAGTCGCGAGCAGATCGAGGCGAACCTCGGCGACAAGCAAATGCCAACGCGAGACCAGGCTGCGTGCAGTGCTGGCCGACCGCACCCGACTGATCGGCACCGAGCACGTGGAAACGCTGACTACTACTCGTGACTACCTGGTCTGGGCTCTGGGACGCGCGGGCCGGCTTGAGCAGGCGCGGAAGGAGTGCGCTGCGCTACTTAACGATCGCCTTCGACTTCTCGGACCGCGGCATCCACACACACTGAACAGCCGCTACCGCCAGGCGTGGCTGGAACGGCTTGACGGCAACTATGACCAGGCACGTGCGATGTGTGAGGGGCTGCTCGTGATGGTATGCAATGTGCTGGGCGAGTTCCACGTGGAGACAATGCGCTGCCGAGGTGAGATCGTCCGGACGATGCGGCTCGGCGGACAGTTCGACGAAGCTGAGGCCGCAGCCCTTGTCCTGCTGCGCGATGAAGAGAAAGCAGGCATCTGCCAGAGCATTGAGACGTGTCGGTACGAGCAGAACTGGACCTGCTGCGACAGGAGAGGGAGCGGTCGCCCGACAAAGCCCGATAGGGCAAAGCAACACCGAGCAGTGCTCTTAGCGGCGGAGCCCGAATCCAGCAGCTCACCGATCCCGACGGCAACCGCGTGGTCTTCACCGGAGCCTGAAGCCCGTGATGCCGCACAAAACGCACTTCGCACTCACACAGGAGAGGTACTGATGTCCCGGACCCGCGTGCACAACTTCAACATCTCCCTCGACGGCTTCGCCGCTGGAGAGCATGTCACGCTGGACGAGCCCATCGGGGGCGCTGAGCAGCTGTTCGCCCGGTTCGACGGCCGCGTGATTCACGGCATCCACCATGCGAATGACATGTTCACGGTCGACAGGGCGCTGACCGCAACATGGAGCCAGGGGGTTGGCGCCGAGATCATGGGCCGGCGCAAGTTCGGCCCACAGAGCGGAGCATGGGGTGATGATGGCTGGCGCGGCTGGTGGGGAGACGAGCCGCCCTTCCGCACACCCGTCTTCGTGATGACACACCACCATCGCCCGCCGATCCACTTCGACAACGGCACCTCGTTCCACTTCATCGACGCATCGCCGGAAGAGGCGCTCGAGCAGGCGAGGCAAGCAGCGAACGGCCAGGACGTGCGACTCGGTGGCGGACCAAGCACGATCCGCCAGTTCCTCCAAGCCGACCTCGTCGACTTCATGCACCTGGTGACCGTGCCCCTGGTCCTCGGCAGCGGCGTCTCCTTATGGGACGGCCTCGCCGGGATGCATGAGCGGTATGGCATCGAGTTCGTCGCCGCTCCCAGCGGTCAAGTCCACCAGTTCTGGAATCGAAAGACCCACTGAGCCAGATGAATGACCATGGTGACGCCCTGGTGACAGACTCCCGGATTGCTCACCCGGGCACCCGGCGGGGGCCTGGACCAGATCGGCGCCCGGCTGGCGGGCCCGCTGGTCGATCTTCCTTGAGGCCGTCTCAATGTCATCGTTGCGGACAGGTTCGATCGAGCTGTAGGAACCTGACAAGAAAACCGCGGCGCGATCGGTTGAGGCCT
>JAWVFH010000159.1:0-2551 GCA_033856255.1 Solirubrobacterales bacterium | reverse complement strand
TGAACGATTTCAGCGACTCAGCCCGCCCGGCGCTGCGCGCGTTGCCCGACCTGCTGGACAGGGTCAACCACATGCTGGACAAGGCCCGGCCGGTGGTGGACGACCTGGGCCCGGCGGCCAGCGACCTGAGCAGCGTGAGTGGATCGGTGCGCACCCTCAATGACCAGCTGTTCACCCACGCGCCCGGCGTCCCCAGCGAGCTGGAGAATGTCATGACGGGGGCAGCCAACTGGGCGATGGCGACGAGCGGGTACGACGGGCTTTCCCACTACTTCCGCGCGGCGGTGATAGTCACCCCGACGACGCTGGCGAACGCCGGGCTGGGCGTGCTGCCACCGATCGGCAGGCAGAACCCGGTCAACCCGGTCCCGAGGAACCCCAACGGACCGAATGTGCCCGGTTCCAAGGCGCTGCCCATGATGCCGACGTTGCCTAACCCCGACGGCGCGGACAACAGCAGCTACTCCACACCCAAGGATGCGCCCCGGACAACCCCGGAGGGCGTGGACCGGCCGACAGATCCGCCCAGCGCCTCAGGGCTGACCCCGACACAAGAGGGTGACATGTTCGATCAACTGCTGGGCGGGGGTAACTGAGTATGGCGCCCACTAAGGGCTCGGCCCGCCGCTTCCTGAGCGGACTCGGAACTCTCGCGGTGATGCTGGTGATCGGCTACGTCGCCTTCACCGCCAACCAGGGCCGGCTGCCCGGTACCCCGGTGACGACCGTACGGGCGGCCTTCACTGACGTCGGCCAGCTGCAGGCCGGGTCCGAGGTTCGGCAGAACGGGATCACCATCGGCCAGGTCTCGGCGGTACAGCTGGTGAACGGCCAGCCGGTTGTGACTATGGACGTACACGGCGGGGTGCCGATGTACCGCGACGGCTATGCGGGCATCTGGGACCAGTCGGCGCTGGCCCAGAAATTCATTGAGCTGCGCGCCGGTAACCCCGCCAGCGGGCCGCTCGACGATGGGACGCTGCCGGTGGGCCAGACCGAGTCCACCCACGACCTGGTCCAGGTGCTCGATGTCTTCGACCCGCCGACCAGAGCTGCGTTGGGCAACGCGCTACGCCAGCTGGGCGGAGGGCTGGCCGGTTATGGTCCCGGTCTGCACGGCTTCATCGGCTCGGCGCCCGGCGTGCTGAGTGACGTGAGCGAGCTCAGCACGACGTTGGTCTCGGACCGAACGGACCTGCCGGGGCTCCTCCACACGTCGGACCGGTTGTCGAGCCGGTTCACCGGGCGCGAGTACCAATGGACCGAGCTGCTGCACCAGACCGATGAGACGCTCCGTGCGCTCGGTGTGGACAACGGCACGCCGCTGGGGGACACGTTGACCAAACTGCCCGGCACGCTGCGGGCCGTTCGCACCGCGTTGGATGACGCCGACCAGCCACTGACCGACCTCGCCTCGGCGGCCGGCGACCTACGGTCCGGAGCGCACTCGCTCGGTCGCGCGACGCCGGACGTGCGCGGTGTGTTCCGCGAGGCGCACGCCCCGTTGGACCGGATCCCCGGCGTGTCGGATGACGCCAAGCCCGCCGTGGCCGACCTGAGCCGCACGTTCTCCGACGCCCAGTCGCTGACTCCGAAGCTGGCTGACGCCCTGTCCTCGGCGGCTCCGCCGCTGAAGGTACTGGCCCCTTACGCGCCCGACTTGGGGACGTTCGCGTTCGACCTCAGCAACCTGATCGTGGATCACGACGGATGGGAGCACCGGCTGCGCATCATGGCTGGCGCCCCGAGCCTTCCGACGCTGCTGGTCAACCAACTCAAGGACACGAACAACCCATACCCGGCTCCCGGTCAGGCCATTCGGGATCGGGATCCCAACGGCGGCGAAATTCCGGGACGGTAGACAGTGCAGACACCCAGCATTCTCATTCGCCGCCCAGTGTTGTCCGGTCTGGGCATGCTCGCGATCGCGGGCCTCGCCACCTTCCTGTTGTTCGAGAAGTCGGCGATCCTCACCGCACTGAGTCCTGGCGAGACACTGACCGTGCAGTTGGCCAGGGACTACAAGGTTGAGCCGTACGCCTCGGTGGTGAAGATCGCGGGCACGAAGGTTGGCGTCGTGCAGAGCGTCGAGTCGAACACGGGCGAGCCGTCGGACGGCCCGATGCGGATGCGGCTCAAGTTGCACAACGGCACCCGCGCCCTGCTGGGCACCGACCCCAGTGCCGAGATCCGCCCAACCACCGTGCTCGGTGGCACCTACTATGTGCAGCTCTACCCGGGCGGCAACAAGGGTGAGGCCAGCTCGGACACGATCCCGGTGCAGCGCACCAAGTTGCCGGTGGAGCTCGACCGGCTGCTCTCGGCGATCCCGCCGGATGCGCAGGGTGGACTGCGAGGCGTGACGGAGCGGTTGGACAGCACCTTCAAGGCCGGCGCGGGCGGGCCGTTGAACCAGTTGTTGGCCGATGCCCCCGACACGCTGCGCCCGACCGGCGCGGTGGCGGACGCACTGCGCGGGGTCAACAGGGACACCGACCTGGCAACCATGGTGACGAACCTGAACACCGCGGCGCGGGTGCTGTCCGCGAAG
>JAWVFH010000158.1:0-5787 GCA_033856255.1 Solirubrobacterales bacterium | reverse complement strand
GAACTGGGTCTCGGTCCGCTCGACCGGCTCGATCCGATCGCGCTGGCTGAGCTGTTGGCCATCCCTGTCATCACGCTCGGCGACCTTGCGCACGATCGACCGGGCATCCGCCACCTCCTCGAGGTAGAGCCCGATGCGTTCTCCGCGGTGACGGTGTTCCAGGGCACCCGCCGGACCATCGTCCACAACGACGGACACAGTTTGGCCCGCCAGAACAGCAACCTCGGCCACGAGATGAGCCACGGGCTGCTCCACCACCCGCCGACTCCGGCCCTCGACGACAGTGGCTGCCGCGTCTGGGATCAGGACATCGAGGACGAGGCCGGCTGGCTGGCTGGATGCCTGCTGGTCACTGAGCAGGCCGCGCTGGCCACCGCCCGCGGCCGGTGGACGTTGTCAGAGGCCGCCGAGCGGTTCGCTGTCAGCGTGTCCATGATGCGCTTCCGGCTTAACGCGACCGGAGCGGTGCGGCGGGTCCAGCGTGCACAGGCTGCTGGGCAACGCTGATGATCGCTTAACCTCGGTTCCAGGGTCACCGGATCGCATTGCTACGAGCACCGGCAACGCTCGGCGGCGGGACACCCGCCGTGGTGGTGTCGCGGGCGCAGGACGCCGGCCGCGCGCAGGTGGGCGGGGCGCCGTCCTGCGGAGCCGACGGAGAGACCGCGGTCAGCGCGAGCAGGACCGACATCGCGATGAGCGTCCAGCTCGCCGCCGCCAGGGTGGCGTCCTGGCGCATGCCCGCTCGGGCCCGCGCGCCCGACAGTGCCCACAGGCCCGTTACCAGGGCCAGGCAGGCCGCCACCGCCACCAAAGCACCTACCTCCACTCAAATCCGCAGTAGCGAGCGCGGGGTGGCACCTGCGCGCCCGCTCTGGCGAGGGCGACCGGGCGGACCAACCCCGCGTCTGTCAGGTGGTGCGCGGAAAGAAAATCGCACCGGTACCCGTCAATCGCCAGATCAGGTTCGCCGGCGCACAACAACTCCCCGCTGCCGGCGGCCACTGCCCGCAACATCGCGAGCTCCCTGCCGGTCAGCTCGGACAACACCAACGACCGTGTCCCCTCAGAACTGGCGCCGTTGCCCGGGGAGCGACACCCAAGTCTCGCCCCGGATCGCGCGGGTTGTCACGGGGGGCAGCGCGACTCCGCACGTCCGGCTGGCAGGAGTCTTGGCCTACCCGCTTGCTGTAACACCGCTTCGAGGATCCCGCCATTGCCGTGAACGAGTTCCCGGGACCTGGTGTCTTGATTCGCCAGGTGCTCAATGATCCCCGCCTCGGCAAGGATCACTACCAGATACTCGAGCTGCTTCCGCAGGGATCAATCCCGTTCCCGCGCAGCGCGGACGCGATGGCGGCCGTGTGTTCGCCCATCACAACCACTCGCGCCCGGCGATGCTCCACCGGCCCTTGGCACCGAGCTCGTCCAGCGCGGCGAGCTCGTCTCCGGTGGGCGCCGCCCAGGTCGCCGTCGCCGGGATCTCGTCGGTGTCGGTGTTGGGGTCCCCACCGGGCTGGTGGGGCCCGTCGGTTGTCGTACGGGCCTGGCCACGGGCGTTGGTGTCGGTGGTCGGTGGTTCCTCCCGGACGACGTCGGTGGCGGCTTTGTCGTCGGCGAACCCGACCTCGGCGACCAGCACGGGGTCGACCCAGTGCGCGCCGCGTTCGCGCACCGGGTCGGCGAATGGGGACTCCGAACGGGCCAGCTCGTCGAGACGCGCCCGCAGCGAGCGGAGCAGGCGGGCGCTGAACCCGTGCCGACCTTGCCGGCATACCGCAGCTGCCCGTCCTCGTAGTAGCCCAGCAGCAGGGCACCCCGGATCGGGTCGGCGAACTCGACTGCTTGACGCAGGAGGTGTTTGCGCTCGCGCAGCGGCAGCCCAGTCAGGTCGTAACCATCCAGCCAGCGAGCTAGTACCCACCCGTGCCGACTTCGAACAACCCCGCCTTAGTGGCGGATCACAGTGGCGGGACGAGGCCGGCTAGCCATCTACGGCCGTGACAGGCGGGGCAGACCCTTGCTTGATAGCCCCGCGCGGGGCCCGAATCCCGGATCACCGCCAGCCACAGCAGCGCCACCGCAGCGTCGCCGGCGCAGCGGTGACAGACCGTTCGCGCCGCGTACCCGGTGCCCGGAGGAGGAGGACTGCCCGCATCCATCCAGGATGGCAAACAGGGCCGGTATATGTGCGGGGTGCGGCTCCGCTGGGTCGATGACGGTGCAGCCCGCGCCACCCAGCCTCCCCCGAGGAGTCCAGTGGCCACTCAGCCCCGCGCGGTACCGTTGCCGCCGTCCACCGCGACACATAATGCCTGCTCAGAACATTGCAGTTGACATATATCGGTTATCGGTGAACACCGGTACCAGTTGCATCCGATGCAATTACTCGTCGCTGGGCGTCGTTCCCTGCCTGACCGTCGACTGATGTCGCTGGCCAACGACATCGAAGAAGTCATCTGCGTCATCGAGAGGGCAACATGCGAGGTGATCGTGTTGGTGGCGGCTTGGCCCTCGATCTCGCTCCTTGCCATGATGATCCAGCTCATCACCCACATGCATTCCTGAGATGGCCAGGTAGCTGATGGCGACCGGACCCTGGCTGTCTGCTTCAGGTCGCACGCTCCGCGCACCCCCTTTTTAGGGGTGCACCCGGGCCGATATCAGGCCGAAAGGTGGTGCCACCTCCTCCAGGAGCCGGTCTAATCTTGCTCCGGACCGGTCGGGGGCCGAACAGGCCCTCTTGTTACTTATCCGCCCTCGGCCTTGGCGGCTCGTCGATCAGAGTTTGAGCATGCTGATTATCGGCGCAGGGTTTCCGGGACCTGCGCTAGGTCGAATGCCACCGTTCGTGCGGCATTTGCGTGACGAGGCAGAAGTCCGAATGGGGTAGCAGGGGGTTGCTGGTCGTGCCATTCGTACCGCACGCCAAGATTTCCACGCCGGCGCCGCGCAACCGCCAGGCCGGGGTCCAGCTCGTGCTGTGCAGCCGGTTCGATCCACCGTTGGCGCTGCCCCGGCTGCGCCTGGCGGTCGGGTTGTGGGAGCTGCGGGCGGACCGGATGAGCTTCACCGCTTTGGAGACGGCGGAGCTGCTGGCGCACTTGGGTGTGATCCTGACCTCTGAGCAGGTCGAGGTGTTGCGGACGCGGACCGGCGGCTGGGCCGCTGGGCTGCGGCTGGCCGCGGACGCCCTCATCGACACTGCCGACCGCGACGGGTTCCTCGCGCACTTCTCCGGCGACGAGCGCTCGGTGGCGGACTACCTGGCGGGCGCGATCCTTTCCAAGCTGCCCTCGGACACCCTGGAGTTCCTGCGGGTGATCAGCATCAGCGACCCGGTGCCGGCAACTCTTGCCGAGCTGTCCGGCCGCGAGGACGCCCGGAGCCGCTGCTTGTCGAGTTGTCGACCACACTCCGAGTTAGGCGCCCCGCCAGCACCCCGGCCATTGTCGCGCCCAGCAGGAACACACCAGGCTTGTGGCGAACAAGCCCGCGCGCAACTTCGACTTGGTCGCCCGGCTCGCGGCCGCCCAGCCAGTCCGCGGCCCATTCCGCCCGATCGGCGAGCTGCCGCGTCGTCTTGCTATTTCCGGGTCTCCACTCTCACGATGACCGGCGATGCCGGACGAACGTCTCCCGGATTTGGTACGACCTTCTCTGTTTAGGGCCCAGAGGGGCGGGCAAGCTCGCCTCGATGCATGACACGTGCGAGCATGTTTGGAGATCATCGTGATCAGTTCCGGGGTACAACTGATCGGGATTTGTAGCGATCTCACCCGGCTGACCTTTCCGGCCCACCGCCAGGTGCTGATCCCCCCAGCGCATTTGCAGACACGCCTCATCGGGGCGGTCATCGAGCTGCCGCACAAGGCTGAGCCTGCCGCACGGGAAGCGGCGGTTCCCATGGTTACCGTGCCACCGCCGGCCGCATGGGGACCACGCCAGCACCAGCGGCCATTCCGGACCGCCGCATGGGTACAGCTCAGGGTCGCGCCCGCGCCGGGCGACCGGCTCGCGGGCACTCGCGAGGAAGGGGGCTCTGACCGGGCAGATGTCGCGCGGTGTGCGGCTCGCCGCTCGTCGCGGGCCGGGAAGTGGCGGTTCCGAGCGTGGTGGTGGTGAAGGCGGGACACGCGCACGACCGAGCGCAACCAAGCGTCGCGGCCGGAGTGGTCCGCCCGCTGCTATTCGTGCTGTGTGTGCTCGCGGCTGTGGTCAGCGTTGCCGGTAGCGGTGCAGTCGGGTTCACGGGCGGCGGAGGCTCGGTGGTCCAGGTCCAGCTGATAGTGGCCGGGCACGGGAAGACCCATTCCGTCGCCGGCCCTGGATCACTGCGGGGCCGTGACCAGGGCCGTCACCCCCGGGTGGCGAACCACTGGTCCTCAACGGAGGGGACCTATCCCGGCCTCGGCCCGCCGCACCGGCCGCCGAGTACGGCGCCGGCCGCAACCTTCGTCGCGCGCCCGCAGGGACGGGCCCAGGTCAGCCGCCTGGACGCCACGGCGCATCCAGACGATCGCCGCGGCGCGTCTCCTCGTCCTTCCGGTCCTCACCGACGGTGCCGCCCTGGCCCGGCGAGGCAACCGGTGGCCGTCATCGAGGGCGGTCCGGGGGCGATGCGTTACTCGGCGGGCGGGGCCACGCTGGCGGTGGCTTCCAGTGACGGGGACCGGCGGAGGGTGGGCTCTCCGCTTTGCCCGCGATCGGCGGTTTCCGCCCTGCGCTCTCAGTGGTTCCCGGAACCGTCGGCACGGCCTGGCTAGGGCGGGGTCGTCCCAGGGGACCTGCACGGACGGACGCCGCGCGGCGTACGGACGACGTTGTGTGCCCGGCCCGCGTCGGCGGCCAGCCTGTCCGCAATGCCTTGTCCGCGACACACCGCGCGATCCCCACACACCGTCTCATCCCTCGGTCGCACCTGCCTCCCAGTCACCGTAATGACGGCGATCCGACGAGGAGGGACTTCCCGAGAAAGCGGAGAGGTAGCCGCAGTCGCGCCAGAACAATAGTCCGAATTTGACCAAGATGCGTTCTCCGCGACAAGCTCGGTTCGCGGTGCAATAAATGCTGCCCAAAAACTATGGTTGTGGATTCATCGAATTACGCCGCATGGCGCATTGACCGCGACGCGCACACGGGTCGTACTTTGTGGAGGAACGTGAAAGCGTTCTGGAAAAGGAGATTGCTATGTCAGACAAAGATCGCTGGGGTCACGACCACGACTGGGGTGGCTGGCACGACAGGGACCACTGGGGTCACGACCACGACTGGGGCGGCTGGCACGACAGGGACCACTGGGGCGGCTGGCACGACAGGCACCACTGGGGCGGCTGGCACTGAGTGATCCAGCTGGGATTGATGTCCCAGCTCGATGATCGCGGCGACCCACTCGCCTGGTGAGTGGGTCGCCGCTCGAGCCACGAGGCACGACCGGGCGGATCGCGCAGGGCGGACGGCCCCCCGTGCCGGGCCGCACGGGAGGAGTGTCGATGAGAAGAAGCTGGCTGAGATCCTCTCGGCGGCTGGCCGACCACTTGGTCGAGGCCACTCCCGAGGTCCCGGTTCGGGAGATTTTCCGTCGGTTCTGGTCGGACGCCCGTCCGTTCCGGGCCCGCATGGCTTTCGGCCTGCTGCTCGTCCTTCTTTCCCCGGTTATGGCGGCCGCCGACATCTGGCTGTTCAAGATCATGATTGACTCGGTGCTGGTGCCGAGGCGCTTCTCCGACTTTCCCCGGGTGGCCGGGGCATACGTAGCGGTCACCGTCGCCGCCGGGATGGTGAGCT
>JAWVFH010000157.1:0-4040 GCA_033856255.1 Solirubrobacterales bacterium | reverse complement strand
CTGATCCGGTCCGAACAGAGGTGCTCAAGCTCGCCGCCTGGCGCGCCGGGCGCTCCGGCCTGGCCGGAGAGCTCATCGACCCGACCACGCGGCGGCCCGCCCCCGCCCTCGCCGTGCTCGAGAATCTTCGCGCCCATGTGCGCGACGCGCTGGAGGCCAACGGCGACTACACCGAGATCGTTCAACTCCAGAATGCGCTGACGCGCCGTGGAAACGGCGCACAGGTCCAACGCGCCGTCTACCGACGAACCGGCCGACTCCGCGATGTCGTCCGCGAAAGCGTCCGGCGCACATTCCACGAGCAGTAGCCCGACGCTCCAATCGACGCGCCGTCGGATCCGTGGCCATCTTCGCGGTGTACCTGCGCCAGCGCGGCTCCTCGGAGTCCAAGCAGGTCGGAGCACCGCACCAAGAGACCTCCAGCACGAGCTGAGCCGAGACTCGTCGCAACGGGCACCGGCTCGGGGCCGAAGGTTGGATACATCGCATGGCTCGCGCCACGGGCGGGTATACCAAAGGGACCACGCGATCGAAGGAGTCGACGATGACCCGCGAAGAGGCCCAGGCGCTGTACGTCCAAACCCTGCTGGACAAGGTACGTGCGGACCCTTACCCGAGCCGACAGCATCTCACCCTCATCGAAGAGTCGATCCCGCAAGCAATGGTCCCCGAGTACCTCGAGGTGCTCATGGAGAAGGCCGCGCAGGACCGGTTCCCCAGCAACGATCTCCTGAGCCGGATGCGACACGCCGCACAGATCTGCGAATCCTGAGGGCAGGCGAAGAAGCCGTGACCTAAGCGGACCGGAATCATCGTCGGCATGCCGTTCAGTCCAGGCAATGCCCGACGTCGCACAACTCGGCGCGCATGATGCTCTCCATCATCCGTAGCGCGGCCGAGCCCAGCTCCGGATCACAATTGACACGCACAACGGCGGCAGCCCCGCCGGCCGCCGCACAAAGCTGCTGTCGACCGTAGGCGTCGTGCGCGCGGCTTTGCCCCTCGATTTACCGGCAGCGCGGCCAGCGGTCCGCGGTCCTTGATCACCGAGCCCGAGCAGCGCCGAGCCATCGGTCACGATCGCGATTGCGTTGCCCTTGCCTGTCAGCCCACGCGCCCGGCCGGGTTCGCGGCCGGCCTGTTCGGCGAGCTCCGCGACTCCCGGTGTGTAATGCCGGGCCAGATCCTCGGCGTCCTGGAGCCGAACCCGACCGACAATCTCGATCTTGCCGTTCCGATGAACACCACTCATGTCTGTGGTTACCCATCCCAACGCGATCATCACCGGCCTCGGGCGACTGGCGTCATTCCCCAACCTGGCATCGTGTTGGGGCATCTCGAACGGGTACCTCTGTCTCAGACAGAAAGGACCATAACCATGACCATGTCCGCCGACCGACGGGCCTCCGCGAGTCCGGCAGCCCGATTCGCCGCCCTCTATGTCGCAATGCTGGGCGCTCACAACATTGCTGACTACTGGGCTCAAACCACCCACCAAGCAACCAACAAGGGCCGGCACGGCAACGTCCACGAGAACGCCGCCGGACACCGGGCCTGCCTGGCACATGTAGCCATCTACACCCTCGGCGGCACCATCACAGTCTGCACCGTCAACAAGATCTTGAGCCTGGACACGACCTGGCGGAACATACTCACCGGCCAACTCATTTCCGCGGCGTCGCACTATTTCGCCGACCGCCGACACACGCTACGTACGCTCGCGCATCGGACAGGCAGAGGACAGTTCTACGACAGCGACGGCGGCCCGCTGCTGGACCAAAGCTGGCACACGACCTGGCTCGCTATCTCGGCGCTGGCCACCGCGACCGTCCCATCATCATCCTGAGGGACTGCGGCCCATACGGAGAAGTCGCCACCTGAGCAGCGCGTTCCCGTGAAAGCCGAATAGATCACCCCGCCCGGGGCGTGATCATGGAGGGGTGCCGACGCAGGGCCCAGGGGGCGATGAACCCGACACCGACGACGGCGCGTCCTAGTGCCCTGCACTAGTTTCGGCCCCGGATCCGTGGGTAGTCGCCACCCATGGCCACTCGAACGCCCGATCCAACGGCGCTGGACGACCTCGGCGAGGTACGGGACGCGTCGAGCTCTTGCCAGCGGTGTGAGCTGTATCGGGGCGCCAGCCAGACAGTCTTCGGAACCGGCCCGACGACGGCCTGGCTGGTACTGCTCGGCGAACAACCCGGTGACCGCGAGGACCGAGCGGGGGAACCGTTCGACGGGCCAGCGGGACGGTTGCTCGACCGGGCGCTGGAAGACGCCGGCATCGAGCGCGACGCCACGTACGTGACGAACGCGGTGAAGCATTTCAAGTTCGAGGAACGCGGGAAGCGGCGGATCCACCAGAAGCCGAACGCCAGCGAGATACGGGCCTGTCGCCCCTGGCTGGACGCCGAGCTCCGACTGATCCGGCCGAGCGTGTTGGGGCTGCTCGGCGCCACCGCGGCGCAGGCGCTGCTCGGGTCGTCCTTCCGGATCACCAAACATCGTGGCGAGGTACTGCCGTGCGGGGATCACCTGGTCGCGGTGCCTACGGTGCACCCGTCCTCGATTTTGCGCCTGCCGGACGAGCAGCGCCGGGAGGCCTACTCCGCACTGGTGGCTGATCTGAAGGTGATCGCGGACCAGGCGCCCACGCGGTGACCCGCTCTCACCAGGCACCGCCGTTGTCTGGGCCGACGACCGGCGAACTCAGTGGCTGGCCGACGGCGACTCCGCCGAGGTAGACGACTCCGTCGAAGGCGGCTCCGCTGAGGTATCGGGCACCGGCGAGGTAGGCAGCTCCGGCGCCGTGGAGTCGAGCGGCACCGACCCCGAGCGGACCAGGCCGAACTGTACGCCTTGGCGCCGCTGCACCGCGTCGAGCAGCCAGTCCGTCGCCACCCGCACGCGGTTGCCCGGCATCGCCATCAGGTGGTAGGAGCGCGTGACCAGGAACGCCGGTAATCCGGACAGCGGGAGGCCCAGCGGGTTCGCGGCCGCCTTCACCCCACCCAGGTCGACCAGGAAGCCCAGGTCGTGGTGCTTGTAGGCAGACCGTTCGCCGTGCCCGAGGGACGCGGCGACGTTGCGCCCGGCCACCACTCCCTGCCGCTGCGCGTGCTGCGCGGTCATCGCGGTCAGCTCACCGGGCCGGGTCAGGTCCGGTACCCCGGCCATGTCGCCGCAGGCGAACAGCTCCGGGTGGCCGGGCACCGTGAGGTACTCGTCGACGCTCAGCCGGCCCTGCGCGGTCGGCAGGTCCAGCCCGGTGACCAGTGCGTCGGGGCGCACGCCGACACACCAGACCAGTGACCGGGTCGGGATATCGGCGCCGTCTGTGAGCCGCACGCCGGTGGCGGTCGCCTCGGAGATCGAGGTCTTCATCCGCACCTCGACGCCGCGCTTGCGCAGCACCCGATCGGCGGTGCGCCCCAGCCGCGGGTCGAGCTCGGGCAGCACCCGGTCGGCGAGGTCAAGTAACAGCCACCGGATCGGCTGATTGCGCAGCCGTGGGCGGGTCCTGGCCAACGCCGCCGTCATCAAGGCGCCCTGCGCGACCACTTCGGTGCCGGTGTAGCCAGCGCCCACCACCACGAACGTGCACCGGGCCGCGCGCTCCGCCGAGTCGTCGGTCGCGTCGGCCAGCTCGATCTGTCGGGTGATGTGGTCGCGCAGGTAGAGCGCCTCAGGGATGCCGCGGAACCCGTGCGCGTGCTCGCCCACCCCGGGGATGGGCATCAGTTTGTTGACGCTGCCGGCGGCGATGACCAGCCGGTCGTAGTCGAGCGTCGCGGTCTCGCCTTCCGGCGAGTGCACCTCTACCCGCCGCGCCGCCAGGTCCACCCGGGCGACCTCGCCGAGGACGCAGCGCACCCCGGGCAGGGCCGCGGCCAGCGACACCGCCACCCGCCGGGGGTCGAGCACGCCGGCCGCCACCTCGGGCAGCAGAGGCAGGTACAGGAAGTAGTCGGTGGAATTGACGAGGACGACCTCCGCCCCGTCACCGACCTTCTTGCTGAGCGTGCGGGCCGCGTGGA
>JAWVFH010000156.1:0-4333 GCA_033856255.1 Solirubrobacterales bacterium | reverse complement strand
GACCGGTGCGTCGATCTCCGCTGCCATCACGTTCAGGAAGCGGCGGAGCTCGCCGACATCCGATGCCGTTGCGTAGCGCACAGCGTCGGCGATGATCAGCGGCTCGAGGGCGTCACTGACTACGAGGGTGTCGCTCACGGAGATCGGCTCGGCAACGGTCGAGGTGATCAACTGGACGTCCGCGACGGGCTCGCCCCGCTCGTCCTTGCCGTGCAGGCCTAACGGCACGTCGCTGTCGAGGCCTCTGACGACCTTCCGCAACCCGGCCCGGATTGCGTCGGCCTGCCTGGCGGTCAGCTGGTCCCCGAACCACCTCTTGATGCCCGCGATGTGGGTCGGTGCCGCGCGCCGAAGTCGCTCGCGGCCCAATGGTGTCAGTTCGATGTCCAGCGTGCGGCGGTCCGTGTCCGTCGCACTGCGCCGGATCAGGCCCGCGCCTTCCATCTTTGTCAGAACCCTGCTCAGGCCGCTCTGACCGAGCAGCGCTCGGGCGAGGAGTGCGCGCTGGTTGATGGTCCCGCCGGTCTCTGCGACGTGCAACATGACCTCGTACCAGGACATCTCGAGGTTGTGCTGGTCCATCAGATCCTGGCTGAGACGCTGGAGGAGTCTGTCGTTGGCGTACAGCATCGCCCGCCAGGCCTCCACGCGGGCCTGTTGCTGATCCTCTGGCGAACTCACGGCCCGATCCTAGAGGTGCACCCGGGCCGCGCTGCCGTCAACAGCCAGGATTCGCCCGAGCAGATCGGAAACGGGCCGCGAGCTCGCCGGCGCTCACCACGTCAACCTCCGAAGAGGCCATCGCGCCAGCAAGAAAGGCGCGGACGGCCGCATAACGGTCGTCCTCAACAAAGGACACGAACGGATGCAGGATGAGGGTGACGAGACCGCCGGTACGAACGGCGTGGCCCAGTTCGGCGGTGAAATGCGCCAGCAACTGCGCGGGCGACCGCGTCCCTTCGGGGTGCATCACATAGTGCCAATAGTCGATCATGTCCCAGTGCCACGGGATGGTCACCAGGCCGTCGGCCAGTGCATGCACCTCGACCGGGTCCCATTCCGTCGCGGCATCCACGCTGCTGTCGAATGCGTAGCCCAACTCGGCGAGCACCTTGGCGGTCCGGGTGCCTCGGTATCCGCCCGGGGCGCGGAACCCGAGCGGTGAGACGCCCGCGGCGCGGAGTGCGGCGGTCCCATCGAAGAGCAGTACCTCGCGCTGCTCGTCGGTGAGCGTGGACCACTTCTCGTGCACCCAGCCGTGCAGTCCGATCTCGTGGCCGGCCGACGAGATCGAACGGAGCGCCTCCGGGTGGTGCAGGCCGTTCCAGCCCTCGACGAAGAACGTGCCGGTGATGCCGAGGCTGTCGAAGAGGTCGAGCACCCTCGGTAGCGCCCGCAGGCCGGGCTCATCGGGGTCCGGGCGGATCGCCTCGCCGGTACCGATCTTCAACGCACAGCCGAGGTTGTCGACGGTGACGCACAGCGTGCCGGTCATGGCGGACGACCTCCTCGGCCCGGGCTCCAGCCACTGAGGCTACCCAGCTCTCGGGCGGTGCGAACCGCAGACTAAGCCGAGTCGCCGGTCATGTCAATGCTTGCGCACTCATTTATCTGCCGCGTTCGGGTCGAGCGGCCAACGACCCGAAAAGTCAGTTTCAATCCTTGCGCAAGCATTTAATTCATGCTCTCATCGTGCTGCGCCGTGCACACACGACGAGCACAACGATCGGGACGAACCTTCTTTCAACGAGGAGAGCAACTATGGGCAAACTCGATGGCCGGGTGGCCGTCATCACCGGGGGTGGCCGAGGCCAGGGCCGAGCACACGCGATCGCGCTGGCCGAGGAGGGCGCCGACGTCGTGATCGCCGACCTGGACCGCCAGATCGAGGCGGTCCCTTACCCGATGAACTCTCCTGGCGACATGGACGAGACCGTGGCCCAGGTGGAGAAGCTGGACCGGCGCTGTCTCGCCGTTGTGGCTGACGTCCGCGATCCTGCCGCGATGAACTCCGTCGTGACCAGGGCACTCGACGAGTTCGCTAAGATCGACATCCTGGTCGCCAACGCGGGCGCCTACATCAGCGGCCCGATCGCGGAGACCACCACCTCCGACTGGACGACTGTCATCGACATCAACCTCAACGGGGTCTTCAACGCCATCCGAGCCGTCGCCCCCCACATGATCGAGCGCCAGTACGGGCGCATCATCGCCACCGCGTCCGGGATGGGCCGGCACGGGGTGGAGAACCTCGCAAGCTACGCGGCCTCGAAATGGGGCGTGATCGGTCTGGTGAAGTCCGCGGCCAAGGAGCTCGGCCGGCACAGCATCACCGTCAACGCGATCAACCCCGGCATGGTGGACACCCTCATCGTGCGCAACGAACACCTGCGCCAGGTCTACAACCCTGAGCTCGACAACCCGACCGACGCCGACGTCGACCGCAAGATCTACCAGAACAACCTGCACTACATCCCGAACGTGCCGAGGATTCCACCGGCGGACATTGCCAACGCCGTCGTGTTCCTCGCCTCCGACGACGCCCGGTACGTCTCGGGCGGAACCGTCGACATCGGCGCCGGGTACGCAGCGAACCACACCTGATCGACAGCTGGCCCACCCGGCGGGCTCTGGCGTACTGCCCTCTCCCCTGATTCCGTCCGTCCCTTCGTCCCACCGGAGCCCGACGATGCCCACCGCAACCGACCGCGCCACGCTCCTGGCCGACATGTTCGCCGCGCTCGACCGCGGTGACGTGCCCGGCTACCTCACGTTCCTGGCCGAGAACGCCTCGCTGCGCTTCGGCAACAATGCCCCAGTCGTCGGCAAGCTGGCGATCAAGGAGTCCCTCGACGCCTTCTACAAGTGCTTCAACTGGGTCAGCCACGACCACGTCGCCACCTGGACCGCGCGCGACGGTGCCGCGGTCGAGGCGGACGTGAGCTACGAGAAGCCGGACGGATCAACCGTGCACGTCCCCGCCGTGACCATCTGCCGTTTCGGCGGGGACCAGAAGATCACCGATTACCGCATCTTCGTCGACCTCGCTCCGCTGTTCGCGGCGTAACCGACGACAGAAATCAATGCGTAGTCATAGACTGACGTCAGGCCGTCACGGCTCGGCAGTTCCGGCCGCGCGTGGCGGGGCCGACTGAGGGAGCCACTCATGACCGTCGCCCGTAACGCTGCAGCGGTCGGGCAGCCCGAGAACCCGACCCGTGACCTGGATGCCGCACGGCTCGCCGCCTGGCGAGCCGTGCGGGACGCCGGGGACTCGGTGTTGGAGCGCATCTCCGGTGATCTGGAGCGGTCCTCCGGACTCCCGCTGGACTGGTACGGAGTGCTGCTCCACCTCTACCGGTCCGGCGACGCCCGCCTACCCCAGAACGAACTGGAGCGACAGTCGCGGCTGAGCCAGAGCGGGGTCAGCCGGATGCTCTCGCGGATGCAGCAAGCCGGCCTGGTCGACCGCGGTCCGTCGCAGCGTGACCGCCGCAACCTCGACGTGGTCCTGACCGACCACGGCCGGGACGTCTTCCTGCGCGCCACCCCCGGCCACCACGCGGCCGTTCAAGCGCATTTCGGCGCCTGGCTCGACGACAACGAGACCGCGACCATCATCAGTGGGCTGAGGAAGGTCGTCAACGCGGACGACGAGGGCCGGCACGGGGTTGAGACCGAGCTGGACCAGCTGATGGCATTCGGAGACTCGGTGCTCGATCTGCGTTCGGACGCCGTCGTGGTCGGCGACGCGGTCCGTACCCGCGATGCCCTCGAACCCGCTCTGCTGCAGGACGCGGCAAAGTACATGACCCGGAACGGCGTCGACGAACTGCGGGCCATCGTCGCCCGCATGTCCTGCCTCGTCGACGCTCCGGAGGCCTTCTTCGCAGCTGACTGGGACCTGCACCGAGCCCTGGCCGCCCACTGTCACAACGAGATTCTGCGGACCGTCTACCTCGCCCTGCTCGACATTCTGTCCTCGCACGTCAGCAGCGTCGTACCGACGGCAAATCTCACGCCCTACCTGTACGAACGACTCGCGATCCACGCCCGGATCGTCGACGCGGTGGCGGGCGGCGACTCCGACCAGGTCGCCGCCGCCGCCCACGCACACCATTTCACCGATGTCAGGTCACGTCTGATCGATCGCCCTGACTAGCCGGCGGGTGCGATCGGTGCGAGCGCCGCCCGACCGGCGAACGCGGCCTCGGCCCCGAGCCGGGCTTCGATCCCGAGCAGCCGGTTCCACTTGGCGGTCCGCTCCGAGCGCATGGTCGACCCGACCTTGATCTGTCCGGTCCGCCAGCCGACCGCGAGATCGGCCAGCCAG
>JAWVFH010000155.1:0-2711 GCA_033856255.1 Solirubrobacterales bacterium | reverse complement strand
GAGGATGGCGTACTCCTCGGTGTTCTCTCCGACCTTCGTGTTGCGCCAGCGGGTCAACCAGCTCGGTGCGTGGGTGGGGACCTGTTTCTGCCAGAACCCGGCCTTGTCGACTCCGTTGGGGAACCGGTGCAGATTGACCGGCCGGTCCGCCAGGTACGGCAACAGGTACGGTGCGACCTGCGCGTAATAGCGCAGCAGGTCCCGCTTCGTCACGGCCGAGTCGCCGGCGCGGACGGGGAACAGCACCTTGTCCAGGTTCGTCACCGCCACCTCGCGCCCCGCGACGCTCCACCGGCCCTTGATACCCAGCTCGTCCAGCGCGGCGAGCTCGTCATCGGTGGGCGCCGCCCAGGTCGCCGGCGCCGGGATCTCGTCGGTGTCGGTGTTGGGGGCCCCACCGATCAGGCTGGGTCCATCGGTTGTCTGACGGGACTGGCCACGGGCGTTGCTGGTATCGGCGGTCGGTGGTTCCTCCCGAACGACCTCGGTGGCAGCCTTGTCGTCGCGCAGGCCCAGGAAGCGGGGGTGGCGTAGTTGGTGCTCGCGGGTCCACTCGGCGAACCCGACCTCGGCAACCAGCTCGGGGTCGACCCAGTGCGCGCCGCGTTCGCGTACCGGAGGACCGGCCATACGACGAGGTGCTAGAGAGTGCCGGCCTGCGAGCTCCTCCAGCACGAAGGTCGGACCCTGGACCGGATGTCAGGTGTCACACGTACGGGCGTTGGAGGTTGCGGAGCGGGTCTGTTCATGTGAAACCTGGCCGGGCCACGAGATCGTCGCCAAGGGGTGCTGCCGGGCTGGAGGCTGCTGCGGCACCCTGCCCGGCGCAGCATCTGGGTGTCGGTGAGCGAGGCCGGCACCTGGACCGCGATGGACCTCAGCGAAGGGAAGGGCCGCGGGTGACCAGACGCTGGATATCACTGCTCGCCCTGCTCCTGTTGGCGATCAGCGCCTGCGCGAACGGCGGCGATGGCACCAAGGCCGCGCCGGACGGGACCACCACCGGCCCCACCGACCTCACGACGGCGCTACTTGCCATCGAGCGTGGGCCTCGCTACAAGCAGTCGGACTGGGCTTACCTCGTCCTCGACCAGAAGACCGGTGAGGTCCTGGCCTCCCAGGACCCGGTGCGGATGTTCGATCCCGGCTCCACCATGAAGACGTTCGCGGTCTCCGCGGCGCTGGAGCACTACGGCAACGATTACGTGTTCCGGACCCCGGTATACCGAGTTGGCAGCCAGAGCGGCAACATCCTGAACGGAAACCTCGTTCTCGTCGGCTCGGGTGACCTCAGCTTCGGCCTGCGCAAACAGCCCGACGGCTCGCTCTACTACGAGAACCTCCCCGAGCTCGACCACAGCTACGCGACCATCGGCCTTCCTGGGGCCGTCGAACCCCCGGGTGACCCGCTGAGCGCGCTCAACGAGCTGGCCGCGGCGGTGAAGGCCGCCGGCATCACCCGGGTGAATGGCGACGTGGTCATCGACGACCGGCTCTTCACGCCCCACAACTACCCCGACGGCCTCGTCTCGCCGATCTGGGTCAACGAGAACCTCATCGACATCGAGGTCACGCCCGGCTCCACGGCCGGCCAGGCGACGACAATCAACTGGCTCCCCAAGACAGTGTCGTACACCGTCGAGACCCGGGCCACCACGGTCGACCCCAAGGAGACCACCGCCCTCGATGTCACCGAGCCCACGCCCGGCCACCTCGTCGTGACGGGCAAGATCGCCGCCGGTAAGACGCCCACCCTGGTGGTCAAAGAGATCGCCGACCCGGCGGGGTTCGCTCGGACGGCCTTGATCGAGGCGCTACAGCGGGCCGGCGTTGCGGTAACCGCCACGCCCACCGGCCCGAACCCCGCCTCCCTGCTGCCGGCCAAGGACAGCTACCCACCCGCTGACAAGCTCGGGGAACACGTGTCGGCCAGTCTCGCCGCCTACGTCAAGCTGATCATGAAGGTCAGCTACAACCGGGGTGCCGATCTCATGACCTGCCTGGCGGCGGTCAAAACCGGCAGCACGGACTGCGAGCAGGGTCTGGTAGCCGAGGTCGACACCGCCACCGCCCGCGGAGTGTCGAAGGACCAGGTGTTCCCGTTCGACGGTGCGGGCTCCGACGACAAGAGTCGGGTCACCCCTACCGCGCTGGCCACCTTTTACAAGCAGGCTATCCAGGAGCCGTACGCGAACGCGCTCTCCGACTCGCTGCCCATCCTCGGCAAGGACGGAACCCTTGCCAACGTCCTGTCTGACTCTCCCGCGGCCGGCAAGGTGAGGATGAAGACGGGCAACCGCGTCGTGGGCACGGCGGCCGACCAGATCATCGTGCTCGGCAATAGCCTCGCCGGCTACATCGAGGCCAAGAGCGGCAGGCAGCTCACGTTCATGGTCGGCGTGAGCAACGCCCCGATCGCTACGCCCGCCGAGTTCGAACAAGTCACCAGTGACCAGGCGAAGATGGCTGCCGCCATCCAACAAGCTTTCTGACATCCGGCTCGCCGCGGCGAGCCCGGACCTGGTGCGTTCGCTGGTCAAGCAGTCCTCGGAGGGTTCGAGTCCCTTCGGGCGCACAGTCCTCACGGCCCCGGCCGCACGCGCGGTCGTGGGCAGCGTCGTCTCGGGACACGATCGGATGATCTAGGGCGCGCGGCGTGTGCCCGGTGCCTACGCTGCTGCCCCGGACGTCGCTCGTCACGTCGACGACCT
>JAWVFH010000154.1:0-4751 GCA_033856255.1 Solirubrobacterales bacterium | reverse complement strand
TTGACCTCCTGTTAGCCCATGTTGGGCCTCGCCAGTCGAGTTGACCACACCGGCGGTCAAGGCAGTTGCTCGTGCCTCGCCGGACTCCGGCTCTACGCGACTGACGTCGATTGGGCCGCCGGTTCTGGCTCAGAGGTTCAGGACCCATTCACCATCACTGGCCCCCATCACAGGGGCGGGTCGAATGGTCAGTCGGGCCGCAGCGGAAGCTCGACGACGATCGCCGTCCCCTCTCCGGGGCGACTGGTGACCTCGATCGATCCGCCCAGGGCCAGCACCCGGTCGCGCAGCCCGATCAGGCCCGAACCTTCGGCGGGATCGGCGCCGCCGACACCGTCGTCGCGGATCGACAGGCGCAGCAGCGCGTCGCGCTCATCCACCGCGACGTGCGAGTAGGAAGCGCGGGCGTGCTTGGTGGTGTTGGTGAGCGCCTCGGACACGACGTAGTGGGCGGCCACCTCGATCTGGTCCGCGGGGCGGGTTTCGGTGCGGATGTCGAGTTTCACCGGGATCGCGGCGCGGCGGGCCAGGGAACGCAGCGCCGGGCCGAGCCCGCACTCGGACAGGATCGCCGGGTGAATACCGCGGGCGAGTTCGCACAGCTCCACGGTCGTCGCGGTGACCTCGTCGCCGACCCGGCCGATCTGGGCCCGCAGCTCGGGCAGCTGTTCGGGGACGGTGGACTGGGCCCCGCGCAGCGCCAGGCCGAGCGCGACCAGGCGCTGCTGGGTGCCGTCGTGCAGGTCGCGTTCGATGCGGCGCCGGGCGTCGTCGGCGGCCGCGACGATCCGGGCTCGGGAGGCGGTGAGCTGGGTGCGGCTGTCGGCGTTCGCGATCGCGGTGCCGACGAGTTCGGTGAACCCGGCGATGCGCTGTTCGGCGTCGGCCGGGAAACACCCGTGCCGCCTCCCGACGGCGATCGCGCCCCACAGACTTCCCTCGACGACGATCGGCGCGGCGACCCCCGACCGGAATCCCAGCCGGTGGAGGGCCTCACCGTACGCGTCGGAAGGTCGGCTGTAGTCGTCGTTGCGGGCCGGGTGGCCCGTGCGCAAGGTGACCGCCAAGGCCAGGGGTGGCTCAAGCGTCCAGCGGCTGCCCACCGGGAACTCGTCGGGGGGGTCACCGACGCGGGTGAGGACGGTCGTCGTACCGTCGGGCTCGAGACGGACGATGGTCGTGGCGTCGGCGCCGAGGCCGGTGCCGGCCTCCTCCGCGACGGCAGCGAACACCTCGGCCGGCGGCAGCCCGCGGGCGACCAGCGTGGCGACCCGCCGCAACGCGGCCTGCTCTTCGGCGAGCCGGCGCAGATCGTCCCGGCTTTGCTCGAGATGGGCGCTGCCCTCGGCGTACGCGGTCGCCAGGGTTTCGGCCTCCCGGGTGCGGCGTGCGGCCAGGCCGACAACCCAGCTGACCGCGCCGGCGACGAGGACGAACGCGACCAGGGCCACTACGTCGCCGCCAGGAAAGCCCGGCACGCCGGGCAGGCGGCCGTAGTCCGGTCGTGGCGGGCTCGCCGGGGACGGTAGGCACGTTGGGCTCACCCTCCCGTCCGGTGGGTGGCTATAAGCGCCGGTCCCGTCAACAACCTGGGCGTCAGCCTCCGAGGCCAGCGCCCACGAGCCTTGCTTCTTGTGTTCAGTGATCCACCGCCTGCATCGCTGTCCTAGCCGGAGCCGCGCCCGGTGCGACCCGGCTCTCCCTCCCCGCCAGCTTCGCGTGGAGGGCGCGCAGTGTCCCCGCGGGCAGCGCCCTTCTGGTTGCCAGCAGCTCTGTATTCCCGGTACCTGCTAGCTGCAGCTGGGCGACTGGCGCGCGGGCACTACTTTTCGGTGTCCCCCGGTGGCAGGGCTCCGGCAAAGTCGTTTGGGATCTGGGGCGATGGGTGAGCGACACGCCGGGTAGGTAACGCGACGGAGACGGTCCTAGTGTTGATCATGGGTGGTTCCTGTGCCATCTGATCGACCAGAGGGGTCATGCTCGCGTCGTCACCATCGTCGATCGATCCTGGCCTGGCTCGTCTGGCCGCCGCTGTTGACGCTAATGCCCTGACGGGTTCTGGTCTGTTGGCCCAGTTGTCGGGGGTGCCGGACCCGCGCGCTCGGCGGGGTGTGCGGCACTCGATCACGACGATCTTGGCCGTGGCTGCGTGTGCGGTGTTGGCTGGTTGTCGGTCGTTCACCGCTATCGGCGAGTGGGCCGCCAACGCGCCTGATCAGGTGCTGGCTGCCCTGGGCGCGGGATGCGCGCCGTGCGAGTCGAGGATCCGGCGCACGTTGCAGCGTCTTGATGGCGACCGGCTGGATACCGCGATTGGGCGCTGGTCCGCGCGGTCTAGCGAGCCGCCGGCTGGTCGGCGCCGGGCAGTGGCCGTCGATGGCAAGACGATGCGCGGCTCGGCGAGCAGAACAGCCGATGCGCGTCACTTGTTGGCCGCGATCGATCACCGCGCTGGGGTGGTACTCGGTCAGGTCGAGGTGGCGCGAAAGGCAAGCGAGATCTCGATGTTCTCGCGGCTGTGTGACCGCGTCGAGAGCCTGTCCGGCGTGGTCATCACCGTGGACGCCCTGCACGTACAGAAAGCTCACGCCAACTACCTCGTGCTCGAACGGGCGGCGCACTACCTGATCACGGTGAAGGGCAACCAGCCCACCCTGCACCAACAGCTCACAGCCCTGCCCTGGAACGACGTCCCGGCCGTGCACACCCGCGGCGGGCGAGCTCATGGACGAGTCGAGAAACGCACCGTCAAGATCGTCACGGTGAAGACTGGAATCCTGTTCCCGCACGCCCGCCAGGCCCTCCAAATCACCCGCAAGACCCGCAGACCACGCAGCAAGAAGTGGAGCACCGAAGTGGCGTACGCGGTCACCAGCCTGGCTGCCGAGCAAGCCACCGCGGCCGAACTCGCCGGATGGGTTCGCGGCCACTGGGCCATCGAGAACCGCTTGCACTGGGTTCGCGACGTCACCTACGACGAAGACCGCTCCCAGATTCGCACCGCAACCGGACCACGGGCCATGGCCGCCCTGCGCAACCTCGCGGTCAGCCTGCTGCGAATCAACGGTGTCACCAACATCGCCCAAGCCCTGCGCCACCACGCCTGGGATCCACTCCGCCCCGCCGCGTTACTCCTGACCAGCTAAAACGCGGCAGTCGCCGGGGCCGTGGTCGGTCAGCGATCGTCCACAGCTCTGCCTTCGCGTGTTCGATAGCCTGCCTTCCGCGCACGGCCACCGGAGTGGAGGGACGAGAATGGATCAGCTGCAGCGGGCCGGACAGCTCAAGGGCGAGCTGGTGAGCTTCGCGTTATCCGAGCGCTTCGACGGTGCGCTGCGCGAACTGGTCTGGGATCGCTTCCCTGACGGGATCGTCGACGACGAGTCCATCTTCACCAGCATCATCGAGAACTTCCTGTTCCACCACCGGCTTGCCGGTGGGCAGCGGGTCGTGGAGCGGTTCGTCACCGATCGCGCTGATCTACCGGAGCAGGACAAGGCGCTGCTTTTGGGCTGGCGCGACAACGTGCAGGGCATGTTCGAGGTCGGTGAACCCTACGGCGACGACGGTGTCGTCGCCTTCAACCACGTCGATGAACTCACCTATCGGGTGCGCTCCAACATGGGCCCAAACGGTGTCCAGCACCTCACCCCGGGGACGATCATGATCGGTGGAATCGTGCCCGTCGGGAACGAGTGGATGATCAGCGGAACACCCACAGCCTTCCCGGCTGACCACGCCGAGCAGGTCCTGGCCGGACTCCCAGAACTGGTCATGAACCACCCGAAGAGCGTCTTCCGCAACCCCGACAAGCTCGCCCAAGCCCGCCACATCCAGGAAGAACAGCGCCAAGCCTTCATCGAGCTGTACGGCAGCGACCTGACCGTCGTGCCCGGCGCGCGAGTGCGGCCCACCCTGATGACCTTCTACCGCTACATCTACGAGCAAGCCGGAAGCAAGAACGGGCCGTGGACCGAGCCGCAGCTACCACCGCTGCCCACCGACTGGACCACCGCCGAGTCCGTTGCGATGATCTACGACAGCGAGGACGGCCTAGGCTTCTACGTCGACTTCGCCGCCGCTCAACAAGCCTTCGCCAATCCCAACCTCATCCGGCGGCGCCGCTACCGCGAGATCATCTCCGGCTACCTACGGGGAGAAGGCGTCAGCCCCGTCCCTATCCGCCGCCTGGCCGAATCCAACCCAGACAACGCTGACCGCGTGTTCCAGACACTGCTGAACAAACCCCGATTCACCTGGCACCGCGACGGCGAAGCCCTACTTCACAGATACAAGGCCGACTGGTACACCGAACCACCCCTGCCCCGCGTCATGCCAGCTTCCCCAACACTCAGCCAACGGTTCCAAAACACCAAGAACTGATCGCCACAAACCAGACCGGCCATCGACGACTTTGCCGGAGCCGTGGGTTGTTCGGTGGTCTTTCGAGTGACCCCATTACGGAACCCACCCAGGCGCTGCCCTCGGCTACCGGCTCGCCACGGCTATCGCGGCTGACCGGCTCGTCGGCGTATCACGCTCCCAATAGGTCGAGGTCGAGTCGATAAAGCCGTGTCGATCTCAACGTCCAGAGTGTCGCGACCTGCCAAAACACCTGTTCAGCCAGGTCATCCTCGATCTCCAGAAGCAGATCCATCAGCCGGTAACAGGTGTCCTCGTCAACCTCGGCAAGGCCTGGGATATGCGCAAGTTCACCGACCCAGCGGGTCGCGGCCAGCTTCGAGCGAGGA
>JAWVFH010000153.1:0-3240 GCA_033856255.1 Solirubrobacterales bacterium | reverse complement strand
CCGACGTGGAGGCCGCCCGCCGCGCCGGCGCCGGATCTGTTGCCTTTGCCAAAAAGCCGGATAAGCGTGATCCACTGTTGGCAGCTGGCCCGGACGCGCTGATCTCCTCGCTGCGCGACGTGGTCGCTGCGTTGGCTGTGTGACAGCTCGCGGTGGTTGGCCAGGCCCCACCGCTTCACTGCGACGGGGTACAGCTCGGCGATTGAGCGCTGGCACTGCCAGTTGAGCTGCATCCAGATGTTTGACGCAGCATCCCTGCCCAGCCCACGGCTTTTGCGGGGTCGACACCGGGATCGGTGCTGGTGTTGTCGGTCGTCAAGCAGGCTACCGCGCGGTGGCGGCCGTCGAGAGGGCCGGACTGAAGAACGTCGTAACGGCCCGGCACCGGGTGTCCGGCAATGCTCTATCCAGGTGTCGTTGCAACCACTTCGGGGCGCTATTGCTTGGGGATACCTGCCAGCGTGAATCCGAGGACTCCAGGTAGCACCAGAGTGCGATGGCCGCTGGCGGGGGTGCATCCGGATGGGCACATCCCTGATGCTGTCTGTGTCCGGGGCGGCTGGCGCGCCTCGTGCCGGACTGCCACCGTAGGTACGAGCCCTTGCAAGCGGCGCGCCTCCGTCGAGCGGCCGCCGACGCGCTGGACCTCACGAGAAGGACACCCGACGCCATGGCTCGTGAGTGCGCAACCTACCCGTTCTTGAGAGGCGCCCCCGCGCCCAGCAGCCCGGGCGGGCGGTTCGCCTGCGTTATCGGCCCGCCGCGCGTCGGGCTACCGTCAGCCTCGTGAACGCGCCTGACGCCGGCGCCGATGTGGGACATGGCGCTAATGCGGGATGAGCCGCCCGACCGGACGCGGCTGCGTGAGATTGCCGATGAGCGGGCCGCGCTGCGGCGGGTGGCCAGGCTGGTGGCTCACAGCGCGCCGCCGGCCGAGGTGTTCAGCGCGGTCACGGACGAGCTCGGTCGCCTGATCGGTGCCGAAGCGACGTTCGTCTGCCGCGTTGATCACCCGTCCGTCGAGCGGGGGGAGGTTGACGGGTATGTCACCGTGCTCGGGGCATATGGCCGGGTAGGTCGTGAAGTACCAGTTGGTTTCCGGATGGAGCTGCAGCCGGGGATGGTCACCGCGGCCGCGCTTGGCACCGGGTGCCCGTCCCGGGTCAACGGTGAACGACTGGCGAAGAGCCCATTTGGTGCCATGACGGACAGGCTGGGGATGCGGACCGTAGTGGCCGCGCCGATTGTCGTCGGGGGACGCCAGTGGGGTGTGACGGTGGCGGCGTCCTCACGGGAGGACTTCCCGGCCGGGACCGAGTCGCGCATGGCCGAGTTCATCGAGCTGGCCGCCATGGCGGTCGCCAACGCCCGGGCCGAGCAGGAGCTGCGCGCGCTCGCGGACACGCAGGCGGCACTGCGGCGCCTGGCCATGCTGGTCGCGCGGGGCGAGCCGCCAGAGGCAGTGTTCGCGGCCGTGACCAGGGAGGCTCTCCGGTATTTCGGTAACGGTACCGCAAGGATGTTCCGGTACGAGCTCGACGGAACCGTTACGCTGCTGGCCAACGAGGGCACGACCGGCCCCCACGTACGGGTCGGGGAAGGCTGGGAGGGCTATCCGCCGACCGGGGCGACCGCGGCCGTCCTGCGTACCGGCCGGGCCGCCCGCGTCGATGACTATCGCGACATTCCGGGTGGGGAGCCCTATCTCCGCGAGGGGTTACGGTCCGCGGCTGCCGTGCCGATTCATGTCAACGGCCGGTTGTGGGGAGCGATCGCCGTCGGCTCCGGGCAGGGGCCACTGCCGCCCGACACCGAGCAGCGGATGACGGCGTTCACCGAGCTGGTCGCCACCGCGGTCGCGAACGCGCAGAACCGGGCCGCGCTGCAGTCCAGTCACGACGAGCTCGCCCAACTCCTGCAGGAGCAGGCCGCGCTCCGCCGGGTGGCCACGCTCGTCGCCCGCGCAATCCACCCGAATGAGATCTTCATGGCGGTGGCCGAGGAAATCCGCCGGCTGCTCGGCGCGGACGGCGCGGGCATCGCACGCTTCGAGCCGGATGGGTCCTCGGTCGTGCTGATCGGCGGTGTCGGGGAGATCCCGGTCAATGATCTGCCACCCGGGTCGCGGGTGCCACTCCGCGAGCACATTGCCCCGGCGGTAATGTGGCGGACCGGGCGCGCCGCCCAGGTCGAAGAGGACGTGTGGCGCAGCGCGTCGGACCCGCTCGCCCAGGGCCTGCGCGAGCTGGGGATCCGGGCGCTAGCGGCCAGCCCGATCGTCGTCGAAGGCCGCATGTGGGGTGTGGTGCACGCGGTGTCGAAGCGAGGGCCGTTTTCTGCCGACACCACCGACCGCATGACGGACTTCACCGAGCTGCTCGCCACGGCGGTCGGAAACGCCCAGAGCCGAGGCGAGCTGGCCGCCTCGCGGACCCGGATCGTCGCGGCCGCGGACGAGGCCCGCCGACGCATCGAGCGAGACCTGCACGACGGCGCACAGCAACACCTCGTCGCACTGGCACTCAGGCTGCATTCCGCGGCGGCAGCACCCGAGGCGAGCGAGGACATTCGGACCGAGGTCACCAACGTCGGCGCGGCGCTCACGGGCGTGATCGAGGAGCTGCGGGAGATCTCCCGTGGCATCCATCCGGCGATCCTGTCCAGCGCGGGGCTGCGGCCAGCACTGCGCGCGCTCGGACGTCGCTCCGCCATCCCGGTAGACCTAGACCTCCGGATCGATGGCCGGCTTCCCGAACCAGTCGAGGTGGGCGCCTACTACGTCGTCTCCGAGATGCTCACCAACGCCGCAAAGCACGCACACGCCTCGATCCTGACGGTGGACGCGGAAGCCTCTGGCGACGCACTCCGGGTGTGCGTGCGTGACGACGGTGTCGGCGGCGCCGACCCGGAGCGCGGCTCAGGACTCGTCGGGCTAAAGGACCGCATCGAGGCGCTGGGCGGCACCTTCTCCATCCACAGCCCCACCGGCGGCGGCACCACGGTCTGCTGCGAACTTCCGATTCTGCCCGACGACGAACAGTCCGACACCGGACCTGGCCCCTAGCGACTGCCAGCGACCCACACCGCACCACCACGTAAGGCCACTGCCCGGTTCAAGCCGTCTGGCGACCTGTCTAGGGTCTCCACCTGTGCCGGATAGCTCTGCCGGACACCCCGGTAACTCGCCGGGGCGCAGACTTTCTTCTCCTGGTCAAGGCGGCGCCTGCGGCGCCGCTGCGG
>JAWVFH010000152.1:0-2540 GCA_033856255.1 Solirubrobacterales bacterium | reverse complement strand
CGAGGCACTAAGGGCGGCAGCGGCATTGCCGGTCTCGAGGTTCGCGTCCCTGACCGGCATCCCGGAGCGGACGTATCGTCGCCGGCTCGCGCGGCTGCGTGGCGGTTTGCTGGTGAAGGGGCCGTGGCCGGCGCCGAAGGTGGATGCGGTCGAGGTGCTGGCTGCGAGATACGCCGCTGATTGGCCGGCCTGGGGGCATCGCAAGATCGCCGCGATGATGCGCGCCGACGGTCACGCGGTGTCGACTTCGACCGTGCAACGTGCCTTGCGCCGGCGTGGGCTGCTGCTGCCCCGTGGGTATCGGGCGGATCGCAAGTCGTGGGCGGTGCTGCGCCGGAAGGCTCTACAGGCCCCGGCTGATCCAGCGCCTGGCTCCACTCCCGCTCGTCGGCGCTGCAGTCTGGCGGCGTTTCGACGAACGGGCCTTCCACCGCACCTGGGCCGCTGTATTCGGCTCCGAGCATCCACTCGAACCTGAGCTGGCCCACGAGCACTGGACGGCACTCACGCGCGACGACCCACGTGCGACGGCCAGCCGCGCGGTGCTCTCTTACATCAAGCAACGAGCCCGTCGCGCGGACCAGCTCACCGCAACGCTCACCGCTGCCACGCCCACGCAATTCCTCTGGGGATTGGCGGACCCGGTGTCCGGCCATCTGATCGCTGACGCACTCCGGCACGGACTCGACAACCCGAACCTGACGGAATGCCCGAGGGTGGGCCACATACCCCCCTCGAGATCCCCGACCTAATCGCCGAAGCGATCACGCGACACAGCTGACCGACCACGTCGTGAACGCCACGAGGCACCGCGTACCCCCGCCTCGGGCCAGCTTCGGGGTTCGCCAATTGAGACCGACTGACGTTCAGGAAATTGGACGGCTGAGGGCGGTACCCGGCGCGTTCGTCCCCGACAGCACCGCACGTGGAACCCGGGGCACGTGCAGCGAGTCACCTGCGTCGCCGCCGAGCTACCCGCCTATTTCTGGCTGGTAATCGTGGCGGGGATCGCTGGGAGCTCGTCGGGCCATCACGGTGCTCCCGCCGTGTCCATTGGTGCGACGCGAACCGACCGCGTAGTGGTCGCGGTGGCTCGGACTTCCCGGAGGATCGGAGCCGGGCCTCTGATGACCGCGGCCGCGCGCTCGGCGAGCGCGATGGTTGGCGCATTGGTCGCGCCGCGCGGCACGGTCGGCATCACTGAGGCGTCCACCACCCGCAGACCCTCGATGCCGCGCACGCGTAGCTCGGGGTCGACGACCGCGTCGTCGTCGATGCCCATCGCGCAGGTGCCCACCGGGTGGTAGATGGTCTGAGCGGTGGCGCGGATGTGCGCAATCAGGTCGGCGTCGGAGTCCGAGGCGGGAAGGCTCACCGGGTCGGCGAGGCGTCCGGCCAACGGGGCGCCGGCCAGGATGCGCATCGCGACGCGCAGGCCCTCGATGTGGCTGCGCAGGTCCTCCGGGTGGCGGTAGTAGTTGTGCACGATGCACGGTTTCGCGGTCGGATCCGGGGAGACGAGCCTGAGCTCGCCTCGCGCGCGTGGCGTGAGTAAACACGCGCCGATGGACACCCCATGCGCGCCGACGGGCGCCAGCCCTTCGTCGGTGTAGAGCACCGGCATCATGAACAGCTGGATGTCGGGCGCGGGCAGAGCGTCGCGGGTGCGGATGAACCCCCCGGCCTCGGCGACGTTGGAAGTCAGCGGTCCCTGGCCGGCGGCGTAGCGGTCCAGGTTCTGCGCGCTCGTCGCGCCGAACAGCCCATCCGGACCCGCGCAGCGAGCCGCGACGGCACTAACGGGGTGGTCGGACAGGTTGCGCCCAACGCCGGGCAGCTCGGCCCGCGGGGCGATGCCCAGCGCGGCCAGCTCGTCGGGTCGCCCGATCCCGGAGAGCATCAGCAGCTGCGGCGACCCGTAGGTCCCGGCGCAGAGGATCACCTCCCGCTCGGCATCGAATTCCACCGGTCGCCCGAATTGCACGCCTGCCACGCCGATCGCACGTTCGCCGGCGAAACGCACCCGAGTGATCTGTACGTGGGTCTGCACGGACAGGTTCGCCCGGTCGGCTACCGGGTGCAGGTAGCAGGTCGCCGTGCTGGCTCGCTGTCCGTCGCGCTGGGTGACTTGGTAGAAGCCCACTCCGTCCTGTTCGGCGCCGTTGAAGTCGTCGTTGGCCGAAAGTCCGGCCGCCAGCGCCGCTTCCAGTGCAACCTCACTGATCGGGCTGCGGTGCCGCAGGTCGCTCACGGCCAGCGGGCCGCCCACCGTGTGGAACTCGCCTGCGCCCCGCTCGTTGTCCTCGGCGCGCAGGAAGCAGGGCAGCATGTCCGCCCAACCCCAGCCCGCGCAGCCCCGCCCGCGCCACCCGTCGTAGTCGACGCGGTTTCCCCGCATGTAGACCATCGCGTTGATCGACGACGAGCCCCCGAGCACCTTGCCGCGCGGCAGATAAATTCGCCGGCCGTTGCATCCGGGCTCGTAGTGCGAGGAATAGTCCCAGTCCACGTCGCTGCGGAACAGAGCGCCGAACGCGATC
>JAWVFH010000151.1:0-10470 GCA_033856255.1 Solirubrobacterales bacterium | reverse complement strand
GTAGCCGGGGACCAGATTGATCGCCTCCTGGCGGGCCGCCTGGAGGGCGGCGTCACGGCTGGTCTCACGTTGGTTTGCGCGCCACGCCGGCCCGACGAGCACGAGGCAGAGCACCGCGAGCACTGGCAGCGCCACCAACAGACATGCCGCGAGCACGAGCCGAGGTCTGCTCGGGTGGGGCTGTGCGTCCGGGTCCGTCTCCGGTGGTGGGTCGGCGTTTCGCGCGGCAACGGGCGGTTCTTCCAGTTCGTCCACGTCCTCGTGCTCCTGATCGCTCACTGGTTTAGAGGCTCTAGCCATAAGGCCTTCCATCCCGCTCTGGCCAGGTGTGCGCTATCGGTCGCCATCCCGCCCGTCGTGTAGAGCTGTCCGTCCGGGCCCTCGTAGAGGCCGGTCCGTGGGTCGTAAGCCGCCTGGCGCGGGGGGGTCGACGCGCCGATGGGCGCCGGCGTCAACGGGTTCTCCGAGGTGAATGGATGGGGCATCGGGCCCCCGGGGTAGCCGCTGGCCCGACCGTCGACGCCACACTGCACGGGTGTGGCCGCGCGGCGGTCACTGTCGGGGCACGGAGTGTTGCGGGCCCCCCGCACGACGGTGGGGGCGTCCTGCGCGAGCTTGCAGTACATGCCGGCCGGGGTGCTCGGAATGGACACGTCGTTCGGGTTGCGCCGTTTCGACGTCGGCTCGAAGCCTGTCGTGCACGGTGCCGGTACGTTGAGGTTGGTGCGGAAGTCCAGTCCCACGGTGCCCTCGGGGTAGGGGAACGCGATGCTCTGCAGCATGGCCACGTCGATCGGGTAGAGGATCAGCACCTGCCGCAGGTTGGTGTTGTACGTGGCCAGCACATCGCCGACGGTGGTCAGATTCGCCAGCAGGATCGGCAGGGTGGGCCGCAAGTCCTGGAACAGGTCTTTAACTTCTCGGGCCGCCGACTGACCCTTGTCCAGTACTCCTCGGATATCTGGGTCGCTTTCCCGGAGTTGGTCGGAGACGGCAGCGAGGTCCGGGAACAGGGCGCGAATCTGGGCACTGTTGGTGATCTGGGTGTCCAGCAGCGGCGCCAGGTCTCTAATGAGGCGCCTGGTGGGTTCGACGTTGCTGTCGGCAGCGTGGACCAGTGACCGGGTTGAGTCGAGCAGCCGTTGCAAGTTCTGGCCCTGACCGCCGAAAGCGGTGGCGGTTTCGGTAAGTACCGTGCTGAGGTCATCGCGTGGCAGGCTGGCGACCATACGCTCGACCTGATCGAGCAGCGGCCCGGTCTGCACTGGAATTTGGGCGCGGGTTACCGGGAGCCGCGCACCATCGTGCAGGTAGGGCTGCCCATCGCGGCGCGGCACGAAGTCGACGTACTGCTCGCCGACTGCGGACACGCTGTGGATCTCCGCGGTGACCTCGGACGGGATGTGGGCGCTCGAGGCGATGGACATCGTGACCTGCGCGCCATCGGGGGCGGCGCGGACGTCGGTGACCTTGCCGATCTGCGCGCCGCGGTAGGTGACGTTCGCGGTTGGGTAGATCCGCGCCCCATCGGAGAAGGTTGCCTCAACTTTGATCTGCCCGAGGCCGAGCAGTGTCGGAACATGCAGGTAGCCGAGGGCCATGGCGACTAGTCCCAGCACCGTGAGGATCGAGAATACGAGCAGTTGCAGGCGAACCTGACGAGTCAGCATCAGCCACCTCCGAGCAAGTTGGGGATCGGCAGCGGTGTGTCGTCCGTTGGCTTCGATGCATCGCCGGAGCCGGAGCCGGTCAGAACGGGTGCGACGAGGGGATTGGTGCGCTGTCCGGCCACTCCTGGGACCACGCCGATCGGGCCGCCGCTCGGCCCCAGCGGGATCGACTGCAGCGGGGTGCCGGCTAAGAGGCCCTTGTTGAGGGTGCCGAGAGACAGATCGAAGGTGGCGTAGAGGTTCGCGTAGTCCCCGCGGAAGACCAAGGGGATGGTGTTGAGGGAGAACGGTGGGGAGGCTGCCACTGCCAGTGAGTCGGGTAGGTGCTTGCCCGCGTCGGCGAGCGCCTGGAGAGTGGGGCGCACCTCAGCCAGGTTCGCGATCAGGTCGTCGTGGCTGCGGTGCACCACCTGAGTGGCCAGGTCCCCGAAGTGCCCTAGTGCGACGAGCGCTTGGGTTAGGTCAGGGCGCCGGTCGGTCAGCACTTTCAGCCCGGGGTCGATGTCGCGCAGCGCGTTGCTCAGCGTGGTGTTGTCCCTGGCGAGGTTGCCGGACAGGCGGTTGAGCCCGTCGAGGGCCGCGTTGATGTCGGCGCGCTGGGAGTCGAGTGTGGTGGTGAAGAGAGTGAGCTGGTCGAGGGCGCTGCGCCATGACTGCTGGTGGCCGGACAGTGCCCGGTCGAGCTCGGTAGTGATCGTCTTGATTTGTGCGATCCCTCCGCCGTTGAGCAGCAGCGACAGCGCGGACAGCACCTGCTCCACTGGGGGCAGCTGGCTGGTGTGGGACAGCGGGATTACCGAGCCGTCGGTCAGCCGCCCGCTGGGTGCCTCCGCCGTTGGGGCGGCGAGCTCCAGGTGCTTGGAGCCGAGCAGCGAGGACTGTCCGATTGTCGCCGTGGCGTTGGCGGGTAGCACGACCGATCGCGGTAGGTGGACGGTTGCCACGGCGTGGCCCTGCTCCACGCGCAGTGCGGTGACGGTGCCGACGATCACGTCGTTGACCCGGGCCGGTGCGTTGTCCGACATCGCGTCCGCGCGGGCCAGGTGCACGGTCACGGTGTAGGAGTCCTTACCCACGCCGACCCGTCCAGGCAGCGGCAAGGAGGCCACCCCGTCGAAGTCGGCCAGCGGGCCGCATCCGGTGAGGGTGCCGGCGGCCAGCACAGCCAGACCGAGGCAGACCAGCCGTGTGGTGGCGCGGCTCATCGGCCACCGCCGTGGGCCGGCGGGTAGTCACTGGAGAGCGGGTTGACTCCCACAGGCGGGTAGTTGATCTTGAGCAGGTTGAGGAGTGGGCCGATGGTGGTCACGCAGGTCTTGGCCGCTTGGGCCGGGCTCATGCTGGCGGCGGAGCCGATGCCGGAGCAGACCAGTTCGGCGGGCGACTGCAGGTTGGCCACACCGACCGCGCCGGTGAGTGAGTTCCCGACCGGGTCGTAGATGTTGTAAAGGTTCGATAGTGTGCCCGGCGCGATCTGCAGGATTTGCTCCAGTGCCGGTCGCTGCTGTGCCAGTACCCGGGTCAGGTCGCCGAGTCGGTCGACGGATTCTCCGAGACGGCCTCGGTTGTCTTTCACGAACTGGTCGATGTTGCCTGCCGCGGAGTTGAGTTGGTCCAACGCCTGACCGAGCTGGTGACGATTGTCGTCCAGTAGCTGTGACACGTCGGCGAGTCGGCGCCCGAACTCGACGATCTGTTGGTCGCTGCTGGCTAGGGCGGTGGTGAAGACCTGCAGGTTGCGGACGGTGCCGAAGATCTGATCGCGCTTATCGGACAGGATGCCCATGGTCTGGGACAACCCGGTCAGTGTGGTGTGCAGGTTGCCGCCCTGGCCGCGCAGGTTGTTCGCGGACACGGTCAGTAGCCGGCTCAGTGACCCGTCGCGATTGGCACCGTCCGGGCCGAGGCTCTGGGCCAGCCGGGACAGTTGCTGGGTGGTCTGGTCGAACTCGACGGGTACGGCTGTGCGGTCGACAGGAATGACTGTGCCGGAGGCCATCACCGGCCCACCGGTATAGGCCGGCGTCAGCTGTATGTACCGGGCGGTGACGAGGGTTGGGGCGAGGATCACCGCCTGGGCCTCCGCCGGTACCGCGTCGGCGTGGTCGAGGTGGAAATCGATCCGCACCTCGGTGCCTTGCGGGGTGATCGTGTCCACGGCACCGACGCGCACTCCGAGAATGCGGACGTCGTCGCCGGGGTACAGGCCTTTTGTGGCCGTGAAGTAGGCGGTCAGCCTGGTCGCCCCAGGGTGCAGGGTGTTCACCGCGACGATGGCGACTAGTACGAGTGCGGCCATGCCCAGGCAGACGGTCACCCATCGCTTGGCGAAAACTCGGGTCCAGCTCATCGTGTGCCACCTCCTCCAGAGTTGTGAGCCGGGGCCGGGGGCGGTGCCGGCCGCAAGGCTGGTTGTCTGAGTGCCTCAGCGAGTTGGGGACCGATCAGGTTGCCGGGGATCAGGTTCTGGACGTACGCGGTGAAGAACGGCGCGCTGGCCACGGCCTCGCCGAGCGAGGTGGCGAAGGAGCCCAGCTGGGGCAGGGCGCTGGACAGGTTCCCCTTGTTGTGTTGCAGCATGTCGATCACCGAGTTGAGCCGGTCCAGCGTCGGGGCGAGCTGCTCGCGGTTGTCCGCGACGAGGCCGTTGACCTGGTGGGCCACGTCTTCGGTGTTGGTGAGCAGGTCGGTGAGCACGGCACGACGGCGCTGCAGCTCACCAAGCAGCAGGTTGCCGTCGATGACCAGTGTCTTGAACTGCTGGCTGCGTTGGCCGAGCACGCCGCTGACTGAGTCGGAGTGGTCGAGCAGTTGCCGCAGTGCCTCGTCGCGGGAGTTGATTGTCTGGGACAGCCGCGTGAGTCCGGCTAGGGTGTTCCGCAGCTGTGGTGGGGTGTTCTGGAAGGTGTCGGACAGTGTGCTCAGCGCGACGGCGACCTGGTGGTCGTCGGTCTGGCCGAGCTTGGTGGTTAGGGTCCCCAGGGCGTCGGTCAGGTTGTAGGGCGCGTGCGTGCGCTCGAGTGGGATGGTGCCGCCGTCGGCCAACTCCGGGCCAGACGGGTCGATTTCCAGGGACCGTTGCCCGAGCAGGGTGTCCGTCTTGATGGCGGCCTGACTGCGGTCACCGAGCAGTACGGCGGAGTCGGCGATGTCGAAGTCGACCCGCACCGCGGCACCTCGCAATGTCACGCCTGTGACCCGACCGACCTTAAGCCCGGCGACCTTCACCTCATCGCCTTCGGCGAGCCCGCCCGCTTCGGCGAACACGGCGTGAAAATCCCGGCCAGATTCAACGAACGGCAGCTTGTCCGCGTAGAGCAGGCCCGCTCCGACGGCGAGCGCGACGAGGATGCCCACTAATCCGATCGGGCCGGGGTCTGCGTTGGCGAACCGGGCGGCCCGCAACCTGGGGATGATCGATATGGTCATTGGTGCACCGGTCCGCATCGGCTGGTCTGTGCGTTGCTGTCGAACCACGGCGTGTACATCGCGTTGCCGTCTGGGCCGTCCAGCTTGAGCCGGACCCCGCACAGGTAGAAGTTGAAGAAGCTGCCGTAGGCGCCGGCGCGGGCCAGCCGGGCGTAGTCGCCGGGGAGCTTGCCCAGGTAGCCGTCCACTGTCGCTCGATTGTCGTCGAGTAGTGTGGCGAGCCGGTTGGTCTGAGTGATGGTGCCGCGCAGGTCCGGGCGGGCGTCGGAGAGCAGGTTGGCCACGGAGCCAGCCGCGCCGTTGATCCTGCTCAACGAGTCTCCGATCGCGCCTCGGTCCCGCGCGAGCCCGCTGACCAGGCGTTGCAGATCGAGCACTGTGTTCGACAACTGATCGCGGTGCTGGTCCAGGGTGCCCAGCACGACATTGAGGTTGGTGATGACCTGCCCGATAACCTGATCGCGGTCGGCCAGGTCCGAGGTCAGGGACGCGACGCTGCCCAGCAGGTTGTCGATCGTGCCGCCCTCGCCCTGCAGTACCTGGACGATCTCGGTCGCCACCTGATTCACCTGGTTGGGGTCCAAGCCCTGGAACAAGGGTTGAAACCCGTTGAGCAGTACGTCCAGATCAAGGGCTGGCTCAGTCTGCGCCAGCGGAATGGTCCCGCCCGGTGGCAGCGTTCGCAGGTCGCCAGGCCCATCGGTCAGCTCCAGGTAGCGGTCACCGATGAGGTTCTCGTAGCGCACCACGGACCGGGTGCCGCTCATCACGGGCAAGTCGGACCGGGTGGTGAAGGTGACTAGTGCGCGCCGGCCCTGCACGATGTGCACGTCGGTGACCTGCCCGACCCGTACTCCGGCTTCCCGGACCGGTCGCCCGGCTTTGAGTCCGGAGACCTGGTCGAACAGTGCGTGGTAGGTATTTGTGGAATAGAAGCGGGCGTCGCTGTACACGGTGAACAGGCCGACGCCGAAGAACAGGGCCACCAGGACGAACGCACCCAGCTTGAGGTAGAGCCCGAGGGATCTCATCGGCCGCTCCGGTTGCCCTGTGTGGAGGCCAGTGGCCCAAGGAAGTACTGCGAGACGCTCGGGTTGCCCAAGTGTGGGGTGGCGGCCCTGGGCTCGTAGCCGGTGTGGGTCTGGACCCTCGGCTGCGGAATCTGTGTCGCGCCGAGCCGAGGCAGCCCGTAGCAGGACGGGGCATTGCTGCTGGGGGTGAACAGGTCTTGGGGATACTTGTACGGGTCCTTGCCCTGCAGGAATTTGGTCATGGTGTTGATCCCCGGCCCTCCGACGACCTTCCCGGAAGAGCCCACCCCGCCCTGCGACGCCTCCAGGTACGGGCGCAGGTAGTCCAGCCCCTCAACAAGACAGGTCAGCTGTGGCGCGAAGCGGCCGACTAGACCCGTAGTCGGGCGCAGCACGTCGAGCACGTTGCTCAAGTCGTCCCCGTTGGCGTCGAGCAGGTGGGAGCCGGTGTCGGACACACCGGTGACCTCCCGCAGGACGGCGCCGAGTTGATCGCGCCGCTGCACCAGCGTGTGGCTGGTGAACGTCAGATTGCGTAGCAGCCGGAGCACGGCGGGCGAGACGTCGGCGTAGAGATTGGTGAAGCCCGCGACAGCGTGCAGGTCCCCTTGCAGCGCCGGCACATCCGGGTTGATCTGCCGGAGGTAGTCCGCGAGCTCGTCGACGGTGGCTCCGATGTCAGCGCCGCGGCCGTCGAGGGTCTGGCTCAAAGCGGTCAACGTGGCGTTGAGTTGAGCGGTGTTGAGGGTATTGAGTAGCGAGTTGACCTGGTCGAGGACAGATTCGACTTCGACAGTGACGGATCGGGCCGGGATGATCGCGCCGTCGGCGATCGGTGCGCTGCCGGCGCGCGTTGGGGGGCTGCTGAGCAGTACCTGCTTGCGGCCGAACGCGGTGGTAGGGGTGATCGTGGCGATCGCGTCGGCGGGTACTACCTGGGCCTGTTCTCGGTTGAGGTCGAGCACCAGCCGGACCCCGGAACGGTCTCCCGCGGGAAGGATCCGCTTGACGCTGCCGATGGTGACGCCGTGAAATTTCACGTCGTCGTCCGGATCGAGCAGGAGACCCGCCCGTCCACTGTCGACGGTGACTCTGGTGAAGCGGGTGAACGCCTGGTTGTATGAGGCGACGGCCAGGGTGATCAGTAGCACGACCGTGCCAAGAATCCCCAGTCCGTAGAGGCGGTAGCGGAGCGACTGCGCGCTAGCCACGGCGGAACCGTCTTGGCTGCTGTGCGATACACATCGTCGTGTTCCTCTCGGAAGTCGAGGTCAGCCGGAGAGGTGGAAGCCGGCGTTCCCGCCGTAGACGGCCATGGCCACCAGCAGGTTCAGCACAAGAACCACCGACACCGAGGTGCGCACGGAGCGTCCGACCGCTTCGCCGACGCCGGCCGGGCCGCCGGAGGCGTTGTAGCCGTAGTAGGTGTGGATGAGCATGATCGCTGCGGTCATTCCGAGCGCCTGCAGGTAGGAGTAGAGAACGTCCTGCGGGAGGAAGAACGTGTCGAAGTAGTGCTGGTAGTTGCCGACGGCCTGGCCGTAGAACAGCACGACCGCGAGGTAGCTGCCCGCGTAGGAGAGCACGAGCGCGAGGGTGTAGACGGGGATGATCACTACGAAGCCCGCGACGAGGCGGGTGCTCGCCAGGAAGCGCAGGGAGTGCACCGCCATGACGTCCAGCGCGTCGATCTCCTCGTTGATGCGCATCGAGCCGAGCTGCGCGGTCACACCTGCTCCGAAGGTGATGGCCAAGCCGATCCCGCCGATCGCGGGCGTACCCAGGCGGGTGTCAGCGAAGGCCGCGAACACCGGGGCCAATGCGCCCACTCCGATGTTGTTGAGAGACCCGTAGCCCTGTACGCCGGCGATACCCCCGACGGTGAAAGCCATGAATCCGACAATCACCGCCGAGCCACCGATGACGGCCAGGGCGCCGGTCCCCATGCCTACTTCGGCGATGAGACGTATGACCTCTCGGCGATAACGCCGCGCGGTGGGAATGGCCCATCCGACGGTCCGTCCCCAGAAGACGCCTTGCCGGCCCAGGTTCTCCAGCCCGCGCATCGGTAGTTCGGCCGCGCGGCGCAGCATAGCGAAGTGAGTCACGAGTTCCTCAGCTCAGAATCTTGAACTGGAAGGTGGTCAGCAGCAGGTTCACGAACTCCAGCGTGGCCACCGAATAGACGACCGATTGATTGACCGACTCCCCGACCCCCTTGGGGCCGCCCTTGACGTTGAGCCCCAAATAGCAGGCGACCAGTCCGGCGATGAGCCCGAATGCCACGGACTTGACGATGCTGATGACCAGTTCGGGCACCCCGGTGACCAGGGTCAGCGACGAGGCGTAGGCCCCCGGGTCTGCGTGCTGGACGAACACGGAGAACAGGTAGCCGCCGACGACGCCCTCGGTGGCGACGATGAAGTTCAGGAACAGGGCGATCACCACCGCCGCGACCACTCTCGGGACAACCAACCGGTGAATGGGGTCGATGCCGAGAACGCGGATCGCGTCGATCTCTTCGCGGACGGTGCGCGCCCCCAGCTCGGCACAGATCGCCGTGCCACCAGCGCCGGCGATGACCAGGGCGGTGGCGAATGGGCCAATCTGCTGGACGGCCACGATGCCCGAAGCGGCCCCGGCCAGGTCGACGGCGCCGAGGTCGCGCAGCACCAGGTTCAGCTGGAAGATCACGAGGATGGTGAAGCCGTTCGCGACGAAGATCGTGGGCACTATTGAGACCCGGACGATGAACCACATGACCTGGGCGCACTCGCGCCACTGGAACGGCGGCCGCAACAGTGCCAGGAAGGTATCGAGGGCCATGGCGAAGAACCTGCCGAACGGTCGCACCGGCCTCGTCGCCGACTGAACATTCAGGGTGGTCGTCACCGGCACTCCCGCTCGTTGCTCGCTCTTGGCAGCGCGGCCTTGACGTCGCGGCCATCTAGCAACCAAACGATGGGTTGGTTCAATGAGTCACGCTGGTTCACCCGTTCGGCCCAATGAAGCTCCGCACGCAGGGTTGGACAGCACAGGCTGGGCGCCGCGCCCCGCCAGTTGCGATGACCCGCCCGTCCGTCCGCGCTGTCAGCCTGCAGCCCGCAGGATGCGCAGTGCGATTCCGTCCGCCGCGCGCAGCATTTCCGACGCCTTGCGATCCGAGCCGGCCACCCACGCCGCGTACACGCGCAGCGTCGTCGCCCCACCGCCGCCGTGACCCAGGCGGCCGGCAACCGTGCGACAGATCGATGCCGACGGTCAGGAGCTCAGCAGCGGAGTAGTGCCGCGGCGCGTGAATGTGCGTGTCGATGTTCAGGCGCTTCGCCATTTCACCGTAGCGACTGGATACCGCGCGAGGGAGTACGGGGTCCGTGCGGCGAACGGAGGCATCAGGCACCAGCGCTTGCACGGACCGAGACGATCGCCGAGTCGGGTCCTCCGCCGTCGACGAGCACCCGCTGCCCGGTCAGGTAGGAGGCGTCCGCCGAGGCGAGGAACGCGATGACCCCGGCCACGTCGTCGGCATGGGCGACGCGTGTAGGGCGGGGCGGCGTCGACGACCGAGCTTGAGACGACGACGACGACGGCCGCCGCCGTGTCACGCCGGTACTTCACGGCCACCGCGGCGCCGTCGGATGCCAGCCTGAGGGCCACGGCACGCCCGACACCGCGGGATCCCCCGGTGACGAGCGCCGTCCGACCGGCGAGGGGCTGTGCGGAACGGGCGGGTGCGGACATCGGTGGCGGTGCTCCTGTCGTGGGTGGGTCGGGCGCGTTCATGATGACGCCACGATGGTGACCCGGTGCGGCGGTGAAGAACGGCGTGCCGGTCCGGCTCGCGGTGCTCGTCGTCAGTGAGCGGGTTGACGTTGGATCCGGGGTTCTCGGCCGCTACGCCCAACGCGAGCCCACCGCCGACGTGGCCCCAGGCGCCGCGGACCCGCTGCCCAACCTACCGTATGGTTGGTTTATGACCAGTCTTCGAGCGGGACGTGTGCAGGGCCTGGTGGCCGTGGTGACCGGGGCGGCGCGTGGCCAGGGCCGTGCCCATGCCGTGCGGCTGGCCGAGGAGGGAGCCGACCTAGTCCTGCTCGACGCCTGCGCGGCCGTCACCGACCTGGGCTATCCGCCGGCCACCGACGGCGACCTGGACGAGACAGTCGCGCTGGCCGAGAAGGCCGGGGCACGGACGGTGGCGGGCCGGGCCGACGTCCGGGTACTCGATGAGATTCGGTCCGTCGTCGCGGACGGCGTGCGGGAGTTCGGCCGGATCGACATCGTGGTAGCGAACGCCGGCATCAGCGCGTGGGGTCGGCTGTGGGAGATCGCGGCCGAGC
>JAWVFH010000150.1:0-10984 GCA_033856255.1 Solirubrobacterales bacterium | reverse complement strand
CACCGGAGCTGGCCGCCCTCGTCGCGGACTGCAGTGCGAGGGCGGTGGTCACGGACGCGTCCTTCGCCTGCGTGGTCGCCGGGATGGCGGGACAGGGCACCGTGACGACCTTCGTGAGCGTCGACGGCCCCCTGAACGGTGACCATTTCATGCTCGAGGAGCTCATCGACGCCGCACCGTCCCACGTGGTGTTCCCGTCGCGCACCGGATCCGACACGGTGTGCATCTACTACACCTCGGGCACCACCGGGCAGCCCAAGGGCGCCGTCGTCAGCCACGACAACGTGCGCTACGCGACGCTTAACTGGTTGGTGGACCTCGGGTTCTGGCAGAACGACAGGTTCCTGCTCAATCTCCCGCTGTGCTTCACCGGCGCCATGGCGATCGTCGCGCCCGCCCTGCACGGCGGGATCACCGTCGAGCTCGAGCGCGCCTTCGACGCGGGCCGAACGCTCGAGCTGATTGAGCGGGACCGGATCACCTTCATGGTGGCCGTCCCGACTATGGCCATGGCGCTGATGCGTCACCCCGACTTCGGCACGCGGGACCTCTCGTCGCTGCGCATGATCCTCTGCGGCGCGGCCCCGGTCGCCATGACGATCTTCGAGGCGTTCACCGAACGTGGCGTCCCGTTCATCAGCAGCTTCGGCATGACCGAGGTGGCGGGCGGATTCGCGATGATCACCCCGGTCGAACAGGCCCGCGAACGGCTCGGCACAGCGGGCAGGCCGTGCCTGTACACCGAGGCGCGGCTGGTGTTCCCCGACGGCACCGACACGCCCGACGGTGAGGTCGGCGAGCTCCTGCTCCGCGGTCCGTTGGTCTTCCAGGGCTACTGGGACAATCCCGCCGAGACCGCGGCAACGATCGTGGACGGCTGGCTCTACACCGGTGACCTGGCCCGACGTGAGCCAAGCGGGTACTACTGGATCGTCGACCGCAAGAAGGACAGCATCATCAGCGGTGGCCTCAACGTGTATCCGGCGGAGATCGAAAATGCCATCATCCGACACCCCGCGGTCCGCGAGTGCGCGGTGTTCGGCGTACCAGACGAGAAGTGGGGCGAGTTGGTCACCGCCGTGGTGGTCGTCGCCCCCGGCGCCGAGCTGACTCGCGAAGAGCTGCGGGAACACTGCAGGTCCCTCGTCGCGACCTACCGCATACCCCGCCGGATCGAGTTCCGCGACGCGCTGCCGCGGACTACCTCCGGCAAGGTCCTGCGCCGGACGCTGCGGGCCGAGCTCATCGGTGAGCCGGCTCCCTCGGCCACCTCGGCGCGGTCAAGCTCGGACTGAGTTCCGGCGCATCAGCGACGCCAGTGTGGGCTGAGGAGCGCGAAGCGGGGGCGATGGATTGAGGTTTCCCCGGAGCTCGTCGTGACCGCGATCGAGAAAGGTCTTGCGCGCGGACCGGCTCATGATCTACTCCGGTGCGCCGGCCCCTGCCGTCGTCGCGGCGTAGCGCTTCACCCCCGGACTCGTCCGGAGGGCTCAGGACGGCCGGCGTTTCCGAGACCTTTCTGAACGGCTCGGGGCGACCCTGGAGCCGAGGCAACCAAACGTAAGGTTGGTCGATTAGGCTCTGGAGGTTCCAGCCCATCGCCGGTCCATGTTTCGGAAGGACGTCACCCGCCATGCGCGCAGCAGTAGCTTCCAAGATCTCCCCGGACCATCCGGCAGGGGCCGTGCAGGTCATCGACCTGCCCGAGCCGGAGCTCAGACCAGATCAGGTACTCGTGACGGTCCGGGCCGCGTCGCTCAACCACCATGACCTGTGGTCGCTGCGGGGTGTGGGGCTCGAGGAGGATCGGCTGCCCTTCGTTCTCGGATCCGACGTCGCAGGCGTGACCGCGGACGGCCGCGAAGTCATCGTTCACTCGCTCGTCGCGGACCCGGCGCGTGGTGGGGGTGACGAGCTGCTCGACCCGCGGCGCGGCATGCTGGCGGACGCTCTTCAGGGCGGGCTGGCGACTATGGTCGCGGTCCCGGTGCGCAACCTCGTCGACAAGCCGGCATCGTTGACGTTCGAGGAGGCCGCGTGCCTGCCGACCGCATGGTTGACCGCGTATCGGATGCTGTTCGGTCGCGCGGGTGTGCGGCCGGGGCAGACCGTGCTCGTGCAGGGCGCTGGTGGTGGCGTCGCGACCGCTGCTGTCACCATCGCGCTGAGCGCCGGCCTCCGGGTCTGGGTCACGGGCCGCAGCCCGGAGAAGCTGGAGAAGGTGCGCGCACTCGGCGCGGACGGCGTGTTCCCGACCGCGGAGCGGCTTCCCGGCCGGGTCGACGCGGTGATCGACACGGTGGGCGCGGCCACGTGGGACCACTCGCTCAAGTCGGTACGCCCCGGCGGGGTCGTCGTCGTGGCCGGAGCCACGGCGGGCGCAATGGTCAAGACCGACCTGTTCCGGGTGTTCCTGCAGCAGATCACGATCTGCGGCTCGGCGATGGGGCGCGTGGGTGAGCTCGCCGCCCTGGTGGCTCTGTGCGACGCCCGGGGGCTGCGCCCGCACATCGACTCGGTGCACAGCCTGGAGGAGGCTCCGGCCGCGGTGGCGCGCCTCGACTCGGGCAACGCCTTCGGGAAGGTCGTCGTCGTTCCCTGACCGGGAGTATCCGAGAACCGGGGCGGGGTCGGGTCAATTCCGGCCCCGCTGTCCGTCGAGGCGGCGTTCGGCAGCGAGTCGGTCGGTGATGGCGCGAATGTCGGTGACCTGACCGTAGCGAACGGTTGCCAGGCCGGTCACGTAGAGGGCCGCGGGCTGATGGCGATAGCCGTCGAGGCGGTCGAGCCCTCCGGCGTAGGTGCCATGCAGCAGTACGTGGAACGCTACCCGGTCGCCCGCGCTGAACAGGTCGAGCACGGTCGTCCGGGGCTGGCTCAGCAGCATCCGACGAGCAGGCGCGGCGTGCTCGTCGTCGAGGCTCCCGATCGGGGCATCGCCCAGCCCCCCGGCCGCCAACCACGTCCGGACGACGCTCTCAGTGTCGGGGTCGGTCTCGGCCGGGTGCGCTGTCCACGGGTCCAGGCCGGGGCTGAGAATCGGGTTCGCCCGCGCGGTGCGCTGCTGGGTGCGTCTGCCGTAGTAGTCCTGTTCCACCCGGCACTCGATGAGGCGCCTGCCGTCCCACCGGTACATGCTGACGCCGCTCCACGCGGCGCCGCCGCCGTGCACGGCCGAGCGGCCGTGCTCGGTGAAGTGCAGAGCCGCACGGTCCTCGCCTAGCACCAGCTCGTGCACGGTGAACCCGAGTCCTCGGTACTGGCGGTACTGCTTCCTTGTGGCCGGGATGTACTCGGCGTCGCGACCACGGATCTCATGTTCGCCCATCCTCAGGACGTAGTCGTCGACCATGATCTCCGAGCAGACCCGGAAGTCGTGCGCCGCGGTGTAGGCGTAGGAGTAGCGGCGTAGAACGGCCGCCAGCGGGTGCAGCCCCTCGATCAGTTCCACGAACTCACCTTTCTGACACACGAGCGGCGACGACCGCGCGGCCGACGATCTCTTTCATGATCTCGTTGGTGCCGCCGTAGATGCGCTGGACGCGGGCGTCGCGCCACATCCGTGGCGATCGGGTACTCCTCCGCATAGCCGTAGCCGCCGAACAATTGAAGGCAGCGGTCGATCACCGAGCACATGCCGGTGTCCATGTTGCCCGGGCAGACGGTCAGTACCCGCGCCGAGACGGAAGCCCCGCCCGTGAGCACTGCTACCGAGTGGTCGATCTGCACGCCATCTCTCCTCAGTCCGGGTGAACCCACTCTAGGTGCCCGACCAAACGGTGGGTAGGCTATCCCTGGAGGTGATGTCGTGAGCGTCATCAAACTGCGTGACGACCTGTTGTCCGTCGAGGCGACGGACAACCCGTACCCGGTGTTGGCCGACCTGCGCGAAGGCGACCCGGTGCATTGGAGCGAGTCCCACCGGGCGTGGCTGGTCACCCGCTACGCCGACGTCGCTGCCGCCTTCCAGAACCGGAAGCTGTCCTCGGATCGGATCCGACCGATGCTGGCCGGTCGGACGGCGGGTCAGCACGGCGCGTCGGATCAGGTCCTGGCTCTGATGAGTGAGTGGATGGTCCTGAGCGACGCGCCGGCACATACGCGCCTGCGCAAGCTGGCCGCCGGAGCCTTCAAGGGACAACGCATCGCGGCCCTCGGCGACCAGATCGCCGTGCTGACCGATGGCTTCCTCGACGACTTCGTCGCCGGTGGGCACTCCGATCTCATCGAGCATGTCGCGTACCCGCTACCTGCGACGATCATCGCCGAGATGTTGGGGGCGCCGCCTGCTGATCGTGATCGCTTTCGGCACTGGTCCGACGAGTTGGCCCTGGTCGCGTTCGGGGCGGGTGGCGACGCCCGCGAGGACCGCCACGAGCGGGCGCTCGCCGGGCTTCGGAAGATGTTCGCCTACTTCGGCGAACTCGCCGAGACGCGCCGTGCCGCGCCGTCCGACGACATGCTCAGTGCGCTGCTTGCCGGCGACGGGCGAGGTGGTCATCTCACCGACGACGAGCTCGTCGGGATGTGCGCCCTCCTCCTATTCGCCGGGCACGAGACCACGACCAATTCCGTGGCGAACGGCGTGCTGACCCTACTCGCGAATCCCGACCAGCTCCGTGTGCTGCGTAAGGATCCGGAGCTGATCGCCACAGCGGTGGAGGAGCTGCTGCGGGTCGAGGGCCCGATCAAGGTGCTTGTGCGCTGGGTGCTGGAGGATCATGAGCTGGGTGGAAAGCAGGTCAGGGCGGGGGAGCGTGTTTACCTGTTCACCGCGGCCGCGAACCGGGACCCGGAGAAGTTCGTCGATCCGGATCGCGTCGACATCACGCGCAGCCCCAACCCGCACATCGCCTTCGGTAAGGGGATTCACGCCTGCATCGGCGCGCAGCTCGCACGCCTGGAGATGCGTGTGGTGCTCACTCGCATCCTGGAGCGCCTCCCGGATCTGGCGCTCGCCACAGATGAGGTGCGCTGGAACTCCAGCCTCGCGTCCAGGTCTCTCGTCTCGCTGCCTGTCAGGCACGGGGCAGGTGCCGGGTGAAGATCGGTGTCGACCGTACGGCCTGCGAGGGGCATGCCCAGTGCTCGATCGTCGATTTCGACATCTTTCCACTCGACGACGACGGATTCAGCGCTGTCGGCGTGGCGTCCGACGTTCCTGTCGGCGAGGAGGAAACAGCACTGCGTGGCATCGCCGCGTGCCCGGTGCGGGCGCTGCACACAGCATCCGACTAGTGGGCGGGCACGTCTCCACCGGCGCTGCCGATCCTAGGCTGTAGGTTTCGGCCGTGGCGAACAGGACGAGGCCGCAGCGCGCTGCCCGAAACCCGGGCACCCCTGTGCGGCAGGACGACGGTCGTTGGAACGAGCTTCTGGAGATCGCCGGTGCAACCTTCGCCGAACGGGGTTACCAGTCCACGACCCTCCAGGACATCGCCGATCAGTTCGGCGTGCTGAAGGGCAGCCTGTACCACTACATCCGGAGCAAGGACGACCTGCTCTACGAGGTGATCCAGGCTGTCTTCACGGGCGGGCTCGACAATCTGCGGACGCTGGCGGCAGCGGATCTCGATCCGGCCGCACGGCTGCGCGCGATCATCCGTGGACATGTCCTCTATCTGATCGAGAACCTGGTCGGCACCACTGTGTTGCTGCACGAGTTCGAACAGCTCTCGCCGGAGCGTCGTACCACCCTGCCGGTCCACGAGTACCAGAGCGTCATCTCGGATCTGATCTCCGACGCACAGCGGGTGGGAGCCGTGAAGTCGGACATCGACCCCCACCTGGCAGCGTTGGCCGTGCTCGGTGCCACGAACTGGGTCTACCGGTGGTATCGGGAGGACGGCGGCAGATCGGCGTCTGAGATCGCCGACCGGTTCGCGGAGATGCTCACCTCCGGCCTGCTCGTCGACGCGCCCTAAATCCCAAATTCGGGATCCTCTGATGTCCGAGGTGCTGCGGGCGACACGTTGCCCTACCAAACGATTGTCTGGGCAGGTATAGTTGTTCTACCCGCAGGTTCCGGATACGCGGATGTGAGGACTATCGGTGGACTTCGATCTCGACGAGCAGCAGCAGCTCTTCGGCAAGACCGTGCACGACTGGGTCGACCGCGAGGCGCCCAAGTCGTGGGCGCGCGAGCTGGAGAAGGACGAGCGCAACTTTCCGCACGCGCTCTGGGACAAGATGACCGAGGCCGGGTTCCACGGCATCGGCATTCCTGAGGAGTACGGCGGTCAGGGTGGCGACATCATGACCCAGATGGTCCTGGCTCGGGGCCTCGCGCGGTCCCTCGCCGGGCTGACTTGGGTATGGGGGATCACCTCGTTCGCCGGCGGCAAGTCGGTGGGCCTCTACGGCACCGAGGAGCAGAAGCGGAGGCACCTCACCGCCATCGCCGAGGGACGCGAGAAGTGGGCGATCGGGTTCACCGAGCCCGGTGGCGGCACCGACCTGCTCGGTGGCATGCGCACCAAGGCGAAGACGGTCGAGGGCGGCTGGGTGGTGAACGGCCAGAAGACGTGGAGCTCGCTGTCGCACGACGCGGACTACATTCTGCTGCTCGCCCGCACCGATGAGTACACCGAGAAGCGCCACCAGGGCGTTTCCCTGTTCATCCTTCCCGCCATGAGTGAGGGGGTGACCATCCGCGAGATCCCCAAGGTCGGGATGCGCTCGCTCGGCTCGTGCGACGTCTACCTCGACAATGTCTTCATTCCCGAGGAGAACCTCCTCGGGAAGGAGAACCGGGCCTGGTACATGCTGCTGCCGACCCTCAACAACGAGCGGATCATGCTCTCGTCGTTCTGTGTCGGGATCATGGACGGCGTGCTGGAGGACGCTCTGCGCTTCGTTCAGGAGCGTGAGGCGTTCGGGGGCCCGATCAGTCGCTTCCAGTCGCTGCAGCACCACATCGCCAACATCGCGATGTGGCGTGACCAGGCCGAGCTGATGGTGAACAGGGCTGCGTGGCTGCAGAGCCTGGGGCGCCCGTGCGGCCAGGAAGCCAACATGGCGAAGGTCGTGGCGTCGGAACTGGGTGGGCAGGCGGCTGATCTCGGGCTGCAGATCCTGGGTGGCATGGGCTACTCGGCCGAGACCGACATGCAGCGCTACTGGCGGGACGTGCGGCTGTTCCGGATCGGACCAGTCACGAACGAGATGGCCCGCAACGGCATCGCCGAGGGGCTCGGGCTGCCGCGGTCGTTCTCGTGACCGCGGGCGTCACCCAGCACGTCCACCCGCTCCGGCATCTCGTCGATCAGCCGCTTCCCGGGGGCAGATACACACTCGCCGGGTTCGAGAACTGGCTGGGGCATGACGCGCTGTACTCGACGCCTGAGGACACACCGCATCCGATCATGGCGTTCGTCGCGGCGCAGCGCGGGATCGGCGTCTCGGTGGCGGAGCTGTTCCGGATGTGGGGCACCGAGATGTCCGACGGTCCGATGCTGACGGAGTCCACGCTGGAGTTCCCTGGCGAGTTCCGGGTCGACGTCCAGTACGACGTGCGGGGTGTCGTGACATCGGTGGTACGCAAGTCCGGTCGCACCCTCGGGGCGTTCGACCTGCTCACTGCCCGGTTCGAGGTGGTCGAGCCGGGGGAGGGGGCCGTGGTCGCCGTCGTGACCAACGTCTACGCGCTGCCCCGGCGGGAAGAGGGAACCGGATGACCACCACCGGGCACGAAGCTCTTCCCGACTGGACGCTTGCCGAGGTCGACGCGGAGAAGATGAAGGTGCTGGCGCTGTTGCTGGCCGATCCCAACCCGCTGCACTTTGATCCGGCCGTCGCACCGCGGCTGGGAGTGGCGAGGCGGCCGGTCAATCAGGGCCCGTCGAACATGGCAATGCTCGTCAACATGCTCCGGGCGGCGTTCCCCGATGGCCGGATCAGCCGGCTTCGGGTGCAGCTGCGCGGGAGCGTGGTCGCCGGTCAGAGCGTGCGCGCCCGTGGCCGAGTGGTGGGGCGCGAGCGGATCGGTGACGCCGAGCAGGTCCGGTGTGAGATCACGCTGGAAGTCGACGGCGGGGCGGTTGTGCTCGCCGGCGACGCGGATGTCGTCCTGCAGGTGGCTGACGCCGACTGAACAGCGACGAGACCGGCCCGGCCGCGGCCCGGGTGGCACCCCGTTCGGACGCCTTGCCGCACTAGCCAAACGATCATTTGTTCTCTCAACCAGGAAGTGTGTCATGGCCGACACTGTTCTGACGGTTCCCGGACTCGTCGCGCGTGCTGCTCGACGTCATCCGGACAACGACAGCTTTGTCTTTCCCGATGTGCGCCAGTCCTACCGGCAGCTGGAGGAATCAGCCGTCGCGGTGGCGCGCTCACTGACGGCCTCAGGTGTCGGTCCGGGCGACTCGGTCGGCACTCTCATGCCGAACTGCCTTGAGTTCGTCCATGCGATGCTCGGCACGGCGATGGTCGGGGCGCTGTTCGTACCGATCAACGCGCGGTTGGCGCCCCGGGAGATCGCGCACGTCGTGCAGGACTCCGCGATGAAGGTCATCTTCACGACCGATGTGGTCGACGAACACGTGAACTACATCGGACGGCTCCACCAGGCCTTTCCCGAGTTGGCGACGGGAAGCTCCGGAACCACGCCGGCCATCTCCTCCGCGCCCGCGCTCCTCCACGCCGTGGTGCTCGGCACCCGAAAGGCCCCCGGGTTCCTCACCTCGTCCGACTTCCGCGCGCTCGGGCAGGAAATCGATCCCGCGGACGTCCGAGCCGCCGCCGCGGCCGTCACCCCCGATACCCCCTACATCATGATGTACACATCAGGCACGACGGCCGAGCCAAAGGGTTGCCCGCTGACCCACGAGTCGGTGGTTCGGCTCGGTACGGCCGTCGGCGAGGAGGCCTTTGTCATCGGCGTCGACGATCGGATGTGGAACCCGCTGCCGATGTTCCACGTCAGCGCGCAAGCTCCGATGATCGGCGTTCTGAACGCGGCAGCCGCCTACATCTCGATGACACATTTCAATCCGGGGGCTGCGCTGCGGCTCATCGAGCGTGAGCGCGCGACCCTCCTGTTCCCCGCCTACCCGACCCTCACCGGCCCAATGCTGAGCCACCCGCACTACGGGCCGGACACGTTCGCGAGAGTCCGCGGCATGCTCACGGTCGGCCCGCCCGACCTGCTGCGCACCTATCAGGACAAGTTGCCCCACACCAAGCACGTGAGCTGCTACGGCTCGACCGAGACCGGCGGCATCGCCGTCATGGGGCGGCTGAACGACCCGCTCGAGGAGCGTCTCACCAGCGGCAAACCGTTCACCGGTGTCGATGCCCAGGTCCGTGACCCGCTCACCGGCGACGAGATGCCCGCCGGCGAGCCCGGTGTGCTGTACATGCGCGGGTTCAACCTGTTCCTCGGCTATCACAACGACCCCGCGAAGACAGCCGAGAGCGTCGACGCCAACGGTTGGTTCTTCACCGGCGACCTCGCCGCGATCGACGTCAACGGCTACCTGACCTTCCGCGGACGCACCAAGGACATGCTCAAGGTGGGCGGTGAGAACGTCGGTTGCCTGGAGGTCGAGTCGTTCCTGATGCGGCACCCGGACATCCAGATGGCCTCCGTCGTGGGGGTCCCGGATCCGGTCTACGACGAGGTGCCGGGCGCGTTCGTCGAACTGCGGCCGGGGGCGGAGCTCTCGGAGGACGATGTGATCACCTACTGCCGCACCGGGCTGGCCAAGTACAAGGTCCCCCGCTACGTCAGGTTCACCTCGGACTGGCCGATGTCGGCAACCAAGATTCAGAAGTTCCGGCTCCGGGACCGGCTGGTCGCCGAGCTCCAGCCGGAACGTCGCGTCGATCACGATGTCGAGCGGTCCAGCCCGGCCACGGTGTGAGCATGGCCGAGCATCGGGCCGTGGCCACCGATGTCGAACAGTGGCGCGACCTGATCAGCAACACGTTCGTACCACTGGAGCCGACCCTCAAGCGTGAGGCGGTGTTCAGCGGCGAGATATCCGCTCAGCTGGCCGACGACATCGCGGTGATGCGTGTCGAGTCCGTGGCGCAGACGGTCAGCCGCACCGCGGCCGGCTGCCGGAGCACCCCGGCCTGCATGATCAAGGTTCTGGTGCAGCGTGTCGGAGAAGCAGGCGTGCAGCAACGCGACCGCCGGGCGCTGTTGCCGCCGGGAGGCATGACGGTCTACGACACCTCCGAGCCCTACGCGGTTGTCGAGCGCGCGGACTTCTGCGCCGATGTGCTCATGGTGCCGCGCGAGCGGCTACCGCTCACCAGGGACACGGTGGCTGCCCTTCAGGAGCGTCCGATCGATACGGCGCGCGGCCCGGGAGCGCTGTTCCTGTCCTACCTGGACGACTTTCGCGAACGGCTCCACGAGTGCTCGCCACTCGCGGCCGCGCGGTGCACCTCCATCCTGTTGGACCTGCTGGGCCTGGCGCTGGCCGAGGCGCCGACGGTCGCCTTGCCCAGCGCAGCGTTGCGCGTGTCGGTGCTCGACTGGATCACGCGGCATCTCGCGGACGAGAACCTCGGGCCCGCGGTCATCGCGAGCGCCAACGGGATCTCCGTGCGTTACCTCCATCGGCTGTTCGAGGCATCGGGGGTGAGCGTCTCGGGCTACATCCGTAGCCAGCGACTCCGCCGGATCCGTCAGGACCTCGGCAATCCCATGTACCAGCGACACACCATCGCGGCGGTCGGGGCGCGGTGGGGTATTCCAGATCAGGCGCACCTCTCGCGGCTGTTCCGGGCCGAGTTCGCGCTCACGCCCAGCGATGCTCGCCGACAGTGGGCAGACGTCGGCTGAGGGAACTGTGCCCGCTCGGACAAGAGCCCGGGCACGGACGTCCAAGCTCCTGGTGACCCGCGTCTCCTACGGTCGGTATGGCGTCATGAGGGACGCTGCCCTGGCGTAGGGGCCGATCGCGCAAAGGAGCGAACACCCATGACGATGACAACCCCGGTCGCCCCGACGATCCGCAGCTTCTCTCGG
>JAWVFH010000149.1:0-5152 GCA_033856255.1 Solirubrobacterales bacterium | reverse complement strand
CGTCGACCGCGTCCAGTGCGTTGTTGTGCGGCACGTGGTAGCCGACCAGCACCAGCAGGCCGGCGAGGAAGCAGGCCGTACCGACGAGGACGTACGCGGTGGTGGCGGTCGGCCGGCGCAGCAACGCGACGACGAGCCATGCCAGCACGAGCAGTGGCCCGAACAGCACAGTCATGAACAGCCCGTTGGGCGCGGCGCGGTTGATCTGCTGCATCGCGCTCATGCCGTCGGCGGGGCGCAACTTGTGCAGTGCGGGCATCACGAACGTCGAGAACGCGAAGAAGACGCCGGCACACAGGCCGGCGCACACGGCGGCGAGAACGACCAGGGTTCGCTGGATATCGGTCATGCCGACAGTCAAGGCCGCTGCTGCGGACGGCGACATGGTCGAGCGCCTCAGCTGCATTCGTCTGCGTCTACATTCAGCGCGTGGATTCGCTGGCCGGCTTCCTGGACGGGCCGCGGGCGCGCGGCGCATTCCTCTTGCGGTCGGTCATGGACCCTCCGTGGGCTGCGCATCCGCGACGAGGCGCCGCTGACCATCGCCGCGGTGGTGCGCGGCAGCGCCTGGATCGCGCACGACGACGGGGAACCGGTCGCGCTGTGCGCCGGCGACGTCGCGGTGCTGCGGGGACCCGACCACTACACCGTGGCGGATGCGCCGGCCACCCGTCCGCAAGTGGTGATCGGCCCCGGCCAGGTCTGTACCGACCTTGCCGGCAACAGCGTGGCCGAGCAGATGAGCCTCGGCGTGCGCACCTGGGGCAACAGCGCCGACGGGGCGACGGTGCTGCTCACCGGCACGTACCAGGCGGCCGGCGAGATCAGCCGCCGACTGCTCGACGCACTGCCGCGGCTGATCGTGCTGGCCCACGGGGACTGGGACTGCCCGGTCATCCCGCTGCTGGCCGACGAGATCGGCAAGGACGCCCCCGGCCAGGAGGTGGTGCTCGATCGGTTGCTGGACCTGCTGATCGTGGCCGTGCTGCGGGCCTGGTTCGACCGGCCGGGCTCGGCCGCGCCCGCCTGGTACACCGCGCACGCCGACCCGATCGTCGGCCGGGCGCTGCGGCTGCTCCACAACAACCCCGAACATCCGTGGACGGTGTCCTCGCTCGCCGCCGCGGCCGGGATCTCGCGTGCGGCGTTGGCGAAGCGGTTCACCGAGTCGGTCGGCGAACCGCCGATCGCGTTCCTCACCACCTGGCGGCTGGCGCTGGCGGCCGACCTGCTGTGCGAGCCGGAGACGACGGTGGGGCGGGTCGCCCGGCAGGTCGGTTACGGCAGCCCGTTCACGTTCAGCACGGCGTTCAAGCGGCAGTACGGAATGAGCCCGCAGGACCACCGGCTCCGCCGCGCGGCCCCGGCCTGATAGTCAAGCTTGACTATTGTCGGAGTGCTCTGGAACGCTTCGGCCATGACTTTCGAAGGCACTATTACCGCGCGCGGTCTTTCGCGCAGCTTCAAGACCAAGGCCGGCCCCGTGGAGGCCGTCAAAGGCATCGACCTGGACGTCGCGGCGGGCGAGATCGTCGGGCTGCTCGGCCCGAACGGCGCCGGCAAGACCACCACGCTGCGCATGCTGACCACCCTGCTCATGCCCTCGGCCGGCACGGCGACGGTCGCCGGGGCGGACCTCATCCGCGAACCCCGTGACGTGCGCCGCCGTATCGGCTACGTGGCCCAGGTCGGTGCGGCCCCAAGCGCCGGCACGCTGGTGGGCGAGGAGCTCATCACCCAGGCCCGATTGCAGGGGCTGTCGAAGTCGGACGCGGCCGCCCGGCTGACCGCGGTCGCGCCGCGGCTCGACCTCGGCGGCCTCGAGGGGCGTGCCCAGCTCGTACTGTCCGGCGGCCAGCGTCGCCGCTTCGCCGTCGCGCTCGGCCTCATGCACTCGCCCCGGTAGGTGTTCCACGACGAGCCGACCACCGGGCTCGATCCGCAGAGCCGGGCGAACCTGTGGCAACACATCAAGTCCCTGCGCGATGACACCGGGGTGACAGTGGTGCTGACCACGCACTACCTCGACGAGGCCGACGCGCTCGCCGATCGCGTCCTGGTCATGGACGGGGGCGAGATCGTCGCCAACGACACCCCGGACGCGTTGAAGGCCCGGATCTCCGGCGATGTGGTGACGCTCGGGCTGCCGGATCCGGATGCCCGCGCGAAGGCCGACGCGGTCGTGCGCGAAGCGGTCGCGGTACGCGAGGTGGTCGCCAGCGACGTCGCGCTGCTCGTCACCGTCGACGAAGGGGCGGTGGCGGTCGCGCCGCTGCTGCGGGCGCTCGACGCGGCCGGGCTCAGCCCGACGTCCATCACCGTCAACCGCCCGACGCTGGATGACGTGTTCCTGACCCTCACCGGGCACTCCCTGCGCGAAGGCAGCGAGGCCGCCTGATGCTCACCGAGACGTTCGTCATCTTCCAGCGGCAGATGCGCATCCTGCTGCGCAATCCGGTGTGGGTCTTCTTCGGCTTGACGCAGCCGATCCTCTATCTCGCCCTGTTCGGGCCGCTGCTCAAGAACGTCAGCGGCGGTGGGCTCGGCGGTGACGCCGCGTGGCGCGTGTTCGTGCCCGGGCTGCTGCTACAGCTGGCGATCTTCGGCGCGGGCTTCGCCGGCTTCGGCATCATCCAGGAACTGCGTGAGGGCGTCATCGACCGCCAGCGGGTGACGCCGGCACGGCGGACCTCCCTCATCATGGGGCGCACGCTGAGCACCATGGCCACGATCGGGGTGCAGGGCCTGGTGCTGGTCCTGGTGGCGCTGCCGTTCGGGCTCAGCGCGTCGTGGAGCGGCATCGTGTCGTCGGTGGTGCTGATCTGCCTGCTCGCGCTCGGCATCTCGGCCGCCTCGTACGCGATGGGGCTGATCCTCAAGGACGAGGACTCGTTCGCGCCGTTCATCCAGGGCATCTCGCTGCCGCTCCTACTGCTCTCCGGAGTGCTGCTCCCCATGTCGCTCGCGCCGGCGTGGCTGCGGCACGCGTCGCAGGCGAACCCCTTGACCTACGTCGTGGACGCCACCCGCGCCCTGTTCCGTGGCGAGTTCGGCGACCGGCACGTCTGGATCGGTGCCCTGGTGACGGTTGCGCTCGGCGCGCTCCTCGCCTGGTGGGGGACCCGGACGTTCCAGCGGCAGAGCGCGTAGGCGCGGCCCTGGCCGCGGGCAAGGCAGGACAAGGCGACGGCGCCGCGACTGGTCGCGGCGCCGTCGTCGTGGCGCGGCCTTCGGGGTTACCAAGCGTGCCCTGCTGGAATGTCTGACGCGGTCCGCGGCGCGTTGCCAAGTGCCGTAGTCCCTCGTCGACTCACCTGTGCGTGGTGGGATCGCCGCGTGGGTACCCGTTCGTCCGTGCGGGACGGCGTCCGCTGGGGGCTGGACCGCCATCGACGTTCGTCGTCCGTGGACGTATTGGACGCCTGTGACGCGGGTCACGCAATAGCTACCCGGCGTGTCCGGGCGGCGAATCAGACCCGGGCGGTGCGGCGGCGGCTGGCGTACCAGACCAGACCGGCCGCGGCCATGCCGGCGCCGACCACCGTGGCGGCGGTGACCGGGTGCTCCGGACGCATGCCCGCGATGCGGGCCCGCAGCGGCACCGCGTTGGAAAACGTCAGCAACGGCCAACCGCGCTCGTTCGCCACCTTGCGCAGCGCGCGGTCGGCATTGACGGCGTACGGGTGCCCGACGGCCTCGAGCATCGGCACGTCGGTGGCCGAGTCGGAGTAGGCGTAACTGCCGGCCAGGTTGTAACCCCGCTCCTCGGCGAGCTGCACCACGGCGACGGCCTTCTCGGGGCCGTAGGTGTAGCGCTCGATCTCGCCGGTATACCTGCCGTCGGCGGCCACCATCCGCGTGGCGACGACCTCGTCCGCGCCGAGCATCGCGCCGATCGGCGCTACGACCTCCTCGCCGGACGTGCTGACGATGACGACGTCGCGCCCGGCGGCCTTGTGCATCGCGATCAGCTCGACGGCCTCGTCGTACACGATCGGATCGATGATGTCGTGCAGCGTCTCGGAGACGATGTCGCGCACCTGGGCGACGTCCCAACCGGTGCACATGCTGGTCAGGTAGGCGCGCATGCGCTCGATCTGGTCGTGGTCGGCACCGGCGAGGGCGAACATGAACTGGGCGTACGCGCTGCGCAGCACCGCCCGGCGATTGATCAAGCCGCCTTGGTAGAACGGCTTGCCGAATGCGAGCACGCTGGACTTCGCGATGATCGTCTTGTCCAGGTCGAAGAACGCCGCGGTACGGGCCGGTGCCGGTGACACGTCAGTCCTCGCTTCGCTCGGTTGATCGGCCGAGCCGGCACGGCAGGATCCGTTCGCTGCGCCCGCTCACGAGCCCGAGGATACGGATTCCCCGATCCGTCAGCCGGTTGCGACGCCTTCCCGAGACCTGTCAAATCGGCCGTCCACAGGCGCCGGCGCCGTCCACAGGCCGGGATCGGCGCGCCCGCGGGCCACCGTTACCGGCTTCGCTGGACCGATGAACGCGGTGATCGGGATCGTCGGGGGCAGCGGCGGCGTGGGCGCGTCGTCGTTCGCGGCGGTGATCGCCGGTGTCGCGACCGGGTCGCTGCTGGTCGACCTCGACGTGACCGGTGGCGGGCTCGACGTCACGCTCGGCATCGAGGCGGCGACGGGCGCGCGGTGGTCGGGCCTGCACGTGGCCGGCGGTCATCTCGATCCGGGTTCGCTGGTCGACGGGCTGCCGCGGTGGGGTCCGGTGGCGGTGCTGGCGGCCGACGTTCCCGAGCTCGATCCCGACGCGGTGCTGCAGGTGCTGGGTGCCGCCCGCGCGGCGGGCCCGGTCGTCGTCGACCTGCCGCGGGCGCCGTGCCCGGAGCGGGCGGCGGCGCTGCTGCACTGCGACCTCGTCGTGCTGGTGGCGCGGGCCGATGTCAGCGGGCTGGTCGCCGCGCACGCGACGGCGGCGGCGCTCCCGGAGCTGCCGGTCGGGCTGGTGACGCGTCGCGGCGCGGTCGCGGCGCGCGAGGCCGCCGAGCTGGTCGGGTGTCCGTTGCTCGGCGTGCTGCCACCGCTGTCCGGATCGCGGTTCGATCCGGCTCCCGGGCGCCCGCCGCGGGCAGCGGCCCGGGTGGCGGCCGGCGTCCTGGCCGGACTGGTCGAGACGCCGGTCG
>JAWVFH010000148.1:0-4087 GCA_033856255.1 Solirubrobacterales bacterium | reverse complement strand
GGAAAGACCGTCACGCGCGAGCCGCGCGATCTGCGCCTCCTGCGGGGTGAGGTCGTCACGAGTGTCCATGCTGCGTTTGCGGACGCGTTCGCCGGTTGCCAGCAGCTCGCGCTCGGCGCGCCCCGCGAACGCCTCGGTGCCCATGCTCGTGAACATCTCGAGCGCGGTGCGCAGCTGCTCCCGCGCGTCAAGCCGGCGACGCTCGCGCCGCAGCCATTCGCCGTAGACGAGGTGGGCGCGGGCGAGCTGCAGGCGGAGGCGCGTGCGTCCCAGTCGTTCGATCGCCTCCCGATAGACGCTGTCGGCAGCGTCGGCGTCGGCGAGCAGCGCGCGCGAGCGGGCCTCGACCCCGAGCGCCCAGTCGGTGCCGCTGGCCTGGGTCGTCACCGCGAGCCGCTCGAGCGCGCGTTCGGCGAGGCCGTGCTCCCCACACCGGACCGCAGCCTCGATCAACTCGGCCACAGCCCTCGGCGAGCCCATCTCGGAGAAAAGCTCGACATCGACAGCTTCGCGGACCGCGGCCAGGGCCACGTCGTAGCGGCCGAGTCCGTTGTTCAGCACCGCGCTCACCTGCTCGGTGATGGCCAGCGCGAACCCTTCTCCGCGGGCCACCGCCTCGCTCACGGTGGTGTCGATCAGCTCCGAGAGCTCGGCCTCTCGGCCTCGTAGCGCCGCGATCCAGATCGCAACGTAGCGGTGGGATGGGATCCCGGTCGCCTCAGTGGCCGCTTTGATCTCGTCGAGCAGTGCCTCGGCCGCGGCCAGCTCCCCTGAGATAGCGTGGATGTAGCTGAGCGTGCTGAGGACAAGGGGCATCGCGGTCAGTGCCCCCGTGTCACGGGCACGCTCGAGCTCTCGCGTCGCGAGCAGCCTCCATGTCACGTCGTCCCAGACATCCGCTGCCGCCTGACACGCGAGCGGAAGCCAACGGGCCTCCCGCGGCGGGAGGACGGTCTCGCGCCGGAAGGCGCTCAGCGCCTCCTTCAGGATCGGCGGTCCCGCGGCGTACCCCTCGGTGAACAGGAGCGCCAGGCCCTGGAGGAGAAGATCGGGCGGCCGCGGCGGCTGCGGCGGCTGCGGCGCCGCCAGCGCGGCCTCGCTCACCTCCACGACGCCCGCGCCGCGGCCCAGCGGGCCGGCGAACCGTGCGGCGGAGAGGGCTTCCAGGTAGGTCGCGCGGGCCAGGTCGGGGTCGACGGCTTCGAGCCCGCGGGCGGCCTTCAAGAGCAACGGTGGCGCGTCGCTGCCGCGTCGGGAAGCGAAGGCGATCTGAGCGCGCAGCAGATCCACGCGGGCGCGTTCGAGGTCCCCGAGCGCGCCTGGCTCGGCTGTGGCGAGCAGCGTGAGAGCATCATCGAGGGCGCCTGCTTCGTACTTGGTCTGCGCCGCGGCCAGTGCGCGCTGCGCGCGCCGGGCGGCCTCGGGGGTCAGCGCGGCGGCGCGCTCGAGGAAGGCCGCGGCCGCGGCCAGACCGCCGCGGGCCTGGGCCCGGCCGGCCGCCCGCTCGAGCTCGGCGGCCACGTCCTCGTCGGGTCGGGCCGTCGCCTCGGCCAGGTGCCAGGCGCGCCGGTCGGGATCGACCCGCGCGTCGGTCGCTTCGGCCAACGCCCGGTGCACACGGAGCCGCTGCTGCGTCGTTGCCGCCCGGTAGACGGCCGAGCGCACGAGCGGGTGGCGAAACCGCACGCTGCCGTGGATCTCGATCAGTCCGGCCGACTCCGCCGGTTCGAATGCCGTGCCGGTGATCGAGAGTCGCTCGGCCGCACGCCACACGAGCGTCGGATCGCCGGCGGGCTCCGCCGCGGCCACCAGCAAGACGCGCTGGGTGTCCTCCGGCAGCGCCTCGAGCCGCTGCTGGAAGGTCTCCTCGATCCGACCCTCGAGCGAGAGGGCGCCCGGCAACCCGAAGCCGCCCGCGAGCTGCGCCGAGGACACGCCGCGCGGCAGCTCCAGCAAGGCCAATGGGTTGCCCCGCGTCTCGGCCACGAGCTGGTCGGCGACCCGCTCATCCAACCGTCCCGGGATCACCGAGGCCAGGAGCTTGCGCGCGTCGGCATGCCGCAGGCCCTCGACCACCAGCTCCGGCAGGCCGGCGAGCTCGCCGCTCGGCGCGCGCGTGGCGAACACCATGACGACCGACTCGGCCTGCAGCCGGCGCGCGACGAAGGCCAGCGCCTGGGCCGAGGCTCGGTCCAGCCATTGCGCGTCGTCGATCACGCACAGCAGCGGCCGCTCCTCCGCGACGTCCGACAGGAGGCTCAAGGTCGCCAGGCCGACGAGGAACCGGTCCGGCGCCGCGCCGACGCTCAGCCCGAAGGTGGTCGCAAGCGCGTCGCGCTGCGGCCCGGGAAGCCGCTCGAGCCGGTCGAGCATCGGCGCGCACAGCTGATGCAGCGCCGCGAACGCGAGCTCCATCTCCGACTCCACGCCCGCCGCGCGCAGCACCGCGTGATCCGGCGCCGACTCGATCGCGTGCTCGAGCAGCGCCGTCTTGCCGATGCCCGCCTCCCCCCGCAGGACCAGCACGCCGCTGCGGCCGGCCCGCGCGTCGTCGAGCAGCCCGTCCAGCACCGCGCGCTCGTCTCGCCGGCCGCGCAGCATCGGGATCTCGGCAGGGGAGCCGGCACCGGCCATGGGCAGACTCTGCGCCGATGGACGGCGGAAGACAACCGGGCGACGCGACGGACACAAGCACGCGGCAACGCCGGCTTCCGGGTCCGCGTCGTGGCCTGACGGGACTCATGCTTGCGCCAACCGGGCGGGATCGGAGCTCTGGGGCAGCACGCGGCCGAGCTGGTTGCGCGAAGTGATGTCGAGCTTGCTGAAGACCTTGCGCAGGTGGTAGGCGACCGTGTGCTGGCTGATGAACAGCCGCTCGCCGATGACGGCGTTCGAAAGGCCATCGCGGGCCAGTCGGGCAACCTGAGCCTCCTGAGCGGTGAGCTCCTCGCGCGTTTCGACGATGCGCTTGCGGGCGCGTTCCCCAGTGGCCGACAGCTCACGCTCGGCCCGCCCCGAGAACGCCTCGGTGCCCATGCTCGTGAACAGCTCGAGGGCGGTGCGCAGGTGCTCGCGCGCGTCGCGCCGGCGTCGCTCGCGCCGCAGCCACTCGCCATAGTTCAGGTGGGTGCGCGCGAGCTGCACGCGCACGCGCGTCCGCCGCAGCCGCTCGATCGCCTCCTGGTAGAGGCGCTCGGCGGCGTCGCCGTCGCTGAGCAGCGCGCGCGAGCGGGCCTCGACCCCGAGCGCCCAATCGCTGCCGCTGGGCCGAGTGCTGAGCGTCAGCCGCTCGATCGCCCGGTCGGCGATGCGGCGCTCTCCGACGCGGGCGGCTGCCTCGACGAGCTCGGCGACGGCGCTGGGCGTGCTCAGCTCGGAATAGGGCGCGACGTCAACGGCCTCACGCACCGCGACAAAGGCCTCTTCGTAGCGACCCAGACCGTTGTGCAGGACGGCGCTGGCCTGGGCGGCGAACCCCAGCGCGAAGCCCTCGCCGCGCGCCTTCGCATCCGTGGTGAAGTCCTCGACCAGCGCCGACAGCTCCGGCTCGCGCCCGCGCAGCGCCGCGATCCAAATCTCGACGTAACGATGGGCGGGGATGCCGGTCGCCGCGGTGATCGCCCGGATCTCGTCGAGCAGCGACTCCGCGGTGGACAGCTCGCCGCAGAGGACGTGAAGGTAGCTGAGCGAGGTGAGGATCAGTGGCGTGGCGGTGAGGGCACCGGCATCACGGGCACGCTGGAGCTCGCGCGTGGCGAGCAGCCTCCAGCTGTCCTCATCCCAGATGTCCCACGCGGCGCGGCAGGCCAGCGAGAGCCAGCGCGACTCCTCGGGTGGGAGGGCGGGCTCGTCGCGAAACGCGCTCAGCGCCGCCTTGAGGATCGGCACGGCCGTGGCATGGCCGTCGACGGGTAGCGTCGCCATCCCCTCGAGGAGAAGATCGGTCGGCCGGGGCGGCCGGCGCGCGGCGGCCTGGCCGCCGCCGCCGCCTTCCTCGAACGCGCCGCGGCGCTGACGCCCGAGCCCCGGCGCTCCGCCCAGCGGGCGCTGGCGGCGGCGCAGACGAAGTACGAAGCAGGAGCCTTCG
>JAWVFH010000147.1:0-4965 GCA_033856255.1 Solirubrobacterales bacterium | reverse complement strand
GCCGTCAATGTGGCGAGCCCCGCCGGCGGTTGGGACGCAGCACCCACGCAGGCCAGTTCGGCAAAGCCCGCGGCAAAGCCGGCTTTGACCAAGCGCGCCGCCCGTTAATCTGAATTATTCACCACTGCTGGAATTACGCGACAGGCCGCGGCAAAAAACCCGGCATCGGCGGATTCTTTAATCCCTCAGGGCAGCGATTTCGGTTATGCAGAGGCGCGGCAAATGATCCGCGCCGCCATAGAAGAAACCATGCCGTGAGCGGTTTCGGCCAGCTTCAGGGCTAAAAATCCGAAGCGAACGCGCGTGCAACTTTACCTCCCGATCGCCGACATTCCGGTCAATGTGTTCCTCATCCTGGCGATGGGTGCCGCGGTCGGGTTTGTGTCCGGCATGTTCGGAATCGGCGGCGGATTTCTGATGACGCCGCTGTTGATCTTTGTCGGCATCGCACCGGCGGTCGCGGTCGCTTCGGTCGCCAGCCATATCGCGGCCTCGTCGTTTTCCGGCGCGCTGTCCTATTGGCGCAAGCGCGCCATCGATCCGGCATTGGCGCTGGTGCTGCTCAGCGGCGGCATTGTCGGCACCGGGCTTGGGGTGTGGACTTTTACGCTGCTGCGCTCGCTCGGCCAGCTCGACCTCATGATTGCGCTGTCTTACGTCGTGCTGCTGACGACCGTCGGCGGGCTGATGTTCTGGGAGGGTTTTCGCGCGATACTGCGGGTACGGCGCGGCGTGGTCGTGCCGCTGCGGCGCTCCGGCAGCCATGGCTGGATCCACGGATTGCCGCTGAAGATGCGCTTCAAGCGCTCCAAAATCTATCTGTCGGTGATCCCGATCGTCGTGGTCGGCCTGGTGATCGGCTTCATCGGCGCGGTGATGGGCATCGGCGGCGGCTTCATCCTGATCCCGATCATGATCTACCTGCTGCGGGTGCCGACCTCGACCGTGATCGGCACCTCCATGGTGCTGACGCTGGTCACCATGGTGATCGCCACCATGCTGCACGCCGTCACCAATCATCTGGTCGACGCGGTGCTGGCGCTGATCCTGATGGTCGGCGGCGTCACCGGGGCGCAGTTCGGCGCGCGCGCGGGGCAGAAGATTCGCGGCGAGCATCTGCGGCTGCTGCTCGGACTGCTGATTCTCGCGGTCGGGATTCGTTTTGCGATCGAACTGGTGATCCAGCCCGCCGATCTCTTCACGATCCGGGAAACCGGAGGCGTCGGATGATTTTGGGCGCGCGCATCCTGGCGGTCGGCTTCGCGCTCGCATTGGGCGCGGCTTACGGCGTCACCGATGCGCACGCCGAGCGCCTGATCGTCTCGGTATCGAACCACCGCGTCACCGTGACGCCGAATTATTCCGGCGAGGAACTTGTGCTGTTCGGCTCGGTCGAGAAGGACGACAAGACGCCAGCCAACCGCAACAATTACGATCTGGTCGTCACCGTGAGCGGCCCGCGCGCCGACATGGTGACCCGGCGCAAGGAACGCAGGTTCGGCATCTGGGTCAACAACGACTACCGGCAGTTTCTCAAGGTGCCGACCTATCTTGCGATTTTTTCCGACCGGCCGTTCGACGCCATCGCCCCGCCTGAGGTGCTGCGCCGGCAGCAGATCGGCCTCAACAATGTGCTGCTGACCCAGCGCGTCGGTCCGGATTACGCCGACGTGGTTCCGGACGACGCGTTCCGCAGCGCCTTCGTGCGGCTGCGTTCCGAACACGGCCTCTACCGCGAGGCAACCTCCGCGGTGACGTTTTTGACGCCGACGCTGTTTCGCACCGGCATTCCGCTTCCGGCGGAAGTGCCGATCGGGACCTACGACGTGGACATCAAGCTGTTCGCCGATGGCGCGCTGGTGACGCGGACCGATACCGCGTTCGAAATCGTCAAGGTCGGCTTCGAGCAGTTCGTCGCCACCACCGCGCGTCAGAACGGTTTTGCCTATGGCCTGGTGACCGCGTTCATGGCGCTGATGACGGGCTGGATGGCGTCGATCGTGTTCCGGAAGGACTAGGGCGTAAGTCGTAGGTTGGGTTGAGCGCAGCGAAACCCAACGCGACGGCTGCGAATCCTGTGACGGGTTTCGCTGCGCTCAACCCAGGAGAAACCCCACGCCCATCGCCACCACGCTCAGCGCCATCGCGGCGGTGGAGAGCCAGCCGAGCCAGTACAGCGGTCCGCCGATCGTAAAGCGACCCATCACGTCCTTGCGGCGCGCCATGATCATCAACAGCACCATCACGGGAACGGCGAGCACGCCGTTGATGACCGCGCTCCAGAACAGCGCAGAGATCGGATTGATCGAGGTGAAATTCAGCGCGATGCCTGTTGCCGCCGACAGCGCCAGTACGGCATAGAACGCCACCGCCTCCTTCGGCTTGCGCGCGAGCCCGACCGGCCAGCGGCGCCCCTCGCCGACGGCATAGGCCGTCGCCCCCGCCAATACCGGGATCGCCAGCAGGCCGGTGCCGACGATGCCGAGCGCAAATATCCATTCGGCGAACGCTCCCGCGATCGGCTTCAGCGCTTCCGTCGCCTGCGCCGAGGTCTGGATGTCGGTCTTGCCGGCGGCATGCAGGGTCGCGGCTGCGGTGATGATGATCGACAGCGCGATCAGGTTGGAGAACGCCATGCCGACAATGGTGTCGGCACGAATCCGGTGAAACTCCCTTTGCGCGCCATAGTGCTTGTCGATCAACGGCTGCTTGGTGGCATCGACGCGCTGATCCTCGGCCTCCTGCGAGGCCTGCCAGAAAAACAGATAGGGCGAAATGGTGGTGCCGAAAATCGCGACGATGGTGGTGAGATAATCGGCGCTCCACGTCAGCCGCGGCATCAGAATGCCGGTCAGCGCCTCGCCCCAGTACACATGGGCGAAGGCCAATGCACCGACATAGGCGAACAGGCACAGCGTCAGCCATTTCAGCACGGAGACATAGCGCCTATAGTCGAGGAAGATCTGCGCCGCGACCGAGGTCACGCCGAACACCAGCACATAAACGATGCCGTGACCGCCGATCAGGAGCTTGGTCGCATCCGCCATCGCGCCGAGATCGGCGGCGATGTTGATGGTGTTGGCGATGAACAACAGCGCGACGACGATATTCAAGAGTGTCGCCGAATAATGCCGGCAGACATTGCCGGCGATGCCGCGTCCGGTGACGCGGCCGACCCGCGCGGAAATTTCCTGGATCGCCGCCATCAGCGGAAACGTCAGCAGCATGGTCCAGCCGATGCCGTAACCGAGCTGCGCGCCGGCCTGGCTATAAGTGCCGATGCCTGAGGGATCGTCGTCGGAGGCGCCGGTGATCAGCCCGGGGCCGAGGCTTTTAAGAAAATCGCGAAAACTAAACGGTTCGTGGCGCTCGTCTTTCAACACCGGCCTTGGGTTATCCGGCTTCCTGTGGTTCTTTTTGCGATGCGCCATGTACCGATCCAGCAGCCGCGACAACGACCCGGACGGGTTTCCGTTCCGGAGCTAAACGTGCCTTGACGCGATCAATAGCAGCGCGACGCCGAGATCGCGTGCATCCGGTTATCGCCGAGCACATGCGCCATGAAACCCGCAGTCTGGAAAATCCGCTCAAACGCCGCGTCGCGAATGCTCAGGCCCCCGGTGTAGGCGCCGAATGCCGGCATCACCGAGCGCATCCCATCGCTTGCGAAACACCGCCGCTCCATCGTCCGTCCGCGCGTGGTGACGCGCGCTTTCGGATGCAGATGTCCGGCGATTTCGCCGATGGCTCCGGTCGGCTCGTGCCGAAACACGATTGCGCCAATAGCAACTTCGCTCGCAACCGCGCCACCGAGGTCGGACGGCAGCTCCGGATCGTGATTGCCCGCGATCCAGATCCAGTCGCGGCGCGCCTGCAACGAGGCGATGGCCTCGCGGTCGCCCAACGACAGCCGTTGATGCGCCTTGCGATCATGAAAGCTGTCGCCAAGCGCGATCACGGTGCGCGGATCGTGCCACGCGATCACGGCACTAAGGCGCGAGAGTGTGGCCACCGTATCGTAGGGCGGCAGCAGCACGCCGCGCGCGGCATAACTGGAGCCTTTTTCCAGATGCAGGTCGGAAACGACGAGCAGGCGCTCCGATTCCCAGAAGAAAGCGCCGGAGAGGTCGGCGACCAGAGTAATGCCTGCGATGGTGACGGTCGCGGCGCGCGCAGGTGCGTTGTCTTCTGTGGGTTGTGCGCGTGCCGTCACGTTTTATCCTGTCGCCTCTTTGACGAGTTCGTTGGCGGCTTCCGCCAGTAACTCGTCGGATGCCTCGCCATAAACCGACTCGCGGCCGATTTCCAGCATCACCGGCACCGCGAGCGGCGAAACATGGTCGAGTTCCTTGTGGAGGATCCGTCCCTTGATTCGCACCAGCATATCACTGAGCCGGCGGATATCGAGCAGCCCGGTCGCAGCATCGCCGCGCGCCGCGCGCAACAGCACGTGATCCGGCTGATGCTTGCGCAGCACGTCGTAGATCAGGTCGGTCGAGAACAGCACCTGGCGCTTGCTCTTTTCTTCGCCGGTAAATCGTCGCGCGATCAGGCCGGAAATCACCGCACAGGTGCGAAAAGTGCGTTTCATCAGCGCGGATTCGGCGAGCCACGCCTCGAGATCGTCGCCCAGCATGTCCGGATCGAACAGCGCGTCAAGGTCCAGCTTCCCTTGCCGGATCATGAACGACAGATCGCCCAGCGACCAAACCGCCAGCGCATATTCATTGGCGACGAAGCCGAGCGGCCGCGCCCGCGCGCGCTCCATCCGCCGCGTCAGCAGCATGCCCAGCGTCTGATGCGCAAGGCGTCCCTCGAACGGATAGCACACGAGGTAGTGCTTGTTGGCGCGCGGGAAGGTTTCCACCACCAATTCGCGAACGCCGGGCACGCGCGAGACATCGGCCTGCAGCGACAGCCAGTCGCGCACCTGATCCGGCAGCCCGTTCCAGGCCCGCTTGTCGG
>JAWVFH010000146.1:0-3351 GCA_033856255.1 Solirubrobacterales bacterium | reverse complement strand
CGGCTGTCCTCCTCGGCGATCACGTTCTGGACCTCGGCGGCGGAGACCGAGGTCACCCCGCGGTGCAGCACGCCCGGCGCCAGCGCGTCGACCTGCGGCCCGAGCCGGCGCAACAACGTGTGCTCGTCGACGCGGATGTCCCCCATCCCGTTCATCGCGTAGCCGAAGACCGCCACCTTGAGCGATCGCCAGCGCGTCACCGCCGCAGCCGCGCGCGCCCAGCGGCCGACCGCCTCGCGGAACGAGCGCGCGCGCCAGTCGTCGGTGATCGCATGGAAGGCGCGGCCCGCGCGCACCATCGCGTTCGCGGTGTCCTGCGCGCCATGGATCCCCTGGTTGTACGTGAGGTCCGCCATGTCCCACTCGGCTGTCACCTGCGGGACCGGCTGCACGTTGGCGAGGCAGATCGGCAGCCGCGTCCCGTCGAGGGCGCGGGCTACGTGCATCGCCGGGCCGTAGGTCAGCATCACGACGAGCAGCCCGTCGAGGCCGCCCGCCTCGAGTCCCAGCAGCTCGCGCTCGGCGCCGTCCCGGTCCTTGACCGGCGGCGCGACGACCACGTCGGCGACGTTGGCGAGGGCGTCGCCGATCTCGCGCGCGTAGGCCGCCTGGCGCTCCGTGATGCCCGGGAGCATCTGGTCGTAGAGCGGCTGCATGATGCCCAGCAGCCCGATCCGCGGCCGGGCGTGCGCGGCATCAGCGCTGTCCGTAGACGTTCTGGTAGCGGTCGTAGAGCGCATCGATGTCCTCCCCGGCGAGCGGGATGGGATCGCCCAGCACGCGGGCGAGGTGCACGGTGCGCGCGACGTCCTCGCACATCACCGCCGCCTTGATCGCGTCGCGCGGCCCTGGACCGAGCGTGAAGACGCCGTGGCTGCGCATCAGCACCGCGGGAGAGCGGTGTGCGGCCAGCGTCTCGACGATGCCACGACCGATCTCCGCGTCGCCGATCAGGGCGAACGGCGCCACGGGGATCTCGCCCCCGAACTCGTCCGCCATCGCCGTCAGCACGCACGGGATCGCCTCGCCGCGCGAGGCCCAGGCCGTCGCGTACGCGCTGTGCGTGTGCGCCACTCCGCCGACCTGTGGCATGTGACGGTAGACGTGGCCGTGCGTGGCGGCGTCGCTGGAGGGCGACAGCTCGCCGTCGACCAGCACCCCGTCGAAGTCGCAGACGACCACGGCGTCCGGGGTCATCTCCTCGAACGCCACGCCGCTGGCCTTGATCACCATGAGCTCCTCGCCGGCCACGCGCCCGGACACGTTGCCGCTCGTCCACGCGACGAGCCCGTGGCGCGGCAGCTCGGCATGGAGGGCGCAGACCTCCTCTCGCAGCGTCGCGACGACGTCAGCCACCGACGAGGACCTCCCGGGAGGCATGGCGGCGCAATGCGTGCATGACGTCGTCGCCTCCGCGGCCGAAGTGGTCATGCAGCGCGGAGTAGTGGCCGTAGAGCGCGTCGTAGGCCTCGGCGCGCCGCGCGTCCGGGGTGTACACGTCGCGCCGCAGCTTGCCCATCGCGTCCGCGGCGGCGCGGATGTCGGGATAGGCGCCCGCCGCGACCGCCGCGTGCATGGCCGCGCCGAGCGCCGGGCCCTGCTCGGAGCCGATCAGGTGCAGCGGGTACCGGGTGACGTCGGCGTAGATCTGCATGATCACCGGGTTGCGCAGCAGCCCCCCGGCGACCATGAGCTCGCGCACGGGGACCCCCGCGGCGTCGAACGACTCGATGATCTTGCGCGTGCCGAACGCGGTCGCCTCGAGCAGCGCCCGGTACATGTCCTCCGGCCGCGTGCTGAGCGTCATCCCCAGCATCAGGCCGCTGAGCTCGTGGTCGACGAGCACCGACCGGTTGCCGCTGTGCCAGTCCAGCGCGATCAGCCCGTGCTCGCCGACCTCCTGGCGGCCCGCGAGCTCCGACAGCCAGCCGTGCACGTCCATGCGGTGCTCGGCCGCCTGCTCGTGGTAGCGCGGGGGCACCGCGTTGTCCACGAACCACCCGAAGATGTCGCCGACCCCACTCTGTCCGGCCTCGTAGCCCCAGAGGCCGGGGACGATCCCGCCGTCCACGACGCCGCACATGCCCGGCACCTCGGCGAGCACGTCGGCACTCATGACGTGGCAGGTCGACGTGCCCATCACGGCCAGCATCTGGCCGGGATCGACCGCCCGGGCGGCCGGCGCCGTGACGTGCGCGTCGACGTTGCCGACGGCGACCGCCGTGCCCTCGGGCAGGGTGGTCCAGCCCGCCGCCGTCGCGGTCAGCCCGCCGGCGCGCGCGCCCAGCGGCGAGAGGGGCGCCTCGAGCTTCTCGGCCACGAAGCCGGCGAAGCGCGCGTCGAGCGCGGCAAGGAACTCGGGCGACGGATAGCGCCCGTCCTGGTGGATCGCCTTGTAGCCGGCCGTGCAGGCGTTGCGCGTCTCCCGGCCGCACAGCTGCCAGACGATCCAGTCGGCGCCCTCGACCCAGCGGTCCATGCGCTCGTAGACGCCCGGATCCTCCTCGAGCACCTGAAGCGCCTTGGCGAACTCCCACTCCGACGAGATGCGCCCGCCGTAGCGGGCCAGCCATGGCTCGCCGCGCGCCTCGGCGAGCGCGTTGATGCGGTCCGCCTGGCCCTGCGCCGCATGGTGCTTCCAGAGCTTCGGATAGGCATGCGGTCGGTCCCGCAGCTCGTCGAGGCGACACAGCGGCGTGCCGTCGCGCAGCACCGGCATCGGCGTGGAGGCAGTGAAGTCGGTGGCGATCCCGATGACGTCCGCCGGATCGACCGCGGCGGCCCGCAGCGCGGCCGGCACCGCGCGGCGGAGGACCTCGACGTAGTCGTCCGGGTCCTGGAGCGCCCATTGCGGCCGCAGCGGCTCGCCCGATGCGGGCAGCTCGCGCTCGATCACCGCGTGCGCGTACTCCTGCACCGCCGAGCCGAGCTCCGCTCCGTCGGCCACGCCGGCCACCACCGCGCGCCCCGACAGGGTTCCGAAGTCGACGCCGATGACGCAGTCGCGGGCTGACACGCTGCCGCCAGCCCTAGCTCGACGCCGCTTCGGGTGCGGCCGGCCCACCGTTCGGGCCCGCGGCGGCGACTCGCGCCCTGCGGTACTCCTCCACGACGATCTCGTTGAGCTCCTCGACCGACGTGGCGGCCGTCGGCTTGTCGAACGTGATCTCGCCGTCCTGGATGAGGTTCACGCGATCGCAGGACTCGAGGACGTGCACGTAGTTGTGCGCGATCATGATGATCGACACGCGCCCCTCGGCCCGCAGCCGCGCCACGACGTCGAGGATCATCGCGCCCTCCTTGGCCCCCATCGCGGCCAGCGGCTCGTCGAGCAGGATGATGTCCGCGTCG
>JAWVFH010000145.1:0-5312 GCA_033856255.1 Solirubrobacterales bacterium | reverse complement strand
GGCAATGGCCTCCGACTCCGCGTCGCCAGTGTCGCCCGTGTTGGTGGCCGACGTCTGGGCGCTGGAGGACCCCGACACCCCGGACGTGGCCGTGGGGCTGGTGGTGACGCTCGCCGCGCCGCCGGCACCGCCGTCGGCGTCCGCCAATGGCACCGTGGGGCCGGTCTCGGCCTCGGGGCTGCCTGCTATCGAGCCGCCTGCGCCGCCGACGCCGCCGGCTCCGCCCGTGGAACCACCGCCGCCGCCGCCCGTTCCGCCGATCCCGCCCGTACCGGCACCGCCGGCTCCGCCCGCACCGCCAGGGGCGCCGGCACCTCCGGCGCCACCGCTGACGATGGGGGCGTCGAGGGTGGTGACGGTGGCGTCGCCGGTGACCGTGGTGATCGTGGTGATGACGGCGTCGTTCTCGACTGCCGCGCCGCCCGCACCGCCCGCACCGCCGCCGCCGGCCGCGCCGCCGAAGCCACCGGAGCCCGATCCGCCGACGCCGCCGGCGCCGCCGGCGCCGCCGGTGGCCAGCCCGCCGCTGCCGCCGGGGCCCGCCGCGCCGCCGACCATGACGTTGGTGGCGTTGCCGCCGGCTGCGGCCGAGAGGGCCAGGCCGGCGTCGCCGCCCTCGCCGCCGACGACGACCAGGTCGAGCTCGTTGGACGCCGGGCCGGTGTCGCCGGTGAAGGACACGCCCGTGGCGATGGCGCCCGAGTTGGCGGTGCTGGTGGCGCTGCCCACGCCGACCGAGGCACCCGTGTCGCCGGTGTCGCCCGTGGCACCGGCCTCGGCGTCGCCGGCGACCGCAAGGGCGACCCCGAGAATCGAGCCGTTGGCGGCGGTCGGTTGGGAGTCGGCGCTGCCCGAGTCGCCGGAGTCGCCCGAGTCGCCGGACACGGCGACGGGACTGGCCTCGGCCCTGGAGGAGGCATCGCCGGTGTCCCCGGAGTTGGTGGCCGAAGCCTGGGTGGTGGCCGCACCGGAGGCGCCGGACGTGGCCGTGGGGCTGTTGGTGGTGAAGTTGGCGGCTCCGCCGGCACCGCCGCCCGCCGAGGCGGTGGCCACGGTGGGACCGGTGACTGCGGTCGGGCTGCCCGACACTGCCCCACCCGCACCACCGGCACCGCCGGCGCCGCCGGTGGCCGTGCCGCCGATTCCGCCGGGGCCACCCGCCCCGCCGAGTCCGGCGCCGCCGGCACCGCCGGCGCCGCCGAGCGCGCCCGCACCACCGGCGCCGCCCGTGACGATCGGGACGATCGTGACCGCGACGGCGGCGTCTGCGCCGACGACGTTGATCGTGTTGACAACGGTGGAGACCCCGGTGGCCGTCCCACCGGCCCCGCCCCCGCCGCCCGTCCCGCCGCCTCCGCCGGTGCCGCCGAGTCCTGCGCCTCCGGCACCGCCGGCACCTCCGGCACCGCCCGTCGCCGCCCCACCCGTGCCGCCGGCACCGCCGGCGCCACCGAGCATCACGTTGGTGGCGTCGCCGCCCAGGGCCACGGGGATGGCCACGCCACCGTCGCCGCCCTCACCCGCCAGCACGAGGACGTCGAGGTCGTTGTCGGCCGCGCCGGTGTCGCCCGAGCTCGACGCACCGTCGGCGTTGGCGCCGGAGTTGGCGAAGCTCGACGCGCCGCCGACCGCGGCCGCGTCGCCCGTGTCGCCCGTGGCGCCGGTGTCGCCTGTCTCCACGTCGCCGCCGACGGCGATGGCGGCGCCGAGCAGGGCCGAGTTGGAGGCGGACGGTGCGGACGCGGCGTCGCCGGTGACGCCGGACGAGCCCGAGTCGCCGGTGAGAGCCGTGGGGCTCGACACCGCGCTGGAGTCGGCGTCGCCGGTGTCGCCCGTGTTGGTGGACGACGTCTGCGCCTTCGACGCTCCCGAGGCGCCCGAACGGGCATCGGGGCTGGCCGAGAAGGAGGCTGCCCCGCCGGCGCCCCCGCCGGCGTTCCCGACAGCGATCGCGCCGCCGCCTATCGCCGTGGGGCTGCCCGTCGCCGCTCCGCCGGCGCCACCCGCGCCGCCGGCGCCACCGACGGCCGCGCCGCCGGCGCCACCCGTCCCACCGCCACCGCCCGTGCCCGTGGCGCCTGCGCCGCCCGCGCCGCCGGCGCCGCCCAGCCCGCCCGGCCCGCCGGTGACGATCGGGGCGATCACGGGCGTGGGGTCACCGACCACGACGGTGACCGCGGCCGAGCCACCGCCCGCCCCACCGGCACCGCCGCCCCCACCGGCCCCGCCCGCGCCGCCGGTACCCGCTCCGCCGGCCCCACCGACGCCGCCCGCACCGCCCGTGGCCGCGCCGCCCCCGCCGCCCGTGCCACCGGCACCGCCGGCCAGGAGGTTCAGCGCGTCGCCGCCGGCGGCGATCGGGATCACCAGCCCGCCGTCGCCACCCTCGCCGGCCACGACCACCGCGTCGACGTCGTTCCAGGCGTCACCCGTGTCGCCGGACGAGGCGTCGACGACGCTGTCGGCGCCGCTGTTGGCGTAGCTGGTGGCGGAGCCGACCGCAGTGGCGTCGCCCGTGGACCCGGTGTCGCCGGAGTCGCCGGACTCGACGTCGCCACCCACCGCGATGGCCGCGCCCAGGAGGCCGGTGTTGACCGCAGTCGGGTTGGACGAGACGTCGCTGGTGTCGCCGGAGTCACCCGTGTCCCCGGACACCGCGCTCGGGCTGGCGAGAGCCGACGACGAGGCGTCGCCGGTGTCGCCCGTGTTGGTGCTGCTGCTCTGGGCCACCGCCGCCCCCGAGCTGCCGGACAGCGCGGTGGGGCTGCCGAAGATGACGGTCGCCCCGCCCCCCGCACCGCCGGTGGCGGTGCCCACGGCGACGGCCGTGCCGCCGACCGCAGTCGGGCTGCCCGCCGCCGCGCCACCAGTTCCGCCCGCCGCCCCCGCTCCACCGAGCGCAGGGGCCCCAGCGCCCCCTGCGCCACCACCCGCGCCGAGTCCAGCGCCACCGGCGCCACCGGCGCCGCCGGCGCCACCCGCTCCACCCGCGCCACCGGCCGCGGGCGGGACACCCGCGCCGCCGGCCCCGCCTGCTCCACCGGCGCCGCCCGCGCCGCCGGCGCCACCGACAAGCGGAGCTCCCGCCCCGCCCGCGCCGCCGGCGCCGCCCACGTCGGCCCCGCCCGCCCCGCCTGCGGCACCGAGCCCGCCGAGGATGACGTTTGTCGCGCTTCCCCCGAAGGCGACCGGGAGGGCGAACCCGCCGTCGCCGCCCTCGCCGCCGATGGCGACCACGTCGGTGTCGTTGCCGGCGTCGCCCGTGGTACCCGACAGGACGGAGGACGAGCTGGACGCGCCCGAGTTGGCGGAGCTGCTGGCGAAACCTACCGACGACACCTCGCCCGACGCGCCGGTGCCACCCGAGTCGGCGGACCTGACGGGCGAGGACGAACCGGAGGCGACGCCCCGCCCGCCGAGGGGGTTGCCGCCCGAGGACTGCGTGGTGGAGGAGGTGCCGGCGTCGCTGGTGACCGGCGTGATGGCCAGCAGGCCGGTGTTGGGAGCGAAGGGGTTGGGCGTGGCCGAGCCGCTGGAACCGGATCCCCCCGTCGACCCGGTGGCGCCCGAGCTGCTGACCGGGGTGGCTATCGCCGAGGAGCTGGCGTTGCCGGTGTCACCGGTGTTGGTGGCGGAGGACTGGCCGGTGGCGGCGCCGGAGTCGCCCGAACGGGCCGAAGGCGAGAGAGTGACCAGGGCCGCCCCACCGTCACCGCCGGAAGCGTCGGCGATGGCCACCGAGGGGCCGGCGCCGAACACGGGGTCGCCGCCCGTCCCGACGACGCCGGGGATCCCGGCGTTGACGACCGAGCCGCCGATGGAGCCGGCGACGGCCGCGCCCCCGTCGCCGCCCTCGCCGCCGTCCACCGTCAGGTCGGTGAGGTTGAGGGCGTCGCCGCTGGTGCCGGCCTCGGCGTGCACGCCCGAACTGGCGCCCGAGTTGGAGTCGCTGATCGACCGGCCCCGGTCGGATGCTCGGCCTGACCCTGCCGACTCGGCGGGCCCTGAAGCCTCCGCGGAGGGAGCGTTGGCCGGTGCCGGCGCCTCCCCGGGCGCGAGCACACCGGAGTCGGCGGGCGCCGGCGCGGCGGTGTTGTCGGCGGTCGACGCATCCTGCTGGGCCGTGGCCGGGCCCGCTCCCAGGAAGACCAGGAGGCTGGCCAGCATCGCCCCCATGACCGCCAAGGGGCGCTTGGCGTCCCGTCGCCGACCTGTTCCCTCGCCCATTTTCGTCCTCCGGCTCAGTCGTGCATGGCCCCGCCGGCGAAATTTGTGGAGAGTCTTTTGACGCGGGGTGAGCGCCACAACCGCCGCGCTCGTCCCAGACTTGCGGGGGAGACTAGCCGCCGAGCCCGCCCGGTCCAAGCATCCGACCGGGTGAGAACGAAAAAACCCTCAACCCTGCACCCGAGGGTGAAGGTTGAGGGATTTCGAGGGGTCGAGGTCCCGACGGCGCCTCTAGGTGGCGGCCGCGAGTTCTTCTTCGACGGCTCGGGCGGGGTTGGCCGTGTCGAGCTTCACGCCCGGGCCGATGGTGGACGACACCGTGATGCCCCGCATGTACCTGCCCTTGGACGACGCCGGCTTGGCCCGGTTGAGCTCCTCGACGACCGCCCGCAGGTTGGTGAGCAGGGCCTTGCGGTCGAAGCTGACCTTGCCGATGGGCACGTGGATGTTGCCGTAGCGGTCGGTGCGGTACTCCACCCGGCCGCCCTTGAACTCCCGCACCGCCCGGCCCACGTCGGTCGTGACGGTGCCCGTCTTGGGGTTCGGCATCAGCCCGCGGGGACCGAGGACTCGGCCCAGCTTGCCCACCTGCCCCATGAGGTCGGGGGTGGCGATGGCCACGTCGAAGTCGAGGAAGCCGCCCTGGACCCGGGCCACGAGGTCGTCGGAGCCGATCACGTCGGCGCCCGCTTCCCGGGCCTCGTCGGCCGCGGGGCCGGTGGCGAACACCGCCACCCTGACCTCCTTGCCGGTGCCGGCGGGAAGCCCCACCGTGCCCCGGACGATCTGGTCGGCCTTGCGGGGGTCGACGCCCAGCTTCACCGCCAGCTCGACGGTCTCGTCGAACTTGGCGAAGGCGAGGTTCTTGACCAGGTCGACGGCCTCGCCGGGGGCGTGCAGGCGCTGCTTGTCGAACCGGCGGACAGCGTCGGTGTACTTCTTGGAGTCCTTCTTGGTATGGGTCATCGCGACACCGTGATCCCCATCGACCGGGCCGTCCCCGCCACCTGCAGGCGGGCCGCCTCGAGGTCGTTGGCGTTGAGGTCGGGCATCTTCTGCTTGGCGATGTCGGTGAGCTGGGCGTC
>JAWVFH010000144.1:0-5559 GCA_033856255.1 Solirubrobacterales bacterium | reverse complement strand
CTACCAGCAGCCGGTCGGCACCGGCCCGTTCATGTGGGACTCCCGGGTCGTCGGCAAGTCGGTGACGTTCAAGCGCAACCCGAACTACTGGCAGGCGGGCAAGCCCTACCTGGACAAGGTCACCTGGACCTTCGTGACCGACGACAACACACGCGAGCTGCAGCTGCGCGGCAACCAGATTCAGGTCAACGAATTCCCGCCGTTCAACTCGATCGACAAGCTCGAGAACACGCCTGACGTGAAGATGACGCTGTTCCCGTCGACGCGCACGGACTACCTGGTGATGAACCACAACTACAAGCCGCTCGCCGACGTGCACGTGCGGCGCGCGATCTCCTACGCGATCGACCGCCAGGCGATCGTCAAGGCGGTGCTGTTCGGGCACGGGGAGCCGGCGAACTCGCTGCTCCCGCCGCAGGTGCCGTTCTACGACAAGAACTCGCCCGGCATCCAGTACGACATGGCCAAGGCGAAGGCGGAGCTCCAGCAGTCCGCCTATCCGAACGGCTTCAAGGTCGAGCTGCTGCTCGGCTCCGGCGAGCAGGTGCAGAACCAGATCGGCCAGATCCTGCAGCAGGTGCTCAAGCCCCTGGGGATCACGATCACGTTCAAGACCGAGGACCAGAGCACGGCGTTCGCCGACATCCAGGCGATGAAGTACCAGGGTCTTGGCTTCTCCTACTGGACGATGGACATCGCCGACCCGGACGAGCTCGTGACGTTCGGAGTCGACAGCAAGACCGGCGGTGCGCATTCCTTCTTCACCGACTGGACGAACCCCCAGGCGGTCGAGCTCTCGCATCAGGCCCAGAAGGTCGAGGACCCGGCCAAGCGCCAGGAGCTCTACTCGCAGATCCAGAAGATCGCCGCCGACGACGCGTTCATGGCGTTCCTGTACTACTCGCCGTTCCGCTACGCGTACCGGTCGAACGTCAACGGCTTCGTGGTCTACCCGCTCGGCAACTACCACCTCGAGGACGTCTGGCTCGGCTGATGGGACTGTGGGCATACGTCGGCCGGCGCCTGCTGGCGCTCCTGCCGATCCTGCTGGGGATCTCGGTCCTCGTGTTCATGCTCGTGCACCTGATCCCGGGCAACCCGGCGGTGACGATCCTGGGCAACAAGGCGACGCCGGAGCGGGTGGCGCTGCTCACCCACGAGTGGGGGCTCGACCGGTCGCTGCCCGCGCAGTTCGCGAGCTTCCTGGGGCGGCTCCTGCACGGTGATCTCGGACAGTCGCTGTTCTACGACGTCGGCGCGGGTGGGCTGGTGATGCAGAAGTTGCCCGTGACGTTGTTCCTGATCGCGCTCAGCGGGCTGATGTCGATGCTGATCGCCGTCCCGCTGGCCGTGCTCGCGGCCACGCGGCGCGAGCGGCTGCCGGATCACCTCGTGCGTGCGGTGCCGCTCGTCGGGCTCGGGTTCCCGCAGTTCTGGGTGGGGATCATGCTGCTGCTGGTGTTCGGGCTGCACCTCGGCCAGGTGTTCCCGGTCGGCGAGTACGGGACGGGCGGCTTCCTCGACCACCTCCACCACCTGATCCTGCCGTCGCTGACGATCGCGCTCTCAATCGCGCCGATCCTCATCCGCAGCCTGCGCGCGTCGCTGCTGGAGGTGCTCGAGTCCGACTACATCACCACGGCGCGGTCGAAGGGGCTCCCGGAGCGCCGCGTCCTGCTCGGACATGGGCTGCGCAACGCGGTCATCTCGACGGTCTCCGTGCTCGGCGTCAACCTCGCTTTTCTCGTCGGCACGACCGTGGTCGTCGAGCAGGTGTTCAACCTCGGCGGCGTCGGGCAGCTGATGATCAACTCGGTCTTCCAGCGCGACTTCCCGGTGGTGCAGGCCGTCACGCTGGCGTTCGCCGTGCTCGTGGTGCTGATCTACCTGGCCACTGACGTCGTGCAGGCGCTGCTCGACCCGCGCGTGAGGTTCGACTGATGGCACTCGTCGCCGAGGCGTTCACCGAGGCCACCCTGATCGAGCACCGGCGCGGCTTCTCCCGCCGCTGGTTCCGCACCCCCAGCTTCGTCGCCGGCGCGGCGATCCTCGGCACGATCGTGGCGATGGCGATCTGCGCGCCGCTGATCACCAAGTACGACCCGACGTACCAGGACCTCCTGAACACGCTGCAGGGGCCGGGACACGGGCACCTGCTCGGCACCGACCAGAACGGCCGCGACGTGTGGTCGCGGATCCTCTACGGCGCGCGCACGGACCTGCGCGTCGCCTTCGTCGCCGTGCTGCTGCCCTTCATCATCGGGACGGTGCTCGGGCTGCTCGCGGGCTACTTCGGCGGCAAGCTGGACACGGGCGTGAACTGGCTCGTCAACGTGGTCGTGGCGTTTCCCGTCCTCGTGCTGGTCATTGCCCTGGTGTTCGTGCTCGGCCAGGGCACGCGCAACATCTACATCGCGATCACGATCGTCGGCTGGGTCTCCTACACGCGGATCATCCGCGCCGAGGTGGTCAGCGCGAAGCGGCGCGAATGGGTGCTCGCGGCACGCGCCGGCGGGCTCTCCACGCCGCGCATCCTCGGCCGCCACCTGCTCCCGAACGTGATCACGCAGGCGATCGTGTTCGCGTGCTCGGACATCGTGCTCAGCATCCTGTTCATCGTCACGCTCGGCTATTTCGGGCTCGGCGTCCCGCCGCCCGCGCCGGACTGGGGCCGCATGATCTACGAGGGCCAATCGTTCCTGACCACGCGCTGGGAGCTCGCGACCTATCCCGGCATCGCGGTGGTGATCACCGCGCTCGGGCTCGCGCTGCTTGCGGACGGCCTCGCCGACTTGCTGCGCCCGGAATGACGGCGCCGGTGCTCGAGGTCCGCGACCTGCAGGTCGAGCTCTCACTCGGCCGCGGCACCGTGTACCCGGTGCGCGGGGCGTCGTTCGACGTGCTCCCCGGCGAGGCGCTCGGACTGGTCGGGGAGTCCGGGTCGGGCAAGACGCTGGCGCTGCGAGCGATCGTCGGGCTGCTGCCGCGCGTCGGCTCGGTCACCGGCGGCAGCATCCGCCTCGACGGCGAGGACCTCAACGCGATCGGCGAGCGCCGCCGGCGCGAGCTCCGCGGGCGCTCGATCTCGATGATCTTCCAGGAGCCGATGACCGCGCTGAACCCTGTCATGCGCGTCGGCGATCAGATCGCCGAGATCCCGCGGCTGCGGCTCGGCCGCTCGCGCGCGCAGGCGCACGAGCGCGCGATCGAGCTGATGCGGCTCGTGGGCATCCCCGATCCCGCGCGACGCGTGCGCGCCTACCCGCACGAGCTGTCCGGCGGCCTGCGCCAGCGCGTGATGATCGCCATCGCGCTCTCGGGCGACCCACGGGTGATCCTGTGCGACGAGCCGACCACGGCGCTGGACGTGACGATCCAGGACCAGATCCTCAAGCTGCTGGACTCGCTGCGCGAGCGGCTCGGCGTGGCGATCGTCTTCGTCTCCCACGACCTCGCGGTGATCGCCCAGACCTGCCGGCGCCTCGTGGTGATGTACGGCGGGATGGTGGTGGAGACCGGCCTGGTGGAGTCGGTGTTCCGCAACCCGCGCCACCCCTACACGCTCAGCCTGCTCCGCTCGGTCCCCGACTACGACCTGGTGCGCGACCGGCTGGCCGCGATCCCGGGCGCGCCGCCTGACCTCGCCTCGCCACCCGGCGGCTGCCCGTTTCACCCCCGCTGCCCGTTCGCCCAGGAGGACTGCAAGGCCGGCGAGTTCCCGCTGCGGGCGCTCAGCCCGGAGCGCGCCACCGCCTGCATCCATCCCGAGGCTTGTGAAGCCGACGTCGCCCGCGAGCCCGTGATCGCCAGTGAATGATCATCAGCCGCTGCTCGAGGTCCGCGGCCTCTCGATGCACTACCGGCTGCGCCGGCACGAGGTGCTGCGCGCGGTGGACGGCGTCGACCTGTCGATCGCCCGCGGCGAGACACTCGGGTTGGTGGGGGAGTCGGGCTGCGGCAAGTCGACGCTCGGGCGTTGCCTGGTGGGCCTGGAGCAGCCGACCGAGGGCATCGTCAGCTTCGCGGGCGAGCCACTGAGCGCGGACCGCACGAGGGCCCAGCGGCGGCGGATTCAGATGGTCTTCCAGGACCCGTATTCGTCGCTGAACCCGCGCATGACCGTCCGGCAGACGCTGGCCGAGCTGCTGCGCGTGCACAAGCTCGTGCCGCGCCAGCGCATCGAGGATCGCTGCCGCGAGCTCGTGGAGCTGGTCGGGCTGGGCGTGCGCGCGCTGGACGCGCACCCGCGCCAGTTCTCCGGGGGGCAGCGTCAGCGCGTGAGCATCGCCCGCGCGCTGGCGCTCGAGCCCGAGGTGCTGGTGGCGGACGAGCCGGTGTCGGCGCTCGACGTCTCCGTGCAGGCCACCGTCCTCAACCTGCTCGAGGACCTGAAGGCAGAGCTGTCGCTCACCGTGCTGCTGATCGCCCACAACATGGCTGTGGTGCGGCACGTCTGCGACCGCGTGGCCGTGATGTACCTCGGCCGGATCGTCGAGGTGGCGCCGGTGGGCGAGCTGTTCGCGGACGCCCGCCATCCCTACACGCAGGGGCTGCTGCTCGCCGTGCCGCGGCTCGTGCCGGGGCGGGCATCGGCCGCGGTCAGCGTGGTCGGCGATCCGCCGAGCCCGATCGACCTGCCCGGCGGCTGTCGCTTCCACCCGCGCTGCCCGCTGGCGCAGGAGCCGCTGTGCCACGAGGACGATCCGGCGCTGACCTCGGGCGCCGAGGGCCGCTGGGCGGCCTGTCACTTCGCCTGGCGCGAGCCGCCGCGGGCGCACGTGCCCGAGGTGGTTCAGGACGGAGTCCAGCCCTCTGGATCCACGCCGCCGGGAATCGGGCCCTCGCCGTAGGGCGCGCGCGTGAAGATGAACGTGGCGAGTTCGAGAAAGCGGCCCGCCGGGTCGAGCCGCAGTCGCTCGCCGGCGAAGTAGCCGTCGAGGCCGATCCAAGCGTCCTGCGTGCAGCGGAAGCGCGAGCGGTCGCCGCGTCCCTCGAGCTCCAGCAGGCCGTCCTGGCGCGCTTTGAGCACGTAGGGGTTCGGTCCCCAGCACCACGTTCCGAGCAGCTCGAGCCGGATCCCCTCGGGCAGCGGCGCCGGCCGCCACTCGTCCGGCACCGGCGGCTCGGCGTCGCGGACGATGCCCAGCAGGGCCGAGACGAGCTCGCGGTCGCCCCCGTACGTGGTGTTGGCGGCCGTCACCACGCCCAGGCGGGCGTCGCCGTCCACGAACACCGCGGCGACGAAGCCGGGCATGGCGCCGTAGTGCCCGGTCAGCCGATGCCCGTCCACGTGGGCGACTTGCAGACCGAGGCCGTACGAGGACTCGAGCGCGTCGCCGTGGTCGTCGACCAGCGCGGGCGCTCGCATCTCCTCCAGCGTGTCGGCGGACAGGACGCCGCCGGTGTCACCGAGCAGGAACGCGGCGAGTCGTCCGAGATCCTCCAGCGTCGACCACAGCTGCCCCGCGGGCGCGAGCGCGCCCGCGTCGTGTTCGGGCTCGCCCTGCACGAGCTGGGCCCACGGGTGCACGGCGAGCCCGCGGGCATGCGGTGGCTGCG
>JAWVFH010000143.1:0-3413 GCA_033856255.1 Solirubrobacterales bacterium | reverse complement strand
CGACGGCGTACACCTCGCAGCTTCGGATCCGCCGTTCCCGGCCGCGTCGAGGCTGGTCGGCCGGTCCTGCCACACCGACGACGAGCTCGACCGGGCCGGGCGTGAGGGGGCGTCCTACGCGACGCTCTCGCCCGTGTTCGCCTCCGTTTCCAAACCGGGCTACACGCCCGCAGCCGCCGCGGCGCCGCTGCCCCGGTTGGCGCGCCGCCCCGGACGACCTCCGGTGCTGGCGCTCGGCGGCGTGACGACCGCCGGAGTCGGCCCCTGCCTCGCCGCCGGCGCCTGGGGCGTCGCGGTGCTGGGTGCGGTCATGGGCGCCCTCGACCCGGGAGCGGCCACGAGCGCGTTCCTCGACGCGCTCGAGCGCGCGCAGAGCGAAGTGGCACCGTGACCGACCACGGAACGGGCGGCAGCAGCCCGCCGGTGGCACTGGCGATCGCCGGCGTCGATCCGGGCGGCGGCGCCGGGATCCTCGCGGACGTCTCGACGTTCGCGGCGCTCGGCGTGCACGCGGCCGCGGTGGTGACCGCGCTCACCGCTCAGGGGGGCCAGGGCGTGTCTCACGTCCACATCACCCCGCTCGACACGGTGGTCGCGCAGTTGGAAGCAGTGCTGAGCAGCCTGCCGCTGGCGGCGGTGAAGGTCGGGATGCTGGGCGACGCGCCCACGACCGGCGCCGTCGCCGAGCGGGCAGCCGCCGCCCGGCTCCCGCATCTGGTGGTCGATCCCGAGATGAGCGCCACGCTCGGCGGCCGTCTCATCGACGACGACGGCACGGCCGCGTTACGGGATCTCCTCGTCCCCCAGGCGGAGGTGCTCACGCCGAACCGCTACGAGGCCGGCGTGCTGTTGGGCCGACCGCTGACCTCTGACGCCGATGCGGAGGACGCCGCCGCGGCCCTCGCCCGCCTCGAGCAACTAGGCTACGTCACCTGCTCGACGGTCGGCATCTACTCGCGCACGCTCTTGAGCGTTTGAGCCATGGTGCCGAGCACGAGTCTGCAGTTGTGCATCCATAGGACGTACAACTGCAGACGCGTTCCGTAGGCTGCGCCGGTGAGCGCCCAGCGCATTCCCGCAGTTCTCTCGATCGCCGGTTCGGACTCCGGCGGCGGGGCAGGGATTCAGGCCGACCTGAAGGCGTTCGCGCGCTGTGGGGTGCACGGGATGACGGCGATCACCGCGATCACGGCGCAGAACACGGTCGGGGTGCAGGCGGTCGAGCTGGTGCCAGGCGAGACGATCGTTGCCCAGGTGCGGGCGGTGACCGAGGACATCGGTGTCGATGCGGTCAAGATCGGGATGCTCGGGACGGCGGAGAGCGTCGGCGCCGTCAAAGAGGCGCTTGGACTCCTCGAGCCCGGTACGCCGGTCGTGATCGACCCCGTGATGGTGGCGGAGTCCGGCGCCGTGCTGCTCGACGACGCGGCCCGCGCGGCGCTCGTCGAGCAACTGCTGCCGCTCGCGACCGTCATCACCCCGAACCTTCCCGAGGCGCGCGTGCTGGCGGGAACCGAGGATGAGCAGGCCGAGAGCCTCGCCCGCACGCTGCACCGCCTCGGCCCAGGAGCCGTCGTCGTCACCGGCGGTCACCGCAACGAGGTCGTGGACGTCTTCTTCGACGGCGACACGCTCGAGCAGATCAGCGGCCCGCGCTACCCCGACGGCGCGGCCCACGGATCGGGCTGCACCCACTCGAGTGCGCTCGCCGCTCATCTCGCGCTCGGTCATACCGCGCTCGAGGCCGCCCGGGCCGCTCGCACGATCGCCTCGGAGGCGGTGCGCGACGGGCTGCGCGAGCTCGGCGCCGGGCCCGGCCCGGTGGATGTGTTCGGCCTCCGACAGCGCGCCGGTCTTGGCGCGCCGGAGCCGCGGCGGACCGCGGCGCCTCTGGCATAATCGGCTTATGAAGTTCCTCCGCATGCGTCCGGGCCATGGCGAGCAGCTGATCGCCGAGGGCGACGTCGAGGTCTCTGAGGACGAGGAGCGCCTCGTCGAGATGTTCCGCCGCCAGCTCGACGACGGGATGTGGGCCGCGGTGCCGACCGTCACCGAGACCGGCCGGCGTGAGGCGGAGATGGTGCGCGCGTTCGAAGATATCCCGCGGGATACCGACCGGGTGATCTTCTTCCCGCGCGCCGCCGGCGGCGCCAGGTAGGCGGGGGAGGGCGGGGGCGTTGACCGTTGCGCTGTGCGCCACCGCGATCGTCGTGCTCGCGCTGCTGTGGGAGATCTCGACGCCGTGGCTGGACCGCCGCCTCGGTGCGCGTCGCGCCCGCAAGGAGGCGCGCCGCGGCCGCGCGCACGGCGCCTATGACCCGGGCCGCGAGCGCCGCGCCGAGCAGCGCGCCCGCGAGCTGCTGCGCTCCTGCGTCAACGAGGAGGAGTGGGCGATGTACCGCGACCTCGGCTTCCTGCGCGTGTGGGGCGGCCAGGCATCCGGGCCGGCGGCCACGCACCCGAGCCGCGACCTCGGCGGCGTCCCCTACGCCTACCTCGTCTACCCGCACAAGCCGATCGTGGCCTACCTGCCGCAGACCAGCCGCCTGCTCAACGAGTACTGCGTCGAGTTCCCCGACGACACCGGGCCGTACGGGTCGCCGCGGCTGCCCGACTCCGACGACGTGCTGGCGAAGTGGATGGCGCTCAAGGGCGACGAGGGGCGGCTGATCGCCGAGGCGAACATGCACCTCCCCGGCCGCCAGGTCGACCCCAAGCAGGTCCGCCGCGACCTCTGGCGCCTCGGCCAGTGGGAGCAGGAGCGCCTCCGCGACCAGCGCAGCGGCGCGGGTAGTGTTCCCGCTCCGTGACGACCACCGAAGCCAGGTTCGATCCCAAGCACCGCAGCCGCGCCCTCACCGAGGGGCCCGAGCGCGCGGCCGCCCGCGCCTACCTCTACGGCATCGGCTTCGACGAGGAGGCGCTGAAGAAGCCGATCATCGGCGTCGCCTCGACCTGGATCGAGACGATGCCCTGCAACTTCCACCTGCGCGCGCGGGCCGCCAAGGTCAAGGACGGCATCCGCGCCGCCGGCGGCACGCCGATGGAGCTCAACACGATCGCGATCTCCGACGGCATCACGATGGGCACGAGCGGCATGAAGACGAGCCTCGTCAGCCGCGAGGTCATCGCCGACTCGATCGAGCTCGTCGCGCTCGGCCATCTCTTCGACGGCCTCGTCGCGATCAGCGGCTGCGACAAGACGATCCCCGGCACGGTCATGGCCCTCGCCCGCCTCAACGTGCCCGGCGTCATGCTCTACGGCGGCTCGATCGCGCCCGGCCGCTACAAGGGCCGGGACGTCACGATCCAGGACGTCTTCGAGGCCATCGGCAAGCACGCCTCCGGCAAGATGACCGACGCCGAACTCGACGAGCTCGAGCACGTCGCGAGCCCCGGCGCCGGTGCCTGCG
>JAWVFH010000142.1:0-2573 GCA_033856255.1 Solirubrobacterales bacterium | reverse complement strand
AGGTGGATGACGCCGTCGGCGGCCAAGGCCTCGATGTCGGCCTCGGAGAGGCCGAGCTCCTTCAGGAGGACGCTGCCGGTGTGCTGCCCGAGGGTCGGCGGCGGCTGCGGCTTCGTCTCGGCGACGGCCGAGAGCTTCACGGGGTTGCCGGGGACGATCACCGGCCGCTCGACGCCGTCGGAGCGTTCGAGGGCGATGAGCATGTCGCGGCCGGTGAGGTGGCGCTCGGTCATCACGTCGTGGGACTCGAAGCACGGACCGGCCGCCACGCCCTCGGCCGTGAGCAGCGCGGCCGCCTCGCGCATGGTGTGGGCCGACGCCCACTCCTCGATGCCGGGCCGCAGCACGCTCTCGAGGTGCTCGCCCCATCCCGCGCGCGTGGCCAGGCGAGGGTCGTCGATCCATTCGGCCCGTCCGAGGACGCGCGCCAACCGTTCGAACTGGTGCTCGCGCACGAGCTGCATGACGAACCAGCCGTCGCTGGCGCGGAACGTCTCGAGGATCATCGGGGCGGGATACGCCAGCCGCTCCATCCCCATCGACCCGAGGCCGACCACGATGTCGGTCATGGCGACGGTCGCGTCGTACATGGCGATGTCGACGTGCTGCCCCTCGCCCGTGCGGTCGCGGTGGCGCAGGGCGGCGAGGATGCCGATGACGGCGTACAGGCCCGAGCTGATGTCGCCCAGGGCACCGACGGGGTTGGCGCGGGGAGCATCGTCCGGGCGGCGGGTGAACTGGTAGATCCCCGACATGGCCTCGACGATGGCCGAATACGCAGGCCAGTCCCGGTACGGCGAGTCGCCCCGATTGCCGAACCCGCTCACCGACACGTAGATCACCGAGGGGTGAGCGGCGGCCACTGCGTCGTAGCCCAGCCCCAGCCGGTCCATGGCCCCCGCCTTGAAGTTCTCGGCCACCACGTCGAACTTGGGCGCCAGCCGCAGGAACAGGTCGCGCCCCGCGGGACTGCGCAGATCGAGGGCGACGCTGCGCTTGTCGAGGTTGTTGCGCAGGAACGTCGCGCCCGCCGACCGCCCGTCGGCATCGATCATGGCCGGCTGCGAACCGCGGCCCGACTCGCCGGCCAACGGCTCGACCTTCACCACGTCGGCGCCGAGGCGCGCGAGCAGCTGGGTGGCGTAGGGGAGGGCCTGCATCTGCTCGGCGGCGAGGATGCGGACGCCGTCCAAGGGTTGACCCATCTAGGAGACGCCGACCACCGAGACGAAGGACACCATCTCGCCGGGGTAGCCGCCGAGGTTGTGCGTCAGCGCCAGCTTGCGGCCCGTGGCGGGGATGCGACGGTCGTCCGGCGCCTGCCCCCGCAGCTGCAGCCACGGCTCGAACAGCATGCGCAGGCCGGTGGCGCCGACGGGATGCCCGAAGCTCTTGAGGCCACCGTCGGGATTGACCGGGAGATCGCCGTCGATGTCGTACGTGCCGGCCATGACCTCCTTCCAAGCCGTGCCCCGCTCCGCGAACCCGAGGTCCTCCATCAGGACGAGCTCGGTGGGCGTGAAGCAGTCGTGCACCTCCGCCATGGCCAGCAGGGACCTCGGGTCCTCGATGCCGGCCTGCTGGTACGCGTCCCGTGCGGTCGCGACCACCTCCGGGAACGTCGTGTAGTCGTAGCTCGGGTCGGTGAGCCCGCTGCCGGTGCCGGCGACGAACGACAGGGCCTTGATGAGCAGGGGATCGCTCACGTACCGATGCGCGTCCTCGGCCCGGACCACGATGGCGGCGGCCGCACCGTCGGCCACGCCCGCGCAGTCGAACACGCCGAGTCCGCCCGCGACGGTAGGGGCGGCGCAGATGGTCTCGGTGCTCACTTCCTTGCGGAACTGGGCGCGCGGGTTGTGGGCGCCGTTGCGATGGTTCTTGGCCGCGATGCGGGCCAGCACCTCGCGCATCTCGGTCTCGCCCACGCCGTAGCGCTTCGCGTAGGCGGGGGCGACCATGCTGAACATGGCGGCGGCGGTGAGGGTGCGGCCGGTGCCGTCGCTCGGCGGGTTGTTGGCGTTGAGTCCCTGGTACCCGCTGTCCTTCACCTTCTCCACACCGAGGGCCATGGCGATGTCGTAGGCGCCCGACGCCACTGCATAGGCCGCTTGCCGCAGCGCCTCGGACCCGCTCGCGCAGTAGTTCTCGACGCGGGTGACGGGCTTGCCCTCGACCTGCAAGGGGCGGGCCAGGGTGATGCCGCTCATGCCCGTCTGGGCCGTGCCCAACCAGAACGCGTCGACGGCGTGCTTGTCGATGCCGGCCGAGTCGAGCGCTTCGCTCGCGGCCTGCACGATCAGCGCGTCGGCGCTCTTGTCCCAGTGCTCGCCGAACGGCGTGCACCCCATGCCGACGATGGCGACGCGGTCGCGGATGCCGTGCGAGCCCATCAGTGCGCCTCCCCTACGGGCCGTGCCTTCCAGAAGTAGTTGTGGATGCCGTCCGCCGTGAACAGCTTGCGGAACGTCATCTCCACGCGCGTGCCGATGCCCACGTCGGTCTCGCGCACGTCGGTGAGCTCGATGGGAAATCGACCGCCGCCGTCGAAGTCCACCACTGCGAAGACGATG
>JAWVFH010000141.1:0-3139 GCA_033856255.1 Solirubrobacterales bacterium | reverse complement strand
AGAGCACCGCCGTAGAGCTGTGCTACCAAGCCTAGAGCTTCCTCGGCCAGAGCCCAGGTCGCCGGCTGTGCCGACGACCTGAGCTCGCTGACCAAGTACTCAATGCGGTCACCGACCGCACGAAGGTTCTCGCTGATGACTACTCCCCGCTGTTGACCATGGTGGGCGAGTGCAGCTTCTTGACCATCTTGCCCTTGCCCAGGTACATGTGCACACCACAGGGCAGGCAGGGGTCGAAGCTACGCACGGCACGCATGATGTCGATGCCCTTGAAGTTCTCACGGGTGTTCTCTTCGAAGATCGGCGTGTTCTGCACCGCGTCCTCGTAGGGCCCGGGAGTGCCGTAGATGTCACGCGGGTTGGCGTTCCACGGCGTCGGGGGGTACGGGTGGTAGTTGGCGATCTTGCCACCACGGATGACCATGTGGTGGGAGAGAACGCCACGGACAGCCTCGGTGAAACCGCAACCGATGGCCTCATCGGGGACCGTGAACGGCTCCCAGGTCTTGGTGTGGCCGGCGCGGACTTCCTCGAGAGCCTTCTCGACGAAGTACATACCGCACGCAGCCGCGTAGGCCTGGAAGTAGGTACGGGCCCGGTGACGCTCGATGCAGTTGGACCACTTCGGCACCTTCCACTCGAAGGTGGCCTCAGGCTTCAGGGCCGTCTTCGGAAGGTTGATGATCACGCTGTTGCCAGTTGCCTTGATCCAGCCGATGTCGACCAGGCCCGAGAGGGCGATGGCGAACATACGGGCCAGGGGGCCACCACCGGTGTCGGTGGCGAGGTGGTCGCGGCCGTCGTACCAACGGGGTGCCATGACCCAGCTGTACTTGCCGTCGAAGTTCCTCTTCTGGGGCTGCGGGATCGTGTGCTGGTTCCAGGGGTGGTTGCGGTCGACAGCGTTCCCCAGGGGGTCACGGTCGACGAACATCTCCTGGCCTTCCCAGCTCTCGTAGTACGAGTGGCCGAGAAGGATGCGGAGGCCGAGGTTGATGTCGACCAGGTCGTTGGTGACGAGCTTGCCGTCCACCGTGATGCCGGGGGTGACGAACATCGCACGTCCCCACTCGGTCATGTCGCGGTAGCGGAAGTTGCACACCTCGGGGTCCTGGAAGGCGCCCCAGCAGATGGTGAGGATCCGGCGCTGGCCGACAGCTTCGTAGCCAGGCATTGCCTCGTACACGAAGTCGAACAGGTCGTCGTGGATCGGGACGATCTTCTTCATGAACTCGCAGTAGCGCATCAGGCGGGCCATGTAGTCCGTGATGAGCTGGATGGAAGCCGTGGTGCCCATACCACCCGGGTACAGGGTGGACGGGTGCACGTGGCGACCCTCCATGAGGCAGAACATCTCACGCGTGTAGCGGCTGACCTGCAGCGCCTCACGGTAGAGGTCACCCGAGAACGGGTTGAGGGACCGCATGATGTCACCGATGGTGGCGTAGCCATGCTCGGCGGCACCGGGTGCCTCGGTGTCGTTCGCGAGGTCGAGGACGCCGGGGTTCGTCTCGGCGAACATCCTCTCGCAGAAGTCGACCCCGACCAGGTTCTCCTGGAAGATGTTGTGGTCGAACATGTACTCGGCTGCCTCGCCGAGGTTCAGGATCCACTCGCCCAGGTGCGGCGGCTGCACGTCGTAGGCCATCTGCTGGCAGTAGCACGAGCACACGCAGTGGTTGTCACCACAGATACCGCAGATGCGGCTCGTGATGAAGTGCGCGTCACGCGGGTCCTTGCCCTTCATGAAGATCGAGTAGCCCCGGAAGATCGAGGAGGTGCTGTGACACTCCACGACCTTGCCCTGAGCGAAGTCGATCTTGGTGTAGATGCCCAGGCTGCCCACGATTCGGGTAACCGGGTCCCACGCCATCTCTACGAGGTCGCTTCCACCTCTGGTCCTTGCCCTAGCTGCCATATGTGTTTCCTCTCTCTTGCGAAGTGTTGTTGACGTCGATGGGGGTGACGACTACCGCCAGTTGGGCGTGTAGCCGGTGAGGAGCTTGGTGCCCTTGGCCCGCCACTTCGGCTCCTTGTCCACGGTCTTGCCGGTGACCTCACGCAGGCCACGGATGACCGAGCCGTAGAGGCCGGAAGCCGCAGTGGAAACCTTGCCGCCCGGGGGCTCGTCCATGAAGGGCATGAACTTGTCGGGGAAGCCAGGCATGGTGCAGCCGATGCAGATACCGCCGACGTTCGGGCAACCGCCCACGCCGTTGGTCCAGCCCCGCTTGGGGACGTTGCACTTGACGACGGGGCCCCAGCATCCGAGCTTCACGATGCACTTCGGGGAGCCGTACTCGGTGGCGAAGTCGCCCTGCTCGTAGTAGCCGGCCCGGTCACAGCCCTGGTGGACGGTGTTGCCGAACAGCCACGCGGGACGCAGCGCGTCGTCGAGCGGGATGAGGGGAGCCTGGCCGGTGGCCATGTAGAGCAGGTACAGGATCGTCTCGGACAGGTTGTCCGGGTGGATCGGGCAGCCGGGAACGTTGACGACGGGCAGGCCCGCCTTCGAACGCCAGCCCCAGCCGAGGTAGTCGGCGACGCCCATGGCGCCGGTCGGGTTGCCCGACATGGCGTGGAGGCCGCCGTAGGTGGCGCAGGTGCCGACGGCGAGGATGCCGGTGCACACGGGCGCCAGACGGTCGAGCCAGTCGCTGGTGGTCATGGGCTGGTCGGTGGCGGGGTTGTTGCCGAACCCGCACCAGTAACCCTCGGACTTGATCGCCTCGTTCGGGATCGAACCCTCGACGACCAGCACGAAGGGCTCAAGCTCGCCACGCTCGGCGCGGAAGAACCACTCGATGAAGTCGTCAGCGCCGCCGACCGGACCGCACTCGAAGTCGATCAACGGCCAGTGGACTGCGATCTTCGGAAGGCCGGGAAGTGCCTGCAGGGCGATCTCTTCGATGCTCGGCTGCGTGGCACTGGTGAGGGCTACGGAGTCTCCGTCGCAGCTAAGACCGGAATTGATCCACAGGATGTGAATGACCGGTTCGGCGGATGCTGCTGCCAATGTGTACCCCCTCTTTCGGGCGCGCGTGCGCCAACTGCCGCTGGGAACCCGCTGCGCTATCGCCAACAGCGTTCTGCCGGTCAGATCTACTCCCTCCGGCACGGGCTTGTAAATAGGTGTCTT
>JAWVFH010000140.1:0-19269 GCA_033856255.1 Solirubrobacterales bacterium | reverse complement strand
AGCCGTTCCGGTGATCGGTTTCGCCATCCTCCTCTACGTGATCATCAACGCTCAGGTGGCTGCTCAACGGCTGGGCTTCGTCTGGCTGGCGGTCGGCGCAGCGATCCTGGTCTTCCTCCTCGTCACCGGCCGCAAGCCGGAGCTCAAGGCGGAGGAGGCCCTCTGACCCGATGACAGGTCAGGGGCCGTGCCGATCGCCGGCACGGCCCCTGACTACGACGCTCCCGGGCGGATCAGTCCCAGCCGAACTTCTCGTACTGGGCCACGTTGTCCTTGGTGACGAGCTCGGAGTCGATGAGCATGTTGCTCGGCATCGGCAGGCCGGCCAGGTCCTCCATGGACCGTCCCTGCGCGATCAGCCGGGCCATCGACACCGCAGTGGCCGAAATGGCGGGCGTGAAGGTGACGTCGGCCTCGATCCGGGCATCGCCGGCCTTGATGTGCTTGAGCATCGTGTTCGAAGCCGCATTGCCGACGATGAAGAAGTCCTTGCGATTCGCCTGCGCGGCGGCTGCCTCCGAGCCGATGTTCTGGTCGTCGTCGTGGTTGAACACAGCGTCCAGATGCGGCGCAGCGGCCAGCAGGTTCGCCATGGCCTGCTGTCCCGACTGAACGGTGAACGTGGCGTTGACCTGATGCGAGACCTTGAGCCCGTAGATGGCCAGCGCATCCTTGAACCCCTGCGACCGTTCGCGGGTCAGGGCCAGGGTCGGGATGCCGGTGATCTCGCCGATGACGGCACCGGCCTTGCCCTTCAGCTTCTTCCCGATGTACGTACCGGCGTTGTATCCCACCTTGTAGTTGTCGCCGGCCAGGAACATCCGGTAGGCGCTCTGGTCGTTGAACTTGCGGTCGAGGTTGATCACCGGGATGCCGGCGGCGGTGGCCTCCTTGCCCACTCCGGTGAGCTGGTCACCGTCCTGGGGGAAGATGATCAGCGCGTCGGGCTTGTCGGCGATGGCGGTCTGGACCGCGGCGATCTGGGAGGGGGCGTCAGCGGCGGCCTCGAGAGCGGTGAAGGTGACGTCCGGGTACTTCGCCGCCTGCTCCTTGGCGAAGCGGTTGATCGCAGCAAGGAAGCCGTGGTCGGCCACCGGGCCGGAGAACACGATCCTCACATGCTTGCCGGGCGCCGAGGAACCGCCGGCGGTGCCGGCCACGGTGGACCCGGTGCTGGCGGCGGGCTGCTTCGCCTTGTTCGACGTGCAGCTGCTGAGCAAGATCACGCCGACCGCTCCGAGAGCGACGACGCTGGTGAACGGGCGACGGCGCGCGCCGCCGCCCTTCCTGGGCATGCGGTGGTTCATTTCAACCTCCATGGTTCGCTATGGGTGCTGACATTGCTGGTATGACGGCGGGCGGCGGCGGCGGGCGCCGGCGTAGCGAGTCGACCCGGAACTGCTGGACCAGAACGGCGGCGACGATGATCACGCCTTGGGCGATGAGCTGGTACTCGATCGCCAGGTTGTTCACGATGAACAGGTTCGTGATCTGGGTGAAGACGAGCACGCCCAACACCGAGCCGACGATGGTGCCCCGGCCGCCGGCCAGCGCCGTGCCGCCGATGATGACGGCGGCGATGGCCTGCAGCTCGTACAGGTTGCCGTGGTCGGAGGATCCGGAGTTGGCCTGGGCGGTCACCATCACGGCGGCGATCCCGCAACACAAGCCGGACAAGGCGTAGATGAGCACCTGGGTGCGACGGACGTTGATGCCCGCCAGGCGGGCGGCTTCGGTGTTGCCGCCGATGGCCGCGGTGCGCCGCCCGAACGTGGTCCGGTTGAGCAGGACCCACGCCATCGCGGCGACGACGCCGAAGATGATCACCAACCAGGGAATGCCGAGGAGCTTGTTCTGGGCGATGTCGGTGATGCCGCGTTCGCTGACGACCTGCGTCGACTTGCCCGATATCTTCTGGGCCAGGCCCCGGGCGGCGACCATCATGGCCAGGGTGGCGATGAAGGGCGCCATCCGGCCATAGGCGATGAGCAGGCCGTTGATGACCCCGGCGAGCGTGGCCACGAGCAGAGCGACGAAGACCATCGTCCATGCGCCGTAGGACTGAGTCGCCAGCGTCGTGGACCAGACGCTGGCCACGGCCAGCAGGGCGCCGACCGACAGGTCGATCCCACCGCTGATGATGACGAAGGTCATCCCGATGGCGATGACGCCGATGCTCGCGGCCAGCGTGAGCACGGTGAGCTCGTTGCTCCAGAGGCGGTGGATGTTCCGGAAGATGTCCGGCCGGCTCCACACCCCGATCGCGTAGAGGATGACCAGGACGGCGACCAGACCGAGGTTGCGGCGCAACGGCTCGCCGGCGTCGCCGCGGAACCAGCGACCGATCGAGAACCCGGTCGACGCCGGCGCCCCGGGCGGGGCGTGCGGATCCGCCGCCGGCGGCGTGGTACGCAACTTGGCTCGTGCACTCACGGGCTCTCCACCTCCAGTAGCGATCCCGCCATGACGAGATCAAGCACGGATTCCTCATCCAGTTCGCCTGCCGGCGCCTCGCGCACGATGCGGCCCTCGCGCATGACCAGCAGGCGGTCGGCCAGGCCGAGCACCTCGGGCACCTCGCTCGACACCATGAGCACGCCCATGCCGTCGTCCGCCAGGCGGCGGATGACGCGGTACAGGTCGGCTCTCGCACCGACGTCGACCCCGCGGGTCGGCTCGTCGAGCAGCAGGAGCCGGGTGCCCGAGGACCGCAGCCGTCGTTCGGAGGTTTGCGCGGTCGGCCTCGTCGGGTCCACCAGCCATCGCCCGAGGACGACCTTCTGCTGGTTGCCACCGGAAAGGGTCTTCACCGCCCGGGCGACGTTGCGGGGCTGAAGTGACAGCGCGTCGGCGATCGCGGTCGCCGCGCCGCGCTCGGAGGAGGCGCGGGTGAAGCCGACCGATGCGTACTGGGAGAACGTGGCCAGGGTCACGTTGCGGTAGATCCGGTCGTCGAGGATGAGGGCCTGGCTCTTGCGCTCCTCCGGAGCGAGGCCGAGCCCGGCCCGCACCGCGCTCGAAACTCGACCTGGCGCCAGCCTGCGACCGTCCAGGCGGACCTCGCCGCTGAACGACTTGCGCGCACCGTAGATGGTTTCCAGCAGCTCGGAGCGGCCCGACCCGACCAGCCCCGCGATCCCGACGATCTCGCCGGCGCGCACGGACAGGGACACGTCGGCGAACTCCCCCGGTCGCGTCAGGCCCACGACCTCCAGCAGCGCCGGGGCGGGTCGCTCCTCCACGCGCTCGGCGTGACCGTTGCGCTCCGGGAAGAGGTATTCGATCTTCCGTCCGGTCATGCGGGTGACCAGGTCATCGGTCTTGGTCGTACGGGCCGGCAGATTGACCGCCGATGTCCGCCCGTCCTTCAGCACGGTGACCCGATCCCCGATCTCGCGGATCTCCTCCAGCCGATGCGAGATGTAGATGACGGCGATACCGCGCGACGTCAGCTCCCGGATGACCCGGAACAGGTTCGCCACTTCGTCATGGGCCAGCACCGCGCTGGGCTCGTCCATGACGAGCAGCTGGGCGTCGTGGGACAGGGCCCGGCCCATGCTCACGATCTGCTTGGCCGCGGCCGGCAGTCGCCCCACCTTGCGGTTGACCGGGATGTCGCCGTGTCCCAGCCGGTCGAGAACTGCGGTCGCCTCGGCCCGCATCCGGCCTCGGCGGATGAAACCGCCGGCGGACTGCTCGTGGCCGAGGAAGATGTTCTCGGCGACCGTCAGGTCGTCGACGAGGTCGAGCTCCTGGTAGATCGTGGCGATGCCCGCCTTGGTGGCCGCTTGCGGCCCGCTGAAGGAGGTCTCCGCGCCGTGCCACAGCAACGAGCCGGAGTCCGGACGATGCACACCGGCGAGCACCTTGATCAGGGTGGACTTGCCGGCGCCGTTCTGTCCGAGCAGGCAGTGGACCTCCCCGGCCACGACCTCCAGTTCCACGCCGTCGAGGGCGCGCACGCCGGGGAAGGTCTTGACGATGCCCTTGAGCTGCAGCAGAACCGGTGCGTCGGGGGCCACTTCGGCGGTCACGTCGGCGCTGGTCATTGCGACACCTCCACCCACGTCTGTGATGTGGCCGCATCCACGACGGCCTGGGTCAGAATCGCGGCGCGCAGCCCGTCGGCGAAGGTGGGCAGCCCGTCCCGAGCGTCGCCCCCCACTGCCGCATAGACGTCATCGACATAGGCGTTGAACGCGTCCTGGTAGCCCTGGGGGTGGCCGGCCGGCAGCCGCGAGTACGACGCCGCTGGCCGTCCGGAGGACTCCATGCCGCGCATCAGCTCGACGTTCTGGTCCCGGCCTCCGATCCAGAGGGTCTCCGGTACCTCCTGGTCGAAGGAATAGGAAGCGTCGGGACCGTCGAAGGAGAACCACAGCCGGTTCTTGCGGCCGGGGGTCACCTGCGACACCACGACGGAGCCCACGGCTCCCCGATCGGTCTCGAACACGACCACGGCGCCGTCCTCGGTGTTCGGCTCGGCCGAGCCGTGACCGCCGGTCCGCCGGGCGTAGGCGCTGCCCATGCGGGCCGCCAGCCGGACGATCCGGTGCCCGGTGGTGAACTCCATCAGGTCACACCAGTGCACGCCGATGTCGCCGAACGCACGCGAGGCACCGCCCAGCGCAGGATCCATCCGCCAGTTCGTGGCGTCGGCCGCGGACAACCAGTCCTGCAGGTACGTGCCGTGCAACAGCCAGAGCGGGCTACCGAGGTCGCTGGCAATCCGGCTCCTCGCCTCGCGGACCGAGGCGTAGAAGCGGTACACGAACGGGACACTGGCCACGCGGCCGGCGCCATCGGCGAGGTCGGTCAGGCGCCGGGCGTCCGTGACGGAGGTTGCCAGCGGCTTCTCGCAGATCACGTGCTTGCCTGCGGCGAGCGCTGCGGTTGCCATTTCCGTGTGGGTCCAGTTCGGAGTGCAGATGTGCACCACGTCGACGTCCGGTGCGGCCAACAGTTCGGCGAGGCCAGCGGCGCCTCGCCCGGCGCCCAGTGCCCTCACGCCGCCCGCCGTCGCGTCCGGACCGCTCCCGAGCACGGCGACGACCTCGCCGCCCGCAGCCCGGACCGCGTGCGCATGCACGCCGGCGATAGAGCCGGTCCCGACGATTGCCGCCCGCACGGACCGCTGCGTCTGCGGTGTCTGGAGCCCGTCCATACCGCTCGTGGCGGGGACCACCGGGCTGGCCGCTCCGTTCGAGCCACCTTCGTCCTGTGCCATGCGGACCATCGCCTGAGTATTGCACCCCGCATGCAGAAGTCAACCCCAAGTTACGAAAAGATGGCGCGGACGTGAACCGACCCGCTGTCTCTGAGAAGTTGATGTTGCGACTTTCGCACAGCCTCGGGTTAAGGTGACCCTGTTGGCCCTGTGACGGATGGAGGTCGGAGTGGGCTCGAACGGCAGCGCGGAGGGGCTAGGGCCCGATCAGGTCGATTCCCTCGCCGCCGTCCTTGACGCCGTGCGTGGGAGCGGCTTGCGAACCCGCCCTGACCTCGTGAGGTGCCTCGGGTTGGGGCGGAACGTCGTCAGCCAGCGGGTGGCGCAGCTCATCGACCTCGGGCTGCTCGACGAAGGGCGCCTGGCACCCTCCACGGGAGGGCGTCCGTCACGTGAACTGCGGCTTCGCTCCGAGGCGGGCTGCCTGCTCGTCGCCGAGATGGGCGCCAGCGAGCTGCAGGCGGGTCTCAGCGATCTCGACGGTTCGCTGCTGGCCCAGCACACCGAGGCATGCGATGTCGCACTCGGTCCCGAGCCAACGCTGGCCCGTCTCGAGCAGATCTTCGACGAACTGCTGGCCCACACGCCGGTCGGGCAACCCCTGTGGGGCGTCGGCGCCGGGCTGCCCGGGCCCGTGGAGTTCTCGAAGGGACGGCCGATCGCGCCGCCGATCATGCCGGGCTGGGACGGGTACCCGGTCCGGGATCGGCTCTCGGCCCGCTACCAGGTGCCGGCGTGGGTCGACAACGACGTCAACGTCATGGCCCTGGGAGAGCTCCGCGCCGGTATCGCCCGCGGTGAGCAGGACCTCATCTACGTCAAGGTGGGCACCGGCATCGGCGCCGGGCTCATCTCCGCCGGGCGGCTGCACCGAGGCGCCCAGGGCGCCGCCGGCGACATCGGACACGTGTCGGTGCAGGATGACGACAGCGTCCTGTGCCGCTGCGGGAACACGGGCTGCCTGGAGGCGCTGGCCGGCGGATACGCGCTCAGCCGTGACGGGTTGGCGGCGGCGCAGTCGGGGCGCAGCGCAGCACTGGCCGACGTCCTGTCCAGGACCGGCCACATCACCGCTCGCGACGTCACCACCGCCGCGCACGCCGGCGACCCCGCCAGCCTGGCGCTGGTGACCCGGTCCGGCCGGCTGGTCGGGCGGGTCCTGGCCACGCTGGTGAACTTCTACAACCCCTCGCTCATCGTGATGGGCGGGCAAGTGAGCGCGGGCGAAGGCGTCTTCCTCGGCGAGCTGCGGCGGACGGTCTACAGCCGCTCCCTGGCCCTAGGGTCGCGTGACCTCCGGATCAAGACCTCGCCTCTGGGGGACGGCGCCGGACTGCTGGGGTCCGCGTTCCTGGTGGCCGACCAGCTCCTCTCACGCGATTGCCTCGCCCGGTGGATACACGACGGTTCCCCCGTCGGACGTCCAGAACTGTCGGGGGGCGTCGTCGCGGCCTGAGGCCGGAATACGTCGGCCCCGATCAGGAGTCGGGCTGTCCGGAAGCTCCACCGGACCGAATCCAAGCGCCTTCACCACCCGTTGTCGGTGCCTCGCCCTTGAACTTCAAGTCGCTCGACCTCGCCCGTGACCCAGGCCATATCGTCTACACCGCCGAGACCCGGTCGAAGTCACAAGAGGCATTCGCAGGCGCCGGCGCTCGTCTGCTGGCCACTCCTCGTGCATGCCGACCGAGGGGGCCTGCCTGTCCCGGGCCGCGGCGCTCTGTCGCCGTGGCCGAGCTGACCTGTTGGTCGGATCACATCGAGCGAGCGCTGTTCCACATGGGTCCGCGCGTCAGCCGCGCCCTCGAGTCGGCGCGGGAGTGAGGGCCGGGAGTCACCGCCACACCTACCTGGAGGCGACGAGGTCTGCCAGGTGCTGCAGCGAGTTGTCGAGGTGGTCCGGCCCGAACGCCGGAAAACGGAGGTACTCGCGCACCTCCGGCCCGACCGCCGACCAGTCGTACGTCAGCGTCACCCTGGTCCGCGACGGGCCGGCCGCCTCGAGGTCGTAGCGCCAGATCCAGCCGCCGAAGCTGAGCTCGCCGGTCTCGGGCGACTCCGTCCCGGGCTTCCACGCGATGGCCCGCGGCTCGTCGAACACCTCAACCAGGTTGGCGATCTTGTAGTCCTCGTCCGGATGGTTCGGGTGGTACATCGCCATCCGGAACACCTCGCCGGCAGCAGTGATGCGATCGCCGTCCAGGGACTCGCGCACCCAGCCGGTGCCGTCGATGTCGGCGTGGGCGGACGGGTCGGCCAGCACTGCGAACACCGCCTGCGGGGCGGCCTCGATCGTCGTGGACGCGGTGACGCGCTCGAATTCCATACCAATCAGACGCCTACGCGGGCCCGAACTCATCGGCGTCGGGACCATCGAGGAAATGGCCGTTCTCTTTCGAGCCGAGGAATCCCCGCCCGAGCGCCGGGTTGGAGAGCAGTCCTCGATCAGTGCTCGCCCTCAGAAAGTCCTCAGCAACCGAGGACTAAAACGGTCACGGCGTGAGTAAGGGTCACTGGCACTGAGGGTGAATGGTGAGCCGGCCTGTAGGCGGGACACAACTCCTAATGGGCTCTGACCTGCACTTATGCACCCTAGCGGACCCCTCCAGTCCTCAGCCAGTCCTCAGCTCGAAAAGATTCGGCCGGTGCACAGCGGATTCTGGCGGTCACGAATGGCCAGCAAGCGTCGGCGTGAAGCGCTGCTGTGGCGCTTAGCGGGTCGAGCTGCTCGCCCTGTAGGAATCCACGTCTTCCGCCCGCAACCGCAGGTCGCGGCGCACCTTGTTAGGCGGCCAGTTCGCCGCCTCGACGAGTCGGTAGAGCTCACAAGCCGCCACCCCATACTCCCGGCCGCGTGGTCAGCAACGCCGGGCGCGCAGGACGACGTCGGCGATGTGCGGGGCGCCGGGTGGCGGGTCGATCCGCGGCTCGATCGCGTGCAGCTCGACCGTGAACTTGTCGCCGAGCAGCCGGGCGAGGTCATCGGCACCGACGTAGTCCGCCGGGTCGACGCCCTTCGACTTCATGTGCTCGCGGTGCTCGTCGTCGAGGTCGTGGTAGACGGCGAGCAGCAACCCACCAGGGCGCACCGTGTCGAGCAATGTCCGCACGGCGGCCTCGCCGGCGGCCTTGGGCAGTGCCGGGTACTGAATCGACACGAGATCGAACGACCGGGCCGGGAACGGTGTTTGCAAGGCGTCCCCGCAGACCCACTCGATTGCGGCGCCGGTGCGCTCGGCAGCCTCCCGCGCCCGGCCGACGGCCAGATCGGAGATGTCGATTGCCGTGACGATCCAGCCACGCCGAGCGAGCCAGATCGCGTCGGCGCCCTCGCCACAGCCGATGTCGAGCGCTCGACCCGCGGTGAGGTTGGCGACCTCGGCGACGAGCCGCCCGTTCGGTCGCCCGCTCCACATCGCTCCGTCGCGCTCGCTATACCTCCCGTCCCACTCGGCGGCCTGCGCCGCCGCGCCGAACCGCTGCTCGCCGTGTTCGTGCATGGTCCGCACGGTAGGCCGCCATCCGGCGAACTCGAGTACGGGCCGTTGGCTTCCGAGCGATCTGTCGCGCCAGAACAGCGCCCCTCAGCGTCGATCGGTCGCGCTCGCGGCAGGCAGCGCGCTGGAGCGAGAGCTGCCGAGGCGCGCGAGGCAGCTGGCGTTCGGGCGATCCTGCCCTGCCCACCAGCTCCGGCGTCGCCAGAACTTCGACCGCCACGCCGCCTATGTCGTCGTCGCCTTTGTCGCGGGAGGCTGACCGACGCCTGGGGGCATACGCTTGTGTCCGTGAGTGACGCCGTTCACCCCTCGGGCGAGGCCTCGCACGGGACCTCGTTGCTGCCCGCCGATCTGACCGACGATCAGCTCGACGAGGCACCGGTGCTCGACTCGATCGACTCCCTGCTGATCGAGGACCTCTCCGAGGCCGAAGACGACGCGTTCGCCGCAGCGCTCGAGTCGTGAGGATCCTCGTCGACACCGGCGTCTTCAGCGCGTCCATCAGCCGACGCCGCCGCGCCCGCGTCGAGACCCAGGTCGGTCTCATGGCCGGCCACCAGATCTTCCTCGCCGCCGGCACCGTTGCCGAGCTCCGCTACGGCGCGCTCGTCGCCGGTTGGGGAGATCAACGCCGCCAGCGGTTGGAGCAGTCGATCGCCGCGACCACGGTCGTGCCCGTCAGTGACGCTTTGCTGACGGCCGTCGCCGAGCTTCGCCACGCCTGCCGACAGGCCGGACATGCGCTGCATGAACCGGTCCATGCCAACGACCTCTGGATCGCGGCGTCTGCGATCCATATCGGCGCGCCTCTCCTCACCGCCGACGCCGTCTTCAAGGAAGCTCCGGGGCTCAACCTCCACCGGTAGAGATCGCCGGGCAGAAGGTCTGGGGCGACATTCGGGGGCGCGCCACCATCCCGCGACGAATCGGCACCTCGGGGGATGCTCCTCGACAGCGTCGGACCCGCGCGTTCTGGGACAGTGCGCGTCGGCCGACCTCGCGTCCTGAACCGTCGTTCGGTGCGCGGGGTGTCTCGACAGCCATCGACCCGGACCACCGCCCAAGACGTCCACTTCTGGCCACCATCGGCCTCGACGAACCCAATGTCTTTCGAGCGATGCCGGATGGATCCGACCCCGAGAGCAGGGGCGAGCGACCATCCAACATCGGCACTTCGGAGCGACCGTGCAGAGCGGGCCAGGACTCGAGGACCGAACCAGGGGCCGAGCGCCACTCGGGGAGCGCATGTCAGCAGCTGTTCGCCATCCCGCAGGACACTGCCGGCGCACAGAGCCCCCGGCTATCGTCGGTGTTGGCGACTGCAGGGACAGGGAGGAGCGGTGGGCCAGGTATGCAGGCGGAACGGATCAGCGGGGCCGGCAGGCGCGCGTCACCAGCACGGGAACCAGGCAAGGATTGGCGAGTGGGACCCCCTTTCCTGTCGCCGTCGGTGTGAACGACTTCCCGATTCGTAACCGTTCGGACGCTCTGACCGACATCCCAGTCGAGCCTTCAAACAAAGAAAGGGTGGCCTAGTGGTGATCGGCGGTGACGGCAACTGCAGATCCCGCGATACCTGCGTCCGGCTGCGCCACGGTCGAGCACCGGCAAGCGGCGACAGAACGCCTGGGAGCGCCTTGGCCGCCGCCGCCGGTTCGGGCGCGTCCCCTAGCTCAGGAGTCTAGCCCGTGGTTGGGGGACCCCCCCGCACTCCTGCAGCTCCTTCTGCACTAATTCTCGACCTCGACAACACGCTCCTCCGTAGCCGCGATATCCCAGTGAGGGTGATTCAACCGATCATCGACTCCGTGACGGCCTTCCGCCCGTATGCGTCACCTGGTTGGGTTGCGCAGTTGTGTGAGGCGCTATATAAGCTTCCCCTTGACCTAGTAAAGATCCGTCTAGAGCTCACGGAAGAAGAGTTTGCTGCCGCCTTTCGTGCCTATCGCGAGCTAACGCTGCCGGACGATGCTATTCCTAGCCTATTCGACGATGCAGTCCGTGCCCTTGCCGACATCCTACGACTACGCGATAGACAGCCTGTGCTACGTTTTGGCCTAATGACACGCGGTTTTCGAAAGTTGCAGACGCAGAAGATTCGAGCGCACAACTTGACGGCGTACTTTCACGAGGTGTACATCGACGCCCTTGATGACGGGCCGAACCGTCCTGGACAGGCGGCCCACTTGAGAGCCTTATCCGCTAAGTGGGACATGCCACCCGAGCAATTCCTCGTCGTTGGAGATGATCCTCTGTCTGAGTTAAGCGCTGCTGAGCAGGTTGGAATGCCAAACGTTCTCGTTGCGAGGCATTCCGACGCTAGTGATTCAACTGAGCGCCATCGCATAGTCCGCAACATCGACGAAGTGACGAGTGAGCTGTGTTATGACTAAAGGCTCTGAGTGCGTCGAAACCCGAAAGAATGGTCACACACGGTTAGTCAATGACAGGCGAAATTGCCGTGAGAAGCAACTATGACGGCGCCGGGTTTGGAAGCGGAGGTTATATCGAAGCTCCTAATAGCGGCGGGTCGGGGTGTGGAGAGTTTACTGCCTCATGCATTTTACCGGGCCCGGCGCTATCTTGGCGTTGACAGTCACGTGCGAGCATTCTTTAAGCCCTTTTTGAAGGAGGCGGTGATAGTGGTGCCTCCGTTCCAGGACGTAGATCCCGTGATTCGAGGTACGCAAGTTCAGGACTACATGGGTGTCATACAACTCATCGGAACGCTGGCGGGTCTTGGAAGTCACATCATCGCCGAACCCGCGGAGGCCGTGTCCGAAACCAGTAAGCGGAAGAACATAATCGCGGTTGGAGGTCCAATCCCCAATCCTATCACTCGTGAGGTGCTTCGTCAGCCGGGTTTAATCTATGGGTTCCCCACCGGGCCTAGCGACGACGACGCAAATGGGGACCCGGCGACACAACACGTCATCGTGGATCGCGGGGGTCGACGATTCGACTGCGAGTTCGGTGCTCCCGAAAAGGTTGTAAAGGACTATGCAATCATCACTCGGTGTAGCAACCCGTATCAAAGCGATAAGGACATCATCGTTGTGTGCGGAATATTCGGCTGGGGGACTCGGGCTGGACTCCAACTCCTGTGCAATGCGCGTACGCTCAAGTTCATCCAGGGCAAGGCGAACGATAAGTCATGCCACTTTCAGGTCATCTGTGCGTGCGAAATTGATGATAATCAGATTGCTCTTGAGCCATATTTGTTAGACACGGCTCGTCAGCCCCTACCAACGTTCCAGCCGTTACCATCGGGGCGTTGAGCGCTCGGGGCTTCAGCACGAAGCCTAATTACGGCGGGGTCGCGACAACCTCTACTCGGTGAAGGTCACGAAACCGACACCTTGATTCGCGGAGTTGATCACCATCCCCGCCCTCTGTGCGTATCCGCTCTCTTCCACGAGGGGTTGGTGTCCACCCATCAGAGACAGCCCGATGAAGCGCGGTCCCGGCACTGTCACCATCCGGGTTCGCTGACACCATGTCCACACTCTGCCGCTGGCGAGGACCCACCCACTACCCTCGTAGTCATGTCTACGCGTGAGCGGCTCGAACTACCGAACTACGCCGGAACATGTTCTCCCGCACGAGGGAGCTGGCTTCGACGGGCTCCGCCAGCTTGTCACGATGAGGATTCAGCGGAGTGAGCGCAGGCGAAGCCAGGCAACCTCGACCGACTCATCGTCAGGGGTCTGACGAGGCCCTCGTCCCCCAGCGGAGTCGGCGAAGCCACCTTGAACGGATCGCCCATAATCACGAGAAGACCTTATGGATGCGCAGAGCGCATAATGCCGGGGACTCAGCTGTCGCCGAAGACCCGGTCCGTACGAGAACGGCGGGCATGAGCGCCTGGGGCTTTACGAACCGCACTTGGGTGGCGCAGCACGGCACCTTCCGGATGGCTGCGAGCCGCAAGCGTTGTGGGCAATACCGGGCGGGCCCGTCTGCATTGGTTCGCGCGTTACTGCGGCTACGTCCCGTCGACCCCACCGCTCGCTGGGATGCCGTCGTCTCCTGTGGAAATGTGTAGGCATAGTCGGGCCACCTGCTTTCGACCGATCACGAGTCGTCGCGGCGGGGGGAAATGGCGGTAAGATTCTTTAAACTTCAAGCGGATTTTGCACGGTCAATACTAACCGTTCGTTCGCTAAAACTTTTTGCCGCGGTGGAGAGTGTCGGCCCAGGAGCAGCTTCGCTCGGAGGCAACTTGGTATACTGACAAGGTAATGTTGGCTATTAGTGGAACCCTAATCGTCGCACTCGTGGGCCTTCTCTTCGCCGTGGTTTCCTTGAGCTGGCAAGTCATGGCATGGCGGTGGTCGGGAGCGAGAGTCCGCGTGACGGTCGGATCGGCGGTGATCATTGAGGACTTCGCGAAGCCAGCGCGCGAGACGATTCAGCTGACTGTTCGGAATCTCGGCCGCACGGCCGCGCAGATCACCGGCTGGGGGTTCCGACATGGTCGAACAGTTCGCTATGCCACGCCGACCACTGGACCCATCGGAGCCTCTCCTCCGTCTCTCCCTCTCCGGCTTGAACCGCTCCACGAAAATAGCTGGCACGTTCCTCTCTCCGAGCTCCGAGGTGATGCTCAAGAACACCAGGTGGTGTGGCTCAAGGGTTTCGTGCGGACGGGTACGGGTCGCGAGAAGCTGAGTCTACGATCTGTTCCCGTTCCGTCAACCCTTAAGCCATATTTGATCCACGTTCCCGACGAGTGGGGACGCCTTCGATCCTGGTTGAACTATCGTGTACATCGGCTCCGTGAAAAGCGTCGGCTCAAGCGAGCCCCTCGGCATTAGTTCCCCCACCCCCGCGACGCGGACCGCCAGATCACCGACCTTATAAACACGAGGATTCCGTACCCGAACGCAAGCTAAGTGACGCCCACGGAGGCAGCCAGAGGCGGGGCCTTGGTTGGTGTCGGCGACCCCAGCCCGGACCGGTAAGGACGCCCAATATCACGATCACCAATTCAAGTCCACCCACGCTCAATGCCGGATGTGCGGCCGGTAAACCCGCCCGGCGTGTCGTTGTCGTGTTCTTGGCAACCAGCACGGGTTCTACCCGCACCGGAACGGTCTGGCCGCGTGTTCTGCGACACGTTCGAGGTCCCGCCCCGCTCCAACAGCTCGCCGAGGGCGTGGCCGACGCACCGGCGTGTGCGATCTGTCGCGTCGGAACAGCAACCATCACCGTCGATCTGGTCGCGTTGGCGCGCGCAGCGCCGGCGGGTCCGCGAGCAACACGGCCGTCACCATGTGAAGGGCCAACAGGGCCTGAACGGTGGCGGCCATGAGAACCAACGCGGATGAGCAATCGGGCCGCGAGAGACATCGCCTAGCTGTGACGACCGAGAGCATGGCTCCCTGTCGTCACAGCGGAGGGTGACACCCACGGGGGTGTCTCGCTGTGGATCCAGGCCACAATTGAGTCCATGGGGTGGACCGAGTCACGCATCCGGGACACGCTCGCTGCTGATCTGTCGATTCTTGAGTCGGGCCTCAAGCTCGTGGACGTGGAATACCATTTGCCCAACAGTGAAGGGTCGAGGGGTTACGTCGACATCCTTTGTCGGGACCGGTTCGGTCGGCTTGTCGTCGTAGAAATCAAGCGTTCAGACCGGACGAGCCGAGAGGCCCTCCACGAACTTCACAAGTACACGGAACTCATCCAGCACCAGCTTGGCATCGGGCCCGCCGACCTCCGGTGCCTGCTCGTCTCGACCGACTGGCGCGAGCTTCGACGGCCGTTCGCGAGCTTCGTACGTTCGACGCCGTACGACAGCCAGGGCGTCGAGCTCTCCATCGCCGGTGACGCGCTGAACGCAGCCCCCGTTTCCTTGCCGGACGCCCCACGCCTCATCGAGCTAAAAGAAGTGGCCAGGTTGTTCTGCTTCTACGACCGGGCGAACCGCACGGAGGCGCTACCCGTGATCACAGAGCGACTTCGCAGTCTCGGGTGCGACCACTTCGTGGCAGTGGACCTCGACCAGCCTCCCTCATTCCCAGGGATGCCGTTCACGCTCTACGTCGCACTCGGAACGGTTGATGCACTTGACCCCCGCACCCGTGAACTTGATGCGCTGTCTGAGGAGGTGTCCGAGGACGAGGAATGGGTTCCGAAGGGTGCGGTCTGGGAGCAGCGGGCCATAGAGGCGCTCCGGACTCCACCGACCTGCGACGAGATCGAGCTTGGCTATCCGAGCAAGTTCCGCACGATGACTACGCACGAGGGCTGGCAGGTCGCCCGAATCCATCGCTTCGGCGACTTCGCAAACCCCGAGGTACATACCGACGAGCGCCTACTCGACGCGCTCGGCGGCGGGCGGGGTGACGACGACGCATACTTCAGCCGCTGGGGCACGCCGTCCCAACCGAAAGCGTGGGCGATGCTCCGGCGCGATCTCGCTCGATCACTCTCGGGCAACGACGCCTGGACGGGCCCCATCAACGGATGGCTCGACGAGCAGGGTGGTTCCCTGTCGAGCCACGACTTCTTAGTCCACATCTTCAACCCGATGAATTTCCTTCGGTCACTCCACGCGGGTCAGCCCGCGCTATTCGACGACACAGCGCCCATCGTCGAGATTGGAGCGTTCACACGGAGGGTCCCGGAAGGGGTTACCAGCCGCCTGCACGGCGAACTGGTTTGGGACGGCACGACCCCATCCGGACTCGTCGATACGGCTCGCGATGTTTACGGCGACGACCTCGGCTTCTGGCTCGTGTTCCAGGTGCAGCCCGAGATGGACCATGAGTTTCTACGGCGATGCGGACTCACGTACGCGCTATTCGAAGTCGACACCGTCATCAGGCGTCGCGTTACGGTGGCAGCGGGGGCGTTGCAGCGGTCGGAGTGCGATTTCGAGACCTTCTACGACGCGGAGGAGGATCGAGTGATGGTTCGCCCTGCTTGGGGCTCCCTCCGGTTCTTCGGCGAGTTCGTTCGCGAGCGCCGAGTCGAGCTACTCGCGCTACGCGATGAGATTCGCAAGAACCTCATCGTGGTAGGGCGGGGCTTGACGTAGCGCCGATCCGTCGTTCGGGCCGGACTCGTGAACCAGCGGTCGACTGGCGGGTGGGCGAGCGCGTCCGAGGTCAGAACGCGTCCGAGTGGGGTTGGCTTGACGAAGGGAAGCGAGTCAGAGGCAGGACGTGAGCACCGAAGAGAGGATCATGGGATCGCACGGGTGCCCTTGGGTCAAAGGTGGGCTCTGGCGCACGAGGTCGGTCGCCTCCTTGAGCATGGCCAGGCGCTCGCGGGCCACTGGGCCTGTACAGTCGGCAAGCCATTAGTCGAATCGTCCTCGACGTCGTTCCTATCTATTGATGTACTAGGGATGGTCCCCACAGGTGTTCTCCCGCGAACATTCAAGACACCGGCCGATGTGAGCTATGCACGTCGGTAACAGCGCCCAGTCTTGAGCCACTATTACTCAACCCAGGCGTTTCTCGAGTGGTGTTTCAACCACTTCTTTTACCGTCGGCGACACTTCACCTGGGTCGCGGCACCGTTCTACCCGTATAAGAAGTTGAATCCCTCGTCGTCAAATCCCTATCTCATGTATGGTAGCCTTTACCGGCCATTCGTTGATGTCGATGGATTTGACTTATATCTTGAGGCGAAACGTACACACATCAGGAATGGTGTTATAGCGAAGCAGGCGGTCCTTGGTGCACCGCTCGCATCTGAACTCAAGCGCGTCTGCGAGCGCGTTGATCAAACCTTCCTATTCCCGATCGTGTACCGAGTAGATGTCAGTACACTAAGCTCGCGTCGACTGCATCGTAGCTACGGGTCAGCCCGGGTTGGATCGGACGAGTATCTGATAAAGAGCCTCCGTGAGAATGAGTTTGATCTGCTCTTTGCCGACTATCCCGCCGATCCGGACCTAGCTTCGCTCCGGTTGCCATCAATGACAGGCATGAAGGCACTTAGCATCTTGAAGTCCCGCTGCTGAGATGGATCGCTATCCTGCGCTGCGCAACGATCAGATTCGTGAACTTGCTGTCCGGCCGTCAGCCGCCGAACTGTACTTGGACGGCTTGGCCCTAATAGCCGACAGACTCTTCGGACAGCGGGGAGACGCAGTTCGGCCCCGGTTTACTACCGTTGAGGTCGAGGCGGAACTCGCCGTCCGAATAGGACGCCTCACCCGTCTGACAAGTCTGTCGATAGCGAGTTCACTGGCGCGCGTTGACCAAGCGGCTCACGCACTTTCATCCGGTGCCGTCCGAGAAGCGGACTCCGCTGGTTCTGCCGATTTTCTGAGAAATCTCCTTATGGAGCACTATGATCTACGTTTGGCAGTCCTCCATGCGGCTGATGTAGCACTAGCACTAGCACCAGCACCTGTTGTCCGTCGGTCGAGGCCCGCCGCACAGCCAGCGCAAGTCTCGCCAGAGCGGTGGGAGGAGGCACTGGTATTCGCACGACGATCTGCGCTCCGACAGTTCGCGCACTCGATTGCGAGGTACGGCCTCGAAGCGGAGGACATTGCGGCCATGGCCGTTGAGCGTCTGTGGGCCGCGCAAACGTACTGGTCGGACCCCGATGCCCGATCAATGGTATCTCTTTACGTAGGGGTAGCGGGTCTGACTCTTATCCGCCGAGCCCAACCAGCCACATTACCCATGGATGAAGTCGATGAGGAGTCCGAGCAGGCTCTGCACTTCCCAGACGCGGAGCCCGCTAGCCTAACTATGTGGGACTGGCCAGCAATCCAGAAAGCCTTGGAGACAGAGTTAGTCGCATCAGCACGTCATGCCAGCAGTCATCGCGTCCGATTGCGGTTCAACGATTCTGTAAGAGTCGTGGCGGTGGGCGTAATCGAACGTGCTAAAGTATCGGCTGACTTTCTCGATCTAGTTGCCGATTCTCCGATGGCTGCAGCGTGGCAGGTTGCCCGTGAGGAGCTAGTGGAATTTAGAGATATGCCAGGCCAGCGACTCCCGGAGGAACCGTCGGCGCGGCGTTCGGTATACAGGTTGTTAAACGGGGTCTTGGCGGCTCTTCGAGCTGCTTTCGTGGGCGTACGGGAGGAGTCGGCGCCGTAGACCTATACCATTGTATTTGTGGGGTGACGGAGGACATGTTGTTCCGTTTGGCTGTCTACGCGTGCCCAGAGGTGCATTCGTGAAGCATTCGCCTGTTCTCGGATTCGTCGGCTTGGAGTGCATAATCGGCGATCTGCTCGGCGCCGATCGACGCAGAGAGGTGTCCCAGAAACGCGCGAAGTCTTGATGTGGGAGGTATCACCGAATGCCGGCTGCCGGGCAGCTACTCGGGGGAAGGGTGCAACTGCTGTGGGTCGGCCGGATCACCGCCGACGCCGTTAGTCCACCAGGCCAACACGTCGAGCGCTCGGAGGGGGGTCAGCTCCGGCGGGTCATCGCGCGCCTGGTTGGCCTCTGAGCAGATGTCGTCCCACGCCTCTCGGTGGTCAGCGAGATCGCGCCGCATTTCCGTGGCGAGCAGTCTGATGAAGTCGCTCCATGCTCTGTCTGTCGCAGCGGGAAGGCGTTCTGGCACATAGCACGCGTACACATTCCGGTCGTACAGGGGAAGCAGTCTCGGGTGTTTGCGGTGAAGTACTTTCGCCAGCGTGACGCCCATGTGGGGTTCGCCGTCGAGTACATCGAAGCAGGCCCCGACTTTGTCGATGTCGGAGTCCGTGGCGTCTCCCAGGTCGACGTCCGGCAGCTGCGCGAGCGCTTGCTCGATCTGTCGCTTCCACCGCTGCAGCTTTCGGTACGAGCGGACCCGTACCTGAACGTTGAGGAGGAGTGGCGCGAGCAGATCGCCGTCTGCAAGGACATTCGGGTCGTTGTTCGTGCGGTACGCGTCGTAGGTCCCAAAGAGATAGTCGTCGCTAGTCACGTACTCGACGACCCGCTTGACAGCCGTCGAGATGTCGATGGATTGCGATCCGACGATCACCACCACCGAGCCAGTCTCGCGCGTGGCGCAATGACCCAGGGCGTGCCGCTCCGACGGCAGGACCCCCCTACCGCCCGCGTCGGCACGAGAGCTTCGCGTCGCCTACCACCGGCTCGGAGTCACGCCAGCAACGAGGCAAACATTGGCTGCCATGGCACTAGCCGTGATCGTTCACGAGCCCCGTCGGCTGACCTCTGACGATCCGCGAAAAGGCCCTCCCAGCAGGGAAAACTGCATGTGTCGAAGCACGCAGAACCCGAGCGAGGAGGGCACTTCCGAGGTGAACGCTACACGCGCCGTGCAGCCGTTGGTGGTGACCCAGGGCGACACCCAAGCCGCTTCCCTGGTGGGCATGCATCTTCTGGGGAACCTCGCCGATCGGCTCGGCCTGACTTCGGCCTATTCGACGGCCGTGCCCTGGACGGGCGAGCGGGCGCCGGGCCAGGACCGGGGCCGGTTGCTGGCCCAGGTGGCGGTGATGCTGGCCGGCGGTGGCGAGTGCGTCACCGACATGGCCGCGCTGCGGGACCAACCCGAGCTGTTCGGCGACGTGGCCTCCTCCGCCACCATCTGGCGGGCGGTGCGCGA
>JAWVFH010000139.1:0-11298 GCA_033856255.1 Solirubrobacterales bacterium | reverse complement strand
CCGAGGATCGTGGCCACCGTCGGGCCGCCGACCCACACCTCCCGCCGCTGGTGGGCGGACGCCCAGACGATGGCCCGCGCCGCCACCTCCGGCTGGTAGATCGGGGGCACCGGCTGCGGGTGCCGGGGCAGGCGGGTGCGGACCCACTCGAACTGGGGCGTGTTCAGGGCCGGGAGGTGGACGCTCGTGAGGCGGACGCCGCTGCCGTCGTGCAGGAGCTCGGTGCGCAGGGAATCGACGAACCCCCGGATGGCGAACTTGGACGCGCAGTACGAGGCCTGCAGGGGGATGGCCCGGTAGGCGAGGGCGGAGCCGACCTGGACGATGGTGCCGGCGTCCCGCGGTCGCATCCGGCGCAGGGCGCTGAGGATGCCGTGGACGCTGCCCAGGTAGGTGACCTCGGTCACCCGCCGTACCTCGTCCGCGGTCAGCTCCCGGACGGGGGAGAACACCGAGGCCATGGCGCTGTTGACCCACACGTCGATCGGCCCGAGCGTGTCCTCGACGATGGTGGCGGCCCGCTCGACGGCGTCGGCGTCGGCCACGTCGGTGGGCACGGCGAGGGCCCGCACGCCGGTGGCCTCGACCTCCCGCCGGGCGTCCTCCAGCCGGTCCGCCCCCCGGGCGAGCACGGCCACCGCGGCGCCGTGGCGGGCAAAGGCGAGCGCGGTCGCCCGCCCCACACCGGCCGACCCACCGGTCACGACCACCACCTGCCGCTCAGTCATCGGGGGGAGGTTTCCCGTTCGGCGGTGGCGGCAACCAGCCCCGGCGCATCGAGAGGACGGCGGGAGGGAAGAACCCGTCCATGGCCGATCAGAACGAACCGAGCACCAACCCGTCCCACGGCGTGCACGCCGCCACCCGGGAGGACGGCGGTGCCCAGGAGGACCCCTCGTCCGCCGGCGTCGACAACGAATCGTGGGCCGAGGCAACCGAAACCGGCGGCGACGCCTCCTGACGAACGATCGCCCCCCGGCGTCCCAAGTCGGTACCGCCGAGGTACTGAGTCGCGCAAAGAGCTCAGGCCGAGCCGCCGGACGCCAGCGCTAACCTTGGGCCGTTGTTGGCAAGGGGACGGGGGACGTGGGGGCCGGTAGGAAACCGTGAAGGTGCTGGTTTGGGTGGTTCGTCGCCGGGCCAGCCGGAACCTGGTTGGGTGGAATCCGGAACGCCGGAGGCCCTGATTTCCCGACGCGACGTCGAGTAGGACGATGGCGATGACCGCCTGCTCAAGGATCGGCATCAGTGAGCGGACCCAGATCAAGAGATTCTGACGCCGCTCTGGGTGCGTCTCCAGCACGGAGGTCGAGCGCGCCAACTCCCAAGGCCCGAAGAAGCTTCACGACCGTCGTATAGGTCGGATCTCGGGTTCCCGACTCAATACCCGTGACAACGTGGTTGTTGGTTTGCGAAGCATCGGCGAGCTGTTGGCGCGTCCAGCCGTGGTCAACCCGCAGGCTCCCCACCGTGACCGCCAGGTGAGCGAGGTCGGCAGCAACTCCGCGCTGCATCAGCAAATCTAGCTCCGCGACGGACTGCGGTGGTCCTGGTCGTCGCCCACGAGGCATCCGCGTCTCCTTTCATGTTTGTAGTTACACTGGTGTCATTATCCGCGCGATCGCGCGGGAAGTCGAGTACCCACAAGGATGCAGTTGAGCCAAGTTTCTGTGGAGCGCAGCGCAACTAGCCATCACTACCCGCGCGTCGGAAGCGCGCTCTTGGTCGTGGATCAAGACCAGGTGCTCCTCGGCCGCAGAAACAAGGACCCCAACCGCGGCAAATGGGTGCTGCCGGGTGGCAAAGTTGAGCCCTTCGAGAGCATTAGAGACGCCGGTCGCCGCGAACTGCTGGAAGAGACCGGCCTTGATGTCAAGGTGGGTGACCAGATCGGTGTGTTCGAGATCATCGCGCCGCCGAACGAACATCGTCTCATCATCTATAGCTGGGCCGCCCCCGTCGGAGGCGCACTACGACCGGCGACGGACATCAGCGAGCTGCGGTTCGTGTCGCGGGGCGAGGCTGCAGAGCTGGAGCTCACAGAAGTGGTTCGTGCTGTCCTTGAACGTGTCTCTTGGTTATGCCCACCGAAAGATGCTCGCGCGTACGAGTTAGTGTCGTCCAAGGATTGACGCGCTCGGACAGGTGGCTGATCTCGGCGAGAACCTACGGAGGTACGAGAAGGCATTTAGGCAGAAAGCCCTCGCGCTTACCCTCGTAGCCGGGCTTGTCCTACTAGTCGTCGGTACCTTCATCGGGGTCGGACGCTCCGCTGGCTCAATCTTAGTCGGCACTAGCACTTCACTGATCGCCGCAGTTGTATTCGCCTATCTTGCCTTCGCTCCGAATGACCTGCTCGACCATTTCCTCGACAACGGACTTCGCGAGGTGTTCGCCAACCGAAGGTCGCGCTGCACGACAGACTTCTGGCTGGATCTGATCGCTGGAGCGAGTGAATACTATAAAGTACTTGGAGTAGCCAATCACGGGTATATCAGCACCGCCACCAAGAAGGAACAATTTACGGACGCCTTCCGTTCGGCGCTAGTTAGTAAGCCACAATTCCGCGTTGAAATTCTTTGGCTCGATCCGAGAGGCCAACTTGCGGAAATACGAGAAAAAGAGGAAGGCCGAAAGACTCGCCGCGACACTGTCGATTCGATCCAATGGATGTGGGACCTCAGGCAGGATCTGCCGGAGCAAGCGCGCGAGCGCCTATCCATGTACCTATACACCGAGACGCCCACCTGCGGCATTACGTGGGCAGCATCGAGTCTCGTCGTGACACATTACCAAGCTCGGTCTCTTAATCTTGAGGCGCCAGGAATGATTCTCACGATGGACCACAGTCGCCACTCCGCTGTCATGCGAAAAGTCAAGCCGGAGCTGAGCCATAAGTATCAAAGCAACTACTCCGAAGTGCTTAGTAAGAGTGTAGTCATTGACGCCGGCGCGGTATCGGCGCTTGTTGACCTGAGAGAAACGTATGATGCCTCCGGGCTCCCGAGTGAGGCGGACGTTCGAGCACAAAGAGAGGCTGCGGACGGAGCATGAGAGACTCTTACGATTCTCTCTGCGGATTTTGCCGGGAATTTGCGGGTCTGGACGGTACGCCGTTCTCAACACGGTATGATGGCGTGCTTGCATCCCGGGAAGTGTGGCGTGGAGCCGCGTGTTGCCGTGTGCTTCCGAGCATTGGACAACTGTCCCCTGGTCACCTCTTGGTACTGCCGGAGCATCACATCACGGCCTTCGGCCAGTTACGCGCTGAGGACCGGCGAGAAGCCGAATGCGCCATAGAATCACTGCGCCGCTTTATGATCAGCCAATTCGGACCAGTCGTTCTATTTGAACATGGGTCTAATGCCACATCTGCCTCTGGCGGATGTGGAGTACTTCACGCCCATCTGCACCTAGTTCCGACTCGCGTCCAGATTCGCAACAGGCCTCTCCCCGAGGCGAACTGGGTTCGAGTGGGTGCGCAATGGATTGATCGGCTAGCCGACTTCACCGACACCGGACAGTCATATGTGTATTTTCGGGACGGGCTTGGTGCAGCTCGGGCCGCGAGTGTCGCCAACCTCCCCTCGCAGCTTGTTAGGCGATGGCTCGCAACGGAGATCGGGACGGATGCGTGGGACTGGCGCAGCGCGGAGCGGGAACCGCACCTCATCGACTTGGTTCAGGAATTGCGCCGAGTTCAGCCACCACTTGGATTTCATGCTCCGGAGCCCTAGGCTCTGGGCAGCTGATGGCAGCACACGAAGTGTTGACGAGAGCGGACGCTACTCGCACCTTGGATGCCATCAGCCCACGCCTGTACAAGCTCCGTAGCTGGCTCCACTTGCATCAGTTCGGCGTGCCTACTCTGCGCGGCATTGTAGTGGACGGTTGGAGCCGCGAGGAGGAACAGGCTGTTCGGGACTTCGGCGACTCAATGGGCACGGGCGAGCTACTCTTGAGGTCAGATCGCGTCGCCGAAATGGGCAAGTACCCACGCGGTGGATCTATTGTGTCGCTCGCTGAGCTTCCTGGGGTAGTCGTTGGCCATATCCGTGATGGTCGAGTAGTATTTCTCTTGGAGCCCGTCAGCCCATTCTCGGACCTGTACAGCGTGAACTCCGCCTCCTGGCCCAGTGACGAGTTCATCATCCACGAGATTGTCGGTCCCGGTTTCGACGCAAGTGATCTAAAGCGGGGCGACGACTCTCCCCATGAGCGGTATGTGTTGACGAAGTCACGTTATGGTCCGATACCACCGCAACGCTTAGAACATTACGTCATAGGTAGCGATGCATACCGTAGCAGTTGGATGCGACGGGCCGCCAAGGTGGGTCAGATGCTGCTGGACGGAGGCTTCCGCCCTGCCAGCGTGGGTGCGTCCCTGCAGGAGGTGGCCGCCGAAGGGCTATCGGCGATGGACGAAGTCCTATTGTTGGAACACCGGGATAGCTATCGGGCTGTTCCGTGTCAACTAATTGAATCGGTTCACGATCAGGTGATGGACCTGCGCCAACGCCTACAGGGTGGGGGCTTACCGGGTGAGCCGTTTGCCCTCTCGATGAGTTACGTCGGCCCTGGCGCGCGGCCAGTTTACTGGGATATCGTGTGGCCACGATTCAAGTACGAAGGGGATACAGCGATCAGTCGCTAAACTGAACCGGCCCGGATGGCCAGGGCGGATGAAACCCGCGCGACGGCTCGAAAGGACCGGCGCGCTCGGCTGATGCTGAGACAAGCGACCAGTGCCCAAGGGGTCATGGCAGCGTCAGTTCAGGTGGCCACCGCCGGTGTCGTCTTGCCCACGCCTCAACCTGGGACCGCTGCCAGATTCGCCCTGCCGATAGCTCGGCCTCCGGAGCAGGGAAGTCGGCGTCTGTCTGGACGATCCTATTCACCCGCTGTCGGGACACGCTGAGCATCTCGGCGATCTCGGCGACACCTACAAGATGGTGCATCGCTGCCGACCTTACTATTGACGACCGACAACGCAAGTAGTAGGTTGACGATCGACAACAGATAGCCCCGGCGGCGCTGGAACGCCCCGGGGCCCGGCCAGAACCTGTAGGGGGTCCTGACGATGGTCAAGGGTAGTGAGCCGACGACCGCCGGCGACCAGGGCGTCGACGTGGAAGCCCTCCTCGTCGACCACATCCCCACGCGCAGTCTGGACATGGTGCGTCGCGCGTTTTGCAGCGTCGGCGTTAGCTGACCCGGTGCTGGGCAAGGAACTCCCGCACCGCGGAACGGAGCACACGGGCCATCGGCCGATCCTGCTCCTCAGCGAACGCCCGAAGCTCCTCGTAGAGGTCAGCGGGAAGGCGAAGAGTGAGAGCCCGCTCCATCTCCCGTTGACGCAGCGTCTCCATCTGCATTCACGCTACCAGCGGCGCATCGCCGATCGGTGGCTCCACCATCTTCGCGGTGGCACTCGGTACTATCCGGTGGCTCGTAGTCGCGCTGCCGTGAGCGTGAGTCGGGGAAGGACGGCGCCCGCCCCTCGTGGGGAAACAGTCATCGCCGAGACGAGGTCGTCTCGGAAGTCCGGAGGCTCTGCCTCTCGGGCGAAGGAGCAAGGGATCTGCTTCGTCGCGCGAGAGGATCGGAATGCCGTCGGCTGGGGGTCACCAGGGAACTCAGGGACAGCTCTTCGGTTGTCGCGGTTTCGTCGACCCAGTCGTCCTTGCCGTGGCGGACGCCTTGAGTGCGGCGGCGGACGCAGCGCCGACGGTCACGCTGACGGCCGCTCGGACGGTTGCAGCCGAGCATCTTGCTGCCACTGGAGCCGTGACGCCGTTGAGCCTGGAGCGGTTCGTCGCGCTGTGGTCCCGATTCGACGGATTCGCCCTCAAGAGCCACGGGGCAACGCTCGTCGCCGATGTCGACGTCACGGTCGTTACGGCTTTCGTGCAGGCTCGCACCAGCCGCGGGCACCGGCCGAGTCCGGCGACGTCGCACCTGCGTCGGACGGCGCTGCGGCTCCTGTTCCGGGTATTGCGCAGTCTTCGCCTCGCAAAGACCGATCCAACGCTCGACCTGGCCCTGCCATCGAGGACGAGCACGCGAGCCCGCCCGCTCACCGACGAAGAGGTGGAGCTGTGCCGCTGGGCCTCCCTCGGGACGGTCGTAGCAACGCGGCTGCCGGCGGTCTGGGCGCTCGCCGAGTCCGGCGCCGCCGCGGTCGAAATCGGTTCCGTTGGAATCGCCGACCTCGATTTGGCGGCGGGAGCCGTCTGGTTGGGCGGCAGTCCCAAGACCCGTGCACGACGCGCCCCCCTCACCGAATGGGGCGCTGTGCAACTTCGGCGACGGGTTCGTGACCTCGGGCCGTCAGACGCGTCGCAGCCCGTGGTCTACGACGGACACGGCTCTCCGCACAGCCAGCGAACTACGAGCGCGGAGGGTGTCCGATCCGTTCTGGAACGCGCCGGTCTCACGGGCGACCCGGATGTTCGCCCCCGTTCGGTCACCGCGTGGGTCGGTCGTCGGGTGCTCGCCGAGACGGGGCAGATTGACGCGGTCGCGCGACGCCTGGGCTTGCGTTCCCTGGATCTCGCTGCCGACCTCATCGACTTCGACTGGTGTGGCGAGCGGGACACCGGCCCGTGAAGGAATCCAAGGGCGTCTCATGCTTCGAGCATCTTGAGGCATTGCTCGCCAACCCGGTGCTGTACGAACTTGGCGACCTCATTCCCCCCACCGAGCCTGAGCAAGGTGGGCGGCCCAGGACCTACCCAGGATTCGCGATCGTCCTCTACGGCGCGCTCATCAGTGTGTTCCGCAGCGCTCGACGGGTGGAGTCCGAGCTCAGCCATCCTGACGTGTGGGCGTTCGTGCGAGTTCGGGTGAAGGCTCGCTTCCCCACCGAGCCGAGCCGCTGGCTGCCGGAGGCGCCGATCCGCCGGCACCACTACACCTATGCCCGCAACCGTTACCTGGAGAAGCCAGGCGTGTGGCAGCAGATCAAGGGCGCTTTCGAGGAGCGGGCCGCGGTGCAGGCCGTCGCCGAGATGGGACTCTGTGATCCCGACGGGCCCGGCTCGCTGACACACCCCGACCTCAGCCGGATGCTCTACGCCGATGGCAAGGTGGTGACTCCGCTGTTCAAGGCGAAGCCCGGGACCATGAAGACAGATCGCGACACTGGGGAGCTGCGAGAGGCCCGGTCCGATCCAGACGGGCACCTGCACATCACGGGGAGCGGTGAGCCGGCCTGGGGTGTGAAGTTCGTACTTGCCGCCTGTCGTACCGACGGCGTCCATGGCCGGATGATCCTCGGGCTCGACTGGGTGCCAAAGCCCGGCCAGGAAGCTGCGGTGGCCATGGACTGCGTATCGCGGCTCGGTCCCCGCCTTCCCGGGGCTCACGGCGTTCTCTACGACGGGGCCTTCCGAGGTGTCCATCTACAGCGCCTTCTCCGTGACGTCGGGCTGCTTCCCGTCGTACCCGTCACTGCCGCGTCTGGGGGCCGCAAGGCGGGCAAGCCTCGCACCGAGCGAACGGTGTCGGTTGGTGAGGGGACGATTCGGCGGCCAGACGGCGGAACCGAGTCCTGCCGCCTGTTCTCCAGGGCCGGTTCGTTGGGCCTTGGCGAGCTGGACGAGGCTGGAGACATCGTCTTCGCGGAGCTTCGACGCACCAAGACCTTTCGTCGTCAGAATAGTGACGGCACCTGGCGCTGGTACAACGACTACGAAGTGCCGGCGGAATCGGGTGGAGGCACCGTCCGAGTCCGACTCGACACCACCGATGACGATCGCAGCAAGAAGTTCAATCGAACCGAAAGCCTTCGGCCCATTCCGCCGGCTGATCCCGACTACCGGCGCCTGTACCCGAGGCGTTCCGACGTCGAGTCGATCAACCGGGCACTGGACGACTCCATGTGGCTCGGCCGGGCGCACTCCGTCGGCCACGCCCGCCAGCTCGTCGACCTCCTCGGTTTCGGCCTGATGGTCAACTCGCTCGCCTTACATCGCCGACGCGGTGCGCTCGAACCGCCCGGCGAACTGCCCGCCGCTGCGTAGACACCACTCGGCGAAGGGTCGGCGGACCGAGGCGCGTCGCGAACGGGCTGGTGTCGAGGGACAGGCGTTCCTGGACCTCCCCAAGCGGCAATCAGGCGGTCGGAAGCGTCAGTAGACTTGCTGGTCACCGGGCTGGCCGTTTACCGCGGAGGTTTTCTGCCACCTTTCCTACCGGCCCCGGGGACGTAGCTCAGCTGGCTAGAGCACCTGCTTTGCAAGCAGGGGGTCGTGGGTTCGAGTCCCATCGTCTCCACCACATCGGGCCCGTCTCGACGGCGATGCAACATCGCCTCTGCTTGCGATCGCCCTGGCGTCATACGCGGGCCACGTCCCTGTCAGCAGCACGGCCAGCGCCCGGATCGTCAGTCCCACCAGAAGTACCAGGTTGTTGCCCCGAGCAGCGTTGCGCCGAGGGTGCTGATCGACTCTGTGCCCTGGAGAACGATGTCCGGGCAGTACGCGTACTGCTCCTGCGCGAGCGCCATCGCCGCGTCTCTGTTCGACGGCGGCCGGCCGACTCTCATCTCGACCACATCGCCGGAGATTCCAACGAGTTGTGCTTCGTACAGGCCGGACCACCGCCGAAGCACGGCTACGTGCTCCTCTGGGGCGGGACACTCGTTCCAGGCGCCCCAGCCCAGGGCGGCTGGAACCTCGGAATGGTCAGCGACTGCGATAACAGCGACGACCGTCGGTCTCGGCTGTTTCGTCAAGATGTCGAACGGTAGGACGAATTCGGTGTTGGGGGTCGAGGTCTCTGGCCACTCACCGACGACGTCCCACTCCAGTGCTTCTTCCTCGTCCAGCGGCTCATTGTCCCGTCGCCAACGCTCCAACAACGAGGCTGTGTCGAGTCCCGCTGCGGTTGCGAGGACCGCTTCCACCGGACTCGGACAGAATGTGACGGACTCTGCCAGCCGGCGTTCGTCCTCCTCGCCTCCGACGATGATCGGCCACCAACCCGGGGTAGCTGCCTCCAGGAGCTGAGTCCACAACTCGACCGCGCCGTCTCCGGGCACAACTGTCGCCCACGCCTCGGCGCGGTCGCCGCAGATGGCCGTCCTGCGGAGTTCGCCTTTCGGCTTCCTTCGTGTCAGGACCTCGCGGGCGAATCCTGGCGCGCCATCGGAGCTCGGGGACTTGCCCCCGCGTCGGAAAAGAGCCATCGCACCATCGTCCCAGGCCGGCCAGTAGCAACGACGACAGCGTCGCGATCACGGGCGACCTGGACCTCGGCGAGGAACTGGGAAAGCACGACCGTGCGGATGCCGCCTCGGTCCGAGCGGAAGAGCTCACCCAGACTCCCCACTCAGCTTCGCGTCCGTCACATCTCGCGGCGCCCCCGGGGGGAGTTGGATCTCAGTAGTCCACCCGGCGGCGAACGACGGGGTCGACCGAACCGTCCTCGACATAGGTGTCGGACACGACGGTGCGACGACCACCCCACGCCGGGCCACCGAAGAGGAGCATGCTGGCAGCAAGGCCGACGCCGCCGACGACCATGAGGATGACGCCGACGGTGGAGAGGTCGAGGCCCGAGACGCTCAGGTTGACGGCGAACGTCAGGATTGCCCCAATAGCGATGAGGAAGATGCTGACTCCGATACCCATGGTGACTCCTCTGTGTGTTTGCGTGTGGTGCGTGGGTACCCGTTCAATCTATCGCTCCAAACACTGATCGTGGTCGGCCGTGCGCCCAGAGCGCTAGCCACCCGTCCTTGATTCCAAGGCACGCTCCGTGCGGGGCCAGGAGTCAGGCATGATGGCGGGCTCTGGACGGGACCCGGTTCAATCAAATCGGCGCCGTGCCGCCGGTCGACCGACGGCGATGACCGTCGAGGCCGGCGTTCGGCCCCATGCCTGACTTCAAGAGCACAAAGGAGCACTCATGTACATCGGCCTCGGCACCTTGATCGTGATCATCATCATCGTCCTGCTGCTCAGGAGGCGGTAGGAACACCTTCCGCCGCCCGGGCGAAGCGCGCCTCCGGCGCTGTGGGGGCGGCAGGATGGGGCCATGCCTGCCGTGCTCGTGGCCGAGGCCAGGTTCGGCGAGCGGGTGGGGATGGTGGTAGCCAACGACGCGTGGCGGCGGACGTTCACCGTCCACGCCGGCGACTCGCTCCACGCGGTGTCCGGGTCCGACCTTTCCATCTTGGCCACGTGGTCGGTCGACGCCAAGTCCCGGGGCAGCCACGCCGCCTTCCCGAACAAGGGGTTCGCCCTCGTGTCCGACCGCGACGCGGTCGTCCTGCGCCACCACGCCGGCCCCGCGTGGACCACCGGCCACCCGCCCTGGGCCGGTGACTTCGAATCGGGCTGCACCTGGTTCGACGGCACCGGGCGACCGATGGCGGTGATCCCCGGTCCCGAGTACGACGGCTGCCTGGTGGTGTCGTTGTCCCGGGCCGCGGGCCGGGTCGTCGCCGAGGCCGCCATCGACACCGCCCCCGCCGGCATCGTGCCCGTCCACCATCGGGACGGTTGGGTCGGGCTGTCGGTGGGCGAGGGCCAGGACGCGGCCCGGGTCTGGTGGGTTCGCATCTCGGACGACGACCCCGCGGCGTTGGACGTCATCGACGCCGGCTGGGACGACGCCGCGCTGGCCGACGTCCACCACTCGGGCACGGTCGTGGTGACCGTCCCCCACGACACCGGCCCGATCGTGATCCGGAGCTTTCCCGACCTGGAGCCCCGGCGACGGGTGGCCGCGCCCACGGCCGACACCTTCTGGGACCTCTCCGCCTGCTTCGTCGGCAACCAGCTGGTCGCCCGCCTGTCGGGCGGGTTGGAGGCCACGGTGGCCGTCCGGGGGGACGGCAAGCTGGAGCGGCTCGACGTCGGTGACGGCTGGCTGGTGCCGGCGGCCGAGCAGACCTGGCTCACCGTCGAGCCGGGCCGCATCCGCCGCTGGCGCCTCGTCGACCCGACCTGACCCGCGCCGCCTCGTCTCTCCGACCCGGCCGACCCGCCTGAGCCCTCGCGTCGCTGACGACCCCGCTTGAGCCCCCCGCCTCGCCGACCCGCCCCCGCCCCGACGACCCGCCTGACCGGCTACTTCACGCCCAGGAGGCGCTCCACACCGTCGATGGCGAAGTAGAGGACGAACAGGCCGGCGACGACCCAGAGGAGGGCGTGCACCTCTCGCGCCTTGCCCCGCACCACCTTGATCAGGACGTACGACACGAACCCGGCGCCGATCCCGTTGGTGATGGAGAAGGTGAAGGGCATCAGCACGATGGTGAGGAAGGCGGGGATGGCGACGTCGAAGTCG
>JAWVFH010000138.1:0-8157 GCA_033856255.1 Solirubrobacterales bacterium | reverse complement strand
CAGCTGGGCGGTCCCCGCCGGCCCCCACATGGTCGTCCACGCCGGCAGCACCCCGTTCTTGCCCATTACCGCATGCACCTGGGCCTTGAGCCCCGCCCGCAACTTCGACAGCTTGTGGCGGTAGCGGGTCATCTCCCGCAGCTCCCGGATCTCGGGCGGGGCGATCCAGGCCTCGGCCAGACGTCCCAGGCGCAGCAGGTCGACCAGGTCGTTGGCGTCACGCTCGTCGTTCTTGACCCGGCGGTTGCCCCAGTTGTTTCCCAGCGGATGGGCCAGGTGCACGTTGGCGCCGAGCTCGGCGAGGACGTCGGCGGCCCAGTACCAGCCGAAGGTCGCTTCGAGGACCACCTCGGGGTTCGGTCCGGCGGCCGCCACCGCCGCGGCCAGGGCGATGGGGTCGTTGTCGATGTGGACCTTGGACAACAGCTCGCCGTCGGAGTTCTTGCGCACGATCACCGAGCGGCGACGGTGCAGGTCGATGCCGACATATTCTCCAGTCACGGGCACCTTCTTTCGTCGTGAGGGTGTTGCTTGAGGAAGCTCGAGTGTCTCAACACTCGAATCCTCACGACGAGAGGGGGTCCCACCTCCTGCGCTCATCACCGGCTCCCTGCGATCGGCGTGGCCCGGGTTTGCCAACACCCCGGTCAATCACGCGAGAGCGGCCACCCGCTCCTTCATCGCATCACTTGGCTCACCCGACCGGGTTATGACCTCACGCTCTCCGCCCCGAAATCCGTCTCTCTCCTGTGGGGGCTCGGCGACGAAGCAGTCGCCATTGCCGTTCAGGAAGCGCACGACCAAGCGGTCGACTCCGCCATCGCCTACCTCGACGGGAGCGCTTGTGTGGTTCGCCGTGGGAGGGGCGGGCGCTTCCGGTCTCCCGGCAACGGCCTCATCGCCGCCGCCTTCCGGCATCGAACAAGCCGGGAGGCCGACCCGCAGCTACACACCCACGTACTGGTCGCCAACCTCACTCGTGGCTCCGACAACGAGTGGAGCTCGCTGTTCGGACGGGTCCTGTTCAGGCACGCACGCGCGGCCGGTTGCGTCTACCAAGCGGTCCTGCGGCGCCATCTCACTGAGAGGCTCCGCGTGCAATTCAGCCCGGTTACGAAGGGATACGCCGAGGTCGCCGGCATCGACCAGTCGGCCCGACGGGCCTTCAGCCAACGCCGTGTGGCTATCGAGCGGGCCATGGCTGCGCACGGATGCCGCTCGCGATGGGGAGCGCAGGTCGCGACGCTCGACACGCGCCCGGACAAGCCGAAGCCGATGAGCGAGGCGGACCTGCGCGCCTCCTGGGCGGAACGGGCGAGCGAGATCGGCCTCGACGTTGCCCACGCCCTGGGGCGGCCCGGCCCAGCGGCGGTGCTGGTCGCCCTCGACGCCGAGCTGTCCCGCGTCCTCACGGAGAAGAACGCAACGTTCTGGCGCTGCCGGGTCGTCGAAGCCGTCGCCGAGTCCGGCCGCAATGGGCTGTTGCTCGATGAGATCACCTCCCGTGTTGACGAGTTCCTCGCCGGTGAGCAGGCGGTCGCGCTGCCCGATGATTCTTGGACGACGCCCGAGATGCTCGCCATTGAGGCCGAAGTCTTGGACCTGGCTTCCGCTACGACGCAGGTCCCGGCGCCGAAACCCGAGGCGGTGGATACGGCCGTCGACGCGCGACCATCCCTGAGCGATGAGCAACGCCGGGCCGTGCGACGGATCACCGACGGGGCGACAGTCAGTCTCGTTGTAGGGCACGCGGGTGCCGGAAAGACGTTCGCCCTCGACGCCGCCCGGAGCGCTTGGCAGGCCAACGGCCAGGAGGTCCTCGGGTGCTCGCTGTCAGCCCGAGCCGCCCGTCAACTTGAGACAAGTGCCGGAATCCTCTCCGACACCGCCGACAAGCTGCTCAACGACCTCGACGGCGGACGGCGAAGGCTCTCCAGCCGAAGCGTCGTGGTCTGTGATGAAGCTGGCATGCTCGGCAGCCGCCGACTCGTCCGACTCCTCCGGCATACCTCCCAGGCGGGCGGAAAGCTGGTGCTCGTCGGCGACCCGAAGCAGCTGCCGGAGATCGACGCCGGTGGCCTCTTCGCCCTCCTCGCCCGTCGAATTGGTCATGCGGAGCTGACCGAGAACCGCCGCCAGCGCCACCGCACCGAACGACGAGCTGCACGCGAGCTGCGATCCGGAGAGGTGGAGCGGGCGCTCCTGCGCCTCAGCCGTAGCGGCCGCGTCACGACTGACACCAACGCTGACGCGCTTCGGGACCACCTCGTTCGTGACTGGCATCTCGAGACCCGGGCCGGCTCGGACGCGGTCATGCTGGCCTTGCACCGCAGCGACGTCGCAGATCTCAACCGGCGGGCCCGTGCCCGGCTCCTCGGCGCGGATGCGCTGGGAGACCCGATCATGACGATCGGCGACCTCGAGCTCTCCATCGGGGACAAGGTCATGGCGCTCAAGAATGATCGCCGCCTCGGGCTACTGAACGGCACGATCGGGACGGTTATCAGAGCCACCGACGATGGTCTTGCGATCGAGACCGGGGCAGGCGAGGAACGAAGTGTGCCGCTCAGCTACGTCGCCCTCGGGCACCTGACCCACGCCTACGCCTTCACCGTTCACAAGTCGCAGGGTCTGACGTGCGACGTCGCCCTACTGCTTGGCGACGACACCCTCTTCGCTGAAGCCGGCTACACCGGCGTCACCCGAGGGCGGAGTCGGAACCAGCTCTACGTCGTCCAAGGCGAGGATGGCGACGGGCTCGATCCGGTCCGACGCGCGCTACAGCGCAGCGCCGCCAAGCACACGGCCATCGAGCAACTTGGTGCCCGGTCATGAACGGTCCAGATCCAAGCGCAGAGAGCGCCGGGAACGAACGGCTGCACCCGGCGGTTGAGCGGGCACGGGAAGCTCGCGTCGAGGCAGGATTGCCGCCCTCATTGGCCTGCCCGAATGTCCTTGGTCGAGTGCTATCCATCCTCCGGCATGCGAGCGGCGGGCAACGAATATCTGCGACGCCACGACGAGAAACTGCTGCCTGAATCGAGTTCTGCTCAATCGCGAACTCGCGCCTCTAGGTTCCCAGAGGCAGGCTGGGAAGGCGCGGCGCTTGGCTGCCGATGGAGCTGGTTCAATTCGCTATGTTTGGCTTTAGACCTTGAGGAGGCGGTGATGCCCGAAGTGGCCGATGAGCTGGTGGACGCCAAAGCCGTTCTTCCCCTCGAACAATCGCAGATACTCGGCTGGGCCGATGCCTTTGGTGACACGGGGAAGGCGCTGTGGGCCGACTGCGCCCGCCTGGCAGACCGGTTCTGGGGGATGCCCGAGGGCCAAGAGCGCCTGGTAACTTGGCATCATCTGCTGATGGCCGTCGGCAACTTCAAGCGCCAAACTCCGATCCACATCGGTGCCGGCTTGACCGAGTTCGCAGACGAGTTGCCCGCCCGGCCCCGCGACGTCGTCGTACCCGGCGGGCCCCGGCGAGCCAGAGATGATGTGACGACCTGGAGGGCGTTGACCGACCTTCCGGGCTTAGGAGTCGCCACAGCGACAACGCTGCTGTCGGCGCTCTGGCCGGGCGAGCACGTGATCATCGACAGGCTCGCATGGAGGGCTGCCGTCGGCCTCCGCGCGTCGGAAGGGTTGAGTAGCCGAGGCGTTGCCCCAGAGAGCGGAAAGCACCTGCCGGAGGTCACATGGGGGGACTACGTCGAGTACCTCTCATGGGTGCGGGCGACAGCGAGGGTAGAAGGTGTCAAACCTCAAGAGGTCGAGCGCACGCTATATCAGCTGCCGAGGAAGATACCCGAATCCAAGAGTCGGTCATGGAAACAGTATGGCGATCTACTCAGAGCAGAATGTGAAGGGACTAGACCGAGAGAACAGTAGGACCCGGCTCAGATCAGATATCCCCCTCCTCCCTCCCGTCTTCATTGCCAACTAAGGCTGCGCGGACGGCGACGCCGTTACCGGCTCGCCAAATAGACGGATAGCCAAATCGTCGATCGTAGGGACGAGCCGGAAATGAGTTCCGCCGACACGCAGGTGATTCTTCCTCTCAACTTTGACGAATTCCCCGTCACGCCTTCGATTGGTGCTCGTTTTCGCCGGACGTACGTCTAGAGGGAAGATCAGTTTCTCGCCGGGAAGGCCCCCGAACCACAGGTAGTCAAAGGCGATCCGCCGGCGCTCATGATCGACATACGGGACTGTGATGATGCAGCATGCCGACGGCTTGTCGACCAACGCCTTGTGGAGATTGGCGGGGGGTGTCGAACTCTTCAATTGGATGTGGCGAGTGATTGGCCCGCACGTCGCCACGAGGTCGTAACCCTGGAAATCGACGAAGGCGCGGGCGATCTCGACCCAGGGCCGACCGGCCATGGCGCACGACTGGACCAGCTCCACCACGAACAGCGATTCCAGCAAGCTCTCCCGATAGGTCGACTCCTCGTGCGAACGGGCCAGTGCGGACAGACGGACGAGCGCCGCGTCGTCCTCGAAATCCCACTGCCGCTTCGGGGTTGCAGCCATGCGCTCACCTTATGGATCGCCGAGCGCTCAGATGGCGTGCATCGGCGGCTCATGCTCGCGGGGCGATCTCCAACCTGGCGGGGTCGAAGAGCCGACGGCGCTCACCGGCGGGCCTCACCGTGATCGGGTCAAGAAGCGCTTCAGTGAGCCGACGCTGGAATTCGACGCCACGCGAATGCCAGGTCGCGACCAGGTCCTCGAACGTCGCCGGCACGTCGACGAGCGCACCTCTCCCGCTCCGTTGCGCCAGTTCCGCCTCGATGGCCCGGGCTCGCTCGTTCAACGCGTCCAGGCGCGTACGAAAGCTGGCCCGGTCGATGTCGCCGTCCGTGTAGAGGTCGATAAGCCGTTGGCGCTTCCTCTCGACCTCTCGCAGCTCATCCAGAAGAGATCTGCCGTCCTCGACCTGGTCGTCATCAAGGCTGGCGAGCGCGGCACGGGTGTCAGGGTCGGCAAGCATCCCGCATACAAGATCGCGAACGTATGTCTCGACACCGTCGGCCTGGATTCGGATCCCACCGCACCCATCCAGCCCCGGTCCCTTCCGGCATGCATACGACCGGCCGCCATTCTCCCGAGCAAGCGATCGGAGCGGGCCCCCGCACTTTCCACATCGCAACAACGCCACCAGCGGGTAGGTACGGACGCGGTCGCCAACCCTCCTCTTCGTCGCAAGGGCGACTACGAGCTGCTCGTGCAAATCGCTCCCGACGACTGGCGCCCAACGGCCTTCGCCGACAACGACGCCCTTGTGCTCGCGGAGCCCTGCGATCCGTCCGGACCTCAGGATCGACCTCAGTGTCTGAACGGTCCACGGCCGGCCAGTGACCGTCGGCACACCTGCGGCGTTCCAGGACGAGGCGATGCTCCACACGGACTCACCTGCAAGCACTCGCTGGGCCGCCTCTTTGATGCGAGAGACTTCCTCAGCGACGTGCTCAGTCATGTCGTACGAGAAGCCGTACGCCCGGCGACCAGCGGGGCGGGGAACGCCCTCCTTCGCCTCACGGGCGCGCACGGCCAGCATCCGATCCGACGTCTTCTTCGACTCCTCCCGGTCTATGGCCGAGCGAACCCCGATCTCGAACTCGCTCACCCACCCGTCGGTTGTGGCGACTGCCCGGTCCGGGTCGCGACCAGCTGCCTCGAAGGCGTCGACAAGCGGTGCCCACCCCGGCCCCCCTCCACGGGAGAGCCGGTCGGTCTTGTAGGCGACCACGCAATCAACCTCGCCCGCTCGGATCAAATCGAGTAGCGCCTGGAACTTCGGCCGGTTCCGCCCCGGTTGCGATAGCCCGATGTCGATGGTGCCTCAACCAGTTCGACGATCACCTCGACCTTCAGCCTCGTGGCCGCATCGCGGCACGCCTCGACCTGCACGTCGAGCGACGCGGAACCCTCCCGGGTGATGGACTGACGGGCGTAGATCGCCGCTCGGAGCGCCATAGGTAGTCAAAGAATACCGGGATGACCAACACCCGCAACACACCGGTCGAGGCGTTGGAGCGGGCCTTTCCCATGCGGGTGGTGCGGTACCGGCTCCGGACCGGGAGCGGCGGCGCAGGCGGGTGGCCCGGGGGCGAGGGCATCGAGCGCGACCTGCAGATGCTGGAGGACGTGACCGTGTCGCTCATCACCGAGCGCCGAACATCCCGGCCGTGGGGCGTCGGGGGCGGGGGGCCGGGCGCGGCCGGCGAGAACTGGCTGCTCCCCGGGGGCGACGAATCCCAGGCCGAGCGCCTGCCCGACAAGTGCACCCGCCGGCTGGCGGCAGGCGACGTCGTCCGCCTCCTGACGCCAGGTGGCGGGGGTTGGGGTATGCCGCCGGGCCGGTAGGCCTCCCAGTGGGCGAACACCGGGTCACCCGGGGCGGGCCGGGATCACCGCAACAGGCCGGCAAAGGCCACCAGCACATCCTCTGCCGTCTGCCCCTCTGTCAGCCGGGCTCCGCCGGTGCCCACGACGAGGGCACGAGTGGTGGTTGCCACCCACACGGACCGAGCCAGCCCGGGATTCTTCTTCCCGTAGACCGAGAACAGGATCTGGCCCTGCGCTTCGGTCGTGGAAAGGCGTCGGTCGTCGTAAAAGGCGCGTGGCCGACGAGCCTCCTCGACGACGAACAGCGGGAAGCCGCCAGCGTCGACCAACCAGCACTCGCGGTCGCCTTGCGGCTCGACTCCGACCGCCTGGGGGGCGATGGCCTTGGCCGCGTCGACGGGGATGGCGGCACAGAGGTCCTCGGGGCTCAGGGGGGCGATCGGCGGCGGTTGCAGATCGGGCTCGGCGGGATCGAGCTGGCGCAGGCACTGCACATCGTTCCTCAGGAGCCCGGCGTCGACGGGCAGGCTCTCGAGTCCGGCGGGGGCGGCCTCCAGCGTGACGAGGAGCCCCCGCCGGGTGGCCTCGCCGGCATCTCCCCCGGCGTCCGCCTGGTCGAGTTGGGCTCGCACGACGAGCGTGGCGTCGAACCCGCCCGATCGCTTGCCGAACACGGCCGCCGTGACTCGGTCCACACGAGAACAGCCGTCGACGACGAACGCCCAGCCATCGGCCTGGGCCGCCCGGCGATAGGCCTCGACCGTGTCGCCGGGCTCGCCGTCGAGGCCGAACGTCTGCCGGATCGTGCTCGTGCTCTCGCCCTCCCCGATCGGGTCCCTTCGCGACCGGTGCTCCTCCCGGGCCCGCAGCTCGGTCCCCGGGGCGCGGAAGGCCAGGACAGGGTCCTTACTCAGGGCCCGGATCTCGCGCTCACCAGCGCCTCCCGCATGGACACCGAGCCCCCGCGCGACCGCGACCACCACGACGACCGCGCCCAGCCCGAGGGCGAGGCCGACCGCGACCCATCGAGCTCTGCCGGCGTCAGATCGCTCCATGACAGGAGCCGCGTTCCCGAGAGATCAGGGGGTGCCGCTCACCGGCCGGGCGTCCGCATCGCCGCTCGATCGCCCTGGCAAGGCTCGTGGCGCCCTGGCCGTGGGGCGGGCGCGACGGTTGGCTCTACAGGCGCCGCCGGCCGCGGTAGAAGAACCCGCCACCGCCGAAGAGAAGGATCAGGACCACAATGATCAGCAGGATGGTCAGCACGGGCAGGTGGTTCCCGAGAACGTCGCTCACCAAACTGCGAGTCCCCATCAAGTGATGTCGTCGCCGTGACCCTGACGGCCGTCGTGTTCGACTGGGGCGGCACCCTCGCCGAGTTCGTCTCGGCCGAGTTGGTCGACGCCTGGCGGCTGGCCGCCCGTCACCTGGCCCCCGACCGGGAGGACGAGCTGACCGCCCGGCTGGTGGCGGTGGAGGCTGCCTTCTGGACCACCACCGCCACCCACCAGCGCAGCGCGACCCTGGCCGACCTCCTGGCCGCAGCCACCGAGGAGCTCCACCTCGACGTGGCCGAGGCCCTCCTGGAGGAGGCCGCCGTCCGCCACCTCGACTCGTGGACGCCCCACGTCCGCCACGACCCCGAGGCCGCCCCCACCCTGGCCGCCCTCCGCCGGCGGGGACTGCGCATCGGCCTGCTGTCCAACACCCATTGGCCCCGGCCCTTCCTCGAGCGCTTCCTGGAGCGGGACGGGCTGGCTCCCCTGATCGACGTCCGCCTCTACACCAGCGAGATGCCGTTCCAGAAGC
>JAWVFH010000137.1:0-3871 GCA_033856255.1 Solirubrobacterales bacterium | reverse complement strand
GTCCTCGTCCCCGGGACATTCGCCGAGACGTCGTGGGCCACGATCGCCCCCGCCTTGGCGCACCGTGGCTATTGCGTGTCCACCCTGAGCTACGGGAACGCCGGAACCTCAGACATCGCGGGTTCTGCGCACCAGCTTGCGCGGTTTGTCGACCAACTCTTGAAACGCACGGGGGCTCAGCACGTTGCGATCGTGGGGCATTCAGAGGGTGGGCTGATGCCGCGCTACTACATCAAGTTCCTCGGAGGCGCCAGCAAGGTCAGCGCATTGGTGGGGCTCGCACCCTCCAACCATGGGACGACGAATCCGCTTGCCCTGGTGGGCGCGCTGTCGGGCTGCACTGCATGCGGCCAGCAGCTGGCCTGGGGCTCGGCCTTCCTCCAGCACGTCAACACAGGGAATGAGACCCCGGGCCCGGTGGACTACACCGTGATCGAGTCGCAGTACGACCAGGTGGTCACCCCGTACAGCTCCGCGTTCCTGGCCGGCCCGCGCGCGCGGGTAACTAACGTCACGCTGCAGAAAGGCTGCCCGGCCGACCAAGCCGGGCATCTCAACATCACCACCGATCCCGTCGCGCTGCAATGGGTCGAGAACGCGCTCGCCCGGCAGGGGCCGGCGAACCCAGCGTTCCGCCCAGCGTGCTGAAACCCTCATAGAGGACAGCACGAACCCCGCCTTGGGGACGACGACGCCAGCGCCGGCGCCGGGCAGCATTCCGCTTCTGGCCATGGAGAAGCGATGAACACCACCCAGCTGAACCTGCTCGACGAGCTCTACCTCCACCTCGATCGCCCGGCTGAGCCATGGGTCGTGCACCTCGAGGCGCGCGTTGGCGGACGCCTCGACGCGGAGCGTCTTGCAAGCGCGCTCGCCGTGGCGGTGCAGCAGCATCCAATTACGCGGGCGCGCCTCGCCAGCTGGCGATATTCCGACCGCCAGTACAGCTGGGACATCCTCGACCGACTGAGCGAAGTGCCGCTCCAGATCGCCAACTGCCACGACGAGGCCGCTCTGGATGAAGCCCGGGAGCGGCATTTCGCCTTCAGCCCCTCGCTGGACACCGCCCCGCCGTTCGCGGCGCTCCTCGCGCACGCCCCGGATGGCGACGCGATCGTCCTCAACCTCAACCACGCCGCCGTGGACGGCATTGGGGCCGTGAGGTTCATGCTCTCGATTCTGCGCGCCTACGCGCACAAGCAGGATCCGGTCCCCTCGTTCGACCCGCTCGACGTCCGCGACGTCCTGGCCCTGGCGGGCGCCCACTCGACCGCCGAGCGTTATCGGCGGATGCGCGCCATGGTGCGGCTGGCGGGCCGCCAGCAGACGCCGGCGGCTCGCGTCGCCCGGGACGGCGGCAGCGACCAGCCCGGATATGGCTTCGACTTCATCTGCTTGTCGGTGGAAGAGACCACGGCGGTTCGACGGCAACGAACTCCCGACACCACCGTCAACGACGTGCTGCTCGGGGCGCTTGCCGTCACCGTGGCGCGCTGGAACGACACACACGGCCAGGATGCGGGACGGATAGCCCTCACCATGCCTGTCAACCTGCGGCCGGCCGGATGGCGGGGCGAGGTGGTTTCGAACCTCGCCTCCTACGTCACGATCTCCCTCGAGGCGGACGAGCGGCAGGACCTACCAGGCGCCGTCGCCGCCGCGGGCCGGTGGACGCGGCCGATCAAGCGCGAAGGGCTTGGGGGCATCGTGGTTGACGTGCTCAGCCGGCTGTCGATGCTCAGCGTGGGAGTAAAGCGCCGACTGCCTGACCTCATCCCGCTGACCGGTGACCTCGTGGTCGACACCGCGTCGCTGTCGAACCTCGGGATCGTGGAAACCCCGCCCACATTGGACAACGCGGCCGGGCCGGTGCGGGCGCTGTGGTTCTCGCAGCCGGGTCGCATGCCGCTCGGTACATGCATCGGCGCACTGACGTTGAACGGGCGACTGCAGCTGGCGCTGCGTTACAGCCATGCGCAGTTCGACAAATCGGCGGCTCGCGAGTTCTTTCGCCTGTTCCGCACGGTGCTTCTGGGCGACCCGGATGTCGGCCAGACGATCTAGCGACGCCTTCGGGCCAACGGCCGGGGGACACGGCCCGTTGGGACAGTCCCTCGAGTGCATCGCAGGGGCGACGATTGACCCCACGCACCTGGCAACGATCTGAGGGACGACGATGGCGATCATTGAGACACAAGACCTAGGAAAGCCGGTACTCGGCGAGGACCTGACCGGGCGCGTGGCGATGGTCACCGGCGGCACCCGCGGGATCGGAGCAGCAATCTGCCGGAGCCTGGCGGAGCACGGGGCAACGGTCGCGGCCGGTTTCGGCCGTGACCACGAACGGGCCGAGGAGTTCAAGAGAGAGCTCGAGGACACCGGCGCAACGGTGTCCCTGCACCAGGGCAACGTGGGCTCGGGCGAGGACGCTCGGCGCACGATCCGCGAGGCGATCGAGCAACACGGACGACTCGACATCCTCGTCAACAACGCCGGCATCACCGTGGACAGAACGATCGGCGCCATGACCGACGACGACTGGCTTCACGTCATAGACGTGAACCTCTCAGGCGCGTTTTTCATGTCCAAGGCCGCGCTCGAGCACATGCTCGAGCGCGGAAGCGGGCGCATCGTGAACATCTCGTCGATCATCGGCCAGACCGGGAACATCGGGCAGGCCAACTACGCCGCCTCGAAGTCCGGTCTCTTCGGTCTCACGATGTCGTTGGCGAGGGAGGCCGCGTTCGCGCTCAAGCGCAACGACCAGCTCGATCCCGACGGCCTCGGCATCACCGTGAACACGGTGGCGCCCGGTTTCATCGAGACCGAGATGCTGGACTCGGTTCCGCCGAAGGTGCTCGACAGGATCCGCTCGGCAATTCCGTTCGATCGACTTGGCCGCCCCGAAGAGGTCGCGCGCGTCGTGCGCTTCCTCGTCGCCGACGCCTCGGCCTACATCACCGGACAGGTGTGGGCCGTCAACGGGGGGCAGGAGATGTAGCGCTCCTCGCGCCCGGTCGTCGAGGGCTCGGCCGGGCGCGTGGAGCGCTACATCTCCATATCTCCTCTTGCTAGGGCATCGGATGGTTCACGAAGAACGCGTACATCGCCGCCGTCTCGTCGGGCCCTGCTGGGTCGGAGTATTGGGCGCAACTGCAGCCCCCGGACCAGGCATGGCTCATCCCGGCTACCAGCCAGGACTGGATCAGCTCCGAGCTGTGGCCGTCGGAGTACGTGGTGACGGTATAGGCGTGCCCGTTCGGGACCTGACCCGGGGCGACGCTTGTGGGCTGGACGGGAATCGATCCGTTCGCCGCGGCGTCGTCGGCGAGGTCGTCGGTCATCTGCCACTGCTGAACGAGCTGCTGGGCGTTCACGGGCGGCACGGTCGTGTCCTTGTCTCCTTCGAACAGGATCACCGGCATCGCACGGGCATGGGAGCCCATGGCGGCGTATGCCTGCTTTCCGGCCTGAACCGGGTCGCTGCTCTTATAGCCGGCGCACGCGGCCGTGGCCGCGTACTCGCAGCCCGAGCCGATGCCTGCCGCGGCGTACAGATCGGGGTAGGTGGCGGCCATGACGGAGCTCATCGCGCCTCCGGCCGAAAGGCCGTTGACGAACGTGCGACGGGCATCCACGGTGTAGTGGCTCTGGACCCATCGCGTGACTCCGGCGATGAGCGACGGCTCGCCCGCATCGCGCTGCATGCTGGCCGTCTGGAAGAAGTTCCAGCACTTCAGTTGGTTGTTGTTCGCGCTCTGCTGCGGGAACACCACGATGAAGTTCTTGGCCTCCGCGAGGCTGTCCCACCGGGTCAGCTGCCGGAACTGGTCGGCGGACTCGGTGCATCCGTGCAGCGATACCACGAGCG
>JAWVFH010000136.1:0-3475 GCA_033856255.1 Solirubrobacterales bacterium | reverse complement strand
TGCCGGGGGTCCGCATCCTCGTTCTCGACTGGACCGAGGCGACCGGCGGCCCCCGAACCGAAGGCGCCGACGCCTACCTCAAGAAGACCTTTCGTCCGCATGAGCTCATCGACGCGGTTGTCGCCGCGGCTCGAACGTCCGTCGCCTGAACAGCTGGAGGGCACTACCTTGCTAGAATCGATCGCAGCCCCCGTCAACCGTCGGATGCCGATCCGGCCGGGCTACTCAGGAGGCACCGTGGAGGAGACCAGCCCCATCCGGGTCCTCATCGTCGACGACCACGCGGTCGTTCGGATGGGACTGCGCGTCTTCTTCGACCTCCAGGACGACATCGAAGTTGTCGGTGAAGCGGCTGACGGCAGCGAAGGCGTGGCGATGGCCCGCCGCCTCGAGCCCGACGTCATCCTCATGGACCTCCTCATGCCGAACATGGACGGCATCACCGCTATCGCCAGGATCAAGGCTGAGCGGCCCGAGACGGAGATCGTCACCATGACGAGCTTCATCGAGGAGGACAAGGTCACCGCCGCCCTCGAAGCGGGGGCGTCCGGCTACGTGCTCAAGGACGCCGAGGCCGAAGAGGTGGCAGCCGCTGTTCGGGCTGCGTTCGCCGGCGAGGTTCATCTCGATCCGGCCGTCGCCCGGCTGCTTGCCCAGCGGATGCGCGCCCTAAAGACCGGCGAGGACGACCCCGTCGAGCCACTGACCGATCGAGAGAAGGACGTCCTCCGGCTGCTCGGGCAGGGCCAGAGCAACAAGGAGATCGGCGCCAACCTGTTCATCACGGAGCGGACGGCGCGGACCTACGTGTCGAACATCCTGGGCAAGCTGGGGCTCGCGTCGCGGACGCAGGCGGCGCTCTGGGCGGTCGAGCACAAGCTGGCCGACTCGGTTCGCGGCTGACCTGATGCAGACGTCGCCGTCGGACACGGTGCGCCCGACCGAGCGCAGGGGCGGGGTCATGCTCGGCATCGTCCTCATCGCGCTCGGGGCGTTCTTCCTCGCCGACCGGTTTGTCGGGTTCGATCTTGGCCAGTACGGCTGGCCGCTGTTTGTCATCGTCCCGGGTCTGCTGTTGTTCGCCGGCGGACTCGCGACACCCGACGTCCGAGCGGGTGCTGGATTGGCGACCGCCGGCGGGATCACGACGATGGTCGGGCTCGTCCTCGCCGTTCAGAACGCAACGGGACTCTGGGCGACGTGGGCGTACGCGTGGGCCCTGGTCGGTCCCGGTGGCACGGGCGTGGGGCTGTTCCTGTACGGGCTGCTCCGGCGTCAGTCGGACCTTGTCGTCGCCGGCGCGCGGACGATCGGTGTTGCGCTCGCGCTGTTTGCCGCCTTCGGGCTCTTCTTCGAGGGGTTCATCGGCTTGTCCGGGGAGCCGTTCCTGGTCGGATCCGAGGTCTTCCCCGTCGTGCTGATCGTCGCCGGCCTCATCCTCGTCGGGCTGAGCGTCCTACGCGGCCGCCGACCCTCGTAGATCGCCCTCCTCAGCGACTCAGTCGACCGCGACGATCACGAATTCGGCGTCGCCGCGCGGCGTACGAACCAGGACCGTCTCGCCGGCCTTCTTGCCGACGAGCGCCTTGCCGACCGGCGACATGTTCGAGATGCGCCCGGCCGATGGATCCGCCTCGGGCGGCCCGACAAGCTCGTAGATGGTGACGTCCTGGGGCGTGGCCGGATCGGCGATCGAAACTTTCGAGCCCAGCCCGATCTTGCCGCCCGCCTCGCTCGACGGCGCCTCGATGACGCTCGCGTCGCGCAGCAGCGCCTCGATCGTCTTGATCCGACCCTCCAGGAACGACTGCTCCTCGCGGGCCGAGGTGTAGTCGGCGTTCTCCTTGAGGTCGCCGAGCTCCTTGGCCGATTTGATCCGCTGGATCACCTCGGGTCGCTTCGTTCCGGTGAGCTCCGCAAGCTCCTCGTGCAAGCGGGCCATGCCGTCGGCCGACAGGAAGACCGGCTCGCCGCGGGGCGGACCGGGCGGGACCGCTCGGCGTCCGCGCGGCGCCGCCACGCTCGTGCGTTCGCGCGGCGCGGCTCGAACCGGCGTCTTGCGGGCCGCGGTCGACCCTCGACGAAGCGTCCCACCGGCGGTTCGCGTCGGCAGACCGGATGCTCCCTCGGCATCACCGGCCGGCAGATCCCTGACAGACCCGGCGGGTCCCGGAGCGGGGCGATCGTCGGGGACGAGATAGCCGGTCAGGCCATGCGCCTTCTTCTCTCCGCCGACCGACCGGAGGTTCGCAAATGGCAGGACAACCTTCGGGTCATGAAGGCGGGCACGATCGGCATCCGAGATGGCGGCCGCAAAGGCGCTGATCAGCGCGTCCTCGTACTCCTCGGTCGCCGCCGTCGTGGCCCACCAGACGCGGGCTCGGTCCAGTCCGTGGAGGGTCTTCAGCCAGCCACCGCCCGGGTAGGGTCGGCGATCGCCGAGGATCGTCCGCTCGATCGCGCTCACCCGTGCCGCCACGGATTGCTCGCTGGTGCCGATGTAGAGGACCGACGTCGACGGGATCCAGAACGCCCCGAGCCGGGACGCGATCTCCTTGGACGTGGGCTCCTTGCCGTCGATACGGATGGTCGGAACGTGCTCGAGCCACTTGCCGACCTTGTTGATGTCGATCGGTGCGGACGCCGGCGGCGACGGCAGCTCGACGATGAAGATGCCCGCTCCCGGCGCCCGGATCGGTCGACCCCAGACTGCCGGTCCATCGGCGAGCAGACCGACCGATCGGAGAAGCCCTGCCGCATCGAGCGGCGCTTCGACGCTCACCGACCCTGCCATCGTTGCCCGTTCTGGACCATCCGGACCTCCGCTCAGCCCACGCACCCGGTCCGCCACTGGGCATTCCGGTCGGCGCGGTATCGTGCCCATCATGGCGCTTCCCGCCGATCCACGCCCCGGACGACGTCCCCGACGTCGCTTCGTCGTGCTCTTCCTCGTGGCCCTGGTCGTCGGGACGGCCGGGTTCGCGGTCCTTTCGATCGGCCGATCCGCCGGCTGGACATGGCCGGGCCTGGGTGTCGCGGAGATCGACAGCCCGATCCCGACGACGGCGCCCACCGATACCGACAGCGGGTCTCCGCCACCGACGGCGAGCCCGGCTCCCACGCCGAGCGCGAACCCGTCGCCACCACCACCATCGCCGACGCCATCGCTCGATCTGCCGTCTCCGTCGCCGTCGTTGCCCGTGGTCGACACGCAGGCGAACCTCCTTCGGGCCCAGCTACAGGCACGGCTCGACCGCGACCGGCGTCGGCTGGCGATCCCGGGCGTCTCGGTCACCATCCTGTTCCGCGACGGTTCCTCGTGGACCGGCACGAGTGGTCTCGCCGACGTGGCCACGCGGACGAAGGTCACCGCCGACACGGCCTTCGCCCTCGGCAGCGTGAGCAAGACCTACACCGCGGCACTCATCGTCGCGCTGGCCGGCGATGGTCGGATTCAGCTCGACGCACCCGCCGC
>JAWVFH010000135.1:0-2692 GCA_033856255.1 Solirubrobacterales bacterium | reverse complement strand
CCACCTCAGACCTCAACGACGCCTGCGCCTACCACCCCGCCGGCAACGCCAGCTGAGGTTGTCGCCCGCACCCCGGCCGCCGGCGCCTGCTAAAAGCGGTGCCTGGCTGAGGCCGCCGGGCGGGTATCTTCCAGGAACCGTCGTCGCCCTGATCCGCCAGCAGCGACGAGGAGCTGTGACCGACGTCAGGAACTGGCCCTAGCCGAAGGGGCAGCTCACCTCGCCGCCTCTGGCTGCCTGCAGGAGCAGGTTATTGAGCACCTCGCGCTGGCTGTCATCGAGAGCTCCGAGCACCTCGTCCTCGACCGCTTCGAGTGCGCGCTCTGCATCCGCTAATCGCTTCGCGCCGGCGTCAGTGAGCGCGACGACGTGGCGGCGACGATCCTTGGGTGAGCGCCGACGCTCGATCAGATCCTCGGCCTCGAGTTCGTTGAGCAGTCCGACGACGTTCGTCCCGTCCATTTCCAGCGTGCCCGAGAGCTCTTGCTGCGTGATGCCTTCGCGACCCCGTATCACCGTGAGGGCGACGAGGTGGCGAGGTCGCAGCCGGAGCGGCGCGAGCACCGTCTCCGCGCGCAGACGCACACGGCGCGCCAGATGCTCGAGCAGCGCGCCGGACCGATGCACCGGCTGGCTGACGACGGGCTGGGAAGTCATGAGAAGAGTCTACTCGGCTTGACCTACTGTCAATGTAGAGCTAATGATTGACGTGACATCAATCAATTGTGGAAGGTTAGTCAAATGGGTCATCTGCTGCATGTCGACTCGAGCATCCGGGGCGACGGATCCGTTAGCCGCAAGCTCAGTGCTCGGGCCGCCGCCGTCTGGCGCGCCGCCCATCCCGACGGCACCGTCACCTACCGTGATCTCGGTCGCGATCCCCTGCCGCACCTCGATGCGGCTGGTGGAATGGCCAGGATGCTGCCAGGCGACCAGCACACGGCGGCCCAGGCCGAGTCCTGGGCGCTGACCGAGCTGCTGATCAGCGAGGTGAAGGAAGCCGACACGATCGTGCTGGGCCTCCCTCTGTACAACTTCGGCGTACCCAGCAGCGTCAAGGCTTGGGTCGACCACCTCATCGCCCTCGGGCTGTCGATCGACCCCGAGACCCACGCCGGTCTGCTCGGCGGACGCGACTTCGTCGTGCTCGCCAGCCGAGGCGGCGGCTACGGCCCGGGCACGCCACGCGAAGGCTGGGACCATGCCGAGTCATGGCTACCGCACGCCCTGGCGGCGACGGGCCTGAAGCCGCGCTTCATCACCGCAGAGCTCACGCTCGCCGAGGTAAATCCGACCATGGCCGAGCTGATCCCGCTGGCCGCGAAGAGCCTCGCGGCGGCCGAGCAAGCGATCGACGGTCTTTGGCCCCGGGCATCCGCAGTCGCCTAGGACCCGTTCAAAGTTGATCGCAGTCAACGCGGGCGATCTCGACCTACACCGATTCGGCGGTCGTGCAATGGTGGCTGGCCCGCCGCATCGGCCTCGCATATGCGGCTGCCCTGGGGCTGACAGTTGCGCGTGTCAGTGCGCGCGGGCGCCGTCCAGGAAGACGGAGGCGGCCGCCGCGCTTGCTTCCTCGAGACCGAGTCGGCCGTGCCGGATGAGAGTGTGCGCGGCAATAACGATGCCGCGAAAGAGCTCGAACAGCACGTCGGGGGGGAGGTCTTGCCGGAGGAGTCCGCTCTCGACGCCGCGCGTGAGCACCGCTCGCACGGGTGCGGCGAGGAGGCGCTCGACCTCCTTCGGGTCGGCCTCGACATGTTCGCTTGAGAGGACGGCGTAGTGGTCGGCGGATGCCGTCGCGGCGCGCACGATTCGCTCGATCGCCTCGGCGACCGGGGCGTGCTCGAGCCCGGCATCGGCAAGGCGGGCAGCGGAATCGGCGATGGCGTGGGAGGCGAGCGCGTCGAGCAGCGCTTCCCGATCGGGAAAGTAGCGGTACAGGGTGGCACGGCCGACGCCGGCCGCGGCCGCGACGTCGGCCATGTTTGCGCTAGTGCCGCGTTCGGAGAGCACGCGGGCGGCCGCGTCGAGGATCGCGGTCGTGGTGCGGCTGGTGCGGGGCCTGCCGCTGGCGGCTGGTCTTGCGGGCATTTGCGACTCCAGTCATGGGACTTCGTGTCTCAAAAGAACATATCAGTGTCTTGATACTCGTGCCTCATTGAGAGACACTGATGTCTCAGAACGGGATGCAGGCGTTAGACGGCTTCGGCCGTGACGGATTGATCATTTCGAGCCAGCGGAGGATTTCATGGCGCATGCCGCTACCCCAAGGACCGACCAGATCGGCCTCGCACCACCGACGCCAGCGAAGCAGAGTGCTTCCCCTGACCTCACCCTGTTGGCGCTGTCGATCGCCGGGCTGGTCGTGTCGCTGCAGCAGACGCTGGTTCTGCCGCTGCTGCCCCGGCTGATGAGGGAGTTCAACGCCTCGGTCTCATCGGTGACCTGGGTGTTCACCGCCACGCTGCTGGCCGGAGCCGTCGCGACGCCACTGCTGTCGCGGTTCGGCGACATGTATGGCAAGAAGAAGATGATCCTTCTCGCGATGGGGACACTGGTTGTCGGCTCCGTGATCGCTGCCCTCTCCAACTCGCTCGGCGTTCTGATCGTCGGCCGAGCTGTCCAGGGCATCTCCGCGGCGCTTATCCCGCTGGCCATCGGCACGATCCGAGACACGTTCCCGCGGCAG
>JAWVFH010000134.1:0-2545 GCA_033856255.1 Solirubrobacterales bacterium | reverse complement strand
ATCGCTACGAATCGATGAAGATGAGCGGTATCGCCGATCTGATCAAGCACCCGCGAGTCGGCGCGGACGGTAAGATGATCGATGGCAAGGACGCGTTGCACACAGCCCTCGGCGAGCAGGCGCACATGGAAGGCATGTTCCTGCATGCGGTCGGCGACGCTGCCGTTGCTGAGGGCAAGGAAAAGGACGAGCAGATCGGCAAGTGGATCGACCACGCCGAGTCGATCGTCGGCCTGAAACCGGTGCCCGGCGTCGAGAACATGGCCGACGGCACCGCCAAGGACATCGTCAACCTGGCCAACGACGAGGGCAACTCCAGCGGAGTGGACTCGCTCAAGGAGAGCCTGGCGCACTACGAGAAGGACGCTCGCAGTGGGGCCAACAAGACCACCGAGACCGCCCTCCATCAGCAGGAGTACGTGGTGGCCAGGACCCTCCTCGAGCAGGAGGTCATCAAACCGGACGGGCTGAAGGGGACGCCGCTGTGGAAAGATGGCGAGATGATCAGCTACGAGGATTTCTCGAAGCTGTCCGAAGAGGATCAGAACTCGGCCCTCTCGACCCTGATGTCCTCGCAGAAGGGCGTAGGCCAGTATTTTGACCAGAATGAGTACGAGGATCAGGCCAGGAATGAGTTCTCGGAGTTCTTCTGAGCGATTGCCCGCAGTGGCCGTGGCGGTTGCTCTCGCGGTCAGCCTTTCGGCTTGCCAGAAGAAGGACGACCCGCCGGCGAGCGTCAGCCCACCGGTAGGTGTGCTCCAGCCGTCGGACCTGGCTGGGAACCCGGCACCGAAGATGCTGGGCCAGGACGAGGGCGTCACGCGGTACTGCGGGCCGGTGCCCGAGATGGAGATCCAGAAGGACGCCGAGAGCCGCTACTTCGTCGAGTACAAGCTCGACGACCGAACCGTGGTTCGGTCGTACAAATACACCTATGGCACTGAGAAGAAGCGGACGGAAGACATCGCCCGTCTGCAGGCCGGCATCTCGCGTTGCGTCGCGAGCAACGTCGGGATCGGTGCGGACGATGAGAAGTTCACCGCGGTGTCAGGTCTGCCGACGACCGCCGCGGGTTACCACACCAGCCAGCAGGACGGCTCCGACTTCCGCATCGGCGAGCGCGTCTGGGCCTCCCGGGGCGACAAAGAAATCGTCTCCGTCGTAGTTCTGTACGAAGGCGGCCCCAATCTCGACAAGCTCCCCGCCGACGCCGCCGAACTAGCCGCCAAGGCGGCGGCCGAAAGCTGACGATGTACTCGTCATGAAACGGACCTTTCTGCTCGCAGTGGCAGGAGCAACACTGTTAGGTCTGACTGCCTGCGAAGCTGCCGCTCGTCAACCCCGGTAAAACCGACGGTTCGTTCGCCCGATCGATCTGCCGGTCTTCTCCGAAGGCCGGCAGATCGGCAGTTTCACAGCCGAACTCGTGACGTCCGAGGACGCTCTCAACACAGCCGGGAAGGGCGACTCCCGCAACGACCTCATCAAGGTCCTCACCCAGCACATCGCGGGGACACCGGCTGCCCAGGCCCCGACTCGAAGACCAGTTAGCCGCAGTAATAGGACAGTGGTCAGCGGTTGACGTCTGCCTGGACGTTGCCAGGGGCCTCGAAGTTCGGCCGGTGCGGGCTGGCCACTGGCCATCACAGCGAACAGTTGATGGATCTGCAGGAACTGCAGGACCGCGGGTTCTGTCTTCGGATCCACTGCGGTGGGGCGATTCAGCACCAGGGTCAGATCGCGGTACTTCGCAGTCGTCTGGCTGGGCACCGTCGTCGGAGTACTGGAGGTGGACGGTTCCGGTGTCGATGAGACCGAGCTCGTCGGCTCGGGCGTAATCGACGGCGGGTCCGCCGATTTGTCGTCCTTGCCTCCGCACGGGAGCTCGGTGACCGGACCCGTCGTTGGGTCAGCGGTTGACGACTGCTTGGACTTCGCCTACTCGGATCGCGGTGACGGTGGGGTTCACGACCGGCTGGGTTGGGATGTCGCCGCGGGGGGCGCCGTTTGCGGACCAGGTGCCGTGCCAGATCGTCTGGGTTCTGACCGAGGTTCCGGCCGTGGTTGCGCTGGCGTGGGTGAATCGGATGGTGCAGGCGTCAGCAGCCGAGGCCGTTGAGGAGTAGGGAACGCCTGGACCGTCGCATACGGCTGTCTCGGCGCCGTCAGCCTCAACCGTCATCCCCGTCAGTATGACGTCGACACGGGCCGTGGTCTGACCGCCCATGGTGTTCGCGGTGGCCTCGACGTACAGGTTGTCGCGGCGGTCCTTCAGCCAGACCCAGGTGTCCAGGTTGACGAACGTGCCGTTGGTACCGGTCGCCTTCGGGTTCCAGTCGATCGCCGGGGTCGGCAGTGCCATCTCGGCGATGGCGGCGTCCCGGAGGACCTCCGGTGGCACCGGCGGCACCGGGACGGGCCGGCCGGCCGGGACGTAGGTGAACGGGTGCGCCTTGAAGAACGCGTCGGCGACGGTGAAGAAGTCCTTGATCGAGCCGTCGTAGTTGCCCGAGCTGCAGGTCCCACCCCACCAGTGACCGGTGGT
>JAWVFH010000133.1:0-2538 GCA_033856255.1 Solirubrobacterales bacterium | reverse complement strand
GCTACCCCGAGGTGGAGGAGGTGTTCGGCGCGCTGTCGCTGCTGCTCAACGGCGGCGGGCTGGCCCAGCTGCAGGACATCGTCCGCGAGGTCAACGCGACGACCAGCGGCAACGAGCCGCAGCTGCGTGACCTGCTCACCCAGGTGGCCCGGCTGACCGGCCAGCTCGACGCCCAGCGGGCCACCATCGTGCGCGCCATCGACGGGTTGGACCGGCTCTCGACCGTGCTGGCCGGCCAGACCGGCAACATCAACACGGCGCTGGACCAGCTCGGCCCCGGGCTGCGGGTGCTGAACGACCAGCGCGACCAGCTGGTCACCATGCTCAAGTCGCTGGACCGGCTGTCCGGGGTGGCGGTGGACACGGTGAACCGCGGCCGCGACGACCTGCTGGCCGACCTGCGCGCGCTGACCCCGACGCTGCGGGAGCTGGCCAAGGCCGGCGACAACATCCCCAAGTCGCTGCAGATCCTGCTGACCTACCCGTTCCCGGACTACGCGATGAAGGCCCTCAAGGGCGACTACTTCAACACCGACGTGCTGTTCAAGCTGGACCTGAACAGCACACTGGGGAACCTGATCCGGTCCTCGCAGCCGCCGGTGGCGATCCCGGGCACGCCCGGCCAGCCGCTGCCCGGTGCGCTGGGCGAGATCATCCGGACCCCGCTGCTGCCGGAACCGAGGCCGCCGGCAGGGCTGGGCGGGCTGCTGCTGCCGCTGTCCGGCGGCAGTGGCGGCGGGGGAGACCGATGATCACCCGGCGGATCAGGATCCAGCTGATCATCTTCGCGGTCATCGCGGCGGTCGGGGTGACGTTCACCGGTGCGCGCTACGCCGGGCTGGACCGGCTGTTCGGGGCGGGCGGCTACCAGGTCAGCGTGCGGCTGGCCGACTCCGGCGGCATCTTCCCGAACGCGGAGGTGACCTACCGGGGGGTGGCCGTCGGTGAGGTGACCGCGCTGCGGCTCAACCCGGACGGCGTGACGGCCGACCTGCGCATCGAGGACACCGCCCCGCCCATCCCCGCCGACACCGCGGCCGTGGTCGCCGACCGCTCGGCCATCGGGGAGCAGACCGTCGACCTGCGCCCCGCCCATACCGGCGGCCCCTACCTGGCCGAGGGCGCGGTCGTCCCGGTGCAGCGGACCACCCTGCCGCCCACCCCGTCGGACGTGCTGACCAACCTGGATCGGCTGGCCGCGAGCGTGCCGGCCGACTCGCTGCGGACCGTGGTCACCGAGCTGGGCGCCGGGTTCGTCGGCACCGGGCCGTCGCTGCGGCAGATCATCGACGGCGCGGGCGGCTTCAGCCAGACCGCCACCGCGCACCTGCCGCAGACCGTCGGGCTGCTGGACAGCGCCCAGACCGTGCTGAATACCCAACGCGAGCAGAGCGCCGACGTGTTGGAGCTCAGCCGGGGACTGCGCAAGATCGCCGCCCAGCTGAAGGACTCCGACGCGGACCTGCGCCGCATCATCGACGACTCGCCCGGGCTGGCCGACCAGGTCCAGTGGCTGCTCGACCACGCCGGCCAGCCGCTGTCCGACGTGGTGCGCAACTCCCTGGTGGTGGCCCGGATCACCGAGACGCGGGTCCCCGCGCTGGAGGAGCTGCTCGTCGCGTTCCCCATGGTCAACGCGGTCGGGCCGACGCTCGCCCCGGAAGGTCGGGGCCGGCTGGCCTTCGTGCCCAACCTCTACGACCCGCCGCCGTGCGAGAAGGGGTACCAGGGCACCAAGCAGCGTGGCGCGGACGACTTCAGTCCGGTCACCCCCAACTACGGCGTGCGCTGCGCCGAGCCGAAGGGCAGCCCGACCAGCGTCCGCGGCGCCCAGAACGCGCCGATCGGTGGCGGTCGATGAGGGGCGGCGACTCGGAGCCGACCTGCTCGGCCGCCGTCCATACCATCTGGCAACCATGAGCATCTCCAACATCGCGCTGGTCCTCGGGGTCATCGGCGTGATCGAGATCAGCCCTGACCGGTCACCTGACCCCGTGAGTGGCGAGGTGGTCCTACCGCACCACTCGCCACTCACGAGTGTGTCCAGTCGCTCGGTGACCCGGATGGGTCCGGCGTGATCTCATGAGCCACGAGTCCAGGGCAGCAACATCGGAGGGGACCTGTGGCCGGTAACGCAGCGAGGCAGTCGACGAACGACCCGACCGTGACCGGCAACGAGGTGGCGGTCCGGCTCGACGGACCGGTCCCACGCACCCTGGGCATGCTGGACCAGGGCGCTTTCTGGGTGAACCTCGGGGTGAGCCTGCTCGGCTTCGCCGGGGTGCTCGCGGTGCTGCAGCCCTCCGGCGCCACTCAGCTCACCGTCGCGGCCGCGGTGGTCGCGACGATTGTCGGGACGGTGATCGGCAGCGCCATGGTGGGCCTGTCCGCCGTGCCCGGCGCGATGACCGGGGCGCCGGCGATGGTGCTGCTGCGCGGGCTCTTCGGCGGCCGGCTCTCCGCGGTGCCGACCTTCCTGAACGTCGTGCAGCTGATCGGCTGGGGCACCTTCGAGCTGGTGGTGATCGCGCAGGCGGC
>JAWVFH010000132.1:0-4523 GCA_033856255.1 Solirubrobacterales bacterium | reverse complement strand
ATCGCAGATCAGGCGGCGATTTCCAGCTATCGGAGTATCGGGCAGCTGCCGCAAACGGCGGCGGCCGGCGGTGTGCGGGCTGTGCCGCGATATCGCTAATGGCTCCCGATCTCTCCGGCGATCGCGGGGCCGAACAGCTCGCCATGCTCGCCGTTGAATCGCGACATCTGCATCTGCTCGACCGGGAAATAATCGGTCGGGCTGGTGTTGACCTTGATGCCCGGCAGCAACATCCCGAGTTCGAGGTCCTTGAGGTTGGCTGCCTGCTTCATGACGTTCTCGCGGGTGAGTTCGTCGCCGCATTGCTTGAGCACGTGAACCATGGTCTGCGCCGTCAAATAGCCATAGACGCTGAAGGTGCTGCTCTTGTCGCCTTCAGGAAAATACTTGTCCATGAAAGCGGCCCATTCCTTGAGCGCCGGATCGTCCTTCCATGTGGGATCCGTGGCGTCCTTGAGGTAATTGGTCGACAGGATTCCCTTGGAGGCTTCAAGCCCCGCCGGCTTGAGCACCGAGCCTACCGAATTGGAGATGCTGGCGAGGAACTGGACCGGCTTCCAGCCGATCTCGGCCGCCCGCTTGATCGCTTGCGCGGCGAATTTCGGCGAGGCCTCGTTGAAGAAGATATCGGCGCCCATGGTTTTCAGGGTCACGATTTGGCGGTCGACGGTAGGATCAGAAGGCTCATAGGGAAGCTCGGCCACGATCATGCGCTTGCTGGCTTCCTCGCCGAGGCCGTCCTTCAGGCCTTTCAGATAGTCGCGGCCGGAATCGTCGTTCTGGTAGAGAATTCCTATTTTGCCCTGCGGCAGGTTCTGCAGGATATATTTTGCATAGATCCGCCCCTCGGTCTGGTAAGTCGGCTGCCAGCCCATGGTCCAGTGGAAGTTTTTTTGGTCGCCGAACTGGGTGGCGCCGGTGGCAACGAACAGTTGCGGCACTTTCTTCAGATTCATGTATTGCCGAATGGCGTTGTTGGTCGGCGTGCCAAGGCTCTGGAAGATCAGCAGCACCTCGTCGCTCTCGACGAGCTTGCGCGCCTGCTCCACCGTCTTCGGCGGGCTGAAACCGTCGTCGTAGGAAATGAAATTGATCTTTCGCCCATTGACGCCGCCCTCGGCGTTGATCTTGGTGAAAAACGCGGCCTGGGTCCGGCCGATCAGCGCGTAGGCCGATAGCGGCCCGCTATAGGGCATGATGTTGCCGATTTTAATCTCGCTGTCGCTGGCGCCGGTATCGTATTTCTTCTGCGCCGCCGCGGGGTTCGCCGCGAAAAGGCCGAGCGCGAGGGATGCTAGTAGAATGCCGCGGTTCGCCATGTCGACCTCCCCTGATGTTGCCAGCTTTGCGCCGATCCAGCGGTAGTCTAGGGTTCGGCCACCGGACCTGTCCAGCTTCAGTTGGAAATGCGGCGGGGCGTTGGATTCCAGGAGGCCGATCGATGCAGCGCTTCACGCTCTATGGTAGCCCGCATTCGCTCCCGACCTACAAGGTGGCGCTGATGCTGCGGCTGTCGGGCGAGCCGTTCTCGTTTCGCTATGTGAGTTTTCAGAAGGCGATGCACAAGACGCCGGAATTTGCGGCGCTTTCGCGCTGGGGACAGGTCCCGGTGCTGCTCGACGGCGACCGCGTCTGCCTGCAGTCGGCGGCCATCGTCGAGCATTTGGCTGAAACGCTCGACCGCTTCGGGGGCCCCGATCCGGCGGCACGGCAAGCCGTGCGGGAATGGATGTACTGGAATGCCGATGCGCTGTTTCCGCCGATCTTCAACAGCTATGCCGTTATCCTCGGCCAGCGGAAACTTCTTCCAATCAGTGTCGGGCCGGCGATTGCCGACTACCACCGCCGACGCGCCGAGGCAGCGCTGTGGGTGCTCGATACCCACCTCGCGCGGCGTGACTATCTCTGTGCTGCCGAGCCCACCATTGCGGACCTGTTTTGCTGCGGTGACGTAACCTTCGCGGAAGTGTGCGGGTTCGACATGAACCGCTGGACCAACGTGGCGCGCTGGACCAAGCGCGTGACGGCGCTCACCGGTTTTGCGCCGCCGTTCGAATTGCTGGCAATGCAGGACGCCGAGCTGGCCTGAAGCGGATTCAGCGAATCGCGGTGATCACGTGGGCCTGGATGCGCCCTTGCACCGGACCGTTGCCAAATCGCAGCGCCAGCGCCTGCGCGCAGGCCTCCGTCGCGGCTTCCAGGCCGGATCGATCGCGAGCCTCGATTTCATTGCGCAGCGGCGTGCCCTGGCAATAGGCGGTCGCCGGATCGCGCGGCGACGGCGCTTTGCTGATGTCGCCGCGGGTCTCGATCGAGATCGACGCAAAACCGGCCATGGTCAGCTCCTCGCGGAGTTTTGCCACATCGTGATAGCCATGCGGCGTGCGCGCCAGGAAGCGCGGCGGGTCTTGCGGAAAAACCGTTGCCAGTGTTTCGGTGACGACATCGGCGAATTCGTTTTCGGAGATTTTGTCCCATACATTGAAGATGAAGTGGCCGCCGGGTTTTAGAACGCGGCGCGCTTGGCTGTAACCCAAAACCTTGTCGGGAAAGAACATCGCGCCGAACTGGCACGCCACCGCATCAAAACTCTGGTCCTCGAACGGCAGCGCCAGCGCATCGGCCTGCCGCCAGACGATCCGGCCCTCCGCCTGCTCTCGCGCCGCGGCGTGATCCAGCATCGGCTGGTTCAGATCGGTCGCCACGATGCGGGCCTGTGCGGGCAGCCTTGCGGCCATCGCCCGTGTCAGCACGCCCGTCCCCGCGGCGGTCTCCAGCACATCCCGCGGTTCGACTTTCGCCATTCGTTCGGCGAGGTCGCGCGCATAGGATTCGAAGATCAGGGGGACCAGGAATCGATCGTAGATCTCGGGGATCGATCCTGCGAACAGCTTGTCAGTCGCTGCCATCGTGCCGCTCCAGTTCAAATCAGCAGAGTGCTACGCGGGACTCCCGGTGCATCTTGGCCGGGTGCCTGTCCCCGACTTGATCGGGGATGACCCGGCCATCCATCTTCTTCGCAAAGACCCGCTTTAACAATTCGACAATCAAAGGTGCGAGCGGCTATTTTCAGTCCCCATGGAGCACTTCAGCACCACCAGGTTGACCGCCGAAAGGTTTTGCGAACGTCACCTTGCGGACCTGGTCGCGCTGCACCTCGATCCCGACGTCTCGCGCTATCTGGGTGGCGTTCGTTCGCCCGAGGCAACGGCGACTTATCTGACAGCCAACGTCGCCCATTGGGAGCGGCATGGTTTTGGGCTCTGGGTGTTGAAGAGGCGCGCGGGAGAGTTCGCCGGGCGGGCTGGAATCCGGCATATTGTCCTCGATGGCGTGAACGAGGTCGAGATTATCTATACGTTCAAGCGCGCACTTTGGGGGCAGGGACTGGCGAGCGAGATCACCAAGGCACTCGTGACACTCGGGCTGTCGCAGCTGAAGTTGCCGTCGCTCGTCGGCGTGGTCGCCGTGGAGAATGCGGTGTCTCGTCGCGTTCTGGAAAAATCCGGCTTTACCCTTGAGAGGAGCGGGAAATATCACGACGACGAGGTGGTCATCTATCGCTCGCCGCGGTAGTCCGCACTCGCTCAGTCAAGCGCCACGGAAACCTTGCCGAAGGCCCCGAAATCGGCTGCGAAGCGATCGCCGGACTGGATCGGCAGCGGCGCGTGGCATGTGCCTGTCGTCACCACCTCGCCTGCTTTCAGCGTGACGCCGAGCGTCCGCAGCTCATTGGCGAGCCAGGTCAGCGCGACGCGGGGATCGCCGAGCACATTGCCGCCGTAGCCGACAAAACGCCGGCCGCGCAGCGTGACCACCGGCCTGTGCTCGACCAGATCGACAGCGCGCCAATCCGCGGCCGCAGACTCCCCGAGGACGAACAAATGCGCACAGGCATTGTCGGCGATCAGTTGCGCTTCTCCCGCCCCGACGAAATCGGCGAAGCGGGAATCCGGCAGTTCGATCGCCGGATGAAGGGTATCGACGGCATCGAGAACCTCCGCGACCGAGTATGGACTTGATCGCGGCGCCAGGCTGCGTCCAATGCGAAAGGCGAATTCCGGCTCCCCGACCCGCATCTCATTGCCGGCCATCGACGCCGTGCCGCCATCGGGGATCACCCGTTCGGCAAAAATACGCCCGGCCAGCGGCCCGGAAACATTGACATGCTTCTGGCCGGCCTCGCTGGTGGCCGCGATCTTCCAGCCGAACGGGCTTCCGTATCGCTGCATCGCGGCCTGGATGGCGTAACCTTCGGCGCGGTCGCGCGGCCGCTGCGAAGGTTCGAGATCGCCAAGCTTGGTGCCGGCCCGCCAATGACCGTGCAGGGTTTTTGCCGCAGCCGCTATCTGATCGTAGTCGAGCATGTTTTTGAGACCTCGAATGACTGGATGGATGGATGCAATCATAGTCGCGCAAACAAGCGCAAGATTTGATCGCAATGTCGCCCGGGATCGCACCAAAACCCCGGGAATTACCCCCGTAATCCAAGTGAATTGTTAAGCAAACCTTCCGGACGGGCA
>JAWVFH010000131.1:0-3596 GCA_033856255.1 Solirubrobacterales bacterium | reverse complement strand
CGGCCGGTGGTCCATACCGTGCGTGGTCCGCAGGCGCCGGGAAACCGATCGTCGATGTCGACGCAAAACCTGGTCAGCGCCACGCCGGCATCCCTGCGATCGTCCATGCGGGTCGTACCCGCGTGATTTTGCTCGCCGCTAAAGGTGATCCGGTATTGCCAGATACCGACGATCGAGGTGACGACACCGATGCGCAGATCGCCGCTTTCGAGCGTCCGGCCTTGTTCGATATGCGCTTCGACATATCCGACATGCCGCCCGCGTTCGGCCTTGGCGCGCGCCCGGCCGGCAAGACCAACCTCGCGCAGGGCCTCCCGCATGGTGCGGCCGCTGTTGCGGTCGCACGCGGTGTCGATGTCCGCCTCGGTTACACCGCCGACGTAAGACCTGCTGCCAAGGAAGTGGCCGAAATGTCCTTCCTCATCGCACCATGCCGCGACTTCAACGGCGCCGTTGATGTTCCGGTCGGGATTGATGACGCGGGCGGCTTCGAGCGCATACACGACGCCAAGCGGCCCATCGAGCCAGCCCGCGAAATTCTGGCTTTCGAGGTGGGAGCCGGCCAACAATTTCGGTCCGGATTTCGCAGTTGTGCCGAGCACGTTGCCGATGCCGTCGATGGTGACCGCGAGTACTGCCTCTGGGAGCCGCTGCGCGAGCCACTCCAGCGAGCGCATATGCGGCTCCGAGAACGTCGGTTTATGAACGCCGGTCTTGTATGCGCCGATGCCACGCAGCGCATTAAGGTCCGCAAGCACCCGGGCGCCATCAAACCGCAAGCGATTGTCTGACATGAGCCGCAACCTGGTCAGGTAATGGCGCTCCCTAGCGGAATCGAACCGCTCTCTCCACCGTGAAAGGGTGGCGTCCTAACCGATAGACGAAGGGAGCGAAAAGGCCCGGTTCCGCCGCGGCCGAACCGGCCGCGAAAACCGCACATTCGCAGGTAGCACAACGAGAATAGTCGCCATATCAACGCTTTAAGTCTGCGCTGACGGCGTGCCGGCCACACCAGCGGACCGGTTCGGCCACGGCGCGCGAACGTATAGTGGCGTTTGTCCGGCCGGGCAAGCCGTCTCGCGCCGCTTTTCCCGCGCCGGCCGGGCCAGGCTGCCGTTGGGGCAAACCTTCTATTTTGCAGGAGGTTGCAACGCTTGCTAAAGGCAACGCCTCTAGCAAGAGCAGGGGTCAGCCGGGGAGTAGCAGCAGATGGCAATCACCACCAAGCGGGAAGCCCGCAAATCGGTCCGGCAGTCCGGATGGATCACGCTCGATGGCGGGTTTGCCGCGCGTCCGTGCACCGTGCTCGACCTGTCGTCTGCCGGCGCCAAGATCACCGTCGATGACCCGCAAGCGGTGACGGCGAAGGTGCGGCTGGCGTTGTCGCGCGACGCCCGCACCGGGCGCCCTTGCCAGGTGGTCTGGCGCCGGGGCAAAACCCTCGGCATCAAATTCGTCCGGTAGCAAGCGCGCGTCGTCCGCGATAGAATCGGCGGATGCGAACGATCTTTCCCGTCATTTTGCTTGCGGCGTTATCGGTGTCATCAGCGTCGGCGCAGCAGTCCCGCGACCGCAAGCCGGACAAGCCCGCCGCATCCGCGCCGCTGCGTCCGGCGAAGGCCGCGGCGAACCCGTGCGCCGAGTTCGGTGCCGGCTTTGTCAGGATCGAGGGATCGTCCACTTGCATGAAGATCGGCGGCAGTTTTGGTGTAGGGGTCGGCGGGTCGCGCTGAGCGAGCCGAAGCGAGGGCCAATTGCAGCTCGATATCATCGTTCCCGTCTTGATGAGCTGCGCGCTGCTGTGGTGGATCAGCCGCGGCATGACCTGGACCACGCGTTTGACGGTGGCGGTGGTCACGCTGGTGCTGATCTTTTGTGTTTTGCATTTCGAGCGCTCGAGCCACAGAAGCGCCGCGGCCCTCAACTCATCGGCGGCGCGATGAATTTCTTAAATCCCGGGCGGCTGGAGAATTGCGCGAACCAGCGTTCGAGATTGGGCAATCGCGGCTTGCTGATGCCTTCGACCCCGAACCAGCGGCGCGCGTAAGCGCCGAGCGCAATATCGGCCAGCGTGAATTGATCGCCTTCGATGAATTGTCGCGTTGCCAATTGGGCCTCGGGGATCCGCCATACCACTGCTTCGGCGTCGGCATCCTTCTGGATCGCGATCATGTCGCGCATTTCCCTGGGCGTGCGGACCAGCGCCCAGAACACCGGGCGGTCCACCGGCTGCAACGTGGAGAGCGTCCAGTCCAGCCAGCGGTCGACGGCGGCGCGCAGCTTCGGCGCGCCCGGATAGATCGGCGAACCCCGCCCGTAGGCAAGGGCAAAATACCGCATGATCGAATTGGATTCCCACAGCACAAAGTCGCCGTCCACCAGAGTGGGCACACGCCCGTTCGGATTCATCGCGAGATAATCGGGCTCGGTATTGCGGCCGTACGCCATGCCGGCGTCGATGCGCCGATAGTCGAGGCCGAGCTCCTCGGCGCACCACAGCACTTTCTGGACGTTGACCGAATTGGCCCGGCCCCAGATCGTCAGCTGTTGCGGATCACTGTTCGACACGACGTTTCCCCCTCGGTGCTCCGTTTCCAATCCGGTCATAGCGGATTTTTCAACGTGAAAGCGGGCGACGCTGAAAAAACAAATCAGGCTCCGCCGTAGACGGAGCCCGATTGAGTTAGAACCATCGGTCTTCTTGTCGCTCAGCCCGGCAGTTCAGCGCCCGAAGAACAGCCATAACAGGATAATGATCGGGATAGGCACACCCAGCAGCCACAGCAAAATTCCGCGTCCCATTTTCGTCTCCTTCCAACCAGTGCCGCATCAATGAACGCCGAGCAATGCGACGGGTTCCTTTGGAGTGCGCAAAAATGAAGCGGAGATTTGCTTAGCCGCCGGCAGCCGATAGGTCGGATAGCGAACATTCAGAAAAATGCGGGGCGCTCACCAATGTCCGGTATTCGGCATCGACGTCCACGGCTCCGCCGGCGGCTTGGCGTCGCCCTTTTGCAAAAGCTCGATCGAATGCAGATCCGGCGACCGCACGAACGCCATCTGGCCGTCGCGCGGCGGGCGGTTGATGGTGATGCCGAGCTTCATCAGCCGCTCGCAGGTGGCGTAGATGTCGTCAACCTCGTAGGCGAGGTGGCCGAAATAGCGGTCCTCGCCGTATTTTTCCTCGTCCCAATTGTAGGTGAGTTCGACCAGCGGCGCGCCGCGCCCCTTCGATTGCTTGAGCAGGCCCTCGTCTTCAGCGGCGCACAAGAACACCAGCGTGAATTTCGCCTTGTCGTTATCGACCCGCCGCACCTCCTTCAATCCCAGCGCGTCCTGATAGAATTTCAACGCGGCATCGAGATTCCTGACGCGCAGCATGGTGTGGAGATAGCGCATGGGTGTTGTCTCCCTTAAGGATATTGCGGGATTGATATCGCGGATTGGGTGGTTCAATAGCAGTAAAATGGGGTCAGGGGCAGGGGAGTTGAATGGTTGCCAAGCCGATCGAGCGCATCGACCGCCATAAGGACGGAAGCCTCAAAGCCAGGGGTTCCACCATCAACGGCATACTGACGGGATATTGGGAGTGGTTC
>JAWVFH010000130.1:0-2674 GCA_033856255.1 Solirubrobacterales bacterium | reverse complement strand
TCGCGGCCATCAGGCCCTTTTGAAATGTATCGATCTGGACGCACGGATTGCGCAGGCCGGTGACCTCGACCACCGCGGTTGCGCCGAGATGCAGCCGTGTGCCGGCCGGGAGCGCCAACAGATCGATTCCTGATGTCGTGACGTTCTCGCCGAGATCGCCGGGCTGAACGCCAAATCCCTTCGAACGCAGTTCGTCGAACAGTTCGGCATGGATCAGATGCACCTGACGCAGATTGGGCTGGGTCGGATCCTTGCGGACGCGGGAGCGGTGCTTGACCGTCTCGCCCATATGCGCGTCGCCGGCGACGCCGAGGCCCGTCAGCAGGCGAATGCTAAGACTCGGCGTCTTGCTGAAGTGATGGCCATGGCGGAGGCTGACGGCGACGATGCTGCCCATTCGACGCGACCCGGTTCAGCTTTCCCCGAACACACGCCTGAAGATGGTATCGACGTGCTTGAAGTGATAGCCGAGGTCGAACCGCTCGGCGATTTCGGCATCGGTGAGATATTTCCTCACGTCGGCGTCTTTTTTCAACAGGTCAAGGAAATCGCCTTCGCCGCGCCACACCGGCATGGCGTTGCGCTGTACGAGCTTGTAGGCGTCCTCGCGGCTGGCGCCTTTTTGCGTCAGCGCGATCAGGATCCGCTGCGAATGCACGAGGCCGCCGAGGCGGTCGAGATTGTTCTGCATGTTTTGCGGATAGACCAGCAGCTTCTCGATCAGGCCGGCGAGCCGGTTCAGCGCGAAATCGAGCGTCACCGTGGCATCGGGGCCGATCATGCGTTCGGCCGAGGAGTGCGAAATATCGCGCTCATGCCACAGTACGACGTTTTCCATCGCCGGGTTCACATAGGCGCGCACCATGCGGGCAAGGCCGGTGAGGTTTTCCGACAGCACCGGATTGCGCTTGTGCGGCATCGCCGAGGAGCCCTTCTGGCCTTCGGAGAAAAATTCCTCGGCTTCCAGCACTTCAGTGCGCTGCAGATGGCGGATCTCGGTGGCGAGCCGTTCCACCGACGAGGCGATCACGCCAAGGGTTGCAAAATACATCGCGTGGCGGTCACGCGGGATCACCTGGGTCGAGATCGGCTCCGGAGTGAGGCCCATCGCCTTGGCGACGTGCTCTTCGACACGCGGGTCGATCTGCGCAAACGTGCCGACGGCGCCTGAAATCGCGCAGGTCGCGATATCTTTTCGTGCGATGACGAGGCGTTCACGGGCGCGGCTGAATTCGGCATAGGCATAAGCAAGCTTGAGCCCGAACGTCACCGGCTCGGCGTGAATGCCATGGGAGCGGCCGATGGTCGGTGTCATCTTGTGCTCGAAGGCGCGCTTCTTCAAGTTTACCAGCACTCTGTCGATATCGGCGATCAGCAGGTCGGCGGCGCGGGCGAGCTGAACGTTGAGACAGGTGTCGAGCACGTCGGATGAGGTCATGCCCTGATGCACAAAGCGCGCCTCGGGGCCGACGATTTCCGCTAAATGCGTGGTGAACGCGATCACATCGTGATGGGTCTCGCGCTCGATCTCGTCGATCCGCGCGACGTCGAAGGTGGCGTCCTTGCCCTTGGCCCAGATCGTCCTGGCGGCCTGTTTCGGGATTACCCCGAGTTCCGCCTGCGCGTCCGCCGCATGGGCTTCGATTTCGAACCAGATCCTGAAGCGGGTCTGCGGCTCCCAAATGGAAGCCATTTCCGGACGGGTGTAGCGGGGGATCATCGACGACTCTGGCATTTGGGGGTTACGCCGCGCTTTAGCAGATCGTGGTGCGGGAGGCCACCCGGGGCGCCGCGGGCAAGGTGGAAAAGCGGCCGCGGTTGACGCATGTTGTTTGATGCCTGTCAAATCCGGCCGCAGGCGCTGACGAGTGTGGAGGAAAGGTGCTGCTGGCGATCTTCTCGGATATTCACGCCAACCGGCAGGCATTTGGCGCATGCCTCGACGCTGCGCGGGCGCGTGGGGCGGAGCGAATGATTTTCCTCGGGGACCACGTCGGATACGGCGCCGATCCGGAATGGACCGTTAAGACGGTGATGGACATGGTCGACCGCGGAGCTATCTCCGTACTCGGCAACCACGATGAGGCGGTGGTGGCTCCGACCGTAACCTTCACTACGGAAGCGCAGGCCGCGATCGAATGGACGCGCGGACGATTGGGCGTCGAACAACGGCGTTTCCTTGCGGAATTGCCGCTTGCATTGCAGGAGGACAATCGTCTCTACGTTCATTCCGAAGCCAGCCATCCTGCGAACTGGCGCTATGTCCAAAACACCTCGGACGCCGCGCGCAGCATCATGGCGACGTCATCGCACGTCACCTTCTGCGGACACATCCACCAGCCGGCGCTCTATTCAATGTCGGCCGCGGCTGACATGACGAGCTTCGTTCCGGCATCGGGCGTCCCGGTGCAATTGCTGCCCGGGCGGCGCTGGTTGGTCGTTCTCGGCTCGGTCGGCCAACCCCGCGACGGCAATCCCGCCGCCTCGTTTACGATGCTCGATACCGCAAGGCAGGAAGTCACCTATTGCCGTGTTCCCTACGACGTCGAGACGGCAGCTCGCCGGATTCGTGAAAATGGCCTGCCGCTCTGGCTGGCCGATCGGCTGCTGGTTGGAAGGTGAGCGATGGCCAACCCCGCAGGTGAGCCGGGCGCGGTAGTAGCGTCGCTACAGC
>JAWVFH010000129.1:0-3469 GCA_033856255.1 Solirubrobacterales bacterium | reverse complement strand
GTCGCGTCCGCGCTCTGGCGTCATCGAGCCCCAGCATCGGTGATCCGCGGACTGGTCGGACACGAGCCCGCGATCACGTTCGTGACGGTCGGCGAGTTGGTCAAGTGCACCCTGGTGCGCCGGTGGGGACCGCGTCGTGTCGCGGAGATGTAGGCATTTCTCGACGCGCTGGTGGTACTCCCCTACGACTACCGGGTCGCCCGGTGGGGCGAGCTGCAGGCCTTCGCGCAGCTGCGCGGGCGCCTCCGCCCGTTCAACGACACCTTGATCGCTTCGTGCTGTCTGGTGCGGGCGCTACCGCTGGCCACGTTCAATCACAAGGACTTCGCGGACTTCGCCGAGCAGGAGGGGCTCGAGCTGCTGCCCACCCGTGACTCTCGGATCGTCGGCTGGTCCGGCGGGTCGGAGCTGAGCTCAAAGGCTCTCGAGCAGCCTGAGCGCTTCGTCACCGTAGAGGGCTGCCCCGTCGAGTTGGTCGAAGAGGCCGTCGAAGTGGGCGACGTCGTCCGGTGCTGTGATGAACGAAGTTCCGACCTCGGTGGCCACGGTGGCGGTCGTCTTGTCGTAGAGCGCGAACCCGGCCGGCGCGATGAAACTCTTCGGGGTCGAGAGATCGAGTATGCCCAGGCGAACGCTCGGGCTCTGGGCGATGGTCGAGATGTGCCGGATCTGTTCGACCATAATCTCGCGGGAGCCGAGGGGCCAGCGCAGCGCAGCTTCGGAGACGAGCTGGTGCCTGGTGCGGCCTGGTTCGAGGAGCGCGGCTGTGCGCGCTGATCGGGCGGCCCACCACTCGGGGCCGGGATCGCCGCCGCCGTCCCCGGCGAGCAGAGCGGCCGTGTAGGCGGGGGTCTGCAGAGATCCGTTGATCGCCTCAGGTTGCCATCCGCGGATCAGTGTCGCGCTGCTCTCCAGCTCATGGATGCGCTCCTGGATGGCTGCCGCGACCCGCACGAGAGCGACCCGGCCCCTCAGGTGCGCTGAGGCCTTGGCGATGGTGAGTTCTGCGATTCGTGTGCGCTGCTCGGCGGATGCGCCCAGGGCGGCGGCGTAGGTCGCTGCTTCCTCGGCCGTCATCGGGAACCGCCCGCGTTCGGCGCGAGTGACCTTGGCCTGGCTCAGTCCAGAGGTCGCTGCGGCGTCTGCCTGCGAGCGGTTCCCTCGAATGGCGATGAGCAGGCGAGACAGCTCGTCTCGCCCGCTCATCGAGCCAGCGCGTCGTGGCAAGTGGCTCAGGCCGCCCGGCGCCGGTGCAGCTCGCTGTGGCGACTCCACCAGGTGTCGAATGGCTCGGCCGCCCTCCAGGCCTGGTCGCGGTCGTTGCGGAAGCGCCCGAGCTGAGCAGGCGGAAGGACTTCCGCTCCTTCGAAAGCGCCGGCGGCGCTGTAGTGCATCAGCACGACATGCTTATCGGCGACAATCCAGTAGTCGCGCCCGAGCAGATCCGTCGGGATCTGATGCTCACCACGATGAAGAACCCGAGTGTCCTCGTAGCGGCTCGTATACGGGTACCCCCAGCTGCACGCTCGGCGCTCGTCGTCGGTGAGCTCTGGCGACAGGATCCGGACCCGCTCTGAGATTAGGCCGTTCCGCTTCTCTTCCCCGAGTGCGTCAAGCCACGGCTGCCGCGTCGTCCAGTCCGGTTCGCCACCGGCGCGCCATGCCTCCAGCTCCGGTGCCTGGTGGGGGACGTCGTAGAACGGCAACTGCTCCATCCGGAACAGTCGGTCACCGGGGTTCCTGTAATGGGCGTCGATGAAGTCGCCCAGGCCGTTCTCATCGAGCAGTTCTGTCATCGTGGCACCTCGTCGATGATCCGCTTGCGTACCGTGCCGAGTTCCTCGCCAGCCCCGATGTGGCCCCTGAACGCGCGCAGAGTCTCGGGATGGGTGACCTTGGTGACGATCACGTAGTAGCTGTCGTCGTCGCCAGCCACCGTGTGTACCCCCTCGCACGTTCTGCGGACATCACAGAACTCCTGGTCGTCTGACGGGGCGGCTATCGCTGCGGTCGTCAGGGTCGTGATCTCGATCGGCATCGGGCGGTTCCCTCCACGGCGAGCTGCTGACAGCTCAGTGTCAGGCCCCACACGAGTCAAGTCAATCATGCATTGACTTGAGCCTCTCGATCGCACCGCCTGAATCATGCTTCGAGTGACTTAAGTCAGTCAAGGATTGACTTAAAGGTCGTCGCACGGCCATAGTTCGGCGTGCACGAACCAGTGGCCGTGACTCGGCGCCGCGGGCCCGAGCCGCAAACCGGGAGTGTCCAATGATCGGTACTCGGTGGAAGTGCCGAGCTCATGACATTGATCTACAACGCAGGCCGGCGTCCGACCAGGATGCCGAGTCGGACCGCCGAGGCCTCTGGTGACCAGAAACCAGGTGAAGGAGTTCCGGTCGTGAGCAGGTTACGGGTGGCAGAGCAGAGTGAGCAGGGCGGCCGGCGGGTGCTGGACGCGGGAAAGATCGCGGTCGAGGTCGCTGCTGACGCGGCATTGACTCGGCGTGGGCGGGCCCTGACCAGCGACCAGCTGGACGTGTTGGAGGCGGCAGCGCGGTTCGCGGGTCACTCCGTGCGCGAGCTGGATCGCGCGGTGCGCGGCGTCGGTAGCTGCAGCGGTGAGGACACCGAGCAGTTCTACCCGACCTACACCGCGGATCCAGCTCGTGGTGGGCGCCTATTGGAGGAGCGCCTTCTCGCTCGCCGGTTGTGCGAGGGGTGTCCGGTCCAGGCGCAGTGCCTCGCACTCGACTACGCAGCGGCCTCGGTGTACGGGGCCGAGCGTCACACCGGTGTGGAGCAGGTGTGGGGCATTCGGGCTGGGCTGGGAGCACGGGACCGTCGCGCCCTGATGCCCCTCTGGGCGGAACTGGATAGACGCCTGAACGCCACTGCTGTCGCCGATGCGGCGGAGTCCGCCGAGGGCGGCCCAGTCGCTGCGGCGAACGAGGTCGACGCGACCGAAGCTGCACGCCTGGCGGTGGCGGGATGACCACAGCACTAAGCCAGTCGCTGCTGCGTGGCGGTGTGAGCAGGCGACGCCGCATTCGCCGTCGTAGGGCTCGGAGTGACTGCGGCCAGGCACTTCCTGTGCAGAGCACGACTGCCTGCGGTCGGGATGGGCATCGGTATGGACCTTGGGGTGCGTGCGCGTGTGACCAGGCGATACCCGCGCACAACAGCTGGTTCGGCATCGCCGGGTGGTGCGGGTGGGAGTTCCGCAGTTGTCAGCGCTGTCCGGTATCGGAAGAACGAGCCGCGATTGACGAGCCCACCACACCGATGGAGACCGGTCGATGAGCCCGGACGACGCACTCGAGGAAACCGCTGACCTCCACCTCAGCACCGGTGTGGGGGGCGAGCGGGTTCTGCCTGGGCTGTCCGCCGAGCTTGTCGGCGCCGCGATCGAGAAGCCAGACGAGGGGGAAGCTCAATGACGAACACGGTGACCCGGACGCACGCGGTG
>JAWVFH010000128.1:0-2680 GCA_033856255.1 Solirubrobacterales bacterium | reverse complement strand
CTGTTCCAAGATCAGATACACCACGGTTCCGGAACCGCCGAGGGCGGTGGTGCGCATCGGCCCGTTCGGTTTGTCCCGGTGGTAGGGGGCTCCGCTCCACGGAGCGACCTCCAGCAGTGTTCGAATTTCCGCGTAGGCGGGCAGGACCTCGGCGGGCAACGCGGCAACCTGCTCTTGGACCTGGTCGTCGTCGATGACCAGGTACATCTACACGCCCTGCTGGGCAAGCCTTTGCTTGAGCTCCGCGATGGACGCGTCCTCGGGCACCTCGACACCGCAGAGCAGCTCCGCCGCGCGGCGTAGCATCCGCCGGTAGGCGCCCGGGTCGGTCGACATGATCGCGCGGCGACGCCAGTGCTCGAGGGTGTCCAGTACGTCCGCGAGGTCCAGCGTCTCACTGGCTTGGGTCAGCGCCCGCCGGTAGTCCTGGTCGAATTCTTCGCGCTCCTCGGCGATGAGCGCGGCGCGGATCGCGCGCGGTCCAGATCCCGCCGGTAGCGGCGGGATGGCCGGGATGGGGTGGGGCTGGCCGGCGGCGGACATAGCGGTCACGATAGCGCCTCGCCCCGCCCGCGACTTAGACAACCGCACTGAGGACCCATCGCTGATTGCCGCCGCGCCACCCGGCGTGGGCGGGTTCTCATTGATCCGCTGGCTCGCCACCCAGACCGACCGTCTAGCGACGTCGCTAGACAGCGCTAGAGCGTTCGCGGTGACTGTTCGCCGCCGTTCACATCACCGCCGGTCTGGCGGCACGTCGCAGCAACCGACCAGCCCCACCGAGCCCTCATACGGTATGGTGATGACACTTCCAGGAAGCCATTTCCCCAGCTCAGAGCAGGTCCCCGACGCGAGGCGCTACCTGTCGTCCTTGCCGCCCGCCTGAATGTGCCGCCCCACCCTGACCAGGACATTCAGGCCAAGATGGCGACGTCTCCGGGACGCAAGTCCGATCTAGGAGCTGGTGGACGGCACCTATTCGAACCCTGCGGTATTCGTGTTCAGCCGGTCCGGCTCAGCCATCCGAACTGGGCTACCCCACCGGCGGCCTGCTCGGCGGTAGTGCGACATGCGCAGCGAGGTGTGTCGTGTGTTCGGGATCGCGCAGTGCGCCGAGCCGTGCGAGGTGGCGGTGCTCGAGGTCGGGTGCGCCACAAGCATCGCCACCATCCCGCTAGCCCGCTGCGGCTTCCCCAGGTCCGCGCCATCGTGGGCCAGGAGGTCGAAGGCGACCAGGGTCGCGGACGCTTCGACCCTCCGAGTGGCCAGGCGACGCTGCAGAGCCTGAAAGTCGATCCGCGGTCCGGTCATCACCACCAGTTCGCCGTCCACAGCTGTGCCCATCGGTAGGCGCTCGGCCAGCAGCTCGACGATGTCGGGAAAGCCGTCTACGGGCGTTGCTGGCGCGACTGCAGCTGTATCCCGCCTTGGGCGGTGTGGAGCGCGATGCATCGGTTAGTTGACTGAACTCCAGCCTCGTCCGGCGCGCGACGACGCGCGCTTGCATCCGACACCCAGGCGAGACTCTGGAAGGGGCGAGTTGGACCGAGTACGCTCCGGCCCCCCGCGAGTGCGAGTGCGCGGTCCCGGTGTCGTGTACCCGTCGGTCAGGGTAAGGAGGTCGTGATGGGCCCGACGATGGAACGTTTATCGGTTGACGGAGCTGAGCTGGAGGTGGCCGTCCAGGGCTTGGGCGAGACGATCGTGTTCGTCCACGGTGCCGGCTTCGCGGATTCCTATCTCTCTCTCGCGGACGATCCTGCCGTGCGGGATCATTACCGGACGATCCGATACCGGCGGCGGGGGCACGGCGGGAGCAGCCCCGTGGACGGCCCCATGCCTGTCTGGGCCCACGCGAGTGACTGTCGAGCGCTGCTCGCTGCGTTGGGCGTAGGGAAGGCGCATGTGGTGGGTCATTCCTACGGCGGCGCCGTCGCCCTGCAGTTGGCGGTCGACGCGCCCGAGGTCGTGGCGACGCTTGCCCTCTTCGAGCCGGGGTTGCTGGCGGTTCCGAGCGGCCCGCAGTTCTTCGAGGCGGTCGGACCGATCGTCGACAGGTATAGCAGTGGCGATCGCGTGGGCGCGGTCCACGCGTTCTTCGCGGCCGTGGGTGGCCCGGACTGGCGCAGTCATGTGGAGAGCACCGTCCCCGGCGGCCTCGACCAGGCCGAGAACGACGCGGCGACGATGTTCGAGTCGGACCTGCCTTCCGTGCAGGCGTGGGAGTTCGGGCCCGAAGAAGCGGCGCAGATCAGCCAGCCGGTGCTCTACGTGCTCGGGTCCGACAGCGTGCCGATGTCCGGCGAGGGACGGGATCTTCTGCGCTCTTGGCTTCCTCGGATGGAGGACGCCGTGGTGGCGGGCGCTACCCACCTGCTTCAGATGGATCGGCCTGCTGATGCGGCGGCGGCGCTTGCGGACTTCCTGAAGAGACACCCCGCTGCTGCGTAGCACACATCTCCGGCGGCGGCGCGCCGAGGCGACCGCGCGGAGTGACGAGAGCATGCCGGAGTTCAGTGAAGCGCCCCGTCGACCTTCGGTTCGAATCGCTAGCGCTCGCCGGCGGGGATGGTCGCGGCGGTCCGGGCCACCATCGCCGTCACCGGCCACCGCACCGCCACCACTCGACGGTAGGCCAGCCACGGCGCGTGACCAGCACGGACACAGACTGTAGGCGGCG
>JAWVFH010000127.1:0-2843 GCA_033856255.1 Solirubrobacterales bacterium | reverse complement strand
ACCGCTCGATCGCCGGGCCCGACGACTTCATCAACACGAACTGCTTCGGCACGAACATCGTGATGGACACAGCGCGCCGTCTCGAGATGGCTCGCGTGATCCACATCGGTACCGACGAGGTGTACGGGTCGGTCGAGATCGGGTCGTCGAAGGAGGGCGATCCGCTCGAGCCCCGGTCGCCGTACTCGGCATCCAAAGCGGGCTCGGACCTGATCGCACTGTCGTACCACCACACCTACGGCCTGCCCGTCACGGTGACGCGCTGTACCAACAACTTCGGCCCGTATCAGTACCCCGAGAAGATCATCCCGCTCTTCACGACCAACCTGATCGACGGTCGCACCGTCCCGCTCTACGGCGACGGCCTGAACGAGCGCGACTGGTTGTTCGTGGACGACCACTGCGCGGCCGTCCTGCTCGTGTTGCACGAGGGCGCCGCCGGCGAGATCTACAACATCGGTGCCGGCAACGAGACCCCGAACCGGGTGCTGGTGGACAAGTTGCTCGCCCTGCTCGGCGTCGGGGAGGAGATGGTCGAGTACGTCGAGGACCGGCTCGGTCACGACCGGCGCTACTCCGTCGACATCGCGAAGGTGACGGCGCTGGGTTGGCACAAGCAGCGCACCCTCGACGAGGCGCTCGACGAGACGGTGGCGTGGTACCGCGACAACGAGTGGTGGTGGCGTCCCCTGAAAGAGCGCTGATGCGCCTCCTCATCACGGGCTCCGGCGGCCAGGTCGGTCGTGAGCTCGGCGAGTGGTCCGAAGCGCAGGACGACGACGTGATCGCGCTCGATCATCGCGCCCTCGACATCACCGACCATGACGCGGTCGTGCGGCGCATCACCGCCGAGCGGCCGGAGGTGGTCCTGCACGCTGCGGCGTGGACCGCGGTCGACGCCTGCGAGTCCGACCCGGACCGCGCCCACGAGGTGAACGCGCTCGGGACGAGCCATGTCGCCGACGCAGCGCGCGCCGCCGGCGCCCACCTCGTGTACCTGTCGACCGACTACGTCTTCGACGGCACGAAGGCGACGCCCTACGTCGAATCCGACGTGCCGAACCCGGCGTCGGTGTACGGCCGGTCGAAGCTGGGTGGAGAGCGCTCACTGGATCCCGAGTCCGACACGATCGTACGGATCTCGTGGGTGTGTGGACGGTACGGCAACAACATGGTGAAGACGCTCCTACGGCTCGCGGCGGACGGCGCATCGCCCGCATTCGTCGACGATCAGCGCGGTCATCCGACGATCGTCAGCGACCTCGTTCCCTTGCTGCGCCGCTTCGCGCAGGAACGTCGTAACGGCTTGTTCCATGTGACCAACCAAGGCACGGTCTCGTGGTACGAGTTCGCGCGCGAGGTCTTTGCTGCTGCCGGTCACGATCCTGACCGCGTCAGCGCGATCACGACCGCCGAGCTCGACCCGCCGAGACCGGCACCTCGCCCGGCAAACTCCGTGCTCGACAACGCGGCGATCCGGCACGCAGGGCTCCCGCTGTTGCCGGACTTTCGCGAGACGCTCCCTGAGCTCGTGAGGAGCTTGTGTTAGCGCGCGTCCTTCGACGGCTTCGCCGAGTGCACTCACCGATCTGGAGGTGGCGGAGTCGTCCGCCTTGGACGTCGCCCGGCAAGATGTCCACCTCCGTCGAATGCACCGTGTGTGGATGGCAAGGCGCCGGTTTTCGCGGGGGAGCTCACAGCGAATCGGCCTTCTGCCCGCGCTGCGGAAGCGTGGCCCGGGACCGGTTCCTCGTGCACTGCTTCAACGCTCGCGTGCCCTACCAGCGCGGCCTGCGCGTGCTCGAGACCAGTCCGCGCATGGATCAGCGGTACCGCAAGGCGATGTCGCGATGGTTCGACTATCAGGCGAGCGATTTCGACGAGCGCGGACACCGAGCCAACCTTCGCATCGATCTCCAGGACATCGCGCTCGAGGACGGTTCCCTCGATGTGATCCTCACGCCTCACGTACTCGAGCACGTCCCCGACACCGATCGGGCGCTGGACGAAGTCCACCGAGTACTGGCGCCCGGCGGCTGGATGTTCCTCCAGGTGCCGATCCTGCAAGCGCGTACTGCGCCACCGGTCGAGCCCGAGTTCCACGACGACGACACGCCGGTCTTCTGGAGATTCGGATTCGATCTCACCGAACGGCTCAGAGCGCACGGCTTCGAGACCGAGCTGCTGTGCCCGGACGAGTGGTGCGACCTCGTGCGCACCCGTGCCCGATGTTGGCCGACCGAGCATTCTGCGGAGGTCGACGTGAACGGGATGCTGTCCGGCGCGATCGAGAACGACCTCGTGCCGGTCGCCGATCGTGAACGGGCTCGTCGAGCTGGTTTCGAGCCCAGCTACATGTTCCTCACCTGGGCGTGTCAGAGACGTGTCCTCACAGACGAATAGGCTGCTGACGCGGGCGGACCGCACTCCCTGGAGGCACGAATCGTTGGCTCGCCATGTTGCGCTCGCCGTCCGCCTGCTCGTGCGCATTCTCGGCACGTCCGCACTGCTCACCGCGGTGACCCTCGTGCCGCTGGTGCACACCGCCGAAGCCAAGCTGTCCCAGAAGGGCATCGTCATCGAACCGAACGACGCCGTCGCGGGGTTCGACAAGACGGTCGACCTCGGCATGGGCGCCGAGATGGTGGGATTCACGTGGGCCGGACGCACCACCGCGAGCATCGACGTCCGTGGTCTCGTCGGCTCGGCCTGGACGGAATGGATCAGCCTCGACGGCGAGCTCGACGAGGGCCCCGATACGTCGAGCCGGGAGCACCACGCGCGGACGTGGGCTGGTCCGACTTGGCTCGGCAAGAACATCGGCAAGGTCCAAGTGCGCGTCA
>JAWVFH010000126.1:0-2884 GCA_033856255.1 Solirubrobacterales bacterium | reverse complement strand
GCGCCGCGCGTGGGGTCCGGGGGCTTCACCACCCAAGCGCGACCATGGCGCCACCAGCGCGAGTCCGGCTGTCGCGACGCACCAGGGTCGGTGCCGAGTCGAACTCTCGGGTGGGCCGTGGGGAGTTCATGCTCCCGTGCCCCTCGCTGGGCCGCGCGTTGCCAGGCACCTCGGTCACACTTGGTTCCTGCTGGTCACAGCTCGCGCAGCAGCGCGGTGTCAGGTTGTTGGGCCGCGCGGGTGGCGGTGGCCGTACCGACGGCGAGGGCGCCGAGGGCGAGGGCCGCGACCACGCCGAGGTAGGCCCACGGCACCGCGATGGCCGCCGGCGGCGGGTCGAACACGCCGGTGAGCACCGCCACCAGCATTTCCGCGAGTGCCCAGCCGACTCCGGCACCGGCGATTACGCCGCAAACGCCGAGGACGAGGGCCTCGCTCGCGGCGAGCCGGCGCAGGTGGCGTCGGCGAGCGCCGAGCGCGATGGCGATGGCGATGCCGCGGCGGCGTTCGGCCAGCCCGAGTGCCAGCACCAGACCGCCACCGGCGGCGGCCAGGGCCAGGGCGAACCCGAGCTCGACGCGGGTCAGGCCGCCGAGGTCCACCGCGGTGAGGCTGGAGCCGACCTGACCCCGGACCGTGGCGAGGTCGGTGACGGTGACCGACGGGCCGAGCAGTGCCTGGATGCGGCCGGCGACCGCCCCGGTGCCCTGTCCGCCGGTATCGACGAGGAACGACCCGACCGCGTCGCTCCCGGTGGCCGCGGCGACGTAGGAGGCGTTGGCGACCAGGAAGCTGTCCTTGGGCGCGGTGGGGAACTCGGTGACGATGCCGGCGTAGTGGAACGGAACGAGCGTGAGCTGCCCGGTCCGCGCATCGGTCAGGCGCAGGTTGAGCAGGTCACCGGGTTGGAGCTGGAAGTCGTTGACGGTTTCGGTACTGACCAGGATCGAGTCCGGTGCGGTAGCGAGGCGGCCGAGCAACCCGGCGGCGGTGCCGCCCTGGAAGTACTGGTCCGGCAGGGCGGTGCCCCGGGTGATCGTGGCGGGGTTGATTCCGTAGAGGTCCTGCAGGTCGGTGCCGACGTAGGCGAACCGGTGCTGGACCGGTTCGGCCGCCCGCACCCCCATCACCGAGGCGAGCTGCCCGGCCGCGCCCGGGCCGGTGGCGCTGGCCGGCGACTGGGTGACGGTGACGTCAGCTCCGTTGGTCAGCCGCGCGTCCACCTCGGCCTGCTGGCGGTAGGTGGCGTTGAAGGTGGCGGTGGAGACGGCGAACGCCACCGCGAGCCCGAGCATCACGATCGAGCGGGCCAGCGGCCTGCGCCGCCGCGACATCATCGTTGCCGACGTAGCGGCCAGGTTGCCGGCGACCGGAGCGAGCAGCGCCGCGACAAACGGACGCCCGCGCCCGAGTAGCAGTTCACTCAGCCGCCATACGAGCAGCCCGGCCCCGGCCCACAACAACGCCGGACCGGCGAACGCCCAGTAGGACACCGAGATACTGGGCACCCCTTCCGGGGCCAGCACCAGTTGGTATCCGGCCCGGCTGGTCACCCAGAACACCGCGCCGCCGCCGACGAGAAGCCACACGTCGAGGCCGTACCGCGACCACTTCGGTGCGCGAGGTCGCCCGACGACCATCCGCCCGGCCGCGACGGTGGCCGTGCGCAGCTCCCGGTAGGCCGGCAGCAGGACGGTGGCGGCCGCGATCATCAACCCGGTGAGGGCGGCGATCGCGACCCACCCGGCGGCGGTGGCGGTGGTCGTACCGAAGCGCGCCGAGCCGAACGCCAGCCACCCGATCAGCGCCGCCGACCCGAGCCCGACCACGCACCCGGTCACCCCGATGGCGGCCGCCTCGACGGCGGCGAGCTGGATCAGCTGGCCCGCACGCGCGCCCCGGGCCCGCAGCAGTGCCTGTTCACGGCGCCGGCGCTCAGCGCCCGAGGCTGCCACCGCGGCGGTCAGCAGGCCCGCGAGCACCGCGCCGGGCAGGCCGAGGAACAGGAACAGCACCTGGGCGTAGGCGGCGTCACCTCGGGCCTTGTCCAAGGTGGCGGCGAGGTTGTCCCCGACCGTCGCGGCGCCCGCGGTGCGCAGCTCGAGGTTGTGCGCTGCCCCGATCACCGTGGCGTACGCCTGCGCGGGGTCAGCCGGGAGCTGGTGGCTGCGCACCGCGTGGATCTGGGTGCCGAGTTGCTCCGGGTGGACACCGGCGAGCGGGTCGAACACCTGGTGCCACTGTGCCTGGGGCAGCAGCAGAACGTTGTCCGGGGGCGCCGGGGGCTGCGATTTCGCTGGCGCGCCGACCCGCTGGAACAGCGAGTCGGCTTGAGGTAGGGCCACGATCCCGTCCACCCGGACCGATGCCGGCACCAGTCCGGGGCGGCCGATCTGGATCGTGTCCCCGGGGGTTGCGTGCAGGTTCGCCGCGGTCTGTTGGGCCAGCAGCACCCCGTCACCACTGCCGGCCAGGCCGCGGCTGGCATCGGGGAACAGCAAGCGATAGTCCGAGGGTAGGCCCAGGACGACGCCCGGGCCGGTGGTCTGGGTCGTCGTGGCTCCGGGCTGGGCGCCGGCGACCGGGGTTACGGCGGCGAAGCCGTTCGTCTGGCCGAAGTCGACGGCGACCGCCGCGACGGTGCCCGGGGCGGCGCGCACCGCGTCGAGCACACCGGCCGGTGACCCGCCGGGCGCGACCTGAACCTGCCAGTCCACCGCCACGGCGTGCGTCGCCCGGGTGGTCATCGTTGCCTTGGACTCGGCGATGAACGCACCGAGGGTGCCGAGGAGGGCCACCGCGATGGCGACGCCGGCCATGGTGGCGACCAGCCGGGCGCCGCGGCGGCGCAGCAGACCCACCAACCAGGTCAGGCTCATCGCCC
>JAWVFH010000125.1:0-2572 GCA_033856255.1 Solirubrobacterales bacterium | reverse complement strand
CAGCTGTCATGCGTACCATGCCTGCCTGGGCACGCTGCCCGAGCTTGTTCATCGGGGACGACGCAGGCTCGACCTACGCGCGACATGCCCCAGACGACGGCGACACTACGCCCCCGGCGCACCACCGGTCTCGCGAAGGCGTCCGCCGGGGTACCACCACAGGTCACGGGTACGGCGCGAACGGCGGGTGGGTACCGTTCAGGAAGTGGCCAGCTTACCTTCACTTGGCCAGTGGACCCGGGACGTCCAGTGCGTCGATGTCGCCGATCGTCTCGATGCTGGCCCGGTAGCCGGGCTCGTCGTGCGGTCCCGGATCTTCCGAGCGGGACCGGGCGGATCGTCAGCCCGGACAGACCGCCGTGCTGGTTCGGCACAGGTCCACGTGCTGGCGACGGACCAGTCGGACCCGGCGACGGGAAGGCGTCACACGCACGTCCGTCTCCCCCAGACAGGCGGCCCGCGGAGCGCGGTCGCCGCGCTACCCGCTATCGAGTGAGTTGATCGCGATCAAAGTGACGGCGGTCGGACCGGGAGCTCAGCCCGGCGAAGGCCGGAAGGTCAGCACCAGCGCGGCGCCGAGCAGGGCCAGCTGGACCACCGCGGCGACGATCGTGGGCCACGACCCGACCAGGCTGATCACGTCCAGCCCGACGCCGAGCACGGCGGTGAGGCCCAGCGAGACCCGGGCCCAGCCGTGCCCACCACGCAGCGGGACCTGCAGCGCCAGCCACACCACGGCCAGCACCACCCAGCAGCCGAGGCCGAGCACCGCACCGACCAGCGCGGCGGCGCCGATCTCCACGGCCTCACCGGCGGCGGCCTCCCGGGTGGCGAGCAGATAGTTGGCCACCCCGCCGAGCACACCGACGACGGCGGCCGCGACCCAGAACCAGCTCGCCCGACGCATCCGGGCAGTCTGCCCGGCCGCCCCCGGCCGCCCCGCCCCGGCCTCGCGCCGCGATACCCGACTGGTCATCCGCGCTCCGGCGCCGCGGTGTCGCGGGAGGGCTCGATGTCGCGGGAGGGCTCGGCGCCGTCGGCGGTGCCGGACCGTTCGAACGAGGTCGAGTACAGCATCAGCATCAGGGTCAACCCGAGCACGAACAGCACCGCGTGCAGTATGTGGTCAGGCGCGTTCAGGTTCCACATCGTCGCCGTCGTGGTGTTCGCGGCGTACGCCAGACCGAACACGAACAGCAGCAGGTAGCCGATCGTCTGGGCTCCCGCGAACCGCCGCCGCCAGGCCGGGTGCCACAGCGCGGCCAGCGCCAGCAGCCCGGTGGCCAGCAGCAGGAGGCTGTGCGCGGGGTTCATCCGGAAGCCGAGCACCTCGGTCGGCGTCTGCGCCGTCACGGTGCCGGCCGCCGCGGCCGGGGTGGCGGAACGGCCCGTCCCGGCCACTCCGAGCGCGACCAGAAGCATGGCCTCGATGCCCAGCGCCCAGGTGGCGAACCGGGTCAGCACGGACGGCGGCCGGTGCGTGGCGTGGCCGCGGGCGACCTGGCGGCCGGCGGCCGGCGCGGGCCGCCGGTTCGGGCTGTTCGGGTCGGCCGGCGTGCTCTGTTCGGTCGGCGCGCGAATCTCTGGTCACCTCCACCGGTATGCAATCAGTGCATTAGGTACCCGATCGGCGCACGTTCAACCCCGGTGCCCGGCCTCAGTTGCGGGGCGGCCCCAGCTGAGCCAGCAGGCCGCTCACCAGGATCTCCAACCCGAGCTCGAAGGTGCCCTCGACCTGGTGCGGGTCGGCCGCCCGGGTGGCCGAGGCGAGGGCCGGATACCGGTCCGGGTCGGCGTGCCGGACCAGCCGGCCGGCGAAGCCGTCCACCCGGTCGCGGTGGGTGCCGAGCAGCACGCCGTAGGTGTGGTGCCGCAGCGCCGCCACCGCGCGATGGCAGTCGGCGTCGGAGAGCCCGGCCGCACGCAGGGCCGCATACAACCGCTCCAGCAGCGGCAGTGTGACCGGGCTGGCCACACCGTCCACCACCTGCACGAGCACCGCCCAGCCGTCCCTGCGCAACGCCCGGTACACCGCGGAGCACAGTCCGATGATCTCCTCGCGGGGGTCGTCGCTGGGCTCGGGGGGCACGATCTCCGCCATCACCGCGTCCAACATCCCGGCGATCAGCGCCTGCCGGTCCGCGACGTGGCGGTACAGCGCCATCGGCGCGTTACCCAGCTCCTCGGCGATCGCCCGCATGGTGACGGCGGCCAGTCCCTCACCGCGGGCGATACCGAGCCCGACGGCGACGATCGTCGCGCGGTCGAGCCGGCCGTAGCCGCGATTCGCCGCTCGCCGACCAGAGGTCATCGCCCCATTGTGTCCAGCCGCGTGTCCGGCCGCCGGGTCGACCCCGCGCGGGCCTCGGGGCTGGGCCGCACGGCCGGTGGAGAGCACCGCCGGTCGGCGCAGGCCGGGTACGCCCGAGTGGCGGGCCGCCGGAATTTCGGACTGCCGGCGCGAGCCGGGGCGGCCAGGATGGAGCGGTGACCTTTGACCTGTCCGCCCTGCGCAAGCAGTTCCCCTCGCTGGACTCCGGAATCGCCCACTTCGACGGCCCCGGCGGCTCCC
>JAWVFH010000124.1:0-3331 GCA_033856255.1 Solirubrobacterales bacterium | reverse complement strand
TGACCGGGCCGTCGAACCCCACCAACATACAACGACTCAGATACGAGTGACTGATATTCGAAACTATTGGAGCACCGCCAGGTGGTTCGCCCGGAGGCCGGTCCGGACCCCCGACCGACCCGCCCGTCACTTCCGGCCAGTCCGCCCGGCACCCCCAGCCGGTCACCCGACGACGGCTGCCCCGGCGGTGCCGATCAGCTCGTCGACCCGGGCCTCGGCGGCGGCCCGCAACTCACCGTGCGCCCGCAGGAACACCTCGTGCGCCTCGCGACCGAGCCAGCCCTCGGGCAGCAGCTCCGGCGGCAGGTCCGGGTCACGGAACGGGAAGAGGCGGTAGTCGTGGATCAGCCGCATGCGCTCCACCAGGGCATCCGCGCCATCCAGTGCGCCGGACCGGTAACCGTCCAGCCTCGGGCGGTAGCGGTCCAGCAGCTCGGCGTAGCTCCGGTTCAGCGCGTCGAGGTCCCACGCCCTGGCGGCCAGCTCGCGGTCCGCCTCGATGCCGGTCGAGCGCGAGTGGAACACGTCCAGCCGCACCGCCGCGGCCTCCGCCGGACCCCGTTCGGCGAGCTCCTGTTCGACCTGGGCGAGCCGGTCGTGCGGACTGACCCAGACCGCCGGCGCGAGCTGGCCGAAGCCGAGCCACGCCAGCTTCTTGCGCAGCTGGTCGCGCAGCGCCCGGTCCGCCTCCGGCACCGAGTAGATGACCATGCGCCACTGCCCGTCCCACGGCCCGGCGGCCCGGTCGAAAATGCGTGACCGGCCCTCGTCGAGCAGCCGCCAGGCCTCGTCGGTGAGCAGATAGGTGGTCTCCCGGCCGTCCCGCCTACTGTGCAGCCACCCCTCCGCGCGTAGCCGGGTGACCACCACCCGCACCGTGGTCTCGGCCACCCCGAAGCAGCCCATCAGCGCAATCAGGCCACGCAGCCGGACCGCACCGCCCGAGTACCTGAGGTAGTCACCGAACAGGTCGAAGACGAGCGATCGAGCCTTCACCGCACCCCGACTCCTCGATAAGTTGCGAACCGCGCACCGTGTGCCCAAACATACAACTTGTCCGGCGACGCGAGAATCCGCGACCGCTATAGTGACGCCAACCGTCTAGTAAGCCGCCACGCACGAAACCAGCTGGATCCGGAGTTCGCCGATGACGATCGCCAGCACGCCCACCGGGCGGCCGCGCGACCCCGGGGTCGACCGGCGGATCACCCAGGCCGCGGTCGAGGTGTTCGGCGAGTCCGGCTGGGCAGGGTTCAGCCTGGAGGCGGTCGCGCGGCGGGCCGGCGTCGGCAAGGCGTCGATCTACCTGCGCTGGCAGACCAAGGAGCAACTGCTGGGCGACGCACTGACCGCCCGGGTGGCGGACGTGGCGGATGCCGACACCGGCACGCTGCGCGGCGACCTGGTCCACCTGGCCCGCCAGCTGCTCGGGCTACACGTGGGCGACACCCATCCGGCGGTGCTGCGGCTGGGGGTGGAGGCGGCCAGCATCCCCGAGGTGGCGCGGCGCTGGGCAGACCTGCGGGAGTCGCAGGTGCTGGCCGCCCGCGCGATGGTGCGCCGGGGCATCCGGCGGGGCGACGTGCCCGCCGACACCTCGGTGACCCTGCTGCTGGACACCCTGTGCGGCGGTGTCCTGATGCACGTCATCACCACGCCGACCCAGCTGCGCGAACAGCTCGCCGCCGACGTCGACGGTTACGCCAACCGGCTCGTCGACTTCCTGCTCCGCTCGGTCCTCAGTGGCTAGTGCCCTGTTGCGGACGGTTGCCGTACCGGATAGTTTCCGATTTCAGACGACTGGCGTCTAGTAAAGCGAGGTCCGCATGGCGAGCAGTTCCGGCCTCGATCCCCGGACCCCGGTTCTGGTCGGCGTGGGGCAGGCCTCCGAGCGCCTCGACGACCCCGGTTACCGGCGCCTGTCCGCCGTCGAGCTGGCCGCCGCCGCCGCCGCGGAAGCACTCGAGGACACCGGCGCGGACCCGGCCGCCCTCGCGGCCGCCATCGACACGGTCGCCGGTATCCGCCAGTTCGAGATCTCCACCCCGGTGGCGACGGCGCCGCTCGGCCGCTCCGACAACTACCCGCGCTCGGTGGCCCGGCGCCTCGGGGCCCACCCGGCCCGCGCCATCCTCGAGGTCGCCGGCGGCCAGGGTCCCCAGCACCTGGTGAACGAGCTGGGCGCGGGGATCGCGGCCGGCACCGCCGAGGTGGTGCTGATCTTCGGCTCGGAGGCGATCTCCACCGTCCGGCACCTGGCCGGCGCCGAGGACAGGCCCGACTTCACCGAGCACGTGGACGGCGACCTGGAGGACCGAGGCTTCGGCATCGCGGGCCTGGTGACCCGGCAACAGGTGGCGCACGGGCTGGTCGACGCGCCGTCGCAGTACGCGCTGTGCGAGAACGCTCGCCGGGGCCGGCTCAAGCAGTCCCGCGAGGAGTACGCGGCCGGCATGGGCGAGCTGTTCGCGCCGTTCACCACGGTCGCGGCGGCCAACCCGCATGCGGCCGCGCCCACCGAGCGCGACGCCGCCGAGCTGAGCACGCCGAGCGAGGCGAACCGCCCGATCGCGGACCCGTACACCCGGTACCTGGTGGCCCGGGACCAGGTCAACCAGGGTGCCGCGGCGGTGCTCATGTCGGTGGCCGCCGCCCACCGCCTGGGCGTTCCGGAGGACCGCCGGGTCTTCCTGCACGGGTTCGCCGACCTGCGCGAGCAGTCCCTGCTGGAGCGCATCGACCTGGGATCCGGCCCGGCCTCGGTGCTCGCCGCCCAGCACGCGCTGGACCTGGCCGGGATCGGCGTCGACGAGCTGGCCACGGTCGATCTGTACAGCTGCTTCCCGATCGCCGTCTCAGGTGTCAGCGAGGGCATCGGCCTGGCCGCCACCGACTCGCGCCCGCTGACCCTCACCGGCGGGCTGCCGTTCTTCGGCGGCGCCGGCAACAACTACTCGATGCACGCCATCGCGGAGACCGTCCACCGGCTGCGCGCGGCACCGGGCAGCTTCGGGCTGGTCGGCGCCAACGGCGGCATCCTGAGCAAGTACTCCGCCGGCGTCTACTCCACGACGCCGACCCCGTGGCCGGCCAGCCGGGCCGCCGCGCTGCAGGCCGAGATCGACGGCTGGCCGACGGTCGAGCTCGCTCAGCACGCCGATGGCTGGGGCACCGTGGAGACCTACACCGTGACGCACCACGGCGGCTCGCGCCATGGCATCGTGATCGGCCGCCTCGAGCGCGACGGCCGCCGCTTCATCGCCAGCACCGCGCCCGGCGACGAGGACATGCTCGCGCTGCTCGGCGACAGCGACCCGCTCGGCGCCCGGGT
>JAWVFH010000123.1:0-2763 GCA_033856255.1 Solirubrobacterales bacterium | reverse complement strand
CTACGAGGCACTCACCGAGATGATCTTCGGTGAGAAGAAGCAGACCCGGTCGCACCTGCTGCCCAAGCCCCGCCGATAGCCCGGACGGCCGGCCGGCTTCGTTTCGCTCATTGCCGGTGCGAGCCTGCGACCACAGAATAACTAGACCGGTCGTCTTAGTTGTCGCTACGGTCACCGCATGGCCCGCCGCACCGACACCCGCCGCCGAATGGTGGCCGCAGCCGGGGCCCTCTTCCGGGCTCAGGGCTACCACGCAACCGGGCTGAATCAGCTGGTGGCAACGGGTGGGGCACCGAAGGGGTCGCTGTACTTCCATTTTCCCGGCGGCAAGGAGCAGCTCGCCGTCGAAGCGATGCGGGAGGCGGCGGCTGAGATCCGCGACCAGCTCCGGGCGGCGGGGGCGGCGGCACCGGACCCGGCCGGTGCGATTGTGCTGGTGATCGATGGGTTGGCCGCCGAACTCGTCGGCACCGACTTCCGGTCCGGCTGCCCGCTGGCCACCGTCGCGCTGGACGCCGCCTCGGCGAGCGAACCGATCGCGGCCGCCTGCCGCGAGGGGTACCGGTCCTGGCGGGACACGATCGCCGAGCTGCTGCGCGAGCACGGCCTCGGCGCCGACCGGGCCGCCGCGCTGGCCACCGTGGCGCTGTCCGCCGTGGAGGGTGCGCTGCTGCTCGCCCGCACCGAGCGCGACCTGTCCGCCCTGAACCAGGTCAAGGAACACCTGGTCACCGTCCTGCGCGCGGAGCACACCGCCGCGGCCGCGATGCACACCGAGGAGAAGGAGCGGGACTGATGCGCGTACACCACCTCAACTGCGGAACCATGCGCCCGCTGGGCGGCTCGCTGCTGGACGGCCGGCCGGGGTGGCGCCGGCGTGCCGAGCTCGTCTGCCACTGCCTGTTGCTGGAGACCGACTCGGGGCTGGTACTGGTCGAGACGGGCATGGGGACGCAGAGTTCCAGTCGCCCCGACGAGTGGCTCGGCCGGCAGTTCCGGCTGGCCTGCGCGCCGACGCTGGACGGTGAAGAGGCCGCCGCGGTCCAGGTCGAGCGGCTCGGTCACCGCGTCTCGGACGTCCGGCACATCGTGCTCACCCACCTGGACCTGGACCACGCCGGCGGCCTGGCCGACTTCCCCGAAGCCACCGTGCACGTCTACGCCGACGAGTTGAGCGCCATGCAGGCCCCACGCGGACAGGCCGAGCGGGCCCGGTACCGGGTGCCACAGTTCGCGCACGAACCGAAGTTCCGGCCGTACCGGACCTCGGGGGAGCCCTGGTTCGGCTTCGAGGCCGTCCGGGAGCTGGACGGGCTGGGCGGCGTCGCGCTGGTGCCGCTCACCGGGCACAGCCGAGGTCATTCCGGGGTCGCGGTCGACACCGGGGACGGCTGGCTGCTGCACGCCGGCGACTCGTACTTCCACCGCGGCGAGGTCGACCCGCTCGCGCCGCACTGCCCTCCCGTCCTGCGGGTGTTCGAGACGCTGGTGCAGTCCGGACGGCGGGACCGGCTCGCCAACCAGCAGCGGATGCGCGAGCTGGTCGGTGCGCACGGATCCGAGGTGACCGTGTTCTCCGCGCACGACGCGGTCGAGTACCGGCGCCTGGCCGGCCTGTCCACCGACCGGCGCGCCATCTAGCCGGGTCAGGCCGCCGCGCGCCGGCCGAGCGCTTGGCGAGCGCCGCCGGGCCGTCGACCGGTACCGTGGCATCCCCGAGGACCGCGAGCGGCGGGCCGAACGACGACAGGGAGTTCCAGTGAGTGAGGCCTGCAGCCACCTGGACAGCATCGAGACGGTCTCGCCCAGCGACGACGGCTGTCACGACTGTCTGCTGGTCGGCGGCCGGTGGGTGCACCTGCGGGTGTGCCAGTCGTGCGGGCACGTCGGGTGTTGCGACAGCTCCCCGGCCAAGCACGCGACCGCGCACAACCGGGATACCGCACACCCCATCGTGCGCTCGTTCGAGCCCGGCGAGGAGTGGTTCTGGTGCTATCCGGACCAGGCGGCCTTCGAGCTTCCGACGGCGGCCCCGGCACCCTCGCACCCGTAGCTGCCCGCCGTCGGCACGGCGCCCGCGGCACCCGTCGTACCGGCGGGGTCGGCCGGCCCGGGTGAGATGCTTCGGCCGAAGCGCGCCGGTACCAGGTCCACTACGACGCACGGCGGGCGCTCGTCATCGGTCAGCACCCGCCGCGAGCACCGTTCACAGCGAGAGCGCGTCTCCCAAATCATTCAGCCGGCTGCGCGGCGCCCAGGCGGCGCCTCGCCGCGTTGTCGTCGCCGCCGATACAACAGCGGTATCGGCGACTCCGAGGACGACACAAGCCTTGCGATGCATCCACCTGGATCACCGCTCGCGCGGCATAGAGTTTGGGAGACACGCTCTAGTTGTCAGACGACGGCACCGCGTGTCGACACGCAGACAAGGCACCGGCGATCACTCGGTGGTCCGGATCAGCTCGAACTCGTAGGCACCCTCGATGAAGTACGTGCGTGAGTACGCCAGCAGCTGGTGCGCCGCGTCGTAGTGCAGCTGGTCGAGCAGGATGAACAGCCGGTGCTTGGCGGCGTCGCGTCCCCAGGCGATGTGCGCGGACTCCACCGCGTGCACCCTGGCCAGCCCGAGCGTGGGGTGGATGCCCAGCCGGTGCTCGAAGTAGCCGAACACCGAGCCGTTCAGCTCCTCGGGGTCGAACCGCTCCGGCAGCAGCCGCCGCGGGATCAGGTCGTAGGAGTAGGCGACCACGTCGCCGTCCGCGG
>JAWVFH010000122.1:0-4933 GCA_033856255.1 Solirubrobacterales bacterium | reverse complement strand
CGACGACGTCGATCAGTCCGGGATCGAGCGTCATCGCGACGTGCAGATCGGTGAGCGTGCCGAACCCCTTCAGGTCCGGCCGGCTGGCGGCAGCGGCGCTGACGGAGGAGTCGCCCGTCCATCTGGTGTTGTGATTGTCGGTGTCGAGCTGGACCTCGCCGACCATGCCGGTGGTGCCGTCGCCGCGCTGGAAGGTCCCGGTCGCGACGATGTCGTTGCCGCTGTCCGTGAGCGTGGAGGGCGTCGAGCCGACCCCGATCGAAACGATGTCGTAATCGGAGAGCGCATGCAGCTCGCCGGCATCGGTGACGCCGTCCTGGTTGGCGTCGACCCAAACTTTAAGGGAATCGAAGGTGTCGGAGGCGTCGACTGTGCCGTCGCCGTTGAAATCGGCGAGCGCGTTATCGCTTGCGTCGACCTTGCCGTCATGGTTGCCGTCGAGCGTCGCCAGTTGCGCAAAGCCCGCGGCCTGCGGGCCGCCGAACATCTCGCTATCGTCGTCGATGCTGCCGTTGCCGTTGAGGTCGCGAACCAGGATGCCGTCGTTGCGGTCGACCCAGCCCGTCGGCGTGGCGAACTTGTTGTTGTTGATGTCGAAGACGACGCCGGAGATCTCCCGCCCCGTCAGCGGGAGGCCGTTGCCGTCGAGATCGAGCACCAGCGGGTCGGTGCCGTGCAGCGGCGTGCCGAACAGCGCCGCACCGATCTGCCTGAGCGACTTCAGCATGGCGGCGGCGGCCTCGAAGCCCGTCGTCCACATGTTGCCCTTCCTGATCTCGAAATGGACGTCGATCACGTAGAGGCCGGCCGTGCGGTTGGTGCCGTCGGTGCTGAAATTGAAGCGGGGAATGAAGGTCTGGTTGCCGCTGCCATCGACGATCACCAGGTCGCCCTGCTGGTTGCGGCCATAGCGCTCGAAATGAATGCCATAGGCGTAGACGCTCTCCGAACCGCCCCAGTGCACGCCGCCGGTCAGCGTGCTGCCGTAATAGGTGATGCGGTCCGCGGTGCTTGCGTTCTCGAACAGCATCTGGCCATTGTGCGAGGCCTCGATCTTGTTGGCGCCGCCGCCCGACTTGACGATGGTGCCGGGGCCGGTCCCTTTTACGGTGTTATTGCCGCTGCCGAGATTGATCGTGTTGAAATTCTTGAACTGGGTGTCGTAACCTTTGATTTTGTTGTTTTCGAAGGTGATGCCGCTGCTGATCTGCGTCAAATCGAGGGTGTTGCGACCTCCGCCGCTATCGATCTCCTGCAAGGGCTTCAGCAGGTCTCCAAATGTTGCCCCGATCGTGACAATGTCGTTCTTTTCTCCAAGCTTGATTTTCTCGATGGAGAACAGGCGATCACGGCCGCCATAGCCGTCATCGGATACGATGATCGGCGTCAGACCATCCATCTTTTCGGAACTGGTGGCAGCGTTCGAATCTATGTTGACGTGAATGGCGTTGGGAGCACTCGAATAATCCGCCGTGTCGGTGCCGTCAGCGCTAATGGCTGTTTTCTGAAGACCTCCGTGGATGAGATCATTACCGCTCCCGCCCGAAATCGTGTCATTGCCAGTTCCGCCGTAAAGGTAATCGTTCCCGACGTTTCCCTTGATCTGATTGTTTCTTGAATCGCCGATAATGAGAAGGTTTTTATTGCCCGCGAGGTCGGAATTCAGCGCGGTTCCGTAGAGACTGTCGCCGAGATAGGAAAATGTATTCTGGGAAACGTCGACGTTAGGGCCTCCGTCGTCAGTTCTATCGCGAAGTAAGACTGCGCCGCTAACGAGGTTGCCTTCGGTGTATGAAAGGTCGGATCGCAAAGAGGAGCCAGCGCCAACCGTTGCGAGATAACCAGCTTGCCGGAAATCGGGGCCATAACCCAGCTCCAACATGACCTGATTGGCGACATTTTGCGTTGGCCCAGGGAAGTTATAATTCGCCGCATTGTAGGCTACCGGACTCAAGGGGTCCGTGTAGTCAAGGCGTCCTGTTATAGCGTGCACCAGCTCATGGATGACGGTATCTTCCAATACCTCCTTGTGAAGCTTGCCGTCGACCCCTATCCAAACCAGATTGTTCACGATATCGGTGTTGATCGCGATAATGTTTTGACCGGGCAGAGCAATCGAGTTTCCAGGATCCGGGCATTTGTAAATGGTGATTTGTTTGGTGAAGCGGCTTACGCCCTCCGCGTCGGTCGTCAGGCCGCCACCCTGATCGATAAGCGCGCGGGCCGTGGCAGAGCCGTTGTAAAGCTTTACCAAAGCCGCTTGGATCAACGCTATTTGCGGATCTGTGGGCAAAAAAGCTGTAAAATTCGCATCCCGTGATGTGGCGGAAAACACAAAAGCGGGTGCCAGATCGGCCCAAACAGCAACCATCTATTTTCTCCCTACCCTTGCCTGCAGGTGCCTGCCAAGCCTTGCTTCTCTTCAAGCCTTTGCGTCGCGGTCGACGCGGACGGACAGCTGCCAAAAATCAATATGGCCACGGATGCGGCGGCGACCTCTTTAAAAAATACGACAACAAAACCTGCTCACCTTCTTTAAAGGCACATACATACGAGACGGGAGTCTGTGGCACATCTGCACCCAGACGTAGCAGAAGAATATGATTTGCGTCGTTGCGATCCTGAAACCAATAGTCTTGAGGGCCCAGTTTTCTGTTTATTTCTGAACGGCCAAAATGAACGTCGTTGTATCGATGGTAAAAAGAACCTTTTATGATTTTGCCGCTGCCATATTGCTGATCGCCAAAATTGTCTTCGACAAGGAAGCTCGCTTCATAAGGATAAGTGGGACCTACACGCGCAGCCACCATGATAATTTCCCCAACGAACCTCACTTTGAGTCGCGAGCAGGTCTTGGTGCCCGAAGGCAATTCAAACTCTTCGCCGTCCGGGGCGGTAGATGACCACCACTGTGGGTAAACCGTTTGCCCGGTTTTTGGTTGAAAAGAATCCGGACGATCGTTCATCGCATAGGCCCTTTCATACGGCGAGGTGACGCAAAAAAGAACAATCAAAGCCACCCAGCGCGCAAGACCGCTTGAGCGCCGCGCGAAACCGATCACGTTCGCTACGCTTCGCGCCGAACCGAAGAGATGTGATTCGAAAATTGCAGAGCGGCGACGCTCTCTCAGTCGACCATCCCGAGCAAGTTCCACTGACAATGAAATGGGTGTGTCGACTGCGCGCAAGTGACGGCCATCAAAGCCGCTCCCCTCGCGACGCCGCCTCGAATCCCGCCCCTGCTCGCGGCATTCTTGCATCGGCTTATTGTTCCCCACATGGTTGCGACCACCGAAGATTGAGCCGCAGCCTTGCTCCAACCGTATTCCCAATATTGAAGAATGCAAACAAAGATTGCAGTGAAAAAAATATTTTTGTGGGGAGAGAATAATCGTTCGAAATTATCGCGCTTGAGAAACAAATTTATTCAATCGGCGTCCGTCAATATGAACGAAGCTGCATTCGCGGACATCATGACGGGAACGGAACTCGCGTTGACGGTGTCGAGCTCCGGTGCGAAGCGTCCGCCGCAAGAACGGCGCGTAACAATGACGGGCTTCAACTCAGGAAAAATTCTCACATCTTCTCCCTATTGAGCTTGCAGAGAAAACCGATCAGCCAAATCCAGGCCAGGGGCGAGCGTCGCCAGTTGCGCAAAGCCCGGGGCCTGCGGGCCGCCGAACATCTCGCTGTCGTCGTCGATGCGGCCGTTGCCGTCGAGGTCGCGAACCAGGATGCCGTCGTTGACATCGACCCAGCCCGTCGGCGTGGCAAACTGGTTGTTGTTCATGTCGAAAACGACGCCGGAGCTCGCTCGCCCGGTCAGCGGGATGCCGTTGCCGTCCAGATCGAGCACCAGCGGGTCGGTGCCGTGCAGCGGCGTGCCATGCAGCGCCCTGCCGATCTGCTTGAGCGCCTTCAGCATGATGCCGGCGGCCTCGAACGCCGTCGTCCAGATGTTGCCGCTCCTGATCTCGAAATGGACGTCGATCACGTAGATGCCGGCCGTCAGGCTGGTGCCGTCGGTGCTGAAATTGAAGCGAGGGATGAAGGTCTCGTTGCCGCTCGCGTCGACGATCACCAGGTCGCCCTGCTGGTTGCGGCCATAGCGCTCGCCATGAAGGCCATAGGCGTAGACGCTCTCCGAACCGCCCCAGTGAACGCCGCCGGTCAGCGTGCTGCCGTAATACGTGATACGGTCCGCGGTGCTTGCGTTCTCGAACAGCATCTGACCGTTGTGCGAGGCCTCGATCTTGTTGGCCCCGCCGCCCGACTTGACGATGGTGCCGGGACCGGTGGCTTTTACGGTATTATTGCCGGTGCCAAGATTGATCGTAAGGCCGGCGACCGAGCTGTCGATCGTGTCGTTGCCGGCGCCGAGATCCACTTCTTGCAGGGACTGTGCGTTCGATCCTTTGAGAATGATAGTGTCGTCGCCCTCGGTCAGTTCGACCTTTTCGATCCCGACCAGACGACCCGCGATTCCTTCCGTACTGGTGAGTTCGAGCCTGGCGCCGCCAGTGGTCGCATCCTCGATCCCCTTGATATTAAGCTGAATGCCCGCAGAGGCATGTCTATAGTTTACGGTATCACGGCCCGAGCCGCCATCCACCCAGTCGGGGCCCCCATACCCAAGCGAGAAGGTGTCGTTACCCGCGCCACCTAACATGAGGGAATCGGCGCCCCCAGCGTCAAACGTATCGGCACCTGAAGAACCGACGAGAACAACGTGCCCTTGTACTCCAGTTATTGATGCAGGATTGATCGTCCCGTCCACAGGAATATCAACTAACTCGGCAATATTGATTCCATCTGCGGTAACGGTAACCGCACCATTTGCCCATTGAGCGGTGATATGCGCCGAATCTCCAACAATGACTTCGGTTTGGTTGGACGAGGCGTCGGAAAATTTGAAATTCGATGATCCAAGCGA
>JAWVFH010000121.1:0-3088 GCA_033856255.1 Solirubrobacterales bacterium | reverse complement strand
GCCGTCGATGCATCCACGCTGCGTAGCCATCGCGTGCGAACGATGGCGGCGCACCGACCGCGCGGGTCTGCAAGATATCCATGTCATCGGTAGGCCGGAGCGCACAAAACTCGCCGCCGCTCAGCTCTGATCGCCCGACGCGAATCGCCGCACTCCTCGCCCGCCGCCCGCGCTTCGCGCCCGACCCACGACGGCGTCACGCAGACAAAGCAGCTCGGACGCGAGCGCACCGACCGCAAGCTCCACGAGGCGCTGCCGGGCGGCGAGGTGCGCTGCGCGCCGAGGTGTGGGCGTCCGGTCATCCCGCCGAAGCTCTCGCCGTGGCTGGTCGAACCGCATCGCGACGCGGTCATGATCGACGAACGCGACGAGCGCCGTCGCGGTCCCGACATCCGACGCGCGACTGCAGCCGAGCCGTCAGTTCCTCCCAGGGTTGTGCCAGATCACACGCCGTACCCCTCGGCGGAGGAGAGGCCCATGTCCGTCCTGGATCAGCTGCGAGCCATCGGAGCAACAAGTCGAGAAGCGCCTGCGTGAACTCGCTCCTCTGGTCGCTGAATATCGCGACCTGGAGAAGGTGGCCGAGCGCCCTCGGGCTCAGACGCGACGAGCCGGAGGCCGCCGACCCCGCAGCCGCGAAACCATCCGCCGCGCCCAAGCGCAAGCCCAAGGCCAAGTCGAAGCCGTCACGCTCCAGGACGCGCACGACGCCAGCGGCGAAGCCGCGTGCACCAAAGCGCGCTGCAAAGTCGTCGGCGTCAACCTCTGCACCCGCGGACGCTTCAACCGACGCAACGTCCGAGCCGAGCCCCTCGGGGGCCGCCGCGGGCAAGCCCAAGCCGAAGGCGACTGCGGCGACCCGCAGCGGCCGCGTGACTGCCAGCAAGGCGAAGGCGAAGGCGACTGCGACTGCGGCGACCGGTGGCGGCAGGACCGCGTCGCGCTCGCGCCGCAACGCCGCTGCACCTGGTCAGCGCGAGCAAGACGTCCTGCGGCTGGTCAGCGAGCTCGAGACCAAGTCCCGACGGCCGCGGTCGCCTAGCTAGCTAAGAGCTCGTCAGCCCGAACTGGCGCGACGCCCATCGAGGCGGGGCGACGCTCGTCAACGTCGTACGAGCCCGCGATTCTCGAGACCTAACACAACAGAGCAACGAGCCCTCGCCTCGCGGTGACTCGCGCGGAGTGACACATTGCCCGCGTCGACGTTCCCTACGACCACCGGGACGCTGCTCCTTATCGCGCAAAGCGGTAGCGAGGCGCGGCCGCTCACGAGGGTGGCGTCCCGTGACTTCAAGTCCTTGAAGTCACGGGATCAGGTGGTGGTGTTCTTCGAAAACGCGGCGGGGTCGCTGGCGCTTGACTGCGCGCGGTCCGGCGCCAACTCGTTCTGCGGCAGGCCGCGGACTACCGGCAACGGCACGATCGCGCACACCACTCAGCGTTGGTCTTCCGAGACGTCCTAGACGACGTCGATGCCGCCACCGACGACGATGTTCTGCCCGGTCACGTACCGGGAAGCGTCCGACCCGAGGAAGGCCACCACCTCGGCGACCTCGAGGGCCGCCCCGAACCGACCGAGCGGGATCCGAGCGCTGATCGTGTCTGCGACCTGCTTTTGCGCATCGGGCGACATGCCCGACTTGGTCCAGATCGGTGTGTCGATGGCGCCGGGGCTCACCGCGTTGACCCTGATGTGCCGAGGCGCGAACTCTATCGCGAGGGAGGGGACCATCGATAGCAGGGCGCCGCGGCTGGCGGCAGTCACGCTGCCCCCCGGCATGCCCCGACTCACGCCGATGCCGACCGTGAACACGATCGATGCGGCCTCGGCCAGCAGCGGGAGGACCCCCTGAAGCGTGAAGAACTGGCCCTTCGTGTTCACGGCGAACACGTCGTCGTACGTCGTCTCGTCCCACGCGTCGACCGGTGCCGGCCGACTGATCCCGGCGTTGAGGAACAGCAGGTTCAGCGCGCCGAAGCGATCGCGGACCTCGGAGGCGACCCGGCCCGCGTCGGCCAGGGATCGGGCGTCCGCCTGGGTCACGATGACGCCCGGCGGAAGGGTTTGCCGAGCGTGGGCGATGGTGTCGGGGTTCTGCCCCGTGACCATCACCCGGTACCCGCGATCGTGCAGCAGTTCGGCGGTGGCGTGACCGATGCCGGTGGTCCCGCCGGTGATGAGTGCTGTTGGTGCGGTCATGGCGTCGTTCCTCGCTTTGGATCGCGGAGGTTCCTCCGTTTCACTCACCGTAGCAAAACGGAGTAACCTCCACATTGATGCCGACCACTGCTCCGTCTGGCCGCAGGGACGTGCGCCGCAACCGCGAACGCCTGATCGCTGCCGCGACACAGGCGTACGCATCCGGCGACGAGCGGGTCCCGCTAGAGACGATCGCCAAGGATGCAGGCGTCGGGATCGCCACCCTCTACCGCCACTTCCCGACGCGGGAGGATCTCGTCGAAGCGATGTACCGCGACCAGGTCGAGCGGCTCCGCGCGGGCGCCGACGAGCTCCTGACTGCCTATGCGCCCGCCGACGCGCTGCGCCGGTGGATGGACCTGTTCGCCGACTGGGCGGCGACCAAACACGGCATGATCGACGCGCTGCGCGCTGTCGTCTTCTCCGGCCGGCTCGGGATGGGTGAGATGCGCGAGCACCTAGTCTCAATCGTGCGGCTGTTCCTCGACGCGGGAGCCGCCGCCGGCGATCTGCGCTCCGACGTGGCCGCCGACGACGTGGCGGCGAGCCTTGCCGGCGTCCTTGCGGTCGCCGGAGCTCCGGAGCAGCGCGCCCAAGCGATGCGAATGTTCGACCTGCTCATCGACGGCCTGCATCCCGCGACACGCCCCTGACCCCGTCGACTCAGCTCGACCCGTCACTCGTCATGCCCCTACCGGGCGGGATCACCCAACGACCATCGCAGTCCTTGCTGCAGCAGACCGTCGCCACCGCCGCTGCTTGCGTGAACGCGTCAGCGGCGCACTCGTTTCGCGATCGTCCCCCGCTCGGGAGGTGCGGTCCACGACTTTGCTGTCGCGGTGAGCGCGATAGCGCCGGCTCGGCAAGCGGGCTGCTCCGTGAGACCGC
>JAWVFH010000120.1:0-2807 GCA_033856255.1 Solirubrobacterales bacterium | reverse complement strand
GCGCAACAGCTACGTCGGTCCCCCCGCAGGCAGCGGCGGTGGCGGCGGCCTCCCGCTCGCCCTGGCAGTCGCACTGGCACTGGCGGCCATCGCCGGGACGGTGCTGGCGGTCCGCAAACACCGCCGCACGCGCGCGCGTCTTGCGCGGCTGGATGCGCTCGAGCTGCAGCTGGCGAGCGACCCGCCGGCCGCAGCATGAGGATGTCGCCATCCGTCGATTGGGCCACTCCGACGGATGACACCGACGATCAAACCCGGTCCCATCCCGATCACGGAGAGGGCGGCTTGTCACACGCAGCCAAGCCGGCTAACCGTGCGCCAGGCTGAGCTCCAGCCGGACGATCGACAGCGACAAACAGCCGCAAGACCCGAAACGTACTTCTAATCCCTAGGTCGCAGGTTCGAATCCTGCCGGGCCCGCTTCAAGATGTCGCATGCTCATTCGAGTAAACCGCCCGGATTCGATGGAGGCGTGGACATAACTGAACGATGGGCGCGGGTGGGTTCGAACCACCGACCTCTCGCGTGTGAAGAGTGACAGGGGAGTTGACAACACCCGCAATGAAGGCGACAGCGGGAATCGCGGCGAGCCGGAGGAGGGAGCAAGGCACGGAGCTGCTTCGCGCCGCGAAGTAACCGTTCGGCTACCCAGCCTGTACGGTCGAGCTGTCACCGATGAGGAAGGACGCACGGATGCTCCGTATCGTCGCCACCTGCGTGGCTGCAGGACTGGTAACGCTCTTTCCCGCCGGCGCCGCGCATGCCGCCGGGAAACCGGGAACGTTCGCGGGATCGCTCGGCGTCAAGGTGCCGAAGGGCGCGGCCGCCTAGGGGCGTGCGGTCGACCGCGCGACCGGTACCGTCGCCGCCGCGCGCGACAGCGGCCGTAACGGGCGCTTCACGCTGTCGCTGCCGGGCGGGACGTATCTCGTGGTCGGCACGGTAATGACGGATCGCAAGGTCGTCGAGAAGCGGATCGGCGTCAGCCCGAAGTCGGGTCAGAAGCGCAAGAACTCGGTCCTGACCGCCAAGCCCAAGCGGAAGGTCAAGCGCCGGCGCAGCGCCCGCTCGGCGTTCGCACAGGAGAAGGGCGAGATCACGCCCGGGATCCTCGCCGTCTCGCTCCCGACCGTCACCGGCTCCTCAGGCGATGAGGAGTGGGACGCGGCGAAGGGTGGCCTGAACGACGTGATGATGGTCGACGTCTGGAACGGGACCAGCGACTGCGGCGTGAAGGTCGTCGAGGACGATCGCAAGGCCGACCTGATCAAGGAGCTCGAGTTTCAGAAGTCGCCGTACACGGATCCGAACACGCGCGAGGAGCGCAACTTCATCGTCAGCGACATCGCGCTGCGCGGCGTGATATCGCCGGGCGATGCCAGCGGACCGAGGCTCGAGATCTCGATCGTCGACACGGCGACGGGCAAGACGCTCGGGACGCGCTCCGCGACGTTGCCAAAGGACTGGAACGACGCGATGACAAAGCTCGGCAAGGCTGTCTCGGAGGACGTCTGCAAGCTGAGCGACATCTACACCGTCACGCTGAATGTGGGCGGCGAGGGGCGCTTCGCGACGCATTCCGCGGTCGGCACGATGACCGAGAGCTTGCGCGCACGGCGAACCGAGCGTGGCAAGTCTGTCTGGCGCGCCGAAGGCCCGCTCCAGTGGCGCAGCGTCATCTTCACCTCGCGCACCGACTGCCCGTACATCGACGTCCTGATCCCGGTCATCACCTGGTCGGTGACGATCACCGACGCGGGCGACGGGCAGCTGCGCGTGACCTCGATGCCGTCGGCCAGCGACTCGCCGACCGCATCGGTGGACTGCCCGCCGGATGGCGACGACGATCCGCCACCGATCCCCGGCCAGCCGGGACCGGGGCTGGTCAACACGGGGCCTGGGGACTTCCTCGTTCCCTACGCGGGCGGCACGCAGGCGCTGTCGGGTGTCGTCGAAAGCGGCGGGGACGGCTTCTTCAACAGCGGCACGATCAAGGTCGAGCGCGGAGGGATCGGCTGACGCGCAGCCACCGCGATCCGGCGCGAGCCTAACCGTGGTCCTCGACGCTCCAGAGCACCGGCGTGCTCATGTCCCGAGCGTCGGCTTGAAAGCCTCATCCGGGGGGATAATCAAGGTTATTCGTTAACCTTGAGTACATGCCCGAGCTAGTCAAGCTTCGCTGGGAACCCGCATTGAGCTCCGGGCTGCCGCGCCGAGCGCGCCAAGGCTGCGACTACGAAGCGTATGTCCCCAACCGGCTCGCCGGCCGAAGTTTCAGCTTCGCGGGCGAGGTCGCCGCCGACATCGCTGACGCCGAGCGCGCAGTGGAGCGGCTCAACCTCGAGGCGCGCGGCCTAGCGGATTCGGAAGCAGTTGCGCGCGTGCTGCTGCGGGCTGAAGCTGTCGCGTCGTCGCGGATCGAAGGCCTGGAGATCGGCGGAAGGCGCCTACTGCGTGCGCAGCTTGCGATGGAGGTCGGCGACGAACCGCGCGACGTCACCGCGGTCGACGTGTTGAACAACATCGAAGCGATGCGCTTCGCGGTTGACGAGGTCAGCGCCGCCGATCGGCTCACGGTCGCAAACATCCTCGCCATCCACGCGCGCCTGTTGGGCGGAACCGAGCTCGAGCGCGACGCCGGGCAGCTGCGTGACGAGCAGAACTGGATCGGCGGCAGCTCGTACAACCCGTGCTCGGCGGCGTTCGTGCCGCCGCCGCATGAGCGCGTCGAGGACTTGCTCGAGGATCTCTGCGAGTTCGCAAATGGCGACGCGCTGCCCGTGCTCGCGCAGGCGGCGATCGCGCAC
>JAWVFH010000119.1:0-3049 GCA_033856255.1 Solirubrobacterales bacterium | reverse complement strand
AGCGCGAAGAACGACGTGCTGGCCGGCAGGTTGACGAGAACGACCGCCAGGATCATGAAGGCTCCGGCGAGGAACCCGGGAACCTTGAACGCGGCCGGGATGGACGCGCCGACGGACAGCACCGTACCGATGCCGACGACGGTCCCGGTGAACGAGGCGAGCAGCCAGAACGCGACAACACCCCACCGGGCCCAGTGCCGGCCACGGTAGACGGCGTACCCGAGCACGGCCAGGGCGAGGACCACGATCACCGTGCCGATCAGCGCACCGGACTGCTGCTGAGAGATCTGGTGGTGCAGGTTCGGGAACTTCTTCTTCTCGTCGGCGGTCGCCTTGGCCGCGGCCGCCTTGATGTCAACCGCCGAGTCACCCGCCGCCTTGGCCTTGGCCGTCGCGTCCTTCACCGCGTTGGCGATGGCGTTGTTGTTGGTCTTGATCTGCTCGCGGGTCAGCCAGTCGCGCTGCCCGAAGAGCGCGATCGCAGCGACCAGGGCCGCGACGGCCGAGGCCGCCATCGCGGCGACGGCGGCCTGCACGGTGCGCGGCCGGACCGTGCCGGGTGCGGGCGTGGCCGGCGTCGAGGCCGCGCCCTTGCTCAGCGACACCCGCTTGGGGCTGCTGGTGCTGGGCCTGGAAGGCGCGGACGGCGCGGTGTTGTCGGGGTCGTCGCTCACCGGCGCAGTGTACGTGCGCCAGCTGGGCAGCGCGGGTCGAGCGCCCGGCCGCCGGGGCCTGTGGCCTAGAGTCGGACCCTTCAACGACCGGCCGCCCGGAGGACACCATGACCACGCCGTCCGACCCCGAGCCCGGCCAACCGCCGCGAGAGGGCGTCGACCTCGGCAAGTCCGATCCGGCCGGCGACGCCCCGTTCGACCCCTACCGTTTCGGCAAGCCCGACCACCCGATCCCGGCCGAGTACGCCCCGCCCGGCTACACCGGCCCCATCGCGCCGCCGCCGACTCCGTACGCCGCGCCGACGAATCCCTACGGGGCGCCGCCTGCGCAGCCGCAGAACCCGTTCTCCAATCCGCCGGGAACGCCGTACGCCGGCGGCCCGCCGCCGCCACAACAGCCGCAGCAGCCGCCGTACCAGTACCCGCCGCCGCAGTACGGCTACGGAAGCCCGGCGCCGCCGCCGTACTCCGGCTACGCGCAGCCGCGTACGGGCAACGGCAAGGCGATCGCCGCCCTCGTGCTGGGGATCTGCTCGATCGTCTTCTGCTGGCTCAGCTTCTTCGACGCCGTCTTCGTCATCCTCGCGCTCATCTTCGGACTCATCGCACTGAGCGAGACGAAGAAGGGACGCAGTGGCGGACGCGGCCTGGCCGTCGCCGGCCTGATCTGCACCGTGGTGGGGGCGCTGCTCGCCACCATCATCTCGGTCAAGGTGGTGCAGGCCATCGACAAGTGCGGCGGTCTGGATCGCAGCGGCGACAGCTCGTTCAACCAGTGCATCCGGGACAACCTCTGACCGGCTGGGGCGACGGGCCGAGGCCGGACGACGGTTCACCCTCGTACCCCGCCTATCCCGGCCCGCCGGAGACGGCGGCCCACGATCCGGGCGGCTATCCGCAACCGGCCGGTCCGTACGGGTATCCGCCGGCGCCCGGCCCGTACGGATATCCGCCGGCGCCCGGCCCGTACGGGTACCCGGGCGTGCCGCAAGGTGGCGGCCGGCCGGGCACGCTGACTGCGTCAGCCGTCCTCGGCTACATCACCGCCGGCCTGCTCATGATCGCGGCGCTTCTCCTCTTCACCGGCGCCAGCATCATCAACAGCGTCGACAACTCCTCCGACGGCTTCGACCTCAGCAACTTCACCGCGGAGCTCACCTTCGACGGGTTCGTCGACCTGCTCGCGGCCGGCCTGCTCATCGCCGGCGCCGTCATGATGAGCGGCCGCCGACCGACCGGCCGGGCGCTGTACTCGGTGGGCGGGGCTCTCGTCCTCGTCGAAGCGATCTACTGGCTCGGCCGTTGGGGATCGCGGCTACCGGATGTCGGTGGCCTGACGTTCGACGCGCTTCTGTTGAGCGCGCTCGCCGTCATCGGCCTGTCGTTGGCGTGGACGCCGACGGGCTCGAGCTGGCTCAACACGTCGGACACACCGCCGCCGCCCCATGGCGGTCAGCAGTACGGGCCGCCGCCACCGTACGGGCCGCCGGGGCCGCCCTACGGCGGCTAGCGTGCGCAGCTAGCCGGCGATGAACTGCAGGTCGAAGATCAGATGCAGGGCGATCCACACGATGCCGTCGAGGGCGGCCAGGCCGAACGCGATATAGGCGTTCTCGAGGCTGCGGCCGGCCTCCTTGGCGCGCTGCCCGGCCATGCCGGCGAGGACCGCGGTGACGATCGCGAGCACGATGCCGAACGCCACCAGACCGATGCAACCGACGACGATCGCGGCCGTCCCGAACGGGTCGCGCTCCGACTTGTCCGCCCGTCGCGGCGCTCCAGCACCATCGAGGGCGGACAAGTCGGGGTGATCGGTCACGTCAGGCGCCGACCACGAGCCCGGACCGGTCCTCTTGCGCGTCGACGTGGACGGTCTGCCCGTCGCGGACGTCGCCGCTGAGCAACGCCTTGGCCAGCGCATCACCGATCGACGTCTGCACGAGTCGACGCAGCGGCCGGGCTCCGTACAACGGGTCGAAGCCGTTGAGCGCGAGCCATTCGCGGGCGGCCGGGGTCACGTCGAGCGTCAGCCGCCGGGCGGCCAGCCGGGTCGCGAGACCGGCGAGCTGGATGTCGACGATCTTGGTCAGGTCTTCGGTGGTCAGCGCATCGAACACCACGATGTCATCGAGCCGGTTCAGGAACTCGGGCTTGAAGTGCTCGCGCACGACCGACATCACGGCGTCGCGCTTGACCTCGTCGATCCGGTTCAGTAACTCGGGGCGGAACGAGCGCTGGAGCTCGTCCATGACCCGGTCCTTCATCCGGTCGTGGGTCTGGGCCGTGTCGGTCTTGGCGAACCCGATGCCCGCGCCCTTCTGGATGTCCCGCGTGCCGAGGTTGGAGGTCATGATGATCACGCAGTTCTTGAAGTC
>JAWVFH010000118.1:0-2581 GCA_033856255.1 Solirubrobacterales bacterium | reverse complement strand
CATCGTGTTCAAACGGTCCATGGCGTCGGGCTACGCGGGGGTGCAGAACCCCCTGTTCTTCCGCGAGAACACCCAGATGCTGTTCGGCGACGCACGGGACCGGGTGGACGCGATCAACGCCGCTCTGTAACCGAAAACTAGGATGCGCAACTATGCCCGTTGACCGCCTCCTACCGACTGACGACGCCGTCGAGCTGATCGCGCTGACCCGCGACATCGCCGACAAGGTGCTCGACCCGATCGTCGATGCACATGAAAAGGCCGAGACCTACCCCGAAGGGGTCTTCGCCCAGCTCGGAGCCGCCGGGCTGCTAAGCCTGCCGCAGCCCGAGGAATGGGGCGGCGGCGGCCAGCCCTACGCGGTGTACCTGCAGGTGCTCGAGGAGATCGCGGCACGGTGGGCGGCCGTCGCGGTCGCGGTCAGCGTGCACAGCCTGTCGTCGCATCCGCTGCTGGCCTTCGGCACGGACGAGCAGAAGCAGCGCTGGCTGCCCGGGATGCTTTCGGGTGAGCAGATCGGCGCGTACAGCCTGTCCGAGCCGCAGGCAGGTTCGGACGCCGCGGCGCTGCGCTGTGCGGCCACCAGTTCCGACGGCGGCTATGTCATCAACGGGTCGAAGTCGTGGATCACGCACGGCGGGCGGGCCGATTTCTACACCCTGTTCGCGCGCACCGGGGTGGGGGCACCTCCCCCGCGAAGCGAAGGGGGAGGCAGTCGCGGTATCTCCTGCTTCCTGATTCCCGGCGATCTGGCCGGCCTGAGCTTCGGCAAGCCCGAGGAGAAGATGGGCCTTCATGCGGTGCCGACCACGTCCGCGTTCTACGACCACGCCCACGTCGACGCCGACCGGCGCATTGGCGACGAGGGACAGGGTCTGCAGATGGCCTTCAGCGCACTGGATTCCGGCAGGCTCGGCATCGCCGCCGTCGCGGTCGGGTTGGCGCAGGCCGCTCTGGACGACGCGACGGCCTACGCCAATGAGCGAACGACGTTCGGTCGCAAGATCATCGACCACCAGGGTCTTGGCTTCGTGCTGGCCGATATGGCCGCTGCCGTTGTCAGTGCACGCGCCACCTATCTCGACGCGGCACGCAGGCGTGACCTCGGCAGGCCGTATTCGGCGCAGGCCAGTGTGGCCAAGCTGACCGCAACGGACGCGGCGATGAAGGTGACCACCGATGCCGTTCAGGTGTTCGGCGGCGCCGGCTACACCCGCGATTATCGCGTGGAGCGCTACATGCGCGAGGCGAAGATCACCCAGATCTTCGAGGGCACCAACCAGATTCAGCGGCTCGTGATCGCGAGAGGGCTCACGACGCCCTAGCCCGTCCTCGCCAGTGTGAACGTCACGACGGAATCCGCGCGAAAGCGTCGTCAGATTCACACTCGATCACCATACGAAGCCGCGTTCGCGCAACGCATGCTCGACGCGCGCCACATAGGTCGGACGTCGGTAGCGGAGCAAGTCGCGGCTGACCCGGATGATCGACCAGCCCAGCCTCGTCAGCTCGAACTGCTTGTCGATGTCGCGTTGCCGCACGGCTGGGTCAGTCCAATGTTGGGGCCCGTCGTACTCGATGCCAACCTTCACGGCGTCGTAGGCCATGTCAATCCGAGCAACGAACTCGCCGTACTCCCCGAAAACCTCGACCTGCGTCTGAGGCGCGGGCAGGCCGGCATCGATCAGCGCCAGTCTCGCAACCGTCTCCTGTGGCGACTCGGCCCCACCGTCGACAAGCGGAAGCACGGCGCGGAGCGCTTTGAGGCCACGCCCACCCGGATGAGCTGCGGCCACCGCCTCGACGTCCCCGACCGTCACACCGGTTGCGTTCGCGAGCGCGTCGAGTCGTTGCACGGCCTGAACTCGCCGCGCGGTGTACCGACCAAGCTCGAAAGCCGTGCGGGCAGGATTGGTTACCTGCATCGGGCCCAGATATAGCGTTTCCTCGGGGGCGAGGGTTTCGGTGCGGACGATGAGGCCTTCAGGCGATTTCCGGTTGTCGTGGATCAACTCGGCGGGCTGGCTGCCGTCGACCCATTTGACGCCGAGCATTGCGGCCGCCGACTGCCCCGCCACGACACCGCGTCGCTTCGACCACAGCCACGCCGCCTCCGCCCGCTGTCGAGCCGAGGGTTCGGCACCGCGCGGCACGAACACTCCGGGGTACAGCTGCTCACAGCCCTGGCGCATCGCGCGTTCGGGCATGGCCCGTGTCGCCAATACTTCGGTACCGAGGAACGGCCACGGTGGGTCAGACATGCTCGCATGGTGCGCCCGGGGCCCGACGGATTCACCGCCCCCCGGTTGGCTATGCACAGGCCCGGGGGGCACGAGTGCGAACGTCACGACGAAATCGACCGGCAATGTCAAGGGGTGAATGCAACCTCGGCTAAGCCGCTTGGTTGAGGAGTGTGGCGAGGCGGTCGGCGGGGGGTGCCTCACACCGGGAGCGGGTCCTCCGGCGGCGAGGTGACCGTCACCCGCGTGCCCTCGCCGACCGTCGAGTCGATGCCGATGGACCCGCCCATCGCCTCGAAACGCACCAGCAGCGAGCCGAGCCCGATGTGCCCCTCCGCCAC
>JAWVFH010000117.1:0-2617 GCA_033856255.1 Solirubrobacterales bacterium | reverse complement strand
CGAGCCACAGGTCGCCCAGTGATCGCCTCTATGGGCAGTGTGGCTGCATCAGGTGGGTACTTCGTCGCTATGCCCGCCGATGTCGTCGTAGCTCAACCAGGGACCATCACAGGCTCTATCGGTGTCTTCACGGGCAAGGGAGTGGTCCGGGATGCACTAGGCCGTCTCGGCATCTCCCAGCAGGCGGTCTCGGAGGGCGAGAACGCTCGGATGTACTCCGCCCAGGAGGAGTTCTCACCTGAGCAGTGGGAACGTCTGGAGGAGACCCTAGACCGCATCTACACCGACTTCGTCGCCAAGGCCGCCCAGGACCGCGGTCTCCCTGAGGCGGAGCTCGAAGCCCTTGCCCGCGGCCGGGTCTGGACCGGCGCCGACGCCCACGCCCACAAACTCGTCGACGAACTAGGCGGCTTCGAACACGCCCTCCGCCTAGCCTGCTCCCGCGCCGGCCTGGACCGAGACCACATCGCTCTCGCCACGGCCCCCCACCGCAACCTCCTCGACCGTCTACGCCCACCCACCACCACCGAAGACCTAGCCGCCACCACCAAATCCCCCTTCACCACAGACGGCCTGACCACCGCCCTCTACACAGCCCTAGGCCTCCCACCCACCGGACTCCTCACCATGCCCACCACCTGGACCCTCTCCTAGCCAACTCGAGGGAAGTTGTCGTCCGGCAACTGTGTGCCTGGTGCGAGGTGCAGGGGGTCAGTGACGACGTGGGGTTGCCCCGAGTACGTGGTGTTGGCGTCGATGTAGATGTTGACGTGGGCGAAGCGGGGGTCGGGGGTGGTGTTGGGGAGGGCCATGTGGGCGGTGTAGCCGGAGTGGAAGGTGCAGTCGCCGGCGTACAAGGGGAGGGTTACTCGGGGGGAGTAGCGGAGGGTAGGGGACTTGGTGAAGAGGTCTTCTTTGTCGGCGAGGTTTTGCGGGCGTAGGTCTGTGCGGGTGTGAGTGCCGGGGAGGAAGGTCATGCAGCCGCGTTCCGGGGGTACGTCGACGAGGGCGATCCAGGCCGACAAGGGGAGCCGGTCGTTGGCGTGGGGCCAGTAGGGGCGGTCCTGGTGGAAGTGGGTGGCGGCGTTGCTGTTGGGTTCCTTGACGAGCATCTGGTCGTGCCAGAGGCGGAGGGGGAATCCGGCCAGTTGTTCGGCGATTGCAGCGATGCCGGGGTGGAGCGTGAGCTCCCGTAGTACGGGGTCTTGCTGCCAGACGTTGACTAGTTGGCTGAAGATCGCGTCCTGCTGGAGGCGGTCAGCGCGGTGGTCTTCGAGATAGCCGGCTGCGCGGGTTCGGTAGCGGTCGACCTCGGCTGGGGTGAGGACTCCTGGGACTCGGACGAATCCGTCTTTGCGGTAGGCGTTGATCAAGTCATCCATGCCTATAACCCTCATGCGCAGCGGGTGAAGAGGACAGGGCGATCGTGACCAGTAGTCGTACGATTCTGACATGCCGGAGACGCTGCACGAGGTGGAGTTGTTCGAGGGTGGGCCCGTCTGGGGTGGGGTGCATCGGCTGAACGGGGATGTCGAGCCGCATGCCCATGACTTCCTGGAGATCGCGGTCATCGGCGCCGGGAGCGGGCGGCACGAGTCGAGCCAGGGAGAACGCGTGGTGCGGCACGGGACGATCGCCGTACTACGCCCTGGCGCGTGGCACGCGTTTCGCCGTACGACGGACCTCGTCGTCGCGAACTGCTGTATCTCGATGCCCGGGTTGCAGGGGCAACTCGCTGGCCTGCAACAACTTCCGATGCTGCGCGACCTGCTGTGGACCGGACCGGCCGCCCGGGCACCACACGGCGTCGAGCTGACCCAAGTCGCCCCGGAAGCAGCCGACGAGGCGATCGAGGAGATCGCAAAACTGGAGCTAGAGCTGTCGCGGCCCGGACAGCCCGGCCCGGAGCCGGCGACGCAGCCGGGCGCGCGCCCAGGATGGGAAGGCGGGAGGCGGTCAGGCCCGGAACCGGGAGCGCGGTCGGGGCGAGTCTTGGGGCGGCTCGTGACCGTTCTGGGGATTCTGGCTGATGGGCGGGTCGGGGAGCAGGCGGAGGAGCAGGTGGTGCATCCGGCGGTGGCTGCGACGGTGGCTCGGCTCGAAGTGGCTATTGCCGAAGCATGGTCGCTGGACGACCTCGCACAAGCTGTGAATCTCGACCCGGCCTATCTCAGCAGGCTGTTCCGTCGCCACACCGGCTTGAGCCCGCTCTCCTTCCTGGCCCGGCAGCGAGCCGAGCGGGCCGCGCTGCTCCTCGCGCAAACAGACCTCCCCGCCGCCCGCGTCGGCGCGGCAGTTGGCTGGTCCGATCCGACGTACTTCGCCCGCCGCTTCCGCAGCCTGGTTGGATCGACACCGACCGAGTACCGCAACCGGAGCGGCAGATGACCGAAGACTTGCACCACCTCGCCACCATCGCCGCCCGCACCCGCGGCGCCGGTGACGTACGCCCGGCTGGGCGCGGCACCGAATTCGCCTTCTTCGTCTCAGCCGGCGGCGAGGGCTACCGGGTGCCGCGAACCGACTTGTTCGACACCGTCAACAACCCGGGCATCAGCGCCCAGCAGTTGCAGCGGAAGGAGCAGGTCCTCACGTCCTGGGCCGCCGAGCACGACCT
>JAWVFH010000116.1:0-5313 GCA_033856255.1 Solirubrobacterales bacterium | reverse complement strand
CGGCGGCGGCGCCGGCGGGGCGATGGTCGGCGTCGCCGTTGGCGTTGGCGTCGCGGGAGCCGTAGGGGTGATCGCGTCCGACGGCGCTGACCTGGGGCTGGTGCCGGCGCTGTTGGTCGCAGTGACGGTGAAGGTGTAGCTCGTCCCGTTCGCCAGCCCCGTGAGGCTGCACTCCAGCGGCCCGCTCGTCCAGGTGCAGGACGGGGCGCCGGCGCCGGAGGCGGCCACGGCGTATGAAGTGATGGCGGCGTGGCCGTCCTCGACCGGCGCCGACCACGAAACGGTGGCCTGGCCGTTGCCGGCGATGGCGCTGACGGCGGTGGGGGCGTCCGGCGCCGCGACCGCGGTGATCCGGCCGATCCGGCCGACGGCGCGTTCGGTGAACCACATCGCACCGCCGGGGCCTGCCGCGATGCCGTACGGCTCACTGTTGGCGGTGATCACGGGGAACTCCGTCACGGTGCCGGTCGGCGTGATCCGCCCGATTCGGTCGCCATCCAGTTCGGTGAACCACAGGTTGCCGTCCGGGCCGGCCGCGATGTCGAGTGGAACGCTTCCGGGGGTGATGCCAGCGGAGAAGTTCGTCACGGTGCCGGTCGGCGTGATCCGGCCGATGCGATTGGCGCCACGCTGGGCGAACCAGAGGTTGCCGTCCGCGCCCACTGCGATCCCGTACGGCCTGCTTCCGGGCGTAACCGGAAACTCCGTCACGGTCCCGGTCGGTGTGATCCGGCCGATCCGATCGTAAGTCAGGACGGTGTACCAGAGGTTGCCGTCTGGGCCCGCGACGATGTCGTACATGCGGTTGGTGACGGCGGAGAAGGACGTCACGGTGCCAGTCGGCGTGATCCGCCCGATCCCTCCGTAGTCGAAATTCGTAAACCACAGGTTGCCGTCCGGTCCGAGCGCGATCCCGTATGGGTCACCGCCCGAGGAGAACTCCGTCACGGCCCCGGTCGGGGTGATGCGTCCGATCTTTCCCGTGTCGTCGACGTACCAGAGATTGCCGTCCGGGCCCGCCACGATCCCGCGCAGGGGACTGCCGGGGCTGATGCCGGCGGAGAACTGTGTCGGCGTCCCCGCAGGAGTGACCCGACCGATGTAGCCGGCCGAGAGGGTGGTGAACCACAGGTTGCCGTCTCCTCCCGCCGTGATCCCGTACGGATCACTGCCCGAAACGAGCGGAATCTCCGTCACCGTCCCCACCTGGGCCCCGGCCGGAGGCGCCGCCATCGCCGTCGCCAATACACCGACTAGAGCAGCCACGACACGGAACGCTGAACAGGGCACGACGGCCGCCTTGCATGGAAGGAGTCCGAGCACAACCCGACCCGGCGCAAACCATCACTGTTGCACAGCGCCCCACCATGTCGAACACGCAGTCGACGTAGTGTCCGCGCATGGACCTGGGACTGCACGACTCGCCGTCGTCACCGGGCGGGCCGCCGACGTTCACGCTGCCCAAGCGCCAGGAGACAAAGCGGATCGGGCACACGGACCCGCGGGACCCCGATCAGCCGTTTGCGATCTGGAGCCTGGCCACGCTGGCCTCCTACCTCGTCGCCGAGGGGGTGGTAAGGGGACATCCTCAACGCTGCCACCACGAAGTGATGTTTGTCGACGAACTGGGCGCTTCCGATTTCGCGTGGTCCCAAGAGTGATGTCGGACGTCGCGGAATGCAGTTGCTTCAGGAGCGGGCGGCAGCCGAGGTGGGACTAGGACCCGTCCGCCCCTTGATGGGTTCACCAAGACCCCCTACCGCGGATTCCTCCGAACCAGGAGGTTCCGCCGAACCCAACCCAGAGCGCGGCGAACACCGATGAGTTCAGGGCCCTGAAGCGGTCACATGAGCATGGACTTCACCGACCTCTTCGCCGGCGTCCGGGTCCGTGACATCGCGGACGCGCGCGCCTGGTACGGACGGCTGCTCGGGAGCGAGCCGGCGTTCTTCCCCAACGACATCGAGGCCGTGTGGGCGGTCGGCGAGCACCGCTGGTTCTACCTCCTGGAGGACGCACCAAAGGCCGGCTGCGCGCTCGTCACCATCATGGTTGCCGACCTCGACGCGACGGCGGAGGCGATCACCGGGCGCGGCATCGAGCCGACGGAGCTCGAGGACTACGGCGAGGCGCGCAAGTACGTCTTCCACGACCCCGACGGCAACGAGATCGGGATCGGCCAGGTCCCGGCTGCCTAGGCCGAGCTGACGGTCGGCCCTCGTCGCGGGCCGTCGATCCCCCAGCTAGACGCTCCGGGTGTGCGCGGTTGAGCGGCGTCGGCAGAGGACTGCCGCTTCGAGGCGATTAGGAGCAGCGCGGCGCGAGGGCCGCAGCTGCGCAACCGCGCTGTCGCAATGAGGTGGTCAAGCACCAGCCCCCACCAGCCCTGCAGGCGTGCGTCGCGCACGCGTCACGCGTCGCGAGCCGCCGGTAGAAGTGGTGCTCTAACCGCACCGTGCTCGCGCAGGTTGACGAGCCGCTCGCCCTCGGTGAACGCGTTGCGCATGAAGCGGTGGCGGTCCAGCGCGGTATCGAACGACGTCGTGCCCGTCTGGTGGCGGCGTCAATCGATGAGCTTCCACTCGCCGTCGATCTTGCGGGCGTGCTGGGTCAGCGCCTTGAGTGTGCCCTCGTCCGTGTAGTGCCAGTTCAGGAACGCCGTCTCGCCCTTGATGTTCACGCTGTCGAGCTGGGCCGTCTCCGCCATCTCGCCGACCAACTCCTCCGAGAGCTCGTCGCCGACGGCAGCGTGGAACTGCTCGAACGCCTCGGGACATGCCCGTGGCGGATTCGGATCGCCGCCGATCCTGAGCGATTTGCGCACATCGGCCGTGACCTCCGGCGCGACCGTCCGGCACATCGCATCCCAATCGCGCGCCTCGAGCGCGTCATAGTAGCCGTCGAAGAGCTCCCGCAACTCGGCCTCAGCATTCCCACCGCTCGACGGAGTCGCCGCAGGGTCACGCGAAGCCTCGGCGATCTCAGCGCTCGACGGAGTCGCCGCAGGGGCGCCCGGAGCCACGGCATTCTCAGCGCTCAACGGCGTCGCCGCCGCGCCGCGTCCCGCCTGCCGCTCATCGCCGCAGCCGGCGAACATCAGACCGGCGAACAGGATCGGTCCCAACCTCATCCCGCGCTCTTACCCCGAACGGCGCGCCGCATGCGTCGCTGTCGAACGTCGTGCCCGTCAAGGCCGGGGGCCGTGCGATCTCCGGTGGGCCGTCAGTACAAGGCGTCTCGCAGTGACGCCGGCAGGTCATCCAATGGCCATCTACGCACCAATCCCTGGCCGGTGCCGAAGGCTCCGACCGTATGGAAGTATTCGGCAATTGAAGCGACCGCGGCGTCGGTCGGACCGACCCGCCGCAATAGGCCGGTCAAGAATCTACCGAGCGGATTCGGAGCGCGATCCGTACGGAGGTGCTCGTCTAGTGGCCCAATATAGGAGACCAACAGCTCCCACGACTCGGGTGAGTCGGCGACACGTGTGGGGAGCCGCATCAATGCCCACGTGCCGAGACTTGCGACGCAGATGAAGTCTAGCCAGGACGGCGTTGCTGCTATTTCGGAGCCACGAACCTGCGCTTCGTCGGGTCGAAGCAGACCAGGAGCAGGCCCCATGCAGGCCGTGTGCAGCCGCCGCGTTCACGAACGCGACCGGGCCCGAAAGCGGGTCAAGCCCTTAGGGCGTCGGCTCCGATAGCGTCTTGTGTTCCCGAACTTCCGGGCGGTCTCGCAGATCAGGAAACGGATCCTCTCCCGCCCGCGAGGTGGAGAACAGCGTCCAGCCTGTCACCGCGAACACGCCGATCCAACCGGCGAGGGCGAGCCATATGGGCCCGACCACGGTGCCGATCAGCACCGCCAGCCAGACCAGCAGATTCAGCACCGCCGTCCGGAGTGTGAAGCGCTGCACCATCTTGCGAGAGATACCTTGCGCGGCTCCAACCTCGGTGACTGGCGACCGTAGCCAATGGTTGCCTCGTGCCCAGCCGAGCCCGTCTCGGCGGAGGGCTAGGCGAGTTCGGCGATTGTGTCGCTTGTCGTCGAACTCGACATTCTCGACCAGGGCGTCGCGCCAAGTGTCGAGTCGATTAGGCGGGCGGGAAGTGCCGCGCGAGTTCTCTGGCGAGCGCGCTGATGGCGTCGGCGCTGAGCCGGCCTTTGGCGTCGAGGCGCTTGGCGAGCGAGCGTGGGTGGAACAAGTCGAGGCCGTTGACGCTCAGCGTTCGCAGCAGCGGCAGGCCGCTGTCCGTCAGCAGTCCTTCCGGCGCGACGAAGCAGAACGCGCCGTGAACGGGCACGTCGACGGCGTGGTTTGCGACGACCTCAGTGACGGTTTGGACCTGTCGGGCGAGGCCGTCGACGAGTTTGGTGCGGTCACGGCCGGCGATCTTGAGCGTCGCGGAGCCAAACCATGGTCGCGTGACCTCGATTGAGCCGCGGTAGCGCTTGGTGTCGACGACGAACACGCCCCACGGAGCGATGGCGATGTGATCGATGTTCGGTCGCCGACCCGGGATCCGGCGGTCGTGCAGCACCGCGACGCGATCGCCGCAGCGCCGTGCCAGCGCCTCGGCGACCGCCGTCTCGGCGCCGGCGCCCCTCTGTGTCAGCGATAGCGAGTCGGCCCAGCACCGCAACGGTCGTCCGTACGCTGCGACTAGCGACGACCTGACCCGGAGAAGTAGAACAGGTCGAAAGCCGATACGTCGCTTCTCCCGGCTCGCTGCTCCTCATCGTCCTCAGCGCTGCGTGACGGGCCTAGGGACCCATCCCCCCGCCCCAGCTGGGGCCGCGCGGGTCGCGGCTTTCAACGTCGCGCCTCTGCTTTTGGCGGCGCTCGATTTCGCGTGCGCGGTCGCGCCCTGCGAGCCAGCGCTCGCGCCATCTCCTCAGCCACCCTGCCTTGGGCGCCTGCTGCTCGGCCATGGGAACCTCCGAATCGTTGACACGACCCTACCCCGAGCACGGGGTCGCGTCGAGTTGCTCTCACGAACACCGCAGAGGGAGCGGAAACGCTCATCCTGCCGTCGGCGCCCGTCGCCAACGCCGCGCTGCGGGAAGTATCCAAATCGTCGCCGCTGCTCGCGGGCGGGCTCGAGTCCGTGACGGTCGGCGGCTTGGACACGACCGAGGCGGTTGGGCTGGTCAACGAGTTCGCGGTCGCGGCCGTCGAGGAGCCGGTCGCGCGGGCGCTCGCCGCGGCCGGCGGCGGGCATCCGCTATGGCTGCGCGAAGCGGCGCGCGAGCTCTCCCCCGAGCAGCGGGCGGGCGCAGCGCCGCTGACTGAGCGGTTCCGCGAGCCGGCGA
>JAWVFH010000115.1:0-2530 GCA_033856255.1 Solirubrobacterales bacterium | reverse complement strand
GCCCCTTCAGCACCGAGGGACTTTTCGGGCCGCTTTCACCAGCCCCATCGTCTGGATGTTCGCCCTCATATACACCCTCACTCAACTAGGCCTGCTGGGACTCACAATATGGCTGCCGACCCTGCTCAAGCAATCGTTCCACAGTGATTTCGACGTGGGTCTCGCCGCCATGCTGCCAGCAATCGGCTCCGCCGTAGCGATCTTCCTGGTCGGCCGATCCGCGGACCGGCACGGAAGGCATATCACCCACATCGCCGTCACACTGGCCGTCGGAGCCGTCGTACTAGGCGCCGCCGGCTTCCTCTCAGCCAATCACAGATGGCTGGTACTAGCCGCCATGGTCGTGGCCACCGCAGCCTCCATTGCCTGGTACGGACCTTTTTGGGCCATGGTCACCAAGCTCATGCCGGTAGCGGCTGCCAGCGCCGGAATCGGCATCGTCAACGGCGTCGGCAATCTCGGAGGTTTCATTGGACCCTACATCGGAGGTGTGCTGAGCGATCTCAGTGGAGGGTATGTACTCACCCAACTATTCTTCGGATTGATATTCGCCGTTGCTGCCCTGCTCGTCATTACCCTCAGGCAGAGAATGCGCGAAGCCGAGAGCGAAGGCCGCGATCCGTTGCCAGCCGTTTCAACCGATGCGGCCGCAGTAGGTACAACCGAAAGCTGAGACTGAATCCACGCACGACAGCGGCCATTGGCTGCTCGCCCATGGCTCAGTGTTCGGCGACGGACCCGTCGCCCGCGCGGTCGTCATTCCCGATCCCGCGCGGGCGCGTGAACTCGCACCGTTCGGGCGCAGCGCGCGGGCGACCTTGGTAGCCAGCGCATGTCCACGGCACCGTCGGGGACTGGTGTCGCTCGCGCGACGGCGGCGGTGATGCCATGTGACACCGTCGGCTGCAGATCAGGGCTGTCCACTCCGGCGTTGGTGTGGGCGTTACTCGGTGGACCGGGGGTCGGCACCTGCCACGTCCCCGCGCTCGAGGATCGGCTTGTCGTCGTCCCAGCTCAGGTCTGCCACGAACATGGCGCGCTGTGCCGGTGTGGTGTAGGCGTGGAAGAGGAGGAAGTCGCGGTGATGGTGGTGAAGTACGTCCTGCCCGCCCGGGTTCTTGTAGGCGTTGGCGAGCGTGCGCTGGTTGAGGAACTGTCCGTTGTGCTTGACGAACCGGTCACACAGGGAGGGCGCGGTCGCGTAGTTGATGAAGTAGCTGCCGCTGTTGTAAGCGTTCCCTGAGTAGAACAGCACGTAGTCGTCGCCGTGGCGAACCAGGGACGGCGACTCCACGATGTGGGCTTCGTCCGGTCGGTCCGATCGGATCATCGCCCGTCGGTGGCCGATCGTTTTCGTACCCTCAGCGTCTATCTCCTGCAGCCAGATCGTGGCGTTGCCGCCCTGGCTGGCGCTGTAGAGCAGGTAGTGCCTGCCGTCGGTATCGGTGAACGGCTTGGGGTCGATGGCGTCCCCGTCCTCGGGCCGGCAGACCAGCGGCTTCGACCTGACCGAGTGGAACGGGCCCTCGGCTGAGCTCGACAGCGCCACCCCGATGCACTGCGCGTTCAGGCTGGCCGAGCGCGCGGTGAAGTAGAGCAGGAAACCGTCGTGGCCGCGCCTGGCGATCGCCGGCGCCCATACGCTGCTCTCGCCGGCGGGGGTGTCGGCAACCCAGGGCGGCAGCGTGGGCATGGCGTCGCGGGCGTGGGTCCATCCGCTGGTCAGGCTGGTCGAGCTTTTCACTGGGACGTGAAATATCCTGGTCCCGTACTGGCTGGCTGTGGAGTAGGCGTAATAGGTTCCGCCGACCACCAGGACCGCTGGATCGGGGAAATCGTGCGGGATCGCCGGTTGAATTGGCGGTCGCAGCGTCGCTGCGGTGGTGGTTGCGACCAGCACCGCGACCGCCGGCACGGTGATCAGCAGACTTGCCCATCCACGACCCGGAAACCTACACATCACCCCGAAAGGTAGCCGCCCGCCTCCATGCACCCGCGGGCAGCGTCCGTTCATTCTCGACGCCCGCGAGACGGTCCGGGTGCTGATCTATGTCGGCGCGCTCGAGAACCCGCGGATCGACGTCGGTTGGTCGGGATGGCGGGTTCGCGCAGAGACTCATGCGAGGGCCCCTTCTGCCTGCTCAGGCACGCTGAGGAGGTCCCGGAGTGACTGTGTCGATCTGTGGCTTGTCTCAGTGCGCGGCAGAATGCCCGAGGCCCGAGCTCGCTCGACGGTAGCCTCGGCGGGGTGCTGTGGCTGCCCTCGTTTCCGCGTCGCCCGGTGATTGGCGGTCCGGGCTTGGCCGCTGGGGTCCTGGTCAAGCCCTTTGATGCCAATATCGAGTGGTCCGGTGACAGCCGCGGACCGGTTGGCTTCATGTATGTACAGGTCGGGAGCTGCGCTTGATCACGGATACCGGCTCGGGGGTGTCTGATTCTGGCCACTCCGTGGATCAGGATCACGGATCCGCGCTCGGGGCCGTCGAGGTTTGTCTAGCGGCCGCGATGGCTGATCTTGCGGCCGTAGTGT
>JAWVFH010000114.1:0-2533 GCA_033856255.1 Solirubrobacterales bacterium | reverse complement strand
TCCGTGACTGCTGCAACCGTGCGGCACGAACCGCATCGTCGCCTGTGGGGCTGTCTGCGCTCAACTGCTCCCCCGGCAGCTCAGGCGTCGCCTCCGGATGCCAGCGCAACCAGTTGACCACTCCGGTGAGCGTTACCTGGACATGCTGCGCATCGGGACGGCTCACCGTCAGGGTGCGCGTCGGCAACGGCTGCACCCAGCTGGTGAGCGCGACCGGCGACAACGAGCATCCCTCGATCGACTGGGGCTGGTAGCGAGCGACAGCGAGCCGCACGAATGGCCACAACGCAGCAGTCTCCTGCAACGCGATGTCGACGAACCAGCGTCCCGACTCCTCGTCGTACTCGGGCTGATATCCGAGCACCCGCACTTCTGGATGCGTCCGCACATCGCGTAGTGGCACGGCAGCGGCCACCGCAACGGGGTTGCCCGGTCCGTCCGGCCACCCGCGATCACGTCCACCTAACACCTCGCCACCGAGTGGCGGACGGATGCCAAGGCTGCCGGCAGCACCGGTCTCGACCACATCCAGCACCAACTGGTCGAGCGTGAGGAGCGGCGGCACGGTCGGGTTCGAGGTACCACCACCATGCTGTACGACGGGGTCCGCCGCCCACAGACTCGTAGCCCCATCAGGAGCCTGCTGCGCTTTCGGGTGCCGCACGAACGAACCATCCGGCTGCTTCACCCACTCGTCCGGGTCGAACACCAGTACGCCGAGCAGCTCGCCGTCACCGGACGAGAACCACGGACGCGCCAACCAGACCCGCACTCCCGAGCGCCGCACGCGCCGCCAGGCAAACGGGTCATCCGGTTCGCTCTGCTCCTCCCAACGCAGCAGGGGAACCGCATCGAGTACCACGGGCGCCGCCGGCCGAGCAGATGAGAGTACGTCGAGCACCACGGGCTCCCCCTCGACCGGCTCGTCCGGAAGCTCCGCCGGGTCGAAGAACTCGCCGTACCGGGTAGTGCCACTCGGCACATACGTCACGCGGCGGTAATGCGTGTCCTCGAAGGTCTGCAGCATCCGGTGGAAGCCAAGCCCGCCGAGTGCCTGCGCGAGTGCACCTGTCGGCAGGAAGTCGTACAGGAAGAGCACACCACGTCGCTCGCTCTCACCCACAGCCGACCGCACAACCACGTCCGACTTGGACACCACCTGCGGACCGGCTGCGGCCAGGTCATCGACCTGCTCGGTCCAATCGGCTCGGACGACGAGGAGGTCCGTGCTGGATCCGTGGACGTCGACCAGTCCGCTCAACGCGGCCACCGCACGATTCGGCGGCCGCAGGAACACGCTCAGTCCCGACAGCCTCGGCGGAGTCACCGGTGCCGGCACCGCATGCACCAGGCGAACGTCGACCGACGGGGTCAGCCACCACGTCCATCCTGCAGACGCAGCACGCATCAGAGCGGCCGCAGCAACGACCTCGTCGGTCGTGTAGCCGTCCGCCGGATCCGCCACACTCGCCAGGTGCGACCGCCACAGCCCGAACTTTTCCAGCTGGGTCACATCGATCGTGCTCGACAACGCTACTCGCACCTGCTCACCGGGTGGCACTGTCACATGCACCTCGTGGCCTTCCACGTGGGCGCCGAGCACGTCGCCGCTCTCGACGACCAGGCGAAGCGGTTGCAGCGCGGGCCACTCCCCTGGGTAAGGCACCGAAACTGCTTGCAGGGCACGCGGCTCTGCCAGCACGTGCGGTGCGCCTGCCTCGTAGAACACCAAGGACACCCCGGTGGCGTAGGGGTCGGGCAGATAGGGCAACCGGAGCGCGTCGCTGTCGTGGATGACGTACTGGCCTTCGCCGATGGGGCGGCCGCGATCGGCGGTGATGTCCGCGAGAGTCGCTCGGTGGATCGATCCCGTGTCGGCACCTGGGCGGTCGACGAGTGCGATCCCCGGTTGTTCCACGGTGGCGCTCGGATCGGTGAGGCTGGGCACGAACTGGTCGAGCAGTGTTCCGCGTTCGGCCAGCGCCACGGCGTACAGGCGTTGGATCTCGGCCAGGTCGCCGGTGCCGATGGCGGTGTCGAAGCGCCCGGCAGCCTCGGCCTCCAACTGCGTCGCCTTGGGTGGAGCGATATGCCTTTCGGACAGCGGCGTACCGGCGCGCACGACAAGGTGGGCCGGCTGCTCGCCGGTGCCCAGCTCATGCCGCGGAACTATCGCCGGCGCCGGTACCGGCTCCCAGCGCAGATAAGGTCGAGGCGTAGTGACGACAGGCCGCACCGGCCGCCGCAGACCTTCGGGGAGTTGCAGATCGTCGTTGCCTGCAAGGCGGGCGAACTCGGCGGCATCGATCCGCAACTGCGGCCGCACGCGCAACTCGCCACGCGACCCGGCAAGAATGCGGGCCGCCTTGGCCGCATCGTCAACGACCCGCTGCGTGTCAGCCGGTACGCCGTTCCGCGCGGTTGCCTCGACCACCAGTCGCTCCAGCACGGAGTCGATCGCCGCATCGCCCGACCGCAGTTCATCCGGCACCCCGGGCGCTTCTCCGGACTGCCCACGCAACTGCTCGACAAT
>JAWVFH010000113.1:0-2887 GCA_033856255.1 Solirubrobacterales bacterium | reverse complement strand
TGGCGCTCGCGGTGGCCGCTGGGGCCCGGCTGCTCCCGACCGGGGACTCCGACCGGGAGGCCGTCGACGAGCTGGTGGACCGCCGTGCCGACGAGCTGGCCGCCGCCGGACGGCCGGCGTTCGCGGTGCCGCGGGGCGGCTCGACGGAGCTCGGTGCGGTCGGCTTCGCGGTCGCCGCCGCCGAGGTGGCCGAGCAGCTCGCCGCGCTGGGCGTGACACCGGCGCTGGTCGTGCTCGCGGTCGGCTCCGGTGGCAGCTGCGCCGGGCTGCTCGCCGGACTGGCCGCGGCCGGTCTCGCGGTGCCGGTGCTCGGCGTGTCGGTGAGCCGGCCGCCGGAGCAGATAGGCCCCCGGGTGCTCGAGCTGGCCGCCGGCTGCGCCCGGCTGCTCGGCACGGCGCTTCCGGACGCGGCGCTGTTGGAGCTGGTCGACGCCCGGGGCCCGGGTTTCGGGGCGGCCTCGCCGCTCGAACTCGAGCGGGCCGCGCTCGTGCTGCGCACCGAGGGCCTGCTGCTCGACCACACCTACGGCGCCGAGGCCTTCTCGGCGGCGATCGACCGACTGCCCGCCGACCCGGGCCGGTCGCCCGGCGAACCGCCCGGCTCGGTGCTGCTCTGGCACACCGGTGGCCTGGTGCCGGCACTCAGCGCGCTGCAGGGCGCGGGAAGGGGCGCCGCATGACGTCTACCGACCAGAACACCGGCGCGAACGCCGGGACGAACTGGGACCGACAAGGTGGGCCGCCGAGGGGCGGGCCGGCCCCGGAGCTCATCGAGTCCGGCTTCGCGCTGGAGAACGCCGACGCCAGCTTCCTGCACCGCGGCCTCAACCTGGCCGACATCGCACATGTGCTGGACCTGGGCCGGCGGTCGATCGTGCCGCCGGATGCGCAGCGCGAGCTGCTGGCGCTGCTGCTCGAGGTGACCGGGGTGCCGGCCGACGAGTTCCCCTACGACCCGAACTTCGGCGAGCCGTACAACTCCCGCGAGCACTTCTTCGTGTCCCGCATCGGCGACGTGGCCGGCTGGCTGCACGCCGGCCGGCCGCGTCGGGAGGCGGCCAGGGTGGCGCTGCGGCTGCACCTGCGCCGTCAGCTCACCGAGTTGGTGGCCGAGGCGGTGCGGTTCGCCGAGCAGGCGGTGGACCGGGCCGAGGAGCACGCGTACACCCTGCTGCCGGACCAGACGTACCTGCAGCAGGCCCAGCCGTCCACCTTCGGGCACTACCTGCTGTCCTTCGTCTACTCCACGGTGCGGGACGCCCGCCGGCTGCTGGACGAGCTGGACTGGGTGGATACCAGCCCGGGCGGGGCCGGCTGTGTGAACGGCACCCGGTTGCTGGAGGACCGGGAGCCGATCGCCGCCGCGCTCGGCTTCGACGGCGTCATCCCGCACACCCGGGACGCGATGTGGCAGGTCGACGGGCTGATCCACATCCTGGCCACCGCGGCCAGCCTGCTGTCCAACTTCTCCAAGCTGGCCGAGGATCTGGAGATCTTCTCCTCCAGCGAGTTCGACTTCGTGGACCTGGCCGACGCGTTCACCCGCTCCAGCATCCTGATGCCGAACAAGCGCAACCCCTACGCGCTGGCCATCGTGCGCGGCGCCTCCGGTGTGCTGATCGGGCGGCTCACCGGGTTCCTCGCGGTCACCAAGAGCCCGTCCGCGCGCAGCGACAACCTGATCTTCGCCTACGGCGAGGTGCCCAGGGCGCTCGACCTGGCGACCCGCATCACCCGGCTGATGGCCGGCGTGGTGCGCACCCTGCGGGTGAACCCGGTGCGGATGCGCGAGGAGCTCGACCGCGGTTACACCCAGGCCACCGACCTGGCCGAGTACCTCGTGGGGCTGCGGGGCGTCGACTACCGCACCGCGTACGTGGTGGTCGGCAACACGGTGCGCGCCGCGGCCAAGGCCGGCATCCCGGGCGCCGGCATCACCGGCCGCATGATCGACGAGGCGGCGCTGGCACACACCGGCAGCAATTGGGAGCTGGCCGAGGAGGACCTGTCCGCGGTGCTCGACCCGTGGCAGATCGTCGAGTCCCGCCAGGCACAGGGCGGCGCCGCGCCAGCCGCGCTGGCCAGGATGACCGACGCGCTGCGCTCCAGCCTCGGCGAGCTGGCCGGCGAGGCGGCGCGGCGCGAGGCCACCTTCGACCGCGCCGAGGAGGACCTGCTAGCCCTGGCCCGCCGCGCTGTGGGCGGCTGAAGCGGTGGGCGGCGGAGCGCGGTGCTCAGCTCTCCGCGACCGATAACCAGATGGCCTGCGCCAGGTCGGGGCCCGGGTTGGACCAGGCGTGCTCGACGTGCGTGGGGAAGTGCAGCGACTCGCCGGCCGCCACCGTGTACGCCTCGTCCGCGACGGTGATCGCCAGGCTGCCACTCACCACCACGACCAGCGTCTCACCGGGGCGGCGCTGGCCCTTGTGGCGCCCGCCGGCCGCCACCCGGGTGACTGACCCGGTGGACCGGAACCGCGCCGAGGAGCCGCTGATGGCGGTGCTGCCCGGGGCCGCCGGGGCGGGGCCCACCCAGCGGGTGTGCACGGCGAGCGGCTCATCGGCCGAGCCGGTCTCCACGAAGTGCCGGATCGGGGTCTGCAGCGCGTCGGCGAGCTTGAGCAGCGTGGTGATTGTCGGCACCATGTCGCCACGCTCCACCTTGTGAACGGCGGCGGCCGAGACGTCGGCGGCGTGCGCCAGCTGTTGCAGGCTCAGCCCGCGCTCCAGGCGCAGCGCCCGGACCTTCGGTCCGATCGCCCCGACCACCGGCTCCCAGGCCGATCCACCGGGCGCCTGGACCGCTGCCTTGCCGGTCGGGGACGGTGCGGTGGGTGACATCGGGCGGCTCCTCTGTCCAGGACGTTGACACCATCCGTCCATTGAGT
>JAWVFH010000112.1:0-4405 GCA_033856255.1 Solirubrobacterales bacterium | reverse complement strand
GGTCGATCGCCGCCGAGAAGGCCTCGGCGCCGTAGGTGTGGTCGAGCAGCAGGCCCTCGGTGCGCAGCACCAGCGCGGCCCGCTCGAGTTCGAGCGGCGAGGCCGCCCCGAAACCCGGGCCCCGGGCGTCGACCAGCTCCAGCTGCCGTTCACTCGGTGCCGCCGTGCCGAGCAGCCGGGCACAGTCCCGCGCCAGCTCGAGCACCCGGGGGCCGATCTGCTCCGGCGGCCGGCTGACCGAGACGCCGAGCACCGGCACCGCGAGGCCGGCTGCGGCCAGTCCCGCGAGCAGCCCGGCACAGCTGCCGCCGGAGCCCACCGCGAGCACGACCAGCGCCGGTGTCACGCCCAGCGCGGCGAGCTGCTCGGCCACCTCGGCGGCGGCGACCGCGAAGCCGACCGCACCGAGCTTCGTCGAGCCGCCCCTCGGCACCGCGAACGCCGGCCGCCCGGCCGCGGCCAGCTCGTCGGCACGGCGGCCCACCAGCTCGTCGACGGCCTCCCGGTCGGAGTCCCCGGTCGGGAGCAGCCGGGCCCCAGCGGCCACGGCGAGCGCCAGGTTCGCGCTGCGCGGGTCGCCCCACACCACCAGCTCGCAGTCCAGCCCCGCCGCCCGCGCGGCCATCGCGGCGGCCGGGCAGAAGTTGGAGCCGGGGCCGCCGCCGGTCACGAACACCTCGGCGCCCCGGGCCCTGGCCTCGCCGAGCAGGAACTCCAGCGGCCGCGTCTTGTTGCCGGCCACCCCGAAACCGGCCAGGTCGTCCCGCTTGAGCAGCAACGGCCCCCGGCCGAGCGCAGACTCCAGCCGGTGTGCCCGCACCAGCGGGGTCGGGAACACCCCGAGGCCGACCCTCGGCAACGCGGTGGCCTGCGAGTGGTTTTGGTTGCCAGGACGACCAAAACCACTCACAGGGTCCACCGCTCCGGTTCGGTGGCCCTTGCGGCGGCGGCGCGCCGGCACACCTGGTCGACCATCGCGGCGGCGGCCTGCACGCCCGGTGACCCCTCCCAACCGCGCACCTCGTCGTCACTGGCCACGCCCCGGGCGACCAGCCCGGTGCGCGAGGCGCCCCGGTCCTGGCGGAGCACCTCGTGCAGCACCTGCTGGGCCCGGTGTTTCCCGAGCCGACCGGACAGCCCGGCCAGTACCTGCTCGGAGCCGAGGTCGCCGGCGTAGCGCGCCACGGTGGCCGCCATCGCCTCCGGGTGCACCTCCAACCCGTCCAGCAGGCCCAGCGCCAGCCGCAGCGCCGATCCGGTCAGCTGGCACACCTCGGGCAGCGCGAGCCACTCCGCCTTCCAGGACCGGCCGTCCCGCTCGTGCCCGGCGACCATGCCCTCCACCAGCACCGCGGCCGAGGACCGGGCCAGCCGGGCGAGAGTGTCCAGGTGCTCGCTGGTCTCCGGGTTGCGCTTGTGCGGCATGGTGATGCTGCTGACCGCGCCGGGCGGCGCGGCCTCGGCCAGCTCGCCCAGCTCCGGGCGGGACAGCTCGTAGACCTCGCCGCCGATCCGGCCCAGCGTGCCGCACACCATGGCCAGCACCGTGCCGAACTCGGCGACCCGGTCCCGTGAGGTTGTCCAGGAGATGCCCGGGTCGCCCAGCCCGAGCTCGGCGCAGAACCGGGCGCGCAGCTCCGGCCCCCGGTCGCCGAAGAAGCCGAGCGCGCCGACCGCACCGGCCAGCTGCCCGACCACCCACCGCGGCCGTCCCTCGCGCAGCCGGTCCAGGTGGCGGCGCACCTCGTCGGCCCAGGACGCGACCTTGAAGCCGAAGGTGATCGGGGCGCCGGGCTGACCGTGGGTACGGCCGGCCATCACGGTCTCCCGGTGCGCGGTGGCCAGGGTCAGCAGTCGGTCCTCCAGGGCGCGCAGGTCCCGCCACACGATCCCGCCGACGTCGCGCATCACCAGGCCGAACCAGGTGTCGCTGACGTCCTGGACGGTGGCGCCCACGTAGACGTGCTCGCGGACCTGCTCGGGCAGCACCCGCAGCAGACCCCGGATCAGCCCCAGGGTGGAGTGCGAGGTGAGCCGGGTCTGCTCGGCGACGTAGTCCAGGTCCAGCGCCTCGACGCGGGCGCCGACCGCAATGGCCGCCGCGGACGCCGCCGGGATCATCTCGAGAGAGGCCTGTGCCCTGGCCAGGGCGACCAGGATATCCAGCCAGGTCTGGACCATGGCCGGCTCATCGAACACACCGTCCAGCTCCGGTGTGCCCCACAGGTGGGCGTAGAGCCGCGACGAGCTCAGGCGGGTACCCATGCCGGCACCTCCTGCGCCGCCAGCGTGGCCAGCGCCTCGCGGACGTGGTCGAGCGACGCGCCCCACGGCACCGATACCCAGCCCGGCCCGGACTCCACGTGCTCCTCCTGCAGGCAGCACTTGGTGAGCAGCGGGCCGGTCGAGCCGGCGCGGCCGGCCTGCTTGGGGCAGAAGTCGACGGTGGGCGGCTCGTCGCCGTAGAACCAGCGGTGGATCTGCCGGGACCGGGCGCAGCCGAGCAGCGTCCAGTCGGCCCGCTCCGGGTGCTCGTCCAGATAGGACACCCGGGCTCCGGGCACCTCGCCGCCGGAGCCCCGGCAGGGCAGCAGGTAGTGCTGGTCCGGGTAGTGCCGGTCCGCGCCTCGGACGGCAAGCTCGTTCAGCTGGGTCAGTTCGCCGAGCAGCTCGATCGGCGGCAGCGACTCGGTGACCGCGAGGATCCGGCGGGCCTGGTCGAGCAGCTTGGCCGGCTCCGGCGGCACGACCTCGCGCACCACGATCCGCAGCGGCCGTGGCTCGACGATGAAGTTGACGTGCGCGTACCGGCCCTGCACCACCACCGCGCGGGCACCGGGGGCGCGCCGCAGGGCCAGCTCGGCGAGCACGGACGGGATGCCAGTGTCCGCCTCCGGCTCGACCAGGTAGGCGCACTCGTCCGGCCCGGCGATCAGCTCGACGGCCACCACCGGGGAGAACAGCTCGGTGTCCGAGCTCCGGGTGACTCCCACGATGGCGGTCGCCCCGGGCCGCCGGGCCACCACGAACCGGGTCCGGCGGTACGCCGGCCGGCCGAGCAGGTAGCCGCGCATCGCCTCCTCGGTCAGCTCGACGTCGTCCGGGATCGGCGCGACCGAGACGCCCCGGTACCGGTTCGGGATGAAGTTCGCGCCCAGCTCGACCTGGCTCACGCGTCCTCCTCGCTGACGCTCGTCGGCCGCGCTGGCGGCGCTGCCGCGTCCGATGGTGAGCTCGCAAGCTCATTCACGCGGGCTCAGCCTCGGTGTGCTCGCGGCGGGTCACCTGGGCGGTGTCCGAGCGCAGCCCGAGCCGCAGTGTCTCCACCGACAGCACGTCACCCAGCGCCACGTTGCCCAGGTTGACCTCGGCGCCGAACCGCCGGATGAACCACGCCTGCTGGCTGGCCCGGGGCGCCTCGAAGATCACCCGGTCCACGCTCACCGCACTCACCACGGCCTCCACCACCTCGGGGCGCACCCGGCCGGCGTCGTCGAAGGTGCCGACGGTGCCGCTCTGCCGGCCCTCGGTGACCACCAGGTGGGCACCGGCGTCGAGGTCGGACAGGCACTCCGCCGGCCAGTACCGCGCCGCGTGCCGCTCCCCCGGCGACTTCGCGCCGACCTCGGCGAGCACCACGAAGTCCCGGCTGGCCTGCCGGATCAGCGCGCGCTTCTGCGGGATGGTCATCTCCACGGTGCCCCGGGACACCTCGACGTAGCCGAAGCCGACCTCGCGGGCCCAGGCCAGGCACTCCACGGCGGCGCCCTGGGCGAAGGCGATCTCCAGCAGGGTGCCGCCCAGGCAGGCGGCCACCCCGTGCTCGGCCAGCAGCCCCAGCTTGTCCGGCAGCGCCGAGTCGACGTAGCCGGTGCCCCAGCCGACCTTCCAGATGTCGATGTGCCGGTCCGCCGAGGCGAGCAGGTCGGCCGTCGCTACGGTGCCGGCACCCGGGTCCAGCACGTGCGTCAGCCCGGTCGCGCGAGGCTTCGCCGACCGGGCCGGCAGTTCGAGGAACGAGGGCGCGGGGACTCGATCAAAGTCGTTCATATAGTAGAAGCTCACCTACTATCAGATATATGACGGCACGCTCCGGGTCAGCCCCGGACCAGCTCGATGACGTCGGCGAGCTGTGCGCCAGCGGCCGCTGCGGGCGGCACCGCGCCCCGGCCGACGATGTCGACGGCCAGGCTGAAGACCCGCTGGGCCCGCTCCGCACAGCTCCAGGCGTGCTCATCGGCGAAGGTCAGCCAGTCCCCGGGCCCGACGACCTCGGACTCGGAGTAGTCCAGCTCGTGCCAGGTCACCGCGATCTCGAGCAGCTCCAGAAGGGCATCCGGATCGGTGTCCACCGCCACCAGCCGATCGTGGTGCTCCGGGTAACGGGCGGCCACGGCACACTGGC
>JAWVFH010000111.1:0-2616 GCA_033856255.1 Solirubrobacterales bacterium | reverse complement strand
CTGGCCAGGGAGCACCAGACGCTGCTGGACGAGATCAGCTCAGGCGACCTCGGCCGCGCACAGCGGGAGATGCGCGAACACCTCGACCGCGCGGTGCGCAACCTGATCCCGCGGCTCTAGTGCCCTGCAAAAGACTTCGGACGCCGGGCACTAGGAAGCAGCCGGGCGCTTAGAGCGCCCACTTGCGGTCGGCGGTGAACCCCACGCTCATCGACATCGCGTACCCCAGCGGCTTCAGCCGCTCGCTGAGGTCCTCGCGTACCTCGTCGAACTGCCGCACGGTCTGCGCCCGGGACGCATCGTCGACCACGAAGTCGACCTCCACGTCCAGCCGGCCGCCGACCTTCGAACAGCGCAGGAAGGACTCGGCGAAGCCGTAGCCCAGCCGCACCTCGTCCACCCGGGAGCCGACCTCGCGCCGCAGCTCGGCCGAGGGCGACATGGTCAGTACCTCCCGCGCCGCCTCGCCGAGCAGCCGGAACGGCACCCGCAGAAAGGCCAGCGAGATCAGCGCAACCATCGCCGGGTCGACGTAGCGGGCCAGATCGGCCTGCCCGGTGTGCGTCAGCACCAGGGCGAGGAGGAACCCACCGAGTACGCCGAGGCTGAGCAGGGTGTCACCGGTCCACTCGGCCGCCTCGGCCCGCAGCAGGTCCGAACCGTGGCGGGCGCGGCGGCGCAGGTAGAGCGACACCGCGAGGGCGGCGGCCGTGGCCAGTACCGCGTACAGCACCGCCCAGCCGGCCGCGACCTCCCGCCCGCCGCGCAGCAGCTCACCGATCGCGCCGACCACCGCGTACACGCACAGTCCGCCCAGCGCGGCGGCCTTGATCACGATCGCGAGCGGCTCCCACACCTCCCGGCCCCACGGGTAGCGCTCGTCCGCGCCGCGCCCCGCCGTCCGCAGCGCCACCACCGCGAGCAGCGACAGCGCCACGCTGGCGAACGAGTACAGCCCGTCGAACACGATCAGCTGCGAGCCGAGCGTCAGGCCCCAGGCCAGCGACACCACGGCGAACGCGACCGACGCCCACATCGAGACCAGCAACGCCCGGGTGTCGGTCGAACGATCCGGCTTCGCCATGACCTCATCGTCGCGGTGCGAGGACCGGCCCGTCGACCTCCCCCGCCGTGATACCGGCCTGCCGGGCGCGGCTGCCGGGCCCGCTGGGCTCAGCGGCCCCGCACGGCCCGCGACATCCGGTCGACGATCTCGGTGAGGACGCCCGCGCTGGTGGCGAAGTTGAGCCGGGCGTACCCCACGCCGCCGGGGCCGAAGCCGGGTCCGGGACTGAGCTCCACGCCGGCGCGGGTGCGGAAGAACTCGGTCGGCTCCGCGGCCAGCCCGAGCTCCCGGCAGTCCAACCAGGCCAGGTAGGTCGCCTCCGGGGAGCGGAAGCGCACCCCGGGCAGCTGGTCGGCGAGCAACTCGGCGAGCAGGTCGCGGTTGGCCCGCAGGTGTGCACGGACGCCGGCGAGCCAGTCGTCGCCGTCGGTCCAGGCCGCGACGGTGGCCGCCATGCCGAGCACACCGACCACGCCGAACAGGTCCTTCGGCTGGGCCGCCAGGGTTGCGCGCAGCGAGGGTGGCCCGAAGTGGGCGATGGCGCAGCGCACCCCGGCCATGTTGAACGCCTTGGTGGCGGAGGTGATCGTGACGGTGCGCTCGGCGACCTCGGGGCCGAGCGAGGCGAACGGGATGTGCTGGTTCGGCGGGTAGGTCAGGTCGGCGTGCACCTCGTCGACGATCACCAGCAGGTTGTGCTCGACGACGACCTCGGCGATCCCGGCCAGCTCGCTCCTGGTGAACACGCGCCCGGTCGGGTTCTGCGGGTTGACCAGCAGCAACGTGCGGCAACGACCCTGCGTCGCCGCGTCTGCCAGCCGGCCGGGGTCGAAGGTCCAGCCGCCCGCCACCGGCTCCATCGGGATCGGCACCGGCGGCCGGTTCATCTCGTCCAGGGTCTCCAGGAACGGCGGGTAGTTCGGCACGTGCAGCGCCACACCGTCACCAGGAGCGGTGGTCAGGTGCAGTACCAGCTGCACGACCTGGATCAGGTCGTCGAAGGTCCGTGCGTACGTCGGGTCGGGCGCCCAGTCGTACCGCTCGGCCATGCGGCCGGCGAACACCTCGGCCAGCGGCGGCGTGCCGTCGAACCACTCCGGGTAGCCGAGGTCGCCGCGGTCGAGCACCGCGTCCATCGCGGCGCGCACCGGCGGGGCCAGCGGGAAGTCCATGTCGGCGATCCAGGCCGGAAGCACGTCGGCGCCGGGGCGATGCCACTTCACCGACGCCTTGCTCCGCAGCCAGTCCATCCTCAGGCGGTTGAACCCGTACGGATCGCCGCCCGACGCCGCCGCCTGGTGCCGCAAGCCGCCTCCCGTCGATCCGCCGGTGCCTCGACCCAGCGCCAGCCCACCCCTAGCTCACCACAGGTCGGCCCCGGGCACAGCCGGGATTCTGGCGAGGTGGCTCGAGCGCGCCGAGTGCGGCGGTGCGGCACAATCCGCGGGTGACCCCGAGCGCCCACCACGCGTCATGACCCATCCCACCTACACGCCGCAGGCCGTCCTCGGCCCGCTGACCCGGTCCGCCGTCTTCCTGGTCGTCACGCT
>JAWVFH010000110.1:0-2892 GCA_033856255.1 Solirubrobacterales bacterium | reverse complement strand
TGCCGCCTCGTCGACGGTCGCTATCGCGTCCACGGCGGTGGCGAGGCGCTGGCCGGCGCGATCGAGCGGGTGCGCCGCGAGTGTACCGAGGCGGTGGCGGCCGGTGCGCGGATCCTGATCCTGTCCGACCGCGACTGCGACGCCGACCACGCGCCGATCCCGTCGCTGCTGCTGACGTCCGCGGTGCACCAGCATCTGATCCGCACCGGACAGCGCACCCAGGTCGGGCTGGTCGTCGAGACCGGCGAGGCCCGCGAGGTGCACCATGTCGCGCTGCTCATCGGCTACGGCGCCGCGGCCGTCAACCCGTACCTTGCCTTCGAGTCGATTGAAGATCTGGTCAGCTCCGGAGCCATCCGCGGCGTCCCCCGGGAGAAGGCGCTCGCGAACTATGTCAAGGCGCTGAGCAAGGGCGTGCTGAAGGTGATGTCGAAGATGGGCATCTCCACGATCGCGTCCTATACCGGTGCGCAGGTCTTCGAAGCGTTCGGACTCGCGCAGCCGCTGGTGGACGAGTACTTCGGCGGCACGCCGTCCCGTCTCGGCGGTGTCGGCCTGGACGTGCTGGCCGAAGAGGCCGCCGCCCGGCATGCGACGGCCTATCCGCTCGTCCCCACGGCGAAGGCGCATCGCCGCCTCGACGTGGGTGGTGAGTACCAGTGGCGCCGCGAGGGCGAGATCCACCTGTTCAACCCGGAGACGGTGTTCCTGCTGCAGCATGCGACGCGGGAGCGGCGCTACGAGGTGTTCCGCGAGTACACCGACAAGATCGAGGCGCTCAACCGCGAGGGTGGCACCCTGCGCGGCCTGTTCGACTTCGCGTCCGACCGTCCGGCGGTGCCTATCGATGAGGTCGAGTCGGTTTCGTCCATCGTGCGTCGGTTCGCCACGGGCGCGATGTCGTACGGCTCGATTTCGGCCGAGGCGCACGAGACGCTGGCGATCGCCATGAACCGGCTCGGCGGCAAGTCGAACTGCGGCGAGGGTGGAGAGGACGCCCGGCGGTTCACGCCGGACGAGAACGGCGACCTGCGCCGGTCGGCGGTCAAGCAGGTGGCCTCGGGACGCTTCGGCGTGACCAGCCACTATCTCGTCAACGCCGACGACATCCAGATCAAGGTGGCCCAGGGCGCGAAGCCGGGCGAGGGCGGGCAACTACCTGGCTACAAGGTCTATCCGTGGATCGCGCGCACCCGGCACTCGACGCCCGGCGTCGGGTTGATCTCGCCGCCGCCGCACCACGACATCTACTCGATCGAGGATCTGGCCCAGCTGATCCACGATCTGAAGAACGCGAACTCGCAGGCCCGGGTGCACGTGAAGCTGGTGTCCGAGGCCGGTGTGGGCACGGTGGCGGCCGGTGTCTCGAAGGCGCACGCCGACGTCGTCCTCATCTCGGGGCACGACGGCGGTACCGGGGCCGCCCCGCTCACGTCGCTGAAGCACGCAGGATTGCCGTGGGAGCTCGGGCTGGCCGAGACCCAGCAGACCTTGCTGCTCAACGGGTTGCGCGACCGGATCACCGTTCAGGTCGACGGAGCCATGAAGACCGGACGGGACGTGGTCGTCGCCGCGCTGCTCGGCGCCGAGGAGTACGGCTTCGCGACCGCACCGCTGATCGTGTCGGGCTGCGTGATGATGCGGGTCTGCCACCTCGACACCTGCCCGGTCGGTGTGGCCACGCAGAACCCGATCCTGCGTCAGCGGTTCGTCGGCAAGCCCGAGTTCGTCGAGACGTTCTTCGAGTACATCGCCGAGCAGGTGCGCGAGATCCTGGCCTCGCTCGGCTTTCGCACGTTGGACGAGGCAATCGGGCAGGTCTCGGTGCTCGATACGGCGAAGGCGATCGAGCACTGGAAGGCCGACGGCCTCGACCTGTCGGCGATGCTCGCCGTGCCGGCCACGCCGTACGCGCCGGACCTGCGTCGCACGCGCGACCAGGACCATGGCCTCGATGCGGCGCTCGACAACACGCTGATCCAGCTCTGCGAAGGGGCGTTGCTCGACGCATCGCCGGTGCAGCTGGAACTGCCGGTGCGCAACGTCAACCGCACGGTAGGGACGATGCTCGGTTCCCTGGTCACCCGCCGATATGGCGCGGACGGCCTGCCGGACGGCACGATCGACATCACGTTCCGCGGGTCGGCCGGGCAGTCGTTCGGCGCGTTCGTGCCGAGCGGGATCACGATGCGGCTGGTCGGCGATGCGAACGACTATGTCGGCAAGGGGCTGTCGGGCGGCATCCTCGCGGTGCGCCCGCACGAGCAGGCGGCCTTTGCAGCTGAGCACAACGTCATTGCCGGCAACGTCATCGGCTACGGCGCCACGAGCGGCGAGATCTACCTGCGCGGCGTCGTGGGGGAGCGGTTCTGCGTGCGTAACTCCGGGGCGACGGTGGTGTCCGAGGGTACCGGCGATCACGCGCTGGAGTACATGACCGGCGGCGCCGCAGTGATCCTCGGCCCGATCGGCCGCAACCTGGGTGCGGGCATGTCCGGCGGGTACGCGTACGTGCTCGACCTCGACGAGTCGTTGGTCAATACCGACATGGTCGACGTGTCGGCGGTGCCGCGCGAGGAGTCCGATCGGTTGCACGAGATCGTTGCTGCGCACGCGGCGTACACCGAATCGGACGTCGCGGCGCGACTGCTGGCTGACTGGCCGGCCGCCGTCAGGCGGTTCGCCGCCGTCGTCCCTCGCGACTTCCAGCGGGTGCTGGACGCGACCAGACAGGCCGAAGCGAACGGCGAGGACGTCGACGCCGCGGTCATGGCCGCCGCCCAGGTGTGAGCAGGAGTTTGTTCGACCACTGACAGCCGAGTGCCGCCGGACATCGTCCCTTTCGTTGATCAACCGGCGTGTACCCGTGGAATACAACGGTTCAAGCCTGTT
>JAWVFH010000109.1:0-3306 GCA_033856255.1 Solirubrobacterales bacterium | reverse complement strand
GCGGTGCCGTGCGATCCGTGTTCGTCAGTTCCCATGACTCCTCGATCGGTGAGCCGCGACCCAGAGCAGCAGCGCGCGGTCAGCGGACTGATCTCGAGCGTGGATCGGCCGCCCCTGCCGAGTGGCCTGGATCGTCCGAGGGCTCACCCTGGTGCTGCCGAGCGCCGGTGAAACCAGGGAAACGCCCTGGCCACCTCCCTGACCGGACCGAAGACTCCCCCGGGCCGGGCTGCTCGGCTCGAGATTGCGGTGTTCACCGAGAACGGCGGCCTGGTCGTCGATCGACGCTGAGGCCGGATCAGCGCGCGGAACGCGAGCGCACCCACGGCGCTACCCGGTCCCGATCGAGCAGGTCGGGGCGGGCCAACGAGCCGAGCATCAGGTCCACCGAGGTGGCGGCATCCCGGGTCAGGGCATAACACTGCTGGGCCGAGCGGCACTCGGCCGGCGCCAGCCGCCGCGCCGCCGCGACGATCTGCGGGGCGGCGACGCGCACCTGGACGTTGTCCATCCCGGGGCGACGCAGCGCCAGCCCGGCGCCGTCGACGAGCCGCTCCACGTTGGACAGCTGCTCGCCGAGCCAGTCCCACGGCGCCTCGCGCACCGGGTGCGCCCAGTGCCGCTCGCTCGGCTCCACGCCGGCGAAGCGCGGATGGAAGTGCGCGGCGTCGAACCCGCCCGCTGTGGCGTCCAACCGGTCGAACAGGTCGGCGCGCCACGCGGGTTGGTCGATCACGTACTGCTGCGAGGCCGACTCGGTTCCCCGGTGCGGCTGCCCGACCAGCAGCCGCAGCTCCACCCGCGCCCCGTGTTCCAGGTGGCTGTCCGCCAGGTCGATCTCGAACCAGTGCCGGACCAGGACCGCGACCTCGTCGAACACGAACGCCTGCAACACCGACGACCCCTCTCAGGCCCCACCCCGGGGGCGCTCCGGCACTGGTGATCGAACCCATCGCCACGGCGCAGAGGTAAGTCCGACATGACCCGACATGCCCAGAGTAATGCCACAAGGTGATCAGCTGACTGGCCTGATTATCGCGGACTGCGAGCCCAGGCTGACCGGCTGCCCGCGTCTGTCCGGTGTGTTCGTCATGCCGGGGCGGTGACCGGTTCGAGCGGCGGTGAGGAATTGACTGCCGGGGTGGTGGCCGGTCGGGTGTGCGCCATCCTGACCAGCAGGGCGCCGGCGCCGAGCGTGATCGCGGTGATCATCCATCCGGCTGGGTGGACACCGTGGTGCTTGCTGAGCAGCACCAGCTGCTGCTGGCGCTCGGTCATGCCGACGAGGTCAGCCTGGTCGGGCACGACATCGGGAGCATGGTGTCGTATGCCTACGCGGCTGCCCACCGGGACTCGATACGGCGCCTGACTGTCATTGAGGCGCCCCAGATCGACGAGAGCCTCTGCCAGTTTCCCGTCGACGACCCGGGCAGGTCCCGGCTTTCGCCTGGGGGCGTCGTACGCCTACTTCCGGACCTTCCACGGCGACCCCGAGGCCACGACCCGCCACCGCGAAACGCCGCTGGCCATGCCGGTGCTGGCGATCGGCGGCGAGGGCGCTCTGGGCCAGGCCGTCCCCGAGCAGATGAAGCTGTACGCCGGCGACGTCACGGGCGCCGTGTTCCCCTGCGGTCACTGGGTCCCGGAGGAAAGCCCAAAACTACTGCTCAAGCACCTGCTGCAGCTCCTCGGCTGATGGAGCGCCGGCCGGCTACGGCGGCGAGGTCTTCACCGCCGGCTCGTCCCGAAGACCGACGGCGTCGCCCCCGCGCCGGTCGGTGTCGTGGTCGGCGAGCTCCATGCGCAGCGCGGCGGCCAGCCGGGCCAGGGCGCCGTCGAGCATGGTCAGGTCGGCCACGACGTTGGACAGGGGGGACAACCGAGGGCGCAGGTCGTCGAGCAGGGATGCGACGAGGGCCGAGGACCGTACGTAGCGGCCCTGCTCGCCGGTTGCCAGGTGGTGCCCGATCTCGTCGACCGATCTCCGCAGCTGTTCGGTCGCTGCACACAACGGCCCGATGTCCGCCCACGGCAGGATCTCCCCGCCGGCCTCGGCCTCCTCGGCCTGCGCGGCGAGTGAGCGTGCGTACTGCCGGACCGCCGAGCTCACGCACAGCACCTCGGTGAGCTGGCTGTGGTTCCGGCCGAAAGTGGCCCCTCGCAACCCCGTGGCGGTCGCGACGAGCGCGGCGTAGGTGGCGTCGACGTCGCGGACCAGCGGCCGCAGCGGTTCGCGCCGCCCGTCGGGCCGGACGAAGACAGCCTCGAGCAGCCGGCGCAGGGAACCGACCCAGAGCAGCATCCCTGTGGTGAGCACCCGCTGCGGGCGAAGCGGCACGATCAGCAGCACGGTGAGCACGACGGCCGCGACGCCGATGGCCGTCTCGGCGAGCCGCAGCAGGAGCAACTGCCAGCTGAACTCCTCCAGCTGGACGTACAGCTGCGCCACGGTCACGGTGATCGCGATTGCCATGAACGTGTAGTTGATCCGAATCAGGTAGATCCCGAAGAACATCGCCACCAGCACGGTCGCCAGCGAGGGCCAGTAGCCGCCGCCGGTGAGGTGGACGAGCAGGGCGCCCACCACGATGCCGATCGCGGTACCGCCGACCCGGAACAGCGCCCGCCGAACCTGCTCGGCGGAGTTGGTGGCCGCGACGAAGGCGAGGAAGCTCGCCAGCACCGCCCAGTACAGCCGCGAGCCGGACAGGGCGTCCCCCGCGACGACCGCGAGCGTGCCCGCGACGGCGATCTGGATGGTGGTACGCACGTGCGGCGGCATCGTCGCGCGGTCGAGCAGGCCGCGCCCCCGCGAGGTGGAGGCCTCGGCGCTGACCGGCACAGAGCCGGGCAACCAGCCGTTGACCAGGGTGACGGCCGGGGTGAAGTCGCCGCCCGCGGCCGCGGCGACCTCGTCGTCCCGAACCGGGCGGGCGTCCCGGTCGCGGGCCTGCGCATAGAGCTCCACCGAGGCGGCCAGCCGGGAGGCCAGCACGCTCTCGCGGCACCGGTCCGGCATCGCGATCCGCAGCGCGGCGACCGCGCGGGACACCCCGGGCGGGTCACCGTCGAGCAGGGCGGACAACGCGGCGGCTGCGCCGCGGCGCACGGCGGGCGGCGCGCCGCCTGTGGCCAGTGCCGAGGCGAAGCGTGCGGAATTCGACACCGCCAGTTCGGCCTCGAACAGCCGCTGCGCCTCGACCACCGCCGTGCGCGGCCGGACCTCGGCCAACTCCGCGTCGATCATGAGCGTGGTCTCGTTGAGCCGAACCAGCTGGCGGCGCATCCGTTCCTCCAGCCTCCGGA
>JAWVFH010000108.1:0-3018 GCA_033856255.1 Solirubrobacterales bacterium | reverse complement strand
GCGTCAGCTGGGCGGCCCGCGCCAGGAACGCGGTGGCCGCCGCGAGGCCGCCGCGCGCCCGGGACCGAGCGGCCGAGCGCTCCAGCTCGGCGGCCACCTGCTCGTTCGGCGCCGTGGCGGCCTGCGCTGCATGCCAGGCATGGTGTTCGGGATCGGCCCGGGGGTCGATCTCCTCGGCCAGCGCCTGGTGCGCGGCGCGACGCGGCTCCGCGGCGGCGGCTCGGTAGACCACCGAGCGCAGCAGCGGGTGGCGAAACCGCACCTGGGAGTCGATCCGCATCAAGCCGGCCTCGGCCGCGGGCCCCGCCGCTTCGTCCGCGATCCCCAGCCGGCCGGCCGCCCGCCACAACAGCACCGGGTCACCCAGCGGCTCGGCCGCCGCGACCAGCAACAGCCGCCGTGTCTCGCCAGGCAGCGCGGCGAGCTGGCGCCGGAAGCTCTCCTCGACCCGCCCGGGCGGCCCCGAGGCGCCCGGCAGGTCGCCACTGCCCGCCAGCTCCGGCGCGGTCAGGGCCCTGGGCAGCTCCAACAGCGCCAGCGGGTTGCCCCGCGCCTCGGCCACGATCCGGTCCAGCACCCGCTCGTCCACATGGCCGGGCAGCACCGAGTCCAGCAACTCCCGGGCCTCCGCCTCGGGCAGGCCGCGCACCCGCGGCCGGGCCAGTCCAGCCAACTCCGGCACCTGTTCGGCATCGTTCGCGGCGAACACCAACGCCACCGACTCCGCCACCAGTCGGCGGGCGGTGAACGCCAACGCCTGCGCCGAGGCCCGATCCAGCCACTGCGCGTCGTCGATCACACACACCAGCGGCCATTCGGTCGCCGCATCGGCCAACAGGCCCAACACGGCCAGACCGACCAGGAACCGATCCGGCTCGGGCCCGGCGGCCAGCCCGAGCGCGGTGCGCAGTGCCTTCCGCTGCGGGTCGGGCAACCGCTCGGCGCGATCGAGCAGCGGCGTACACACCTGGTGCAGCCCGCCGAAGGCCAGCTCCATCTCCGGCTGGACACCCGCGGCGCGCAGCACCCGGCACCCCGACGCCTGTGCGACAAGGTGGTCCAGCAACGCCGTCTTGCCCACGCCCGGCTCGCCGAGCAGCACCAACGCCCGGCTCTCGCCCGCCCGAACAGCCCAGAGCAGCCCGTCCAGCTCGGCACACTCCACCCGGCGATCCACCAACGGTCGCCCAACGCCATAGCGACGGCCCTCGGCCTCCCGGGCGTCGGGGGCCGGCGTGGGAACGAGGTGGACGGCCTGGCGCCGGCGGTCGGCACCGGGTTCGCTCCGCGACCCGTCTCGGCCGCCCGGCTGTGGGTCAGCCTCGTCGAGCGCTTCGCGGCTGGTCCTCGCGGCGCGGCGTGAGTCCGTCATCGGGTTTCCTCCCGGTATGAGGGGGATAGGCCCACTGCTGGGCGGTCACTCCGCCGACCCAGTTCCGCGTTCGACCTCGCCGTCGATGAACCTCCGCCGGTTGCTGCATCGGTTCCCGCTCCGTGGACCCAAACCTGACGGTTAGCCTCGCGCGACGGAGCCCCGCTGTCGTCACGGCTAGCCAGTATCCGGCCTTCGCCCCTGCAGGTGCGCGGCAGCCACGAGGGGGTCGGGCCCGGGGGTCGTGGCCGCGAGCTGGTCGCACGCGAGCAACGCGACCTGGATGGGCAGCTTCTTGTGCACGTGCATCCGGGCGGCGGCCTCGGTATAACTCCCGGATTTTCGGAGCGCGGGGCCGAGAACCGAGAACCGAGAGTAGCGAGATCGTATACCTTGCCCTACTTTCGGACATACGGGCGAAGAATGATCCGGCCAGCCCGGGTATCGTGTTCCATTCGATGGTGCCGGGCCGTCGGAGGTGTGAGCAGTGGCGATTCCAACGTCGGGAAGCCTGGGTGCCGACGAGCGGCTCGGACAAGCGGGCGAGGGTCGCGGCCGGGTCGTGGTGGCCGACGACGACGTGTTCGTCCGCGAAGGGGTTACCAGCCTGCTCCAGCGCGCCGGCTTCGAGGTGGTCGGTCAGGCGGGCGACGGCGTGCGGCTGCTCGACCTGGTCCGCGAACACCATCCCGACCTGGCCATCGTCGATATCCGAATGCCGCCGACGCATCGCACTGAGGGGCTGGCGGCGGCCCTCCAGATCAGAGCGGAGCTCTCGGACGTCGGGATCGTGCTCCTGTCGGCTCACGTCGAGGTCAAGGACGCGATGGACCTGCTGGCAAGCCTTGAGCGGGTGGGCTACCTGCTCAAGAGTCGGGTGACCGACGTCGACGACTTCATCGACTCCCTGGATCGGATCATGAAAGGTGGCTCCGTCGTCGACCCTTCGGTGGTCAAGGAGCTCCTGGGGGCGCGGCGCAGGAACGACCCACTGGCCACGCTGAGCGACCGGGAGCGCGAGGTGCTCGCCCTGATGGCCGAGGGACGGTCCAACATCGGAATCGCCCGTGCGTTGTGGGTCACCGAGACCACGGTCCAGAAGCACGTTCAGCACATTCTCACCAAGTTGCGGCTGCCGCCCAGCTCCGACGACCACCGCCGCGTCCTGGCGGTTCTTACGTTGCTCAGGGCACGCTAGCGCCGGCCGCGCAGGACCTCTCGGATGGCGTGCGCCGAGAGCGACGACTTGGCGATGAACCCGAGAACGGGGCTCGTCTCGATGAGACGCCCATAGTCGCGTTCAGAATATGTCGAGATCAGAATAATTCTCGCGCCGCCTTCGGATGATCCAGCCGTCGGCCAGGCAGCATGGAGCTCACGCGCCACGGCAAAGCCGCTCTCCTCGCCGAGATGGATATCCAGCAGCACGACGTCGGGTCGAAGAACACCGATTTGCCGGATGGCTTGCGCGCCCGACGATGCGGTGTCGACCTCAACGCCTTCGCGATGGAGCAGCAGCTTCGCGGACTCGAGGAAGCGGGCGTCGTCGTCGACCACAAGGCAGCGCAACGCCATCCGCTCAGCATGTCTCCTGAGGCTTCTGTGGCGCAATTACAGCTAACGCGAAAATCCCGCGAGTCGTGGTC
>JAWVFH010000107.1:0-3897 GCA_033856255.1 Solirubrobacterales bacterium | reverse complement strand
GCGCAGCCGGGTGAGGACCCTGGCGTGTGACCGCTCGTCCACAGCCATCGCCGCCGTGGCGGCCGGATCGTGTTGGTAGAGACCTGCGTCGGCCTGCTCGGCGCGTTCCACGTACGGCAGCACGGCGTCGGCGGAGAATCGGCGGGCCAGCCAGGTCAGCATCCGGGTACGCGGGTCGGGTCGGCCCACGTCCGGTACGGGTTCGCCCAGCTCGGTGAGCTTGCCCGCCCAGTGCTCGGCGTGCTTGCGCTCCACTTTGGCCAGTTCGGTGAAGATCTCCCGCCGCTCGCCGGTGGCGCCCTCGGCCAGCCCTGCATAGAGCGCGGCGCTGCGCCGTTCGGCGGCCAGCAGGTCCCGGAACCGGCGGCCCGCCGCCGGGTCGGGCCGACTCGGTCGGGTAGTCCTGGGAGGGCCGCCGCTGCTCACCTTGACACCTCCTGGTTGCGCACGGTCACCGCGGTGATGGCTGAGGCGACGTCGTCCTGGCCGTGGCCGGATGCCACGGCTTGCCTCCAGCGGGCCAGCAGCGCCTCGGTGAGGGGCAGTTCCAGCCCCCGGTCGTGCGCGGCGGTAGCGGCGAGCGCGGCGTCCTTCGCTGCGTGCTCCAGTGGAAAGCCGGGGGTGAACTGGGCATCCAGCATGGCCTTGGCCTTGTCCGTGGCATATGGCGAGGCCAGCGGCAGGCCCGCGACGGTCGTGACGAACAGACGCGGGTCCAGCCCGAGCGCGCCGCTGAGGGTGATGGTTTCGGCCATGCCTTCGACGAGTACCGCCAGCCAGTTGTTGAGCGCAAGCTTGAGCCGGCTGCCGTCCCCTGCGCACTCCAGCCACAGGGTCTTGCGCCCGAGGACCTCGAAAATGGGCGCCAGGCGGGCGCGGGCCGACCCGGCTCCGGAGGCCAGAATGAGCAGCTGCCCCTCCTCGGCCGGCCGCGAGCTGCCTGACACCGGTGCATCGACGAACGTCACGCCGTGGCGGGCCGCCAGATCGGCGAGCCGGTCGGACCAGTCCACCCCGACGGTGCTCATCTGCACCCACACCGCGTCCGGCCCGAGCGCGGACAGCGCGCCGTCCGGCCCGGTCATCACCCCTTCCACCGCCTCGCCGTCAGTGAGCATGGTGATCAGCACGTCGACCCCGGCGGCGGCCGCCGCCGGCGAGAGCATGCGGAGTGCCCCGTCGGCGGCCAATGCCTCGGCCTTGGCAGGGTCCCGGTTCCAGACCAGCACCTCCAGCCCCGCGCGGCACAGGTTGCGGGCTATCGGGGCACCCATGGTCCCGGTGCCCAACACGGCAATGCGTGGAGCCGCCATCCCCGGACTGGTCATCACACGGTCTCCGGGGCCGGGCCGGCAACCGGCGTGGCGGCGGCCATGATGGCCTCGATCTCGGCAAGGTCGCCAGCGCTGAGAGAGATCTCCGCGGCGGCGAGGCTGTCCTGGATGTGGTCGGCTCGCCGGGTACCGACGATCGCGACGTGCACGGCGGGGTGCGCCAGGGTCCAGGCGATGGCCAGTTGGCTGACCGTCATGCCCCGGTCGGCGGCGAACTTCTCCAGCGCGGCCACCACGGCCAGGTTGTCCCGGTAGCCCTCTCCGGTGAACACCGGGCTGGTGGCCCGCCAGTCGTCGCTGGGGAATCTGGTGTTGCCGCTCATCGTCCCGGAGAGCAGGCCGTGCGCCAGCGGGCCGTAGACCAGTACGCCGACGTTGTGCTCCCGGCAGTAGGGCAGCACCTCGCCCTCGATGTCACGGCGGAACAGGTGGTACGGCGGCTGCAGCGTCCCCACCGGCAGGGTCACGGCGAACTCGGCCAGCTGCGCGGCGTCGTAGTTGGAAACCCCGACGTGCCGGATCTTGCCGGCCGCGACCAACTCGGCCAGCGCGCCCCCCGTCTCGGCGGCCGGCACCTTCGGGTCGGGCCAGTGCACCTGGTAGAGGTCGATGTACTCGACGCCCAACGCCCGCAGGCTGGCGTCCACCCCCTCGCGCAGCCACTGCGGGCTCGCGTCACGCACCAGCCCGCGGTCGGTCATCCGCAACCCGCCCTTGGTGGCGATCACCAACTGGTCCCGGTTGCGGTTGAGCTCTCCGCGCAGCGCCCCGCCGAGCAGCCGCTCGGAGGCACCGAAGCCGTAGGCCTGCGCGGTGTCGAAGAAGTTCACGCCCAGATCGAAGGCGTGCCGAATCGCCGTGACGGCCATGGCCTCGTCGAAGCGGCCCCAGTCGCCGCCCAACTGCCAGGTACCGAACGCGATGCGAGACACCCGCAACCCTGTGCTGCCCAAAATTGTGGTGTTCATGTCCGTGTTCCTCTTCATAGAAACTGAACGTCTAGTTTCTATTCAGAGTAGCGCCGGGCCCGCCTCGCCGGCCGCGTCCGACCGGTGACGTCGACCTCAGCAGGTAAGCCCACCCATGGCGACGTCCACGATGGCGTCCGCGGCCGCGTCGTCCAGCGGCGCGTGTCCCGCGAGCAGCCGGTACATGGCCGGCCCGAAGACCAGGTCGATCGCGGCCTCGGGGTCGACATCGGGCCGCAGCTGCCCACGGGCCACCCCGCGGTCCCAGATCACCCGCACCAACCGCCGCCGAGAGCCCACCAGCCGATCGCGCAGCTCGGCCGCGACCTGCGGGTCGAACTGAGCCTCGCCGACCAGCTGGGCGAACACCCGACCACTCGGGCCGGCATAGAACCGCATCATGCCCCGCAATGCGCCGCGGAAGTCCTCATGCGCCGAACCGGTGTCGGGGTCGGCCGACTCGGCGAACATCGCCGACAGGAACGCCTCGATAGCCACCGCGTACTTGTTCGGCCACCACTTGTAGATCGTCGCCTTGCTCGCCCCGCTCCGGGTGGCGATCGCCTCGGTCGTCATCGCCCGCAGGCCGACCTCGAGCATCAGCTCGGAGGTCGCCCGCAGTACCGCGAGCCGAGACGCCTCGCTGCGTGGGCGGCCGGGACGCGCTCGGGGCCGGTCCTGCATGCCACTGCCGACGCTCATCCACCACTCCCCATCAAATACTGAACGTCCAGTTTACGCCGGCGCTTCTGGGCTGCGCACCTGGTCGGCCGGGGTTGCGCCGGTCAGAGTGTCGGCCAGTGCGGCCGCGGCCGGGGACAGCCGCCGGCCGGCGGCAGTGGCCAGGCAGAGCTGCCAGGTCGTGGCTGGGGTGACCGGGATGGCCCTCAGCTCGGGGAACTGGGCCGCTGCCGTCCGCGGCATCAGCGTGGTGCCCAGCCGATGGTGGACCAGTCCGGCCGCGGTGGCGTAGTCGGCGACTTCGTACGGCGCGACCGGGTCGACGCCCGCGCCGGCCAGCGCGTGGTCTACCCGGTGTCGGATTCCCCAGCCGGAGGCAAACCGGACGAAGACCTCGCCGGCCAGCCCCGTCAGCGCAACCGGGTCCCGACCGGCCAGGTGATGGTCCGGCCAGCACAGGAACACCAGTGGCTCCTCGGCCAGCACGTGCAGCCTGACGCCGCTCGTCGATGCAGCGTTCGGCGCCGCGACCAGCGCGACGTCCAGTGAGCCCTCGGCGATCGCGGCCAGGTGACCCGCCGAACCGGACACGTTCTGCCGCAGCCGTACCGAGACGAGGGGATGGGCCCGGTGGAACCGTCCGAGCGCCTCGGGCAGGTCGATCGGGCCGCTGGACATCATGGTTCCGACATCGACGATGCCGCTGAGCTGGCCGTGGAACCCGACGACCGAGTCCTTGGCTCGGCGGGCCGCGGTCAGCGTGGCGCGGGCCTCGGCCAGGAATGCCGCTCCCGCGGGGGTCAGACCGACACGCGGCCTCGAGCGGTCCACCAGCCCGGCGCCCAGCTCCCGCTCCAGCTTGGCCACCGCGGTAGAGACCGCCGACTGCACCACATGGACCCGGCGCGCTGCTT
>JAWVFH010000106.1:0-4156 GCA_033856255.1 Solirubrobacterales bacterium | reverse complement strand
CGGGAGGACTCCGGTGGCCCGCCGTACTGGCCGTGGTCTCGGTTGCTCACGCAGTTGGGCGCAGCCGCCGCCCTGTCGCGTGGCGAGAGCGAGACCGATCCTGAGCTGGCCAGGTTCCTGCTGTTCGAGCGGGTGATCGACGCGTTGCGGGCAGCAGCCCATCCGGTCCCGGTGCTGCTCGTGCTGGATGACCTGCACTGGATGGATGAGCCCTCACTGCGGCTGCTCGCCGCGCTGCGCGGCGAGCTGGCCAGCTCGGCGATCATGGTGGTGGGCACCTATCGCGACACTGAGCCCGGCGGTGGTCGACTGCCCGCGATGTTGTCCCCCCATCGCCAGCTCGCGCTCGGAGCGTTGTCGGCGGAGGAGTTGGGTGCTGCCGTGCTCGAGGTCACCGGTGAACGGCTCGGGACACGGTTGCTGGCTTTGCTGCACCAGCGCACCGGCGGCAATCCGTACTTCGCGGCCGAGGTGGTGCGACTGCTGCGGGTCGAGGACCGTCTGGGGGACCGGAGCGAGTGGGTCCCGCTCCCGGACACGGTTCGCGCCGTACTGGAACGGCGATTGGCCCGGCTGCCCTCCGACGCGCACGTGATGATGCAGGTCGCCGCTCTGCTCGGCGATCCGGTGCGAATTCCACTGGTGGCCCAGGTGTGCCGATCCTCGGCGGCCGAGGTGCTGGACCAAGTGGATGCCGCGCGGGGTGCTCGGCTGCTGACCGGCGGCGGCAGCGACGGTGGGACCGGCAGTGGGGAGTATCGGTTCGCCCATCCGTTGGTCCGGCAGACGTTGGTGGCGCAGCTCGGTCCAGCCGACCGCTTGCGGTGGCATCTACGGATAGGGGAGCTGTTGGCGGACCGGATGGACACCGGTGCGGCCGCTCCCGCCGAGGCGGCCCGCCACCTGTTGGCCGCCGCCGAGTTCGGTGCGCCGTCGGCCGACGCGGTGCGCTGTGCCCGGGTGGCGGCCGCCGACGCGGCCCGGCGCACCGCGTACGAGGACGCCGTGTCCTTGCTGACCTCGGCCCTCGCGGTGATCGCCGACACCGCGACCGACGACCCCCTCCAGGATCGTGGTGCGCTGCTCTGCGCACTCGGTGAGGCGGCGTTGGCCGCCGGGGAGCCAGCGAAGGCCAGGGACGCCTACCTGGAGGCTGCCCGGTATGCCCGCCTGCGTGGCCAGCCCGACCGACTCGCCGCCGCCGCGCTGGGCTTGGCTGGCGGCGCCGACGGCTTTGAGCTCGATCTGCTCGATCCGGACCGGGTCAGCGTGCTCGACGAGGCGCTGCGGACGCTACCGGACACCGACTCACCGGTACGCGCCGCGCTGTTGGCCCGGCTGTCGCTCGCCCTGGCGTTCACCGGTGCCGAGGAACGCCGCCGAGCGCTCAGCGAAGCCGCCGTGGCGATGGCTCGGCGGGTGTCGGATCCTTCGGTGCTGGCCGGGGCGCTCGCTGTGCACTGCGATGCGGTGGCGGGGCCCGATCACGTGTCGGACCGGCGGGCCGCCGCCACCGAGATCATCGCCCTGGCCACAGCCGCCGGTGATCGAGGTCGCGAGCTGCTCGGCCGGCGCCTTCGGCTGGTGGCGCTCGCGGAGGCCGGCGAGTGGTCGGGCGTCGACGCGGAGATCGAGATCTATGCGCGGGCGGCGAACCGGCTGGGACAGTCCCGGTTGGCCTGGTACGTCCCACTGTGGCGGGGCGCGCGGGCGCTGATGAGCGGCGACCTCGACGCCGCTGCCGAGCACGCCGCCGAGCACGCCGCGTTTTCTGCCGCTGCCAGCAGCCCGAACGTCGAGCTGCTCGGTTGGGTGCAGAGGTTCGTGCGGCTGGTCGGTGAGGACCGAGCCGACGAGATCTACGACGACTTCGTGAAGTTCCTCTCGCTAAGCCCGAACGAGCCGGCCGTGGTGGCGTGCTCACTCGCCTTCCTGCACGCCCTCAGCGGCCGACCCGAGGACGCCCGCCGACAGCTCGGCCGGGTGGTGGCCGACCCGAGCATGCCGATCGACAGCGAGTGGTTGCCGGCCGTGGCACAGCTATCGGTGGCCGCGGTACTCGCTCAGCACCGCGGCGCCGCCGAGCTGGCCTATCGACTGCTGGAGCCCTATACGGGCCTGTTCTGTGTCGAGGGCATCCTGGCCGGCAGCTGGGGGTCGGTCGATGCGCACCTGGGCCGGCTCGCGCGGTTCCTGGGGCGGGCCGACCGGGCGCGTACGCATTTCGACGTGGCGTTGCTGCTGGACGCCGGCGCCGGTGCGGCGTTGGCCGAGCGGACCCGCCGCTGGGCCGGCGACATCACGTCGGCGTCTTTCCAGCCCGGTGAGTTGTGTGGCCGCTGGCGGCGCGACGGGTCGGTCTGGACGGTCGAGTTCTCCGGTCGATCCGTGCTGCTTCCCGATGCCAAGGGGCTGCACGACCTGGCCCTGCTGCTGCGCCGGCCCGGCGAGCAGACCCACGTCAGCGAGTTGGCCGGCGGCGCGGTCGACCGCGGCGATGCCGGCCCGATGGCCGACCGCCGCGCGATCGCCGCCTACCAGCACCGACTCAACCAGCTGGCCGACGAGCTCTCGGAGGCCCACGAGCAGGCGGACACCTGCCGGGCTGAGCGGCTCGAGTGGGAACGCGAGGCTCTACTGGCCGAGCTGTCCGCCACCACCGGCCTCGGTGGCCGCGCCCGACGCGTACCCACCGAGACCGAGCGGATGCGCAAAGCGGTCAGCAACCGCATCCGGCACACCATCGACCGGATCATCGAGATCCACCCGGTGCTCGGCCGACATCTGCGCGCGTCCGTGCGCACCGGAACCTACTGCGGTTATCAGCCCGAACACCCGGTGACATGGCAGCTCACCGAGAACTAGCAATGCGCGTCACGATCTAGCGCCTCCACGGTGAACGACCGGAATCACCGGGCGCGCACCAGGAGGATCGAGATGACCGCGACAGCTGAGCTGGCCTCTGAGCACCCCACCACACCCGCGCAAGTCGCCGAGGCGTTGGCCGGGCGCCTGTTCGAAGCCGGCCTGGGCGCCTTCGAGCTGGCGTGCGTGCACCTGGGCGTGCGGCTCGGCCTCTACCGGACACTGTCGGAGGCCGGACCCCGAACCGCCACCGCGCTGGCCGACGCCGCCGGCATCGACCGGCGCTACGCCCTCGAGTGGTGCGAACAGCAAGCCGCCGCGGGACTGCTCGCCGTCGACGACGTCACCGCGCCCGCCGACGCGCGCCGGTTCACCCTGCCGGCCGGCAGCGAAGCCGTCCTGATCGACCCGGACAGCCCGGCCTACCTCGCTCCGATGGGCGGGTTCGTGGAGTCCCTGGGGCGAGTGTTCCCCGCACTGGAGCAGGCGTACCGGCAGGGCACAGGCGTGCCCTACGCCGACTACGACGTCCAGGACGTGCAAGCCGCGTTCAACCGGCCGGTGTTCACCGGGCTGCTGGTCCAGCAATGGTTGCCCGCGATTCCCGACCTCCACGCCCGGTTGACCCAGGGAGGCCGGGTCGCCGAACTCGGCTGTGGCGAGGGGTGGGCAGCGGTCGCGCTGGCCAAGGGCTACCCGTCGCTGTGGGTGGACGCCTTCGACTCCGACGACGCTTCGATCGCCGCCGCGCGCCGTCTCGCCGCCGAGCACCAGGTCGCCGACCGGGTCCGCTTCGAAGTAGCCGACGTGACCGGCCCCGCACTGGAGGGCCGATACGACGCGGTGTTCGCGTTTGAGATCCTCCACGACCTGGCACGCCCGGTTGACGCGCTGCGCACCGCCCGTCGACTCACCGAGACCGGACCGGTGATCGTGATGGACGAGCGCACAGCGGAGACCTTCACCGCCCCGGCCGATCCGATCGAACGCTTCCTCTACAGCGCCAGCGTGCTGCACTGCCTGCCGGTGGGCCGGGTCGATCAACCCTCAGCGGCAACCGGCACCGTTCTGCGACCGGACACGATGCGCCGCTATGGCACCGAAGCCGGGTTCCGATCGATCGAGGTGTTGCCGATCGAGCACGACATGTTCCGCTTCTACCGGTTGGAGCGGTGATGAGCGCGACCACCCGGCGCTGGCGTATCAGGAGGACAACGGGCTCCTTGACGCTGTAGTCGGCAAGGGACGTTTCGTTCGGTCGACCGTGCCAGCTGACCGTGAGCTCGGCGTG
>JAWVFH010000105.1:0-5907 GCA_033856255.1 Solirubrobacterales bacterium | reverse complement strand
CCGAATTGGCGTCGCCGTAATTGGAGATGATGTAGTAGGTGCCCTCCGGCAGCAGCACCACGTCGCCGGCGGCGACGCTCGGCAGCAGCGCGGCGCGCTCGGCGGCTTCGAACTGGCTGCCCTTGTAGATCGCGAATGAAATCTGGTTCTGCGGAATCTTGGAGGTGCCGACGCGGCCTTCGATGCGCAGCCCGCCGGCCGGCAGCACGAAGGATTCGCGAAAGGTGTCGGCCTTCAAGGTCACCGGCCGCACCGCGCTCACCAGGCCGAGCGTAACGTGGACGACATAGCCGCCGGGGGGCAGCACGATATTGGGCGTGGCGCCGCGTTCCTCGCGGATCAGCTTGAAGGCGCCGGTTTCATCGGGCCGTTCGGAAAACACCCGCCAGACCAGGCCGCTGTTGATGACCGGAAGATCCTTGCCGTAACGCGCCGTCAGCGACAGCACCGCCTGCCCGGGCGTTGATGCGATCGGAGGCGGCGCCACCGGCGGGGTCACCGCGGAGACGGGAGGCTGGGTCAAGGGCGCGGGCAGATTGGGCGCCGACGCCGGTCCTGAGGGCGGGGCGAGGCTGATCGCGCCGCCGGAAGGCGCATCGGGAATGGAGGACGGAGGCACCGGCGGCGGGCGGTCGCTAAAGAACTGAGCCAGCGACGCGTTCGGGAACGCCAACGCCCCGACGCCGGCCAGCGCAAGCGCCAATATCAGGCGTCTGCTCCAGCCGGCCCGATCCGACCCACGGTCTTCTGTAATATGGCCCCATGCACTCATGACGGATGCTTTTCACCGAAAACGCGGCAAATTCAAGCCTGCCGGCAGGCCCGTCGCGCTCCAGTCATAATTTCGGTCCAAGCGGATCGCGCCATAAACCATGCCTGTATCGCATTCTGGCAAGAACACGCTGCAACGAATAAGCTTAAGCGTATCGTTTCAGGAGATTGCCCGGTGCTGGATAATTTGATCGGCCGCGGCCCGAACGGCCGCGACAAGGTCGGCCTCGGCAGCACCCGGCGGCCGGTGATCGGGCTCGCTTTGGGCGGCGGCGCCGCGCGGGGTTTTGCCCACATCGGCATCGTCAGGGCACTGGTGGCCCACGGCATCATTCCCGACGTGGTGGTCGGCACCTCGATCGGGGCCGTGGTCGGCGGCTCCTATGCCGCGGGGCAGCTCGACAGGCTGGAACAATGGGCGCGCAGCCTGCAGCCGCGCAATATTTTCGGCTATCTCGACATCCGGCTCAATGGCTCCGGCCTGATCGGCGGCGACAAGCTCGCGGCCCAGCTCGAGGCGGCATTGGGCCATACCCTGATCGAGGAACTGCCGCTGAAATTCGCGACCGTCGCGACCGAGGTTCGTACCGGACACGAGATTTGGCTGACCCATGGCCGCATGGTTGAGGCGATGCGCGCATCCTATGCGCTGCCGGGAATTTTCGCACCGGTTCTGGTCGGCAACCGCTGGCTGGTGGACGGCGCGCTGGTCAATCCGGTGCCGGTTTCGGCGGCGCGCGCGCTCGGTGCGGAGATCGTGATCGCCGCCAATATCTCCAGCGACGTATTTACCCACAGCACCACCATCTTCTCTCACGGCCCGGCGGCCGAGCCGCCCGAGCCCATCATCGAAATGCCTCCGCCGAAACGCGGTCTCGGCCGGTTCTTTTCACCGGAGCGCGCCATCAAGCGCGAGTTTTTCGGCGGCGCCGGCCGGCCGGGCATCTCCACGGTCATGGTCGATGCCTTCAACATCATGCAGGACCGCATTACCCGCGCGCGGCTCGCCGGCGATCCGCCGGATCTTTTGATCACGCCCCGCGTCGGCCAGATCGGCTGGTTCGATTTCCACCGCGCCGACGATTTGATCGCGCATGGCGCGCGCGCGGCCGAACGCGCGATCGAATCGATCCAGGAAGCGATCGAGATGATGGCCCCGGTATCGGGCGAACCGGGGGCGGTTGAAAAGAAGCCGTGAGGTTTTGCGTCATGCGCGGGCTTGACCCGCGCATCCATCACGCTTCGCAAGGGTCTTCGAAGACGATGGATTGCCGGGTCGTGCCCGGCAATGACGAGGTTCAGGCGGTCTTGATGTAATTCTGCAGCGCTTCCTGCTCGTCCTCGAATTCCTTGACGCGCCACTTGACGATGTCGCCGATCGAAATCAGGCCCACGAGCTCGCCGCCCTCGAGCACCGGCAGATGCCGGAACTTGCCCGAGGTCATTTTTTCCATGATCGCTCCGACGGTATCGGTAGGCCGGCAGCACACCACCTTGCGCGTCATCACGCTACTTACCGGCTCGTCGAGCACGGCGGCGCCGCGTTCGCCGATCACGCGCACGATGTCGCGCTCCGACAGGATGCCTTCGATGCGTCCGTTGCTCATCGCCAGCACGGCGCCGATTCGCCGCTCCGACAGCATCTTCACCGCGGCCGAAAGCTTTGCGTCCGGCTCGACGCTGAGAATGTCATGGCCTTTGGTATCGAGGATTGAACGTACGGTCATGGTCGCCTCCGGAATTCGATCGCGTCATGCGTTCGCGCGATCTTTCGTTCTGTCCTCAGGTAACAGTCCGGCGTCGCGCTGGGTCGTGCGCATCGAGCATGCGAGGCATGTTCTTCATGCGAAACGAAAGTCCATTCGCCTGAAAACACCACGATGATGAATGAAATCGAGCTGCGCCGCAAGGCGGCTCGTTGCTCAGCGACGATCGGACAGGTCGGGGGAAAAGGCGCGCGGAACAGGGTCGAACAGCGAAAACAACAGTAATCCTGCAAAAAACCCGCCGATATGCGCCTGCCATGCGACACTCGCGCCATCGGCGCCGATCGCGATCGATCCGATCCCGAAGATGATATTGACGCCGAACCAGACGCCAAGGAACGCCAGCACGCGCGGATTGCGCAAGGCGCGCCATAGCGACAGCGCCGGCACTTGCGCCGCCGCATCGGCATCGCCGCGGCGGAACGACAGAAAACTCCCATGCACGAAGGCGAACCGAATTGCGGCTGCCATCGCGCCGGACACCGAAGCCGAAGCGCCGATCATCGGCGCCACCGCGTGCTCATGAGTGACCAGATGCGCCAGCGCGCCGGCAATCGCCGTCACCGCCATGAACAGGAAGAACCGCGACGGCCCGAAACGGCGCGCCACCGCGCTCCCGAACGGCAGCAGCCACAGCACGTTGAAACCGATATGGCTGAGGTTGGCATGCAGCAGCGAATAGGTCACGAACGACCAGATTTTGGCAGGCGAGCCGCCGGGAAAGGGCGTCGCCAGCAGCGTGGAATCGTAGCGCTTCGGAATGAAGCCGAACACCTCGATGGTCCAGTATTCCAGCTCCGGCGGCAGCAGCACGCGCAGATGAACCACCGCGAGCAGCAGGACATAGGCGGTCAAGGCGCCCGGCAGCGTCAGGATCGGTTCGCGCGGGGCGTCCTGGGTGAGTTCGGGCGGAGAATCCAAGGGGTTCAAAGACCTGGGTAAGGCGGCACAAGCTGAGCGATGCGCCCAGATAGGCGGCTTGGCCATGCTGCGCAAGCGAAGGATCGCCGCAGCGGGAGGCGAAACGAAAAAGGGAGGGCCTGAGAAGCCCTCCCTCCGTCGATGCCGACCTTTCGCGCGAGGCCCAAGGTGACATCCCCACCCCTCCCCGCGCGATGACCAACCTGTTTGACGCCACCTGTCCTTCGCCGGCCCTTGGAGAAAACGGCGAAGCTCGGACACTACCCACTTCGGCCGCAGCGCCAACCGCATAGTTAATTTAACCTTAACGCCACAAAGCCCCGGCCAAACCGGCGCAAGACCGCCTGCGGCATGGACGCTGCAAGACCTCTCCTGCACAACAACCAGGGGGCGCGCAGTGCGTGAAAGCGGGACAGAAGTGTCCCTTCACGGATGCGCGAAGGTCAGGGCTTTGAAACGATGAAGCATCCGTCGAGCCGGGAATTTTTCGCATATTGGGACGGCAAGCGCGGCGGCGCGCGCGCGCCCGATCGCAGCGAGATCGAGCCGGGCGCGGTGCGGGAACTGCTCGGAGACATCTTCGTGCTGTCCTACGACCCGGTCGCCGGCTATCCGTTTCGCGTCGCCGGAACCCGCGTCTGCGCGCTGCTCGGCTGCGACCAGAAGGGCTCGAGTTTTTCAGCATTGTTCACGCCGGGCAGCCGCCGGGAGATCGAGGACATCGTCGGCGTTGTGGCCGAGGAAATGCTGGCCGCCGTCGCCGGCATCACCGCCACCGCCGAGGATGGTTCGCGCGCGCATCTGGAATTGCTGCTGCTGCCGTTCAACAATCGCGCACATACGCCGCTGAGCCTGACCGGACTGCTGGCGCCATTCGGGGGCGGATCTGGCGCGGTGAGGGATTTCGAGCTGACCTCATGGCGCTACATCGGCCACCCGCCGCAACGCTTCGGCCCGCGCGTGCTGCGCAAGCTGAAGGTCGCGCGCGGCTTCATGGTCTATGAGGGGCTGCGCTGACGGCTCGTCATTCCGGGGCGCGCGCTTCGCGCGAACCCGGAATCCGGAGGCGATATGCGACCTCTGCGCCCGCGTCCGCGCCGAGGAGGGCCGCGTCCCCCGCGCATGCGGGGACCCGGTATCCCAGAGACCTTCGAGACCGAGAAGCCGGCATGGACTCTCGCCCGATCGTCCCCGATCAAGCCGGACATGCGCTTGGCAATGACAGTTGTTCGTTGCCCGCGCACCGCACGAGGGATAGCTATCCGCGTTGCGCAGCCGCGCCGCTAGGACTACATTCTGGCCTATGCCCATCACCCCCTATATTCGCGACCGGCTTTACACTCCCATCGTCCGCCTCCGCGTAACACCGGAGGAGCCGGCTGAGCCGCCGCCTGCGATCACTGCGCAGCGAGCGCCCGGCAAGGGGCGGCCGCACACCGGCGCCACAGTGGCAAGAGTGCGCTATCTGTTCGAGCACACCGATCTGACCTATGCGGAAATCGCCACGCAAACCGGCGTCACCCTCGCCACCATAACGCGGTGGAAACGCCACCACCGATGGCGACGCCCGGCGCATGCCCCGCGCGCCACCGAAAGCGTGCCCGACTGGCGCGCCGGCCGCAGGTTGAAGCTGCGCAAACTCGCCGTGCGGCTTCGGACGCAAGCCGAACGCTGTGTGCGCGACCTCGAAGCGCAGCCTGAGACCAACGTCGAAACGCTGATGCGGGCGCTGCAGCTCTTGAAAGTCGTGCGGCTGGAAGCCATGGGCCGCCGCGGCCGCGGCGGCTTCCGGATCGGCCCCGCGGTCACCGGCGCAACGACGCGCGCGCGCGACGAGGCGGTCCGCACCGCGCTGGCAGAAATGCGCGCCAACGCGAGGGCGCAAGCCGCGGCACGGCCGTCCCCGCCCGAGGAGTGATTCCGTCATGGTGTTTCCCCGCTCGCTGTTCGATCCTCCGCTCATCCGGCTCCGCGTCGAGCCGGACCAGCCCGCCGCGGGCCCGCCGGCAATTACCGAAGCGCGGCCGCGCGGCTCGCGGCGCCCACACACCGATTTGGTGGTGGCGAAGGTCAAGCATCTGTTCGAGCAGACCGCGATGAGCTACTCCGCGATTAGGGCGAAGACCGGCGTCTCCATCTTCAGTATCATGCTGTGGGCGCGCGACGGCGGCTGGCAGCGTCCGCCGGACGCGCCGCGCGCCAACGGTCTGGCGGGGCGCCGGCGAACCAGCCGGCGGTGGAAACTGCGCAATCTCGGCATCCAGCTCGAGGCGCTTGCCGACCGCCATGTGCGCGAGCTGGAAGACGCGCCGCGCGTCGATGTCGAGCGCGTGATGCAGGCGCTGCAAGTATTGAAGATGGCGCGGCTGCAAGCGCAGGGCCGCCGCGGCCGCCGCCACCGCGACACCGACGTGGTGACGTCGGCCGCCTGGACGCTGGCGCGCGACAA
>JAWVFH010000104.1:0-3077 GCA_033856255.1 Solirubrobacterales bacterium | reverse complement strand
CTGGACGACGAGGAGATCATCTTTCGTACGGTGGCCGGGGGCAGACTCGCGGAGGCCATCCATCACGCCGTGGTGGCCTTTGAGGTCGACGAGATCGACTCCCGGACCCACACCGGTTGGAGCGTGCTGGGTATCGGCGAGGCCTACGAGATCGTCGACCCCGCTCGGCTGGCCCGGCTCAGCGGTCAGATACCGCGACCCTGGATACCCGGTCACACCGAGCACACGATCTCCATTCCATTGCAGGTCCTCTCCGGACGCCGACTGAGCGTGGCCTCCTGGGTCAGTGACCGGTTGTGTGGTTTTCCGGCCTGATTCTTCACATACCGGCCGCACCGTTGGCGTCATAACTCAGGGGACAGCTTGATTCCAGCATGATTGAACTGGAGCACGTCTCTAGTGCCCGGCGTCCGAAGTCCTTGCCAGATATTCGGTGATCCAGATGGATGCATCGCAAGGCGGAGAAGGGGCTGATACCGCTGTTGTATCGGCCCCGACGACAACGCCGCGAGGCGCCATCTGGGCGCCGGAGATCGGCAAAAGACTTCGGACGCCGGGCACTAGGACCTATCTGATGGGCGATGTCGAGGTGCGGGCCCTCGACGATGTGAGCCTGACGATCGCAGACGGCGTCGCGGGATCGGCATGTCCGCGCGCGTCGGGCGCTGGAACGGGTCGGCCTCGCCGATCACGAGAACCACTAACCCGCCGAGCTCTCCGGTGGGCAACAACAGCGTGTTGCCCTTGCTCGTGCACTGGTCACCGACCCGACCATGGTGCTGGCGCCGATGAACCCACCGGGAGCCTCGACTCGACCACTGGTGCCGACATCATGCGGCTGCTCGTCGAGCTCAACAGCGCCGGCGCGGACCGGGCTCACGGCGCCGCCTGATCCCCCTCTGCGCGGGTGGGGCCGGCCAGGGACCGGACGAGGTCGGTGGCGGTGACGATGCCGACCAGTCGCCCGTTCTCGACCACCAGGACGGCGTCGATGTCCAGGGCCTGCATCTGCGCCGCGGCGGTGGACCGGCGGTCGCGAACCCCCAGCACGGGGGCTGGACGGCACAGCCGGGCCACCGGTGTGGGCAGGGGAGCATCGGGCCCGGCGAGGTGGCGTACCACGTCGCGTTCGCATACCAGGCCGAGATAGCGCCCGTCGGTGAGCACCGGCAGGTGGCGCACCCCGGAGGCGGCGAGCAGTCGCAGGGCGACGTGCATGTCGGCATCCGGGGTGATCCCGACCAGCCGGTGGGTCATGAGGCTGGAGAGCGGCGGGTCGTCGTCGAGCGTCTCCGGCGGTGCGTCGAGGCGGATGGGGGGAATCGACATTGCGGGCTCCTGAACTCGGGTGGTGCGTTGAGCCTGCAACCGGTGCGGCGGTGGCTGCAGGGCAGAAGTGCCTGGTCGTGTCGGCTGGATGGGCTTCGTCCGGTCGACCGGCTACCCGAGGCCCGGCCGGTTGTGCAGGGCAGGTGCCATCGCCGCCGGCGCGGACCCGATCCGGACCTGGGGCAGGCCGGGTGTCTGTTCGGGGTGGTGGGTGACCAGCAGCGCCGTGCGCCCCCGCGTGGTGGCCATCAGCTCGGTTGACAGCGCGGTCGCGGTCGGTGGGTCGAGGTGCGCGGTCGGTTCGTCGAGCAGCAGCACCGGGCGGTCCGCCAGCAGTGCCCGGGCGACTCCGAGGCGCTGGCGCTCGCCACCGGACACCGGGCCGCCGTGTGTCCCGAGGGCGGTGTCCAACCCCTCGGGGAGGCCGGCGAGCCACTCGCCGAGCTGTGCCCGCCGCAGCGCGGCCACGACTTCGCCGTCGGAGGCGTGCGGTGCGGCGAGCAGTAGGTTCGCCCGCAGCGTGCTGTCGAACAGGTGGGTCCAGGCGCCGCACCAGGCCACGCCACGGCGGACCTCGTCGCCGGTGAGCCCGGTGGTGTCGCGGCCGTCGACCAGAATGCGGCCGGCGCTGGGCAGCAGTCCGCGCATCAGGGCGGCGACGACACTGGACTTGCCGGCCCCAGACGGCCCGGTCAGTGCCAGCCGGGTCCCGGCTGGTAGCGCCAGGTCGACGTCCTGGACGGCGTCGCGTTCGGCGCCGGGCCAGCGCACCGCGACGGACTCGGCCGCCAGCGAGGTGGCGGGCGCGATGTCCGCCGCGACCTGGGGGTCGGGCGCCGGGGTCGGGAGCTGTTCCAGCTCGGCGAGCCGGCGGGCGGCGGGCAGCGCGGTGAGCAGCCGGACCGCCGCGTCCGGCAGCCCCGCGACGACTTCGGCGAGCGCGAGCGGGGTGAGTGCCAGCACCGCGAGCGCGGGCCCGGGCAGGGTGCCGGCGCCCAGCGCCGCGATGCCGACGGCGGTGGCGCCGACCGAGGTCGCGCCGACGGCCAGCACGGCCAGGCCGGCGCCGAGACCTCGGGCGGTCGCGGTCCGCCGCAGTAGCGAGCCGAGCCGGTTGTCGGCGTCGCGCAGTTCGTTGTTGTAGCGGTGGGCGGCGTCGAAGGCGATCAGGTCCGGCGCGGCTTCGAGGATCTCCACGGCACGGGTCAGGACGTTCGCCCTGGCGAGCGCGGTGCGTCGGTGGGTCCGCCGCGCGGCCCAGGCGGTGGCGGCCGGCGCGAATACCGCCGCGCAGACCAGACCGACGGTGAGGATGGCGCCAGCGGCCGGCAGAATCACGGTGAACCCAGCCACCGCCGCCGCCGCCACGACCGAGGCGGCGCCGACGGGTACCAGCACCCGGACCATCAGGTCCTGTTGCTCGTCGACGTCGGCCAGCAGCCGGGAGAGCAGCTCGCCGCGCCGGATCCGGGCCGTCGCGGCCGAGCCGAGCCGGACCAGCGCGGTCCACACCCGGGCTCGGAGATCTGCGCCGACGCGCAGGGCGGCGTCGTGGGCGGCCAGGCGTTCGGCGTAGCGCAGGACGCCTTTGCCGAGGCCGAAGGCTCGGACCGCGACGATGGCCACCATCAGGGTCAATACCGGTGGGTGCAGGGCCGCTGCCGAGATCAGCCAGGCCGACGTGGCGGTCAGGGCCACGCCGCAGCCGAGCGCAAGGCCGCCCAGCACGATCGCGCCAACGAGGCGGC
>JAWVFH010000103.1:0-2624 GCA_033856255.1 Solirubrobacterales bacterium | reverse complement strand
CCCGTGTTCGTTGGGCATCCACCATGTCCGGTCGGCCCTGCTGGTGTGTGCACCCCAGCGGGCGGTCAGCCAGATCTCCAGCGGCGTCGGCTGGGCCTCGTCGCCGATCCGCGCGGTGAGCCGGCTGCACAGGCCATGGCGCGGCCATCGGCGCTCGCTCTCGTAGGCGATGCGGTCGCCGGATCGGGTGATCCGCATCCGCGCCCAGGTGTACGGGACACCGAGTGCGGCGCGGACAACGGGCACCACGGCAAGCCGCGCGGTTTCCAAGGACCGGAAGACCACGCCGTGGCGGCCGGCATCATCGATCGAGTACAGCCTCACGTTGGTCTCGTGGAAGCTGCCGAAGTACGGCAGCGGCAGCGACGTGCCGATCGCCGTGCGGCGCATGGTGAACGGCACCAGCCCGGCGTAGGTGAGGCCGTCGAACATGTCGGGTCGGGTTCCCGGCGGGTACAGGTGCGCGACGGCCTCGGGCCGCACCGGCCAGTGCACGAATGTCAGGTCGGCCCAGAACTGGTCGAACGTCACCGGGCGCGCAAGGGCCGGTGCGGTGACGGGGAACCCGGCCAGTGAGTCCATCTCGACATCGTGACACGCTGAGGCCCGTGTCCACCTCGGAGTCGGCCCCGACGACGTGGTCCTCCGGTCGCTACGACGCGATCGGCGATCACATCGCCGGAATCGCGGCGGACGTCGTCGCCGCCGCGAAACGACGCGGACCGTTCCGTGACGTGGCCGACCTTGCGTGCGGCACCGGCAGCGCCGCACTCGTCGCAGCGGCGGCGGGTGCCCGGGTGACGGCGGTCGACGTCACTGGCGCGTTGATTGCGATCGGCCGACAGAAGGCCGAGAGGTTGGGGCACACCGTGACCTGGGTGACGGCCGACGCCTCCGACACCGGCCTCCCGGCCGGAGCGTTCGACGCCGTGGTGTCGAACATGGGCATCATCTTCGTCGAGCCCGTCGCACAGGTCGCCGAGATCGCGCGGCTGCTCAAGGCGGGCGGTGTGGTGGGCTTCTCCTCGTGGGTGCCCGACCCGCAGACCCCGTTCTACAAGCCGATCGTGACCGTGCTTGGATCACCACCCGGCTCGGGGCACTCCCCCGATCAGTGGGGAACGACGGAAACGATCACCGACCGGCTCGCCGCGGACTTCGACGACATCGCGATCGAAACAGGCGCCTGCACATGGCGATTGGGAACCATCGAGGACGCCATGCACCTGTTGGCGGATGAGTCGCCGATACATGTCTCCCTGCTCGACAACCTCGAAGCCGCCAAGCGCGACGAGCTGCTGGCCGCCTTCGAGGACGCGATGCGCGCGAACATCGGCGCGGACGGCCTCGTCGCGTTCGACGCGCCCTACCTGGTGGTGACGGCCCGGCGGCGGTGACGCCTACAGCAGCTCGGCTCCCCCGCAAGCGGGTGGGCCCCCAGCTTGCTAGGGGAGTGCCCCCAGCTCCGGTTCCGGCTCGGCCGGTTCGATCAGCTCGGGCCCGTTGTTGCGGATGCTGTTCACCAACCGCGACACCTCGCGGATCTCGATGCGGTCGAGGTCGCCGTGCCCGCGCAGCAGCCCCTCGTCGATGGCTGCATCGGGGTCGAGCCACCGGTCCCAGTCGCCGGCGCTGATGGTCAAAGGCATCCGATCGTGAATCTCGGCGAGCGGACCTGCCGAGTCGGTGGTGATGATCGTGGTGCTCAGCAGCGGCGGGCTGTCCTTCGGCGCGCCCTTCGGCCGCCACGTCGACCACAGGGCCGCCATGAACAGCGGCTCTCCGTCGCCGCCGTACATGTAGAAGGGCGTCTTCGAGCCCTTCTCGCCGCGCCACTCGTACCAGCCGTCCATCGGGACCAGGCAGCGCTTGTTCTTAGCCGAATTGCGAAACGCGGGTGAGGTGGTGACCTTCTCGGCGCGTGCGTTGATCAGCAGCGGCCCCTTGGTGTCGGGGACACCGCTCTGGGCCTCCTTGGCCCACGGCGGCACCAGGCCCCAGCGCATCGAGCGGACGCGCCGGGTCGGCTCGTCGTCGGGCTCGCTGTGACGCTTGACCACCGTGCTGATCGTGGTGGTCGGCGCGACGTTGTAGTTGGGCCCGCCACCGTCGTTGCCCTCGACCGCCGCGGTGCTTTCGTCAATGGCCTGGATCTTCTCGGCCAGCAGCGCCGGATCGGTGGTAACCGCGAATCGCCCACACATACATCCCATGGTGGCAGAGAGCTGTGACAGGGCAGGATAGGGCCGTAAGCAACCGCACGCGGGTGGGAGTACCTTCCACCCGAAGGGTAGGGGGAGAGCACAGGAACATGTGGCAGGCACCGACGACCCCGACTCCCGTGCATGCCACGGTGACGGTGCCGGGCTCCAAATCGCAGACCAACCGCGCGCTCGTGCTGGCGGCCCTGGCAACTCAGCAGGGCACGTCGACGATCAGCGGTGCGCTGCGCAGCCGCGACACCGACTTGATGATCGGGGCGCTGCGCACGCTGGGGGTCACCGTCGACGGCGACGACACCGAGGTGACGGTCAACGGCCGGATCGCCCCGGCCGCCGACGCGACCGTCGACTGCGGCCTGGCGGGCACGGTGCTGAGGTTCCTTCCGCCGGTCGCGGCGCTTT
>JAWVFH010000102.1:0-7940 GCA_033856255.1 Solirubrobacterales bacterium | reverse complement strand
CGGCGATCGCCGCCGCCGGCACCGCGCCTTCCGCGATCAGGCGGCCCTCGCCGTAGAGATCGTTCAGCACCAGCTCCAGCAACTCCGCGCGCTGCACGATGCCGGTGCATAATTGCTGCCAGTCGGCCTCGCCGATCAGCAGCGGCAGATGGCTGAGCGGCCAGAGTTTTTCGGTGGCTTCGCCGGGCGCGCGATAGGTGACGCCGGCTTCGCGCAGATGCCGGTCTGCGGCGCCGAACCGCCGCTCGATGTCAGCGGGAGAATGCGCCGCAAAAGCCTCGAAAAACCGAGTCCAGACCTCGCGCGGCGCGCCGTCCTGCGCGATATATTCGTCAGGAATTCCGGGCAGGCGGATATAGTCGCGGGTCCACTGCGCCACGCGGCGGTGTCCCGGACGGCCTTTGCTCCCCTGGTTGCTTCCGGCTTGCCCCACCATGCGATTCTTCTAGCACATTTCAATGATGAAGCGGCGTCCGCAGATCGAGGGTCAACGGGAATTCGTTTGAGCGTTCCTCTCGCGGCGGGTCGATCTTGCCCGGCGTATGGCCGTGGTCCTGAAACCGCGCCAGCCGCCGCGCCTCGGCCTCATAGGAATTGACCGGCTTGGTTTCGTAAGCGCGCCCGCCGGGATGGGCGACGTGATAGACGCAGCCGCCCAGCGACAGGCCGTTCCAGGTATCGACAATGTCGAACGTCAGCGGCGCATGCACCGGAATGGTCGGGTGCAGCCCCGACGCCGGCTGCCATGCCTTGAAGCGGACGCCGGCGACCGCTTCGCCGGAGCGGCCGGTCTGCGTCATCGGCATCCGCCGTCCGTTGCAGGTGACGACATGGCGGCCCTCGACAAAGCCGTTAGCCTTGATCTGCAGCCGCTCGACCGACGAATCGACATAGCGCACGGTGCCGCCGGCCGAGCCTTCCTCGCCCAGCACATGCCAGGGCTCCAGCGCCTGCCGGACTTCCAGCGCGACGCCACCATGGTGAACCCGGCCGAACGCCGGAAAACGAAATTCAAGCTGCGCCTCGTACCAGTCCGGCGAAAAATCGTAACCGGACTGCTTCAGTTCGGCGAGCACGCCCAAAAAATCCTCCCAGAGGAAATGCGGCAGCATGAAGCGGTCGTGCAGCGTGGTGCCCCAGCGCACGAACTTGCCGTGCTGCGGCTCGCGCCACAATTTGGCGATCAGCGCCCGGATCAGGATCTGCTGCGCCAGCGACATGCGCGGGTCGGGCGGCATTTCCAGCGCGCGGAATTCGACCAGGCCAAGCCGGCCGGTGGTGCCGTCCGGAGAATAGAGCTTGTCGATGCAGATTTCGGCGCGATGGGTGTTGCCGGTGATGTCCACCAGGATGTGCCGGAACAGCCGGTCGACCAGCCATAGCGGCGCTTTGGTTCCCGGTCGCGGCACATGCGCCAACGCGATCTCCAGTTCATAGAGGCCGTCATGCCGGGCTTCGTCGATGCGCGGCGCTTGGCTGGTCGGGCCTATGAACATGCCGGAGAACATGTAGGACAGCGACGGATGCCGTTGCCAGTACAGCACCAGGCTCTTCAGCAAATCCGGGCGGCGTAGGAACGGCGAGTCGGCAGGCGTGCCGCCACCGACCACGACATGATTGCCGCCGCCGGTGCCGGTGTGACGGCCATCGACAAGAAACCTGTTAGCGCCGAGCCGCACCTGTGCTGCGTCCTCATAAAGGCCGAAGGTGATGTCGACGGCTTCGCGCCAGCTTTGCGCCGGCTGGATGTTGATTTCGATCACGCCGGGATCGGGCGTCACCTTGATCACTTCGACGCGGGGATCGAACGGCGGCGGATAGCCCTCGACATGCACCTGCATCTGCATTTCTTCGGCGGTCGCCTCCACCGCCGTGACCAGTTCGAGATAATCTTCCAGCCTCTCCACCGGCGGCATGAACGCGCACAAAATGCCGTCGCGGATTTCGATCGACATCGCCGTGCGCACGCCGCCGCCCTTCAGTTGCTGCTCCTGCACCTGCTGATGCGGCGCTGCGTCGGCCTGAGCCGTCGCCTCATACACCGGCAGCGGCTCGCGCGGCTCCATCGGATCCTGCTCGACGACATAGGGATAGTCCTCGGCCGGAATATGCGGCAATGACGACAGCGGCAGCCGCAAGCCCATCGGCGAATCGCCGGGCGTCAGGAACAGATTGCCGCGGCGCAGCTTCCAGCGCTCGCTCTTCCATCGGGAGGAGGACTGGCTGGCTTCCGCGTTCCAGCGCTGGATCGGCAGCACGAATCCTTTTGGGGTATTCAGACCCTGATCGAACACCCGTGCCATGCGCGAACGCTCTTCGGGATCGGCGAGTTTGGAGTCGCTGGGATCGACGTTGGGCGGCAGGCCGGCTTCCTTCTGCAGCCAGTGCGAAGGATCCTCAAATGCCGGCATGATGAATTCGGAGGGAATACCGAGTCTCGTCGCTGCGCTCTCGGCAAAACGCTCGGCCGTCGCGATGTTGGCCTTGCGGGGCCCTTCAACGGTCGCGATCAGATCGGGATTGTTCCAGATCGGCACGCCGTCCCTGCGCCAGTACAGCCCAAAAGCCCAGCGCGGCAGGCTTTCGCCGGGATACCATTTTCCCTGGCCGTAATGCAGCAGCCCTCCCGGCGCGAAGCGGGCGCGCAGCCGCCGGATCAGATCGTCGGCAAGGCCGCGCTTGGTCGGGCCGACCGCGGCGATATTCCACTCCGGCGACTCGAGATCGTCGACGGACACAAAAGTCGGTTCGCCGCCCATAGTCAGGCGCACGTCGCCGGCTTTTAGATCGGCATCGACCTGCTCGCCTAGTGTGTCGAGGCGCGCCCAGGCATCGTCTGAAAAAGGCTTGGTGATCCGCGGCGCTTCGCGGATGCGTTTGACATTCATCTCGAAGCCGAACTCGACTTCCGCGAATCCGACCGCGCCGCTGATCGGCGCCGCGGTCCGATAGTGCGGCGTCGCGGCCACGGGAATATGCCCCTCGCCGGTCAGCATGCCCGAGGTGACGTCGAACCCGATCCACCCCGCACCCGGAAGATAGACTTCGGCCCAGGCGTGCAGATCGGTGAAATCGTTCTCGACCTCGCGCGGTCCCTCCACCGGATCGATGTCGGGACGGAGCTGAATGAGGTAGCCGGAGACGAAACGCGCCGCGAGGCCGAGGTGCCGCAAGGTTTGAATCAGGAGCCACGCCGAGTCTCGGCACGATCCCGCGCCCGACGCCAGCGTATCCTCCGGCGTCTGGATGCCGGGCTCCATGCGGATGATGTAGCGGATTTGGTCACGCAGTTTCGCATTGAGGTCGACCAGGAAGTTAACCGTGCTCGGCGCTTCGCGGGGGATGCCAACGAGATATTTCGCGAACAGCGGCCCCGGTTCGATGGTCGCGAGATACGGCGCGAGTTCGGTCTTGAGGTCGGCGGTGTAGGCGAACGGAAAACTGTCGGCATAGGGCTCGACAAAAAAATCGAACGGGTTGATCACGGTCATCTGTGCCGCGAAGTCGACTTCGATCTTCAGTTCCGTCGCCTTCTCCGGAAACACGAACCGCGCCAGCCAGTTGCCTTGCGGGTCCTGCTGCCAGTTCACAAAGTGATTGGAGGGCGTCACCTTGAGCGAATAGCTCAGGATCGGCGTACGGGTGTGCGGCGCCGGGCGCAGCCGGATGGTTTGCGGGCCGAGATCGATCGGACGATCGTATTTGTAATGCGTGACGTGATGTAGTGCGACGAAGATCGACACGGATTTGGCAACTCCAGCAGCTTTTTTAAGCAGAACACTGGAACCGATGGGGATCAAGCACTAACAACGGGCAGCGGTTGCCTATGTTTCGTCATTCCGGGGCGCGCGAAGCGCGAACCCGTAATCCAGCCCAGCGCCTGGCATCTGGATTCCGGGTCCACGCGAAGACGCGTGTCCCGGAATGACGTGACTACATCGTCGCTCCGAGCACCCACGGCGCAAATTCGGCGCCACCAAAATCAAAACTTTCGCTCTTGGTCGGCTGTCCCGAGGCCGTTTTCAGCATCAGCTCGAAAATGCGCTGGCCGCATTGCTGTACCGTCTCCTCGCCGTCGAGGATGGTGCCGCAATTGACGTCCATGTCGTCTTCCATCCGCCTGAACATCGGCGAGTTGGTCGCAAGCTTGATCGACGGGGCCGGCTTGCAGCCGAATACGCTGCCGCGCCCGGTGGTGAAGCAGACGAGATTGGCGCCGCCCGCCACCTGCCCGGTCGCCGCCACCGGGTCGTAGCCCGGCGTGTCCATGAACACAAAACCCTTCTTGGTGATCTCTTCGGCGTATTGCACGACGTCGACGAGGTTGGTGCTGCCGGCCTTGGCCATGGCGCCGAGTGACTTTTCCAGAATCGTCGTGAGGCCGCCGGCCTTGTTGCCGGGGCTGGGATTGGCGTTCATCTCGGCGCCTTCGCGCTCGGTATATTCCTCCCACCAGCGCATCAGCGCCACCAGTTTTTCGCCGACCTCGCGGCTGACCGCGCGCCGCGTCAACAGATGCTCGGCGCCATAGGTCTCCGGCGTTTCCGACAAGATCACGGTGCCGCCGTGCCGCACCAATAGATCGCTCGCGGCACCCAGCGCCGGATTGGCGGAGACGCCGGAATAGCCGTCCGAGCCGCCGCATTGCAGCGCCACCGTCAACTCGCTGGCGGACACCGGCTCGCGGTGCACATTGTTGGCGTCGGTAAGCGCCTCGCGCACGAAAGCGACGCCGGCTTCCACGGTCTTGCGGGTGCCGCCGATTTCCTGGATTTCCAGTTCGCGCAGACGTCCCGCGAGTTTTTGCTCTTTCATCAGGCCGCCGATCTGGTTGACCTCGCAACCGAGCCCGAGGACGACAACGGCGGAAAAATTCACATGCCGCGCATAGCCGCCGAGCGTGCGCCGGAGAATCCTCAGCGGCTCATCCTGCGTCATGCCGCAGCCGGTCTTGTGGGTCAGCGCCACCACGCCATCGACATTGGGGAAATCCGCCAGCGGATTGTCGCCGGTGAACGGATTCTTCTTGAAGATGTCCGCCACCATGCCCGCGACATGGGCGCTGCAATTCACTGATGTGAGAATGCCGATGTAGTTGCGGGTGGCGACGCGGCCGTCGGGACGGCGGATGCCGTCGAAGGTCGCGGGCAGATCGAAGTTCGGGGTCGGCGTGACGTCGACGCCGAACGCGTAGTCCTTGGCGAAATCGCCCATGCCGCAATTCTGGGTGTGGACGTGCTGCCCTGGCACGATCGGCTGCGTCGCAAAGCCGATGATCTGGCCGTAGCGGCGGATCGCTTCGCCTTCCGCGATGGGGCGGATTGCGACCTTGTGGCCGGCGGGAATGCGCTCGGTCGTGGTGACGCCCTTCGCCACCTCGACGCCCGGCATCAGGCTGGTGCGCGCGATCAGCACGCCGTCGTCGGGATGCAGTCGGATCACGGGTGCCGGGGCCATGGCTGTTTCCTCTTGAATAAACTTCTCAACCGTCATGTTGCGGGCTCGACCCGCCTGCGGGCCGAAGCCCCTTCGGCGCGAAGGCCCGCGCATCTATCTACAAAAGCCTCTTTTCAGGATGGAAGGTCAAGTCCGACAATGACATTGCTGCCTTGTGCCCCGATCCTGCTCGGCGCAATTGGCAGGCGCGCTGCAATGCCGCGTAGTCTACCCCCTTCGCGCTACTATAGGATGATAGCGGCTCGGCGGCGCCCAAAAGCATTTTCAGCAACGGAGAATAGTGTGGCTCATATTGTCGGAACCGTCCTCCCCGTTTCACCGCAAGTCGTGATTGGCCCGGATTCAGGGCTGCCGCCGACCGCGGGCAATACCTGGGTGTTCGATCTGGATCCCGGCCCAGCGCCTGCCGGCGGCACCAAGTTCATCATCCTGCATCTTCAGGGGCTTAACCTGCCGGCCAACAACCGCGTCGAGATCGAACTTGGCTACGACAAGGACGTGGTCACCGCGTCGTCCGATTTCGAATTCTGGTCGCGACCGATCGATCCCTCGGCGTTCGTGAACGGCAAGGTTCGGATAAGTTATATCACCAACGGCGCGGCGGCGGGCGGCGTCACGCTCGACCGCTTCGGCCGCGGCGAGCGGCACGATGGCGACGGCGATCCTACGTCGAACTCGAACTGCGATCCATTCCTGCTCGACGCCAATTACGCCGAGCCGACATTCAACACGTCGCTGTTCTGTGCAACTCCACCCGATTTTGAGAACGTCGAGTGCGTGACGGCGGCAGGCGACGTCCGCAAGACGGTCGCGCCAAGCGTCGGCATGATCGTGCACGTCGATCGCGCGCTGGACGGCCTCACCGAGATCGTTTCCAGTATCAGCGGAACGCTTGTCGGCACCGACCTCGTGCTGACCGCGGGCCAGGTGTTCGTGCTGAACGCGGACCAATCCAAATCCGCTTCGATCATCTTCAACTACCAGACCACCTGCGCCGGCGCGCGGCCCGGCAACTACGCGGGGCGCTTCCACAAGGTAAAGCGGATCGTGAAGCTCGGCTTCTTCGGCGCTGTCGACTACGCGCTGCTTCAACTCAACGTGCCCGCGGCCGGGCTCGGCATACCGCCGATCGTCATGCGGCCGGATCTGCCCGCCGCCGGCGAGCAAATCTTCTGCATCCATCACCCCGAAGGCGCGGTGAAACGGCTGTCGGCCTCGCACGCCGCGTTTAAAACCGTCATCTCCGGCGATTTCAATGCCGTGGTCGCCGACCTTGATGTGGCGAGCGGGAGCATCGGCGCCGGACTGTTCGACGCGTCTGGCCGGATCGCCGGCGTGATGAGCACGGGTACGCCATGCAACATCGCGTTCTATCCGACCGCCGGCGCGCTGGCCGACATAGGCAATCCGCAGGACGATCCGTCAGGCCGCGACGTGATGATCGTTTTCGACCGCTCCGGCAGCATGTCGCTCGACGCCGGCACGGGACGGACCAAGATCGAGGAAGCGCGCGACGCCGCGTCGCTGTTCATTCAACTGCTGCAGAGCGAAGGCGCCAATCAGATCGGCCTGGTGACGTTCAGCACGGCGGCGAGCAATCCGGTCGATTTCACATTGCAGCCGGTCAATGCCGCCACCAAGCTGGCGCTGACGGGTCCGGCGCCGTTCGCCGGCGGGGTCGTCGGCGGCATCGTCGTCGACGGCACCACCAGCATCGGCGACGGCCTTGAGGCGGCGCGCGACCAGATGCCACCGGAAGACGCGCGGTCGATCCTGCTCTTGACCGACGGGCTGCAGAACACGCCGCCGCTGATCGCGGATGTCACCGGGCTCGACGGCATCGGCATCAGCGTCGTTGGGTTCGGCGCAGCGTCAAGCCTCAATGGCGCGCTGCTCACCCAGCTTTCGGAGACCCACGACGGAATTTACATGCGCGCGGGCGACGGGCTCGACCTGAAGAAATTCTTTTCCCTCGCTTTCGGCAACATCTTCGCGGCCAGCGCGCTGCTCGATCCGCCGGGCCGGCTGAACGCCCGCGACAAGGAAAGCAAGCCGATCCGCTTCAACGTCTGCGGCGAGAAGACGATCACCATCGTTGTCGGCTGGGACAAGGAGGCCGCCGAGCTCGCCATTACCGCAAAGACACCGGGCGGCGTGACGGTCACGAGTTCGTCGTCGGGTGTCGAACACGCGACCGGGCGCACCTGGGCGTTCCTGCGCATCAAGCTGCCGCACGGCGGCGAACGCAATGGCGCGTGGAGCGTCACGGTAGGTCGCACCGGCGGCGGTCTGGGCGCGGTCGGCGCGATAGATTATTTCATCAACGTCATCGCCGGCGGCGGTGCGAAACTCAGGCGCTGGCCTGGGCGCGATCTCTACTTTACCGGCGAGGCCATCAATCCGGTGGTGCGGCTGGCCGGCGGCGACAACAGAGGCGCCAAGGTACGCCTCACGGTGACGCGACCGGCTGCCTCCGTCGGCAC
>JAWVFH010000101.1:0-2881 GCA_033856255.1 Solirubrobacterales bacterium | reverse complement strand
GGCCATGCTGGCGATGTTGTACCTCAGCTTCGCGCGCAGCCGCCGAGGTAGCTCCTCCGGGGACCTCAAGTGGTCGAATTGGGCATCCCGGGCTACCGAGCGTGGGATCTCAAACGGTGGCGACCCGAGCAGGCCAACATTCTCCCGCATCGGGCCGTCGATCGGCACCAGCACCTTAGTGCCCAGCAACACGTTGCGGCCGATCTTGGCGCTCGCAGGCAGAGCAATGTTGTTACCCATGAAGTTGCGCTCCCCGATGGCGATCGGCCACATCGCAAACGAGGTGTTCGAGTAGTCCGTGTTCATGATAGATAGGCCGTCGGAGAGCATGGTGCCGCGCCCGACATTGGTCAACAGCGGCGAGTCGTGGCTGATCTCGGTGCCGAAGTTGGACCCGGTCTGTTCCACCTCGCCCAGGCCGTAGCCGAGGCTTCTGGTATAGCCGACCGCCGCGGAACTATCGCCGAACAGCAGCATGAAGAAACGCGAGTTACTCGAACTCGTGATGAGGCGCTGCACGATGTAGTGCGGGCCGTAGAGCCGGTAGGTCCGCCCGGGGCGGATCAACGGCTGCAGCAGCCGGGGCAGCGAGATCGTGCTCACCAGCCCTGCCAGGCTGAAGCCGAAGAACTCGATCGCCGAGATCGCCACCATCGACAGGTAGAACCGGGCTCCGGTCAACCGGGCCTTGGCCGGGTCGAAGTAGTTCGCGACAACCGGGACCGCGGTGAGCAGGGTAACCACCACACCGGAGATCACCGGCACCAGGATCATCGCCGCCATCAGCTGTGCCAGACCGAACAGGAACCGCCGGGCCGCGCTCAACCTGATCGGGGCGACCGTCCGGTAGTCCGTGTTGGTCGGTTCGGCCGGGACCCCGTGCCAACTCTCGCCGGCCGGGACGTGTTGGCCGCTGTGCAGTGCCGAGCTGTGGCCGAGCTGCGCGCCGTCGCCCATTGAGGTGTTGATGTCCAGCACACTGGCCTCACCGACGAACACGTCGCGGCCGAGGCTGACCCGGCCGATCTGCAGCTTGCTGCCGGTGGCGTGGTAACCGGTCAGCGACGCGCCGCGGCGGATGATCGTGCCGGATCCGATCGTGACCAGGTCGGTGGTGACAGGTATCGCGCGGGACAGGATGGTCACGCCTTTGCCGATCTTGGCGCCGAGCATCCGCAGGTAGAGCGGGTAGATCGGCGATCCGGTGAACATCAGCAGCGGGTTGACGGCCATGAGCGTGCGGACGATCCAGAACCGTAAATAGCCCAGGCTCCACAGTTTGATCTCCCGCTGTTTCCAGCGTCCGATGAGCAACCACTTGGCCGGGATCGGCAGCAGGCAGGCCGCCAGGAACAGCGCGATGGTGAAGGTGCCAGATCGTAGGAAAACGTTCTGCGGGGTGACACCGGCTACCGACCAGCTGAAACCCGCGTCGATGAGCAGCGCACTGACATAGCTGAATACCAGGAAGCACATCAGCTGTGCGATACCGGTGGCCACATACTTCGCGCTGCTGGTGCGCACCACTGTGCCGGTTCGGGTCCGATCGGAAGGTGTCGCACCGCCCATCGCGGCGGCCAGCGATCTGATGGTCGGGTTCTGATAAATCTGCCGCATCGAGATCGATGGCAGTGCGGCCTCCTGGCGGACCCGGGCGGAGAACTGCGCCATGACCAGCGAGTTGGCTCCTAGGTCCTGGAAGAAGTTGCTCTGCACCGAGACCTGGTCGACCCCGAGGACAGCGGCCAAGTCTGCGGCGAGGATCTTCTCCGTCTCGGTGCCCGGGGCGACGTAGTCGCCGGCCGGGGTGCTGCGCGGGGCGGTGGGCGCGGGCAGCGCCTTGCGGTCGGCCTTGCCTGAGGTGGTCATCGGGATGGCGTCGAGGTGCTGCAGGTAGGCGGGCACCATGTAGGAGGGCAGCCGTTCCCGCAGGTGACTGTAGATCACCTGCGGGTCGAGCCGATCCACGCCGGTGCGCAGGCTGTAGTGCCCGACCAGCTCGACCGTGCCGGGAGTCCGCTCGAAGGTGTCCACGACAGCGGCGGCGATCCCGGGCACCCTCAGCAGCACCGACTCGATCTCGGTCAGCTCGATGCGGTAGCCGCGAATCTTGACCTGCAGGTCGGTCCGACCCAGATACTCGATGTCCCCGTCCTCGTTGACCCGGCCCAGATCCCCGGTCCGGTAGATCCGCCCCGACGGATTGTCGGGGATACCCAGCAGGTCCGGGATGAACGCCTTCTCGGTCAGGTCAGCCCGGTTGAGGTAGCCCTGAGCCAAACCGATCCCGGCGATGCCGATCTCGCCGACCTCGCCGTGGCGCAGCGCCCGGGACGGGTCGTCCGGGTCCAGGACCACGATGGAGTAGGTGGGCAGCGGCCGCCCGATCGTGACCGGCCGGTTTGGCTCCAGCGTGGTCCAGGTCGCGGTGACGGTGGCCTCGGTGGGGCCGTAGACGTTGAGGAACCGCCGGCCACGGTGGTACCAGCGGGCGATCAGGTCCTGCGGACAGGCCTCCCCGGAAACCAGCAGGAACCGCAACAACGGCAGGTCGTCCTCGATCGTCGCCAGCAACGTCGGCACCACACACATCGCGGTGATGCGCCGCTCGGTGAGGAACTGGTGCAGCTCCAGACCCAACAGGCTCGGCCCGGCCGGTTTGGGCACCAACGTCGCCCCGGCCATCCACGGCACCCAGATCTCCTCGACCGAGAAGTCGAACGCGACCGTCATGCCCTGATACACCCGGTCATCGTCCTGCAGGCCGTAGACCTCGGCGGCGACCCGCACGAAGTTGCAGATGCTCGCGTGGCTGATCGCGACGCCCTTGGGTCGCCCGGTGGTGCCGGAGGTGTAGATCAGGTAGGCCAGGTCCTCCACC
>JAWVFH010000100.1:0-3356 GCA_033856255.1 Solirubrobacterales bacterium | reverse complement strand
TGGATACCGGAGGTCGAGCGGATCGACTGGGTGTCATCCCTCGCGCCATCGTTCAGCAAAGTCAACCTCTCGGACTCGAAGCTCCGAACACGCGGCAGCCGATCTGACTATATCCGCACCTCCAGCGGCGGGGCCGCGCGTCACGCGCAGGTCACCTCTGCTGGCATGACACGCACACATCGTCGCGATCTCCATGGGGGGATCTACCCAGCCCACAGGCGGACCAGTCGATCGCATCACGGTGAGCGAACTAGACCGAACATGAGCGAGCGCACGAACCAATGAAGGGTCTTCCTTGAACTGAGACCCTCAGCAAGCAAGTTGATCATGTACGGGACGATCGCGGCAGGCCAGAACGGTGGCCAGGGGCGGGGTCGAACCGCCGACCTACCGCTTTTCAGTTGCCAGCTTGATCATGTCGCTGGTGTAGTGGCCAGGCACCGACGGGTTGCGGTGTGCGACGTGCATCATCAGAGGAGCGCCGATGTCTCCGCGACCCATCACGTCCTTCATTTCCCGGTACTGGGTGTCGTAGCGGCGCATGAACCCAACGCTCACCAGCCGACGCCCGGTGGTCCAGCTGAGCGGCTAGCGGCGGCCTCGTCGTTGGTCACCGAGGCGGGACCGGGGGTTCCGGTTGACTCCGACCAGCAGATATAAGGGCCGGCCAGGATCGTGGATGGGAACGGTGTTCGAACTGATCGGCATACGCACGATCTGCCCGCGCCGCTCGCCGAGATGCGGCCAGCGGGCGCCGGGAATACCGGTTAGCCGGAAGCCAGAAGGGGACGCTACCCGCGGGGACACTGCGCGCCCTCGATGCGACGCTGACGGGTGGCACCGGCGCGCCCGGCCAGGACCGGGATGTAGGTGGTTGGGCGTGGGCCGTCGCGGCTGAAGCCCAGGTTGTCGACGGGAGCGGGCAGCGGCTGCTACGGCCACCCATCGGACGGGCGGGAGGGCGAGCCCAACGTGCCTACCATCACCGGCGAACCCGCCGCGACCCGACGACGGCTGCCCGCCCTGCGCGCCGGGGTCTCCTGGCGGCGTCGGCTCGCCGGAGCGCTGACCGGGCTGATCGTTCTCCCGCTGCTGACAGCGGGTTTGGCCCGGCTCTGGGGTGTCCTGGAGGTGTCCAGCCAGATGCTGTTCTACCTGCTGGCCGTGGTGGTGGTGGCTCTGGTCGGTGGGCTGGTTCCGGCGCTGGCCGCCGCGGTCGGGGCCGCGGCGTTGCTGGCCTACTACTTCATCCCGCCGGACAGCTTCGCCGTGGCCGACCTCAACGATGTGGTGGCCCTGGTCGTCCTCGTCCTCGTCGCCGGCGCGGTCAGCTCGGTGGTCGGGCTGGCCGCGCGCCGCGCCCGCGAGGCCGAAACCCTGGCAGGCGCCCACGCCGTCAGCCGGGAGGAGCTGCGGGTGCTCGCCGACGAGCAGGCCGCGTTGCGGCGGGTCGCCACGCTGGTCGCCTGCGGGCTGCCGGCAGGCGAGGTTTTTGAGGCCGTCGCGCGGGAGGTCGGCAGTGTCCTCGGTTCCGACGCCACGCTCATCGTCCGCCTCGATCCCGACGGCGTGACGACTCTCGTCGCCGGCGTCGGCGACATCCCCGACGAGTTCCCGGTGGGGAGCCGCTGGGATCCTGAGCCACCGGTGGCCCTGGCGGCGGTCCTACGTACGAGCCGCCCGGCCCGGGCCGACGACTTCGCCCAAGCTTCCGGCGCGTCCGGTGACGCCATCCGCCGGCTAGGAATCAGGTCGTCGGTCGCGGCGCCGATCATCGTCGAGGGGTGTCTGTGGGGCGGGATCGCCGTCGGGACGCGGCGCGAGCGTTTTCCGGCCGACACCGAACAGCGCATCGCCGCATTCACCGAGCTAACCGCGACCGCGATCGCGAACGCCGAGGGTCGCGCCCAACTCGAGGAAAGCCGCGACGAACTCCGCCGGCTCGCCGAGGAACAAGCCGTGTTGCGGCGGGTCGCCACGCTGGTTGCCCGCGGGCTGCCCGCGGCGGAGGTGTTCGCGACCGTCGCGCAGGAGGTCGGCCACCTTCTCGCTACCGACGGCACGATCATCGTCCGTCTCGATCCCGACGGCGCGGCGACCGTCGTCGCCCGCGTCGGCGCATACTCCGCCGAGTTCCCGGTGGGGAGCCGCTGGTCGCCTGAGCCGCCGCTGGCGTTGGCGGTCGTCCTGCGCACGGGCCGGCCGGCTCGCGTTGACGACTTCAGCCAAGCTGCCGACGCCTACGGTGACGCCATCCGGCGGATGGGATTCCGGTCGGGGGTCGCTGCGCCGATCGTCGTCGACGGGCGTCTGTGGGGCGCTTTTGCCATCGGAACGTGGCGCGAGCGTTTTCCGGCCGACACCGAACAGCGCATGGCCGGCTTCACCGAACTCGTCGGCACCGCGATCGCGAACGCCGAGGGTCGCGCCCAACTCGAGGAAAGCCGCGACGAACTCCGCCGGCTCGCCGAGGAACAAGCCGCGTTGCGGCGGGTCGCCACGCTGGTCGCCCGAGGGCTGCCACCGAGCGAGATCTTCATGGCCGTCGCGCAGGAGGTCGGTAGCGTCCTCGGTGCCGACGCCACGAATATCGTCCGCCTCGATCCCTACGGCGCGGCGACCGTCCTCGCCCGCGTCGGCGCACGCCCGGAGGAGTACCCGGTCGGTAGCCGCTGGACGCCTGAGCCGCCCCTGGCGTTGGCGGTCGTCCTGCGCACGGGCCGGCCGGCTCGCCTCGACGACTTCAGCCAACCTTCCGACGCCTACGGTGACGCCATCCGCCGGCTGGGAATCCGGTCGGCGGTCGCGGCGCCGATCGTCGTCGAGGGGCGTCTGTGGGGCGCGATCGCCGTCGGAACGCAGTGCGTGCGACTTCCGGCCGACACCGAACAGCGCATGGCCGGCTTCACCGAGCTGGTCGGCACCGCGATCGCGAACGCCGAGGGCCGCGCCCAGCTCGAAGACAGCCGCGACGAGTTGCGCCGGCTCGCCGAGGAACAGGCCGCGCTGCGCCGGGTCGCCACCCTGGTCGCCCGCGGGCTGCCGGCGGCCGAGGTGTTCGCGGCCGTCGCGCACGAGGTCGGCCACGTCCTCGGGGCCGACGGCACGACCATCTTCCGCCTCGATCCCGACGGCGCGACGACAGTCACCGCCCAGGCACAGACCGAGGGGTTCCCGGTGGGCAGCCGCTGGAAGCCTGAGCCGCCCGTGGCTACGGCGGTCGCCTTGCGCACCGGCCGCCCGGCCCGCACCGACGACTACAGCCAAGCCTCCTGCGCAGTTGGTGACGCGGTCCGCCGGCTGGGATGGCGGTCGGGGGTCGCGGTTCCGATCGTGGTCGAGGGGCGGCTGTGGGG
>JAWVFH010000099.1:0-2550 GCA_033856255.1 Solirubrobacterales bacterium | reverse complement strand
CTCGGCGAACGACTTCACCGACTCCAGGCCGGCGAACACCTGCGAACCAACCAGGTTGTAGGGCGGGTTGTCGATCACGACCGTGAAGCAGCCGGCGGCTGTTTCCCGGAGCTGAACGGCCTTGTTCTCGAGCAGTGATTCTTCGACGTTGGTCATGGCAGGTCCAGAATCTGACGCACTGCGCCGCTCAGGGCCTTCTGCTCGTCGTCGGCCCGGCCGATCGAGCGGAAGCCGACGAATCCATCCGGCCGGATGAGGACCGCACCAGACGGCTCCATCCCATAGCGCTGCAAGAGATCGTCGACGAGTTCATCGACCGGCAACAGGTCAGTACCCAGACCGAACACCGTCACTGGAACGCCCAGATCAGCCCGAACCTGTTGTGCAGCCGTCACCCAGCCAGAGTTCTCCGGTCCGGTCAGCAGGACGAACCCACCGTCGTAGATGTCGACCGTCGAAATCCGCTCGCCACGAAAACTCACCCAGGAGTGTGGTGCCCGCGCACCCGGCCGAGCCGTCGGCCGATACTCGGCAACACTCGAGACAACCAACTCGCTGTCGTCAGGCACAACCGCCGTACTGGCGTACTGGTACCCGAATTGCTGGCCGTGCGACGCCAACTGATCTCGTTGGGCGGGAATGCCCGCGGCGATCGCGTGGCGCAACTGCTCACCGGCCTCGGTCTCGATCACCGAGAGAAGACTCTTGTCCTGCAACAGGAAACCCGTCTTCTCCATCTGCCGCGTGTTCTCCATCATCTTCTCGGCATTGAACTCCGCCACCGGAAGACGCTCGACCTCGTACGACTCGAGCAGGCCGCCTCCGGCTCCCCACCGCAACCTCGCGATCAGCTTCCAGACCAGGTTGTGCACATCCTGAATCCCGCTGTTCAGTCCGAAGCCGCCATGCGGGGGAAAGTGGTGAGCCGCGTCGCCGGCCAGGAAGGCTCGTCCCACCCGCCAGCTGTCCGCAACCGCCTGATCATGGCCCCAGGACCAGATGTGATGAATCTTGACCGGTACGACCGCACCGATCGCGTCGGCGACTTCTCGCTCACAACGATCTCGCGTCACCGTCTCAGGGTCGACGCCCGGCGGGATCTCGAAGTTGTACCGCCACCGGGTGGGGCTGTCCCGGATGAATGCTCCCTGGGTGTCGCCGTTGATGATCCAGATGATCGGGCAAGGAAGCCCACCGAGGAGTGGGTCGAGGTCCGCGTCGAACTGCACGTTGATCGCCGTTCCCAGCGACTCCTCGCCATGCTCACCGATCCCCAGGGCTCGACGCGCAGCACTGCGCAAACCGTCCGCGCCGATCACGTACTGCGCGATGGCGGTCCGTCGCGCCCCGGTCCGGTCGGTATAGGTCGCAGTGACCGCGTCGTCGCCGGACGCGAGATCGACAACCTCGCAACCAAGTCTGATGGTCACGCTGTCCAGTTCCCCGGCGACCTTGGCGAGCACCGGCTCGAACATGTGCTGCCCGACCGTCGACATCCGTTCCGGCGATTGCGCATCGAACAGCCGGGCAACCTGCTCGTTCTCGCCGAGGACGAGTTGGCCGATCTCGATACCGTTCAAGCGGGTCATCCAGGCGATCGTGATCTCGTCGGGCATGCCGGCGGTGAGCGCCCTCACCGGGTGGGCGACACCCCACTCCCGGAAGATCTCCATCGTCCGTGCGTGCACGCCGTTGGCCTTGGGATATCTGGAGAATTCGGTACGCCGTTCCAGCACCAGGCAGCTGATCCCCGCGCGACCGAGTGCCAGCGCGGCACTCAGGCCGACGGGACCCCCGCCGATGATCAGCACTTCGGGGTTGTCGCTCATCTCACAGCTTCTAACCGACGCTGTTGATGAACGAGACGGTGACATCGATGCACTGCGTCGTGCCGGGGATCTCGAAGTGATCCGCTCCGTCGAGAGTGACGTGGACGGCCTTCGGAATCGTCTTCGCCACCAGCTCCGACTGCCCGGCGCCGTCCGCGCTCCCGTCGATGACCAGTGCGTCTGCCTTGATCAGGCCCAATCCTTCGACGGTGACGAACCGCTTGCTGGACGCAAGGTAGCCCGCAACGGCTTCCGGATCATTGCCAGCATCAGCGATCACTCCGCGCAGCAGGGTCACCATCGGATTGTCCGTCGGTTCTCCCGACAGCAGCGCGTCGATGCGTGGCTGATTCATGGCCCCGCTGTGCAGCCCGGCGGTCAGAACGGCGTCGGCAGCAGCGAGAGCAGCAATCCGCCCGAACAGGTCAGGCTGCTCGCTCGCGGCCAGCAGTAGCGCCCACGCACCTGCGGAGAACCCGATGGCGTCGACCGAACCGTGCTTGGCCGCCTCCTCGAGGATGAGATCGGCAGCGTCGCGACCGACGGCATCCTTCGAGGCTCCGTGGCCGGGAAGGTCGACCCCGATCACCGTCCGGCCGGCCGCCTCCAGCTGGTCGACCCAGCCATTGCGTCGCCACAGCGAGTCGAAATTCGACCCCATGCCGTTGATCAGAATCACTGGCCGGCCAAGCGCTGCAGTACTTGCCTCACTCATGCTTTG
>JAWVFH010000098.1:0-3126 GCA_033856255.1 Solirubrobacterales bacterium | reverse complement strand
TGAAGGCAGCGACATCCCGCTCGGCGCCAGTGTCTCGCTGTTCATGATACCGATCCTCGCGATCGCAGCGATCTTCATCCTGCGCGACATCAACAAACGCGGGAATGAAGCCTGATGGCAAGCACGCGAGTGATCGACAAGGCAGCGCCGACCCGCAAGATCGCCTATGGCAGTATGAGCCGCGACCGCACCTGGGCGCTACGATGGTCGTACTTTTTCCTCACCCTGTTTGCGATCTTCTCGTTGGTGCCGCCACTGTACATGCTGATCACGTCGCTAAAGAGCAGCGCCGAGATTTCCGCGGCGACGAATCCCTGGTGGGTATTCCATCCAACGCTTGCAAACTACGCCGGGCTGCTGACGTCGAACCAGTATCAGAGATTCTTCTTTAATTCGGCAATGGTATCGATCTTCGTGGTGACCATCACCATGCTGATCAGCGTGCCGGCGGCATTCGCGCTGGCGCGCATGCGGTTCTGGGGCTCGGCCACGCTCGCGACGGGCGTGTTTCTGACCTACCTCATCCCTGACACGCTGCTGTTTATTCCGCTGTTCAAGATGTTTGCGGTGTTCAGCGACTGGACCGGAATACAGCTGATCAACCGTTGGTATGTGCTTCTCCTGATCTATCCGACCCTTACCGTGCCGTTCTGCACCTGGATCATGATCGGCTATTTTGCGTCCATCCCCAAGGAGCTCGACGAGGCCGCAATCATCGACGGCGCGTCCTGGTTCCAGACGCTGACACGCATTTTCATTCCGGTCGCGTTGCCTGGAATCATCGCCGCCACCATCTTCGCCTTTACGGTTTCATGGGCGCAGTTTCTCTATCCGCTGGTGTTCACGACCTCGATCGATCAGCTGGTTCTGCCGGTCGGCATCATCACTACCTTGATCAAAGGCGACGTCTTCAACTGGGGACAGATCATGACCGGCGCCCTGCTCGGCGCCGCCCCGCCGCTCATCATCTACGCGTTCCTGATGGACTACTACATCGCCGGTCTCACCGCCGGCGCGACAAAGGGTTAGCATTCATGGCCGATGTTACGTTGCGTAAAGTTGTCAAGCGTTATGACGATGTCGAAGCGGTGCGCGGCATCGACCTCGACATCGCCGACCATGAGTTTGTCGTTCTGGTGGGACCGTCGGGTTGCGGAAAATCGACGACGTTGCGGATGATCGCCGGCCTGGAAGACATCACCGACGGCGACATCATGATCGGCGGTGACATCGTCAACGACGTGCCGCCGAAGGACCGCGACATCGCCATGGTGTTTCAGAACTACGCGCTGTATCCGCACATGACGGTCGCGGAAAACATGTCGTTCGGATTACGCCTGAAACGTTACCCGAAAGCCGAGATCAAGACGCGGGTCGACGAAGCCGCCCGCATGCTTGACATCTCCGAACTCGTCGACCGCAAGCCGAAGCAGCTATCAGGTGGCCAGCGCCAAAGGGTTGCGATGGGTCGCGCCATCGTCCGCCATCCGAAGGTGTTTCTGTTCGACGAGCCGCTCTCCAACCTTGACGCCAAGTTGCGGGTGCAGATGCGGATCGAGATCAAGAAGGTGCATCAGAAAGTCCGCACCACCACCGTCTACGTGACCCACGATCAGGTCGAGGCGATGACGCTGGCCGACCGGGTGGTGGTCATGAACCATGGCCGCATCGAGCAGATCGGCACGCCGAATGAGCTGTATCACAAGCCGGCGACGCGCTTCGTCGCGGGATTCATCGGCTCGCCTGCGATGAACTTCATGCGATGCCGGCTCGAGGACGTCTCCGGAAAGCTGCACGTTCGGCTGAGCGACCGGATTTCTTTCCCGCTCCCGCCAGCCCGTGCCGCCAGATATCAGTCAGTCGGACGTGACGAAAAGTTGCTGCTTGGATTGCGGCCGGAACATATCACCGAAGCTAGCGCTCATCCTGAGCCCGGCCACGAGGAATTCGAGACCGTGCTCGATGTCATTGAGCCAATGGGCATGGAGACGCTGGTTTATTTCACGCTGGAGGACGCCCAGATCTGCGGAAAAGTTAATCCCAATGTGAATGCGCAAGCCGAAAAACCGCTCCGATTGGCAGTGGACCTCAACAATATGCACCTGCTAAATGAGGCAACGGGCGCCGTTATATGACGGACGCATAACAAGAAAAAGCCGAGGGTGCAGGGAATGGCGACCAACAAGAATAAAATTCTTATCACCGAATCCTTCTCACCAAAGGGACGAGAACTCTTCAAAGACCGCGGCGACATCGAACTCGTCGAATTTCCCAATATGATATCCGCGGCCGAGTTCGAGGCGATGCTCAGGAAGCACGCCCCGGTTCACGGCGTGGCGCTTGGAGCAACGCGTTTCGGCGAACCCGAACTCGTAGCTTCCGGGGATATCAAGGTGGTGACCCGGATCGGCGTCGGCTACGACTCCGTCGATGTTCCCGCGCTCAGCCGCCGCAAAGTTCCACTCATGGTCGCCGGCACGGCCAATTCGCCGTCGGTCGCGGAACAGGCGGTGTTCATGATGCTGACGCTGGCCAAACGCGCCGTCGAAATGCATGCGCTGGTCAAGGAAGGCAACTGGGGTACCCGGCTCGGCAAGTTGCCATTCGACCTCTATGGCAAGTCCCTGCTGATCGTCGGCTTCGGCCGCATCGGCACGCGGACGGCGAAACGCTGTCTTGCCATGGAAATGAACGTTCTGGTCTATGATCCCTACAAGTCCGCTGAAGAGATCAAGGCCGCCGGTTGCGAGCCGGTTGCCGAGCTCGACGCCGCCTTGCCGCGCGCCGACTTTGTCAGCATCCACTGTCCCAAGACGTCCGAGACGGTCGGCATGTTCAACGCCGCGCGATTGCAGCGCATGAAGGCCACGGCTTACCTGGTCAACACCGCGCGCGGCGGCATTATCGACGAACCGGCCCTGCACGACGCGCTGGTTTCCGGCAGGCTCGCAGGCGCCGGCCTCGACGTTTTCGAACAAGAGCCGCCGCCGGTCGGGCACTCGCTGTTCGAACTGCCTAACGTGATCATCGCGCCGCACGTGGCGGGCGTCACGCGCGAAGCGGTCGACCGGATGAGCGAGCAAACCGCCCGCAATATCCTCAGCGCGCTCGACGGCGAGCCGATCC
>JAWVFH010000097.1:0-2611 GCA_033856255.1 Solirubrobacterales bacterium | reverse complement strand
CGTCGCGGACGACCCGGCCCTCGTTGAGCTCGAGCACGCGGCGGCGCATCTTGTCGACCATGGCGTGGTCATGGGTCGCGACGAGGATGGTCGTCCCGGCGCGGTTGATGCGGTAGAGCAGCTGCATGATCCCGATCGACGTCTCGGGGTCCAGGTTGCCCGTCGGCTCGTCGGCCAGCAGCAGCGGCGGGTGGTTGACGAACGCCCGCGCGATCGCGACACGCTGCTGCTCGCCGCCCGACAGCTGGTCGGGATAGCTGTGCAGCTTGGTCGCCAGGCCGGTCAGGCGCAGGATGTCCGGCACCTTCGCGCGGATGTCGCGGCGGTTGTGCCCGGTCACCTGGAGCGCGTAGGCGACGTTGTCGTACACGGTCCGGTTCGGCAGCAGCTTGAAGTCCTGCCAGACCACGCCGATGTTGCGACGGTAGAACGGGACGTGCTTGCGGTCGATCTCGGCGAGGTCGCGGCCGGCGACGCGGATGTGGCCCGCGGACGGCTCGACCTCCTTGATCAGCATGCGCATGATCGTGGACTTGCCCGAGCCGGTGTGCCCGACCATGAAGACGAAATCGCCGCGGTCGATCGCGAACGTCGCCTGGTCCAGGCCGATGTCGCCGCCCTCATAGACCTTCGAGACACCACGGAACTCGATGACCGCGTCTGGTGACGCGGACGGCGAGACGGGCTTGACGGTGGTCGCAGCGGACCGGGCAGCGGTCGGCGTGGCGACGGCCTTGGGCGGCTTTCCGGCCGGGCCGCGGCGGTAGCGGTGCTTCCGTTCAGGAACGCTCATGTGCTGGACCACGGTAGCGACCGCTACTTAAACGGCCGCCGCTTGCAAGTCCTTCTGCACGTGACGATCGGCACGAAGGAATCGGGGAGCACGCGTCGACTGGAGCGATCGTCGTGCGCTGAGGTCATCGGGCCGGGGTGAGCGCTCCGCTAGCGTTCAGCGTCATGCCCGAGATCTCCTCCACAACGCTGTCCAACGGCCTGCCGCTCCACCGCATCGGGATCGAGGGCACGCGCGCCACGACGATCCTCGTCGCGTTCGACGCCGGCGCCCGCACGGAGCGGCCCGAGGAGAACGGGATGGCGCACTTCCTCGAGCACCTCGTCTTCAAGGGCGGCGAGACCTATCCGACCTATCGCGACGTCAACGAGACCGCGGAGCGGATGGGCGCCCAGCTCAACGCGTTCACGAGCCATGACTACGTCGCCTTCCACATCACGTCCCGTGCCGAGTCTGCGCCCGCCGCAATCGACCTGCTGACGGACTTCGTCGGGCGCCCGGGCCTCGATGCCGAGGAGCTCGACAAGGAGCGTGGCGTGGTCATCCAGGAGATCGCCCGCGCCCAGGACACCCCGTCCGTCGTCGCCGAGCACCTGATCGACCGCGCGGCGATGGGCGAGCATCCGCTCGGCCGCCCGGTGCTCGGTCCGTCCGAGCACCTGCGCACGTTCTCGCGCGACGCGATCGTGGCGTTCCGCGAGCGCCAGTGGGCCGGGTCCAACGGCGGCGCCTTCATCGTCGGCAACCTCGACCACGTGGCTGCGAACGGCGAGATCGACGAGCTCTTCAGCCGCTTCCCGTCACACGACCCGCCGCCGCCGCCGGAGCCCGCGCCGCCGTTTGAGCCACAGCGGCTCGTCGAGCAGCGCGACAGCAACCAGAGCCACCTGCGCATGTCCTACCGCGCCGCGGTCGACGTGAGTGACCGCAAGCAGCGCAACGCGCTCGCGATCTACGCGACGTTGCTCGGCGGGTCGATGGGCTCCCGCCTGTTCGACGAGATCCGCGAGCAGCGGGGCCTGGCCTACTCGGTGTACGGCGTCGAACACGCGCACGCCGACACGGCGATCCTGCAGCTCGGCGCCGGACTGGACTCCGAGAAGGCGATCGAGGCGTTCGAGCGGATGGGCGAGATCGTGGAGGAGCTGCGGACCGACGGCCCGACCAAGGACGAGGTCGAGCGCGCCCGCGCCTATGCCGGCGGCCGGCTCGTCCTGGCGTTCGAACACACGAACGCCGTCGCGCGCTACGCGGCGACGTCGACGATCGTGCGGCGCGAGCCGATCGATCCGGACGACGCGATCGCGTCGGTCGACGCGGTCACGTTCGACGAGGTGCGAGAGGTCGCGACCAAGATCAGCGACCAGCTCGCCGTCGCCGTCGTCGGGCCACACGACACGTCGGACTTCGCCGGGTAGCCCGCGCCCTGACGGGCGCGAGGTACCCTCGAGTCGACGTGGACGACCGGTCCGGCCTGAACACGCGTGAGCTGCAGCGCTATCTGCGCCGCGTCGGAGACCGCTGGCCGATCGAGCACGCCGTCGTCGGTGGTGCGCCGGTCGGGGCCGGTGACAATTCCGACTACGTCGTCGTGCTTGTCTCGCAACGGTTCGACGGCGTGCCGTGGCTGGAGCGGGTCCGCACCGCAGGTTCACTCTGGGACGCGGCCGAGATGGGCGGCCGCGCCGAGGTCCATTGCTACACGCCGGTCGAATTCGAGCGCAAGCGCGCCGCACTCCCCGACGTGCGCGACGCCGCAGACCGCGGCGTCGACCTTCTCAGCGCCTAGGGCTCGACAACGAACTCCGGCTTGCGATC
>JAWVFH010000096.1:0-3351 GCA_033856255.1 Solirubrobacterales bacterium | reverse complement strand
CGACCTCCGACCCGGCGATCCTCGCGCTGCGCCGTCGTCAGCGCCGCAACCTGCTGGCGACGCTGCTGCTCTCACAGGGCGTGCCCCTGCTGCGCGGGGGCGACGAGCTGGGCCACACACAGCAGGGCAACAACAACGCCTACTGCCAGGACAATGCCATCAGCTGGCTGCCGTGGCCGGGGGAGGAGCACCTGACGGAGCTGGTCGCGCGGCTCATCCACCTTCGCCGGGAGAGCCCCGCGTTCGCGCACCGCCAGGTCCTGCGTCCTGACGCGCACGCGGCGCGCGACGACTTGGCGTGGTTCCGCCCGGACGGCGCGCCGATGGCTGCCGGCGACTGGGGCGACGCCCAGGCGCGCGCGATCACGGCGGCCCTCGGCGACGATACGCTGTTGATGATCAACGGCTGGTGGGACCCGTTGGACTTTGTGTTGCCGGCGAGCGTCGTCGGAACCGAAGCGGGGTGGAGCGTTGTGCTCGACACCGCGCAAGACGGGGAGCCGGCCCCGACGCCGGCCGAGGTCGTCACCGTCACGCGGATCACGACGGGACGCTCGCTGGCGCTGCTCGTGCGCTAGCCGCCGAGCACCACCGCAAGAGCTTGCGCCTATGGCGGCAGGCGCCGGACCGTCTGGTGCCCTGCAGGGACCCGCTGAAGGTTACGGGGGTGTCCACGGGCCTACGGCCCGCGGACGTAAACCGAACTGTCGCCCGTACGACGACGAAAGGTCGCGCGTCCGGCGCGGACGATGCAGCGACTCCGAACCTCAACCGGGAGAGCTCCAGAGACATGCGCTCGATGAACACCATCCTACGCCGGTCACCGCGCGCGTCGGCGCTCGCCGCCGTCGTGACGGCGGTTGTCGGGCTGGCCGCGACGGCCGGCCCAGCGTCGGCCGCCGTCGGCCAGCCGCCGCCCGAGTGGACCGCCAACGCCGGCGCGTGGCCGGCGTTCAACCACGACCTCGCCAACACCCGCGCTACGACGCAGACGCCGATCAACGCCCAGACCGTGTCGAAGCTGAAGGTCAAATGGACCTTCGCCTTCAAGGGCGCGAGCGGCTTCGGCGCCTTCGCCTCGACACCGATCAGCCTCAACGGCACGGTCTACCTCCAGGACCTCCACTCCAACGTCGTCGCGCTCGGCCGGACGACCGGCCAGGTCAAGTGGCAGCACAACTTCAACAAGCCGAGCGTCGGACCCAACGGCGTCGCGTTCGGGGCCGACCGCGTTTACGGCGCGAACTCGACGGACGCCTTCGCGCTCGACGCGTAGACCGGCAAGACGCTGGGGAGCCACAAGACTCCCGCCGGCATCAACTCGTTCCCCGCGGTCGACGGCGACACGCTGCTCGTCGGCTCCGCAGCGGCCGGCTTCACCAAGAAGCCCAAGTTCCAGCTCATCGCCTATTCGCTCTCATAAGCCCCCCAAGGAGTAATCCATCATGAAGAAGGTCATCGTCGCGGCCGCCAGCATCGCCGCGCTCACGCCCGCCGGGCTCGCCTCGGCACGAACGCACCCCACCGCGCACGCGGCCGCGGCCACCAAGGTCTCGGTCACGGGCAAGGAGTTCTCGCTCCATCTGTCCAGGACGTCGATCTCGAAGCCGGGAACGGTCGCGTTCACCTTCCGGAACGTCGGGACCATGGCGCACGACTTCAGCATCGGCGGCAAGACGTCGAAGATGATCAGCCCCCACAAGACGACGACGCTGACCGTCACGTTTCACGAGAAGGGCCGGTTCACCTATCTCTGCACCGTGCCCGGCCACGCCCAGGCCGGCATGAAGGGCGTCTTCACGGTCCGCTGACCGGTTCCCCCGCATCGACACGTGCTCGACGGCGGCGCCAATCGGCGCCGCCGTCGGCATGAGCGAGCTCGGTCGGTCCAGGCCGGCTACTCCCTGTGCGGTAGAGGAGAGAGCCGCCATCCAGGCGACGGCGGCCGCGATGCCGGCGGTCAGCATTCGGGGCGTACCGATGCTCGAGCACCAAGGACATCGTCGGCGAACCCAGCGCCACACGACCGCGCGAGACGGGGTGAGGCCCGCGTTCTGATCCGCCGCCTCGTTGGCTCGAATCCAACCGGGGGCGCTTCTGGTGGTCGTCATGGATGCGCTCGTCGGGTTGGAAACCGGCTAGCCGTCGCGCTGCTGGCCGCTTTGGCGCTGGGTCGCGAGGAGGCCGGCTATTGTTGGTGGCCTACGGCGTGCTGCTGTCGTGCGACGACCGGCGCTGGGCGATGCTTCCAGGATGGGCGCGGCGGGTTTCGAACCTGCGACCTCTCGCGTGTGAAGCAGTAGACGTCGTAGCGTAAGAAGCACAAGTCCTGTGGGAGGGAACGCTGCACATGTCCCACGACGAGCCGCCGCGAGAGGAGTTCCGCGAGTGGTACGACACGATCCACCTCAAGGAGGTCGTTGAGACCCCGGGCTTCGTGAGCGCGCGGCGGTTGGAGTCGAGCGACACCCAGCGGCCCAGCGTCGTCGGAGAGGTCCCGGGGTACCTCGCGATCTACGAGCTGGACACCGACGACCTCCCGGGCGCCATGCAGGCGATGCAGGATCGGGTGAAGGCCGGCCTCATCCAGGGTCCGCCGGAGGGCCTGATCAAGCAGAACACCGAGTATGAGCCGGGCATCTTCGAGGTCCAGGCGACATGGCCCGGAGACGCTTCGTAAGGTCGAGGTAGGCGCCATGTCCGGTTCGGCCGCCCCGCAGCGGGCGGTCGAGCCGGGCCGCCGGCGTGGCAGGCAACCGACGTGGCGAGAGGGATCGGGTGGTCATGAAACGCGTGGTGACGGGATGGCAGCAGGACGGCACACCCGGTGTGCTGATCGAGGGCGAGCCGGGCCTCGTGGTCGACTTCGGCGAGACCAGCGCGAGCGAGCTCTGGATGTCCTCGTCGATGCCCCCGGACACCCGAGGACGCGCGGACACGGTTCCCGAGGCCTGGCAGCTGGAGCCGCCGCCCGGAGGGACCATCTTCCGCCTCGCCACGCACCAGCCCGGTGAGGAGGTGGCGCTGCACGCCACCGAGACGGTCGACTACGTCGTCGTGCTCTCCGGTGAGCTGACGCTGGTGATCGGCGACCGGGAGATCGTGCTCGTCGCGGGCGACACCGTCGTCCAGCAGGCGACGCACCACGGGTGGGCGAACCGGTCGACCGAGCCGTGCACCGTCGCCGCGGTCTTGGTCAGCACCCGCGCCGTCAGCTGACCGCCGGCCCGCACGGGAGGCAGAGGCGATCTTCGGCGCTACCACGGCGGTCCTGGAATGCTTGACGTCATCACGTCCGCGCGGTTGCGTCGCGCGCTGTCGCCGCGCAACATTGGTGCGATCTACATCTTC
>JAWVFH010000095.1:0-5626 GCA_033856255.1 Solirubrobacterales bacterium | reverse complement strand
TTGCCAACCCGGCCGCGATCACCGCGCTCGGCTACGGCAGCGCGGACGATCTGCTCGGGTGCCGGCGCCACGAGACCATCCACTACGAGCACCCGGACGGGACGCCCTATCCGGCCGCGGACTGCCCGATGCACCTACCGCGTGCCACGGGTCAGACCGTCGCGCGCGATCTGGACTGGTTCTTCCGGCGCGACGGCTCGATGTTTCCCGTCTCCTATGTCTCGGTGCCGATCGGGCTGCCGGAGGGCATGCTCCCGGTCGACGAACGCGAGTGACTCGCCGCGCCGAGCGGGCGGGACGGGTCGTGACGCGGGTGGCGATCCTCGACGAGGTGTGCGACGGCGAGACCGACCTGCGCAGTAAGGCCATCGACGTCCATGTCGCCAAGCTGCGCGCCAAGGTCGACCGGCCGTTCGGCCGCGAGAGCATCCACACGGTCCGCGGCGTTGGCTTCCGTCTCGCCGATGAGCCGACCGGCTGAGACCCGTGCACCTTCGTCGCCTCCCGTTGCATGCTCGCCTCGTAGCGGGCTTCGCGGGCGCCATGTTGGTGGTGTTGGTCGCCGCGGGCGGGTTCGTGTGGTGGCGGGTCGAATACGCGCTGGACCACCGGTTCGACCAGGACCTCGCCAGCCGGACCAGCGATCTCCAGCAGGCCGCGCGGCGTGCGGCGCCGGCGCAGGCGCTGGCCTCCCTGCGCGACCAGGGTCGGCTGGGGCAGTTGGTCACGGCCGACGGGACGATCCTCGCCTCTGGCGCCGGCCTGGTCGGCAACGGCGCGCTACTCACCCCGGCCCAGGCCCGACAGGCCGCCCAGCACCAGCTCAAGACCGGCCGCGGGTACGCCGGCCAGCTGCGCATCTGCGCCCCCGGCCACCACCACCGACGACCGACCACGTCCCCGGACCTGGCCGCCGTGCCCTGTGAGCACCCGGAGAGCGGAACCACCCTGACGCTCCTGTGGCCCGTCGCGCAGCGATGAGCGTGCGGCTGATCATCGAGGTAGGCGCCGTGGCGGTCGGTCTCTGGGTCCTTTCCTGGGCCGTGATGGTGTTCTTCGCTCGGCGACTTCCGCCGGGCACGTTGCGGGACGCCGCCGAGCTCCTACCGGCCTGCGTAACGACTGCGCGTCGGCTGCGAGCGAACCCCGCCGTTCCCCTGCGCGCCAAGATCGCCCTTCTGATCGCCGTGCTCTGGGTGCTCTCACCCATCGATCTTCTGCCCGAGTTTCTCCCGGTCATCGGACCACTCGACGACGTCGTCGCCGTCGTCCTTCTGCTCCGCTATGCCGCCCGAGCCATCCCAGAAGACCTCCTCTTCGACGCATGGCCCGCCGATCCCCGGCTGCTGGCGCGGCTCGTCGGCATGTCCCCGAACCGGGAGGGGTGAGGACCCGTCGCTCGTGCCAGAAGCGCAGCAGAGTCGGGGGCGACCGTGCCGCCGTGGCGACCTGTCGGTACGAGGTCGCCCCCGCGACGCCGGCCTCGACGTTCCTGACCTTGGTCGCCGGCATCGCCGCCTACCAAGTCTGGCCGGCTTTGCCGGCAGTTACCGCGGCGCGCGACTCCAGCGCCATCTGCCCGAGCTGGCGTTTGCGCGGCTGCTGGGCTCCTGCGCGCTCATAGGGCAACCTGCGGCTGGCCGCGGAAGGCGTCGACCAGCTCGGCGAGCACGAGCTGGGCGTCCTCTGACGCCTCGATGGTCAACACCACGCTGTCGGGCTCGTCGGTGACCGTCAAGGCGAGAAAGGCGCAGCATCGCGACTCGGCGGTGACGATGGCCTCGACGCGATCGCGGACCCCGGCGCCGGCGGCGAAGCGCAGCCGCGCGCGGGTCGCGTCGGTCCGGGCGTCGACGAGCGCAGCGCGTCCGAGGTCACGCATCTCGGCCAGGCGCAGGGGCAGCTCGGTCGCGGTCAGCGAGCAGGCGATGGGTTATCGGCTAGCCGCTCGCCACGTTCGCCGACGGTTTTATCCCGAATGGTCGCGGGCTTAGGAGTTGGGCATGGGCCGGCCGTCGTGCGACGCGGCGGGACCGCCGGGAGCGGGATGGGCGTGTTCTTCCGTAGCGGTCCAGCTCGCGAGCAGGTCGAGTGCTTGTGCGGATCGTGAGCTGGGTTCGGCGGTGTAGGCGACGATCATGAGGCCGGGGTCGGCGGCGACTTCGAGGCGTTCGAAGCTGAGCTCGAGCTGGCCGACGACCGGATGGTTGAAGGCCTTGATGCCTTTGGTGTGAAGGCGGACGTTGTGGGCGGCCCAGAGCCCGCGGAAGTCTTCGCTTCGGGTGGCGAGCTGACCGACGAGGTCGGTGAGCTCGGGGTCGTGGGGGTTGCGCCCGGCTTCGGCGCGCAGGATCGCTACGCAATCCTTGGCGGAGCGGTCCCAGTCGCCATAGAACTTGGGCGCCTCGGGGTCGAGGAAGACGAAGCGCGCCCAGTTGGCCGGCTGCCGCCGGGCCGGGCCGAAGAGCGACGGGTACAGGGCGCGGCCGAGCCGGTTGGCGCCCAGCGCGTCGAGACGCCCGTTCTCGGCGAACACGGCGGAGGCGGTCATCGAGTCGAGCATCCACTGAACGCTGGGGCGAACGCTCTGTGTCGCCGAAGCACGGCGTCGGCGCGGGCTCGGCTGGCTGGCGCCGGCGAGGTTGAGCAGATGCGCACGTTCGGCGTCGTCGAGTTGAAGCGCCTCGGCGAGCGCGTCGAGCACGCTGTCGGATGCGCCGCTGAGGTTGCCGCGTTCCATGCGGTTGTAGTAGTCGACGCTGAGGCCGGCGAGCGTCGCCACCTCCTCGCGGCGCAGCCCAGGAACGCGCCGCGGCCCGAACACCTTCAGGCCGGCCTGCTCGGGAGTGATGCGTCCGCGGCGGGAGGTGAGGAAGTCGCGGATCTCGGCCTTGAGGTCCATGGGCTCAACGGTAGAGGCATCCCACGACCGTTGGGGTGCCCTGTCAGTACATGGAAGAAGGGGTCCTCTCAGCTCCATGGATTCGGTGCCATGTTGATGGTCATGGCCGTCACTGCCCCGCCGAGAACGCACGAACTTGATGTCGAGGTTCGCGAACGTGAGCGCGCCGCCCTTCCGTCGGTGGTCTGGGTGCTCGCGCTGGGCACGTTCTTGATGGGGACGACCGAGTTCGTGGTGGCGGGCCTGCTGCCGGAGATCTCCGGCGACCTGGGCGTGAGCGTGGCCCGGGCCGGGCTGCTGATCACGATCTTCGCCGTTGGGATGATCGTGGGCGCGCCGCTGATGACGATGCTGACGTTGCGGCTGCCGCGTCGGCGGACGCTCATGCTGGCATTGGCGGTCTTCGCGGCCGGCCATGTCATCGTCGCGCTGGGCTCCGGCTTCGTCCTGCTGCTGGCGGCGCGGTTCTTGACCGCGCTGGCGACGGGGGCGTTCTGGGCGGTGGCCAACGTGGTCGCCTCGCGCGCCGCCGGCGAGGCTCAGAGCTCTCGCGCCCTCGGCGTCGTGGGTGCCGGCGCGATGTTCGCCAACGTCGTCGGCGTGCCGCTGGGCGCCTTCGGCGGCCAGGTCGTCGGCTGGCGGGGACCGTTCTGGGCGCTCACCGTCCTCGCCGTGCTCGCCATCGGGCTGATCGCCCGCTACGTGCCGCACGACGCGCCCGACCAGCAGCCGGTGTCGATCCGGTCAGAGCTCTCTGCTCTGCGTTCCGGTCGGCTGTGGCTGGTGCTGGGGGCTTGTGCGGCGACGACGGGCGGCGTGCTCTCGACCTACACCTACATCTCGCCGCTGCTGACCGATCGGGCGGGTGTCGCCTCCGGCCTCGTGCCGCTGGTGCTCGCCGGCTTCGGCGTCGGCGCGCTCGTTGGCTTCATCATCGGCGGCCGTCTCGGCGACGTGCGGCCGCAGGCGACGATCATCTTCGCGCCGGTGATGACCGCCGTCCTGCTGCTGGTGATCTGCGTCGTCTCCAGCGTGGCCGCGCCGACGATCGCCCTGGTCGCCGCGCTGGGCCTCGGGCTCGGGATCAACCCCGTGTTGATCGCACTGGCTGTCCGGTTCGCCGGCCGTGCGCCCACCCTCGGGTCGGCGCTGACCGTCTCGGCCTTCAACTTCGGCACCGCCGTCGGCTCCTGGATCGCCGGCATCACGCTGGACTCGAGCCTCGGCGACACCGGACCCGCCGTCGTCGGCACCGTGATCGCCGCGTTGACCGTGATCCCCACGACGGCGATCGTCATGACCGAACGACGTCACTCCGACGTCATCAACTAGGAAACCGAAAGGACCACCACCAATGCGCGCAACCATCATGCACGGCGCCGGCGACGTCCGTATCGAGGACGTCCCCGACTCGGTCATCAAGCACCCGACCGACGCGCTGGTTCGCATCACCGCCTCGTGCATCTGCGGCAGCGATCTCTGGCCTTATGGGTCGCGGTCTGCCGATGACGAACCCGCCCGGATGGGACACGAGTTCATCGGCATCGTCGAGGACACCGGCTCAGACGTCAGCAGCGTCAGCAGGGGCGACCTCGTCGTCAGCCCGTTCGCCATCTCCGACGGCACCTGCGACTTCTGCCAGGAAGGCCTGCAGACCTCCTGCGCCCACGGCGCCTTCTGGGACGGCATTCCCGACGAAGGCGCGCAGGCCGAAGCCATCCGCGTTCCCTACGCCGACGGCACCCTCGTCACGCTGCCCACCGCTGAGGACTCGGCACTCATTCCCTCGCTGCTGACGCTCTCAGACGTCCTCGGCACCGGCTACCACGCGGCCGTGGCCGGCGGCGTCAACGAGCGCACCCGTGTGACGGTCATCGGGGACGGCGCCGTCGGCCTGTTGGCCGTCCTGTCGGCCAAGCGCCTCGGGGCCGAGGAGATCATCCTCATGGGCCGCCACACCGCGCGCACCGACCTCGGCCGCGCGTTCGGCGCCACCGACGTCGTCGCCGGCCGCGGCGAGGAGGGCATCACCCAGGTGCGAGAGCTCACCGGCGGAGACGGCACGCACGTCGTGATCGAGGCCGTCGGCGCCATGGGTGCCTACGAGCAGGCGCTCGGCATCGTCCGACCCGGGGGTGTCATCAGCCGCGTCGGCGTTCCCCAATACGAAGAGGCACCGATCGGCTTCGGCAGCCTGTTTCGCCACAACGTCCGCCTCGCCGGCGGCCCCGCCCCGGTGCGCGCCTACATCGATCAGCTCATGCTCGACATCCTCGACGGCACGATCGAGCCCGGCAAGGTCCTGGATGTCACCACCGACCTCGACGGCGTCCCCGCCGGTTACCAGGACATGGCCGACCGCACGGCGCTCAAGGTCCTCGTCACGCCATAGCCGGACGGCCGAGGACGGCCACGGTGCCGCGTGACCGACCCCACAACCCAAGACGCAAGGAACCAACAACATGACCAACGTCACGGTCCCCACCATCACCCTCCACGACGGCACCGCGATCCCGCAGCTCGGTTACGGCACGCTGGCCCTGCAGCCCAACCGCGTCAGCGCCGAGAACTGAGCCAGGCTGGGTTTGGCGGAGACCTTGATCTACCCCTGAAATCGTGGAGTCGGGGTTCTGGAGTCAGCCGACGTTGATGGGATGTAGGTGTAGTTCTTCGAACTCGGTCGGAGTGAGCATATTCAGCGAGCTGTGCCGACGGTGGGTGTTG
>JAWVFH010000094.1:0-2993 GCA_033856255.1 Solirubrobacterales bacterium | reverse complement strand
TCGTCTGAGGCTAGTCGGCGGAGTAGCGGGCACCTACCTCCAGTTCCCCTTACCTGGTGTCCATGTCAGGTTGCTGACCTGGCCCAGCAGCGGTGGGTCGGCGAATCGCAGGACTCCATCGAGGATCTCTGCCAACGGGGCAAGAACCGTGGCACGCCCGCGGGCGACTTCCCGGATTGCGCGTTGCAGGTCCGAGCCGTCGACGGAGTGGCGGCGCGAAAGCGTCAAGATGTCGCCGAAGTCGCGCCATCGGGTGTTGGCGGTGCCTCGTTGTACGGCCGTCACGATCTTCTCGGCATGGATCATGTGCATCGGATAGCTGGATCGGGGCACCGCCGCGAAGTCGCGGGATCGACACTGTCGTCGGTGCCGGCCAGATCGGGTCGCCGACGTTGACGTCGACGTGAAACGGCAGCTTCGCGCTGGCGAGCCAGGCATGGACATGAACCCGAACACCGGAGTACTGGTCCTCGTCCCGGATGACGTCTGCGGTAGCGGTCTCTGGGAAGAACTCGATGCCGTCGTTCTCTGCAGGTGGCATCTCGAGCACCGTTCGAACCGCAGCGAGTACCGCCCCGGTGGAGTTGGAGAGATCGAGGGCAGCGAGGTCTACGTCCTTGGTTGGGCGACGTGTCTCGAAGGCGGCAAGGAGAACACCGCCCTTGAGAACAAACTGGTCGCGCAGGTCGCTGGCAGCGAGTTGCGCCAGGAATCCTTCGAGGACATACAGCTGCAGAAGTTCCTGGGTTGCACGGCCAGTCAGTTTTGCCTGGCTTTTGAGGTCGAGGTACGCGTCGCCGGCCGGCGTTCCGCGCGAGATGCGGCTCAAAGGAGTATCTCCATCGTTTGGCGCAAGCGGGTGAGTGCGCGCGGGAAGGCCTTGGCCATCCGCAGTAGTTCCGAGGGCTGGCCGCCTTGTCGCAGCCAGCGCTTGAGTGCTTCGTTGGCCAGGTCGGCGCCGTCGAGGTGGCGCAGTCGGAAGGCGTCGATGATGCTCCGCTCGGCGGAGTAGATCCCGATCTTCTGCCCGCCCTCGATGTCCAGGAGTTCTCGGCCGATCTCGAAGGTGTCGGGGTCGAAGCTCCGCCACCGGACTGGGCTGATCGTCTTGGGTGCCCAGGAACCGCGCGGGATCGCGATGTCAATCTCGGCAGGGATGTCGTCGATCAGGTCGTGCCTTGCCAGCGCCGAGCGGAGGCAGATCGTGGCCTTCGGGGATTTGGCTGCGATCTCGATCAGATCGTCGTCGCCCAGCCAGTCGCTCTTACGGTAGAGGCCGCGCGACAGGAGCGTGATCCGGCCCTCCGCGATGAGCCTGCGAAGGTGGCGTTCGTTGATCTGCTCCAGCGCCTCCGTGTAGCGGAAGGTATCGGGCAATTCGGTCAGCAGCTCGTCGCTTGTCTTTGCCATCACGCCACCTCCGCTGTAGGAAATCCTCGACACCAATGGTTCTAGTGTATAGGAATTCCTGCAGGATGCTGCCGACGCACTGATTCGAGGTGTGCTACTCCGCGGAGGCGAGGGTTAGGGAGCGGAGGCGGGTGGTGGCTAGGACCAGGCCTGCTGCGGTGACGACGATCAGGAGAAAGGCGCCGATGGGGAGTTTTACGGCGGGGTCCAGGTGGGGGGCGTCGGAGAGTTTGTGGATGAGGGAGAGGGTCCATTGCTGGACCGACAAGGCTCGGGCGCCGGCTACGTACTGGCCCATGACGCTTTCCCACAGCAGCGCGTAGAAGAGGCCGATGGTGACGGCGTTGCCGGAGATGACCGAAAGGGCGATGAAGATCGCGGTGTAGGCGATGCCGGCGACCAGGGTGCCGATGCCGAAGGCGACCGCCGTACCGGGGTCGGAGTGGTCCAGGATCAGGCCGCTGAGGAACATCGGGACGGCGGCGAGGACGAAGATGACGCCGATCGCGACGGCGGCCTTGGTGAGGATGATCGCGGAGCGCTTGATCGGCTTGCTCAGCAGGTAGACGATCGAGCCGTCGTCGATCTCGGTCGCGATCGCGCCGGTCGCTGCGATCAGGGAGATCAGCGGCACGATCACCGCGAGCCCGAACTGCAGCAGCAACGCCGCACTGAAGTCTGCGGTGTCGTCGACCGTCAACGCCAACAGGACGCACAACGCCAGCAGCACGCCGGGCAGGATGAACAGCAGCAGCCCGCGCCGGTGACCGAACAAGGTGGAGAACGTCAAAGCAGCGATCGTGCGGATCATCAGCGCCTCCCGACGAGATAGGAGAAGACGCTCTCGAGCGACTCGTCGGTCGGCGCGACCTCGAGCAGCCGGATGCCGAGCTCCCGCGCGAGACCCGGCACCAGCCGGCTGAAGCGTTCGAAGTCGATCACCTGCACAGCCAACGCGGTTCCGTCGAGATCGAGGCCCGAAGTACAGGCGTCGCCGATCAGTGCCGACGCGAGCCGGCGGTTGTCGCTGGAGCGCAACCGGTAGAGCACCGGCCGGTCCGTCATCAGCGTGCGGATCGCGCGGTAGTCGCCGGAGGCCGCGTGCCGCCCGGAGACCACCACCTCGATCTGCGTCGCGACCTGCTGCACCTCCTCCAGGATGTGCGAGCTGAACAGCACCGTCCGCCCGTCCGCGCCCATCTTGCGGAGCAGGTCCATCAGGTGCAGCCGCTGCCGCGGATCCATCCCGTTGAAGGGCTCGTCGAGCAGCAGCACCGACGGCTCGTGGACGAGCGCCGCGGCCATCTTGATCCGCTGCTTCATGCCCTTCGAGTACGTCGAAATGCGCCGCCCAGCAGGCTCCTGCATCTCGACCAGACCCAACGCGGCCGACGTGGCCGCACCCGGATCGGCCAACCCTTGCAACGAGGCGTTGGCAAGCACGAACCGATACCCGGTCAACGTGTCGTACACGGCTTCCGTCTCCGGGACCAGCCCGATCTGCCGGTAGGCGCCCTCGTTGCGCCAGACCGGGACCCCGTCGAGCGTGACGGCCCCGACCGAGGGCGGCAGGAATCCGGCCA
>JAWVFH010000093.1:0-2959 GCA_033856255.1 Solirubrobacterales bacterium | reverse complement strand
CCCGTTATGAGACGCGCCGGCTAGTCTCGTAGCCTATCTGGCAAGAAGAGTGCCGCACGCCGGGCGGCGCCGCTTACCGGAAGCTAAGGCTTGCGGGTTATGGCTAACGCGATGACGTCAGAACCCGCATATCAGGCGCTGTTTGTCGGCGCGGGGCCGCACATGATTTGCGGCGTCGGGCAATTCACCCGGCTGCTGCAGGAAGCGGTCGAAAAGCTTGAGCCCGGCAGTTGCGTTTCGTTAACCCTGACGCGGACACAAGGATCGATCGGCGATATCTGGCGCGCGGTCGGAGCCGCGCGAAGCGTGGTCTGCAACTTTCCGATGGTAGCGTGGAAACGCGTGATCGTCCGTCCGCTGCTGGCGCTGGGAATCGCGCGGCTGCGCGGCGGGCGCGCGGTTCTGATCCAGCACGAATGGGGCGGGCTGCACTGGCTGCGGCGCATCAGCTACATGCCGGCGCTGCTGCTGGCCGACACCATCGTGATGTTCTCGCCGCTGGTGCGGCGCGAACTCGAGGGCGATTCCGTGGTGGGCTGGACGGCGCGCAAATGCGTACTGGCGCCGCTGCCGCCGAATATCGAGGCCCCGGCCGGAATTACCGATTCAAAACTCCGGCAACAGCTCGCCGCGGCGCGCGCGAGCGGCCGTCTCGTGATCGGCCATTTCGGATCGATCTATCCGGGCAAGCAGCCGAATGCGCTGCTCAACATCGGCGCGATCCTGAAAGCGCACGGGCTCAAGCCGCTGGTCGTCTACGTCGGATCGTTCATCCGCGGCGTCGACAAAGTGGAAGAAAAGTTCTACGCCCGCGCCGCCGAACTCGGCTTGACCGACGATGTCATTGTCAGCGGCTACGTCGCGTCCGATCACGAAGTGTTCGGCCTGTTCAGCGAGATCGACGCGTTCTGCTTTTCCCTCGACGAGGGTCTCACCGCGCGGCGCTCCAGCGTGCTGACCGGCGTCCAGTCCGGCCGGCCCGTCATCGTCACCGGCCCGGCGCAGCAGCACGAGTTCGATCATCACCCGCGCTTCAAGGAATTGATCGACCGCGGCGCCGTGGTGCTGGTGCCGCGCGGGTCCGGCGATGAGGTTTATGCCGACAGGATCGTGTCGGCGCTGAAATGGCCGTCGGTGCATGCGCCGTTCGATTTCGACGGTTGGTGGCGCGATGCGGCGGAGGCGGTGCGGGCGCAACTCTGACTCGTGCCCCGGACGCAGCGCAGCGCGTAGCTCTTGCGAAGCGGTGCGCTGCAGAGCCGGGGCCGTAACAAAGGCAGCATCTGTAACGGTCCCGGCTCTGCGGAGCAGCGCAAGAGCGCTGCACCGCGTCCGGGACACAGAACTCAATCGCTGACCCGGAAACGCGCAAGGTAATGCAGACCGAACACCGCCAGCAAAAACGTGAACCAGATGGGATCGGCGCGGTCGAGGAAGAAGCTTTCCATCGACGACAGATAAAGCCCGAACAACCAGATCTGCAGCAGCATCGTCGACAACGCGCCGTTGTTGCCGCCGCGGTCCGCCGCGTGGAAATTCTTCAACGGCCCGATCACCAGCACCACGATCAGCAGCAGCAGCCCCGGCAGGCCCATCGCCAGCGCGGTATCGAGATAGCCGTTGTGGCTGTGCGAGGCGAACTCCGCCCACTCCTTGCCCTCGGGCAGATCCTTGATCGAGCTGGAGCCCCAGAAAGCCGCAAAACCGTAGCCGGTCGACAACCGTTCCTGCAGCGCCTGAAATGCGAAGGTCCAGATATCGGTGCGGCCGGTGAAGGTGGTGTCGAGAGGCAACGTTTTCGCAATGTTTTCCAGCCCGTCGCTCACTACCGTGCCGACACTGAGCAAGTTCAGCGTCAGCAGCGGCGTGAAGCATATGAGCGCGCGCAGCCAGAACCGCTTGATCACCGCAACGAGGCCGGTCAGCAGGAAGACCGCGATGCACAGCGCCAGTGCGCTCTTGCCGCCGGAGAACAGCAGAAACAATCCAGCCAAACCAATGATCGCGGCTCCCGACAGCACCGCTCCCAAACGGGCGAGGTAAATCCCGATGAACAGCAACAGCACCATCACCGGCGCGGCGCCGTTCTTGTGACCGAACGAGCCGCGCCAGTCGCCGGCCAGCGCCGGCTCCTGCGCATCGGTCGTCAAATGGATCGACAGGTTCGGCGCCAGCAAGATGCCGAGATAACAGATCGCCAGCAACGCCAGCGTCGCAATGCTGAGCCAGCGCATCAGTTCGGCCTGCGATTTCGGCAGCAGCATCAGCGTCGACGCCACCGCGATGACGCAGGCCGTGAGCGCGAAGCGGCGGATCGAGGTGCTGGGATCGAGCGACAGCACCACCGTGACCAATACCCAGCCTCCGAACAGGACAAAACCCGGCGACAGCAGCGTCGCCAGCCCGCGCATGTTGTCGCGCATCGCCAGCCCCACCGTCAGCAGCGCCAGGCATCCGAACGCGGCATAGGTCGGCGTTTCATTGCCGGTGGTAAGGTCCCTCAATTGCGAACCGCTTAGATCGACGAACGGGCGCAACGAAACCCAGACCAGCAGCAAGGTCCCAATGAACGCCGCGGCCCGCACCACGTCCATCACCTGCCGGCGGCGGATTTGATGGACGAGGGTCCGGATCTCGTTTGCGGCGACGACGCTCACGGCAGGATCTTCGAGGCTTTGTAGGGTTGCGGTTCGATGCCTATCGCCGCCAATGCGCTGCCGGCGGCGACCGTCATCGGATGCAGGGCGATGATGGCCTTGTGTTCCGTGACCACCAGACGGCCGGCGCGGACCAGCGACAGCGGCAGCATCGCGAACATCTTGGCCAGCAGCCTTGCCCGCGACCACAGCGTATGCGCGGCCTTGAGCTCGATGTGATAGTTGATGGCGCCGATGCGCAGGCCTCGCACCACGAGCCAGCCCGGCCTGGTGCGGCTGCGCGGCACGGTTTCGGCGATCAC
>JAWVFH010000092.1:0-5423 GCA_033856255.1 Solirubrobacterales bacterium | reverse complement strand
CCGCCATGGGCGTCGATGTCGCGCTGTACAAGACCCTGGCGTTCGGCATCAGCGCGGGCATCACCGGCGTCGCCGGCGGCCTCGGCGCCATCGCCGTGCAATTCGTCGCCCCCGACAGCTACACCATACAGCTCGCGATCGCGCTGTTTCTGGGCATGGTGGTCGGCGGCGTCGGATGGCTGCCGGGATCCATCGTAGGTGCCGCCTTCATCGTCTTCGTTCCCAACATCGCGGAGGGGATTTCGAAAGGTCTCTCCGGCGCGGTGTTCGGAGTCCTGCTGTTCATTGTCATCTTCCTTGTTCCTCACGGCGCAAGGCAGGTGGCGTTCGTCGCCCAGAGCCTGATCGGCAAGATCAGGAAAAACTAAAAGGAGAAGTTATGCTTTCCAAACAAAAACTACGAATCGCCGCGTTCTCGACGGCGGTCATCGCTTTCGCTGCCACCAGCGGCAGCGCCCTCGCCCAGAAGAAATACGATACCGGCGCCACCGATACCGAGATCAAGATCGGCAACATCATGCCCTACAGCGGGCCTGCCTCGGCCTACGGCGTGATCGGCAAGACTGAAGAAGCCTATTTCAAGATGATCAACGACAATGGCGGCATCAAGGGCCGCAAGATCAATTTCGTCAGCTATGACGACGGCTACTCACCGCCGAAGGCCGTCGAGCAGGTACGAAAGCTGGTCGAGAGCGACGAAGTGCTGGTGGTGTTCAATCCGCTCGGCACGCCCTCGAACACGGCGATCCAGAAATACCTCAATGGCAAGAAGGTGCCGCAATTGTTCGTCGCCACCGGCGCCACCAAGTGGAACGACCCGAAGGATTTTCCCTGGACCATGGGCTGGCAGCCCTCCTACCAGAGCGAGGCACGCATTTATGCCAAGTATCTGATGAAGGAGAAGCCTGACGCCAAGATCGCGGTGTTCTATCAGAACGACGATTTCGGCAAGGACTACCTCAAGGGCCTGAAGGACGGCCTCGGCGCCAAGGCGTCGATGATCATCGCCGAGGAAAGCTACGAGACCTCGGAGCCTTCGATCGATGGCCATATCGTCAAGCTGAAATCCACCGGCGCCGATGTTTTCATCAACATCACCACGCCGAAATTCGCAGCCCAGGCGATCAAGAAAATCGCCGAGATCGACTGGAAGCCGCTGCACATCGTCTCCAACGTCTCGGCGTCGGTCGGCGGCGTGATGAAGCCGGCTGGACTTGATGCCAGTCAGGGCGTGCTGTCGGCGGCTTACGCCAAGGACGGCGCCGATCCGCAGTGGACCAGCGATGCCGATTTCAAGAAGTGGATCGCCTTCATCGACAAGTACATGCCGGGCGCCGACAAGGCCGACGGCGCGCTGGTGTACGGGTACGGCGCCGCCCAGACGCTGGCCAAGGTGCTTGAGATGTGCGGCGACGATCTCACCCGCGCCAACGTCATGAAGCAGGCGGCGAGCTTGAAGGATTTTGCGCCCGACACCCTGCTGCCCGGCGTCAAGATCAACACCAGCGCCACCGATTTTGCTCCCATCAGCCAGCTGCAGATGATGCGGTTCAAGGGCGAGAAGTGGGACCTGTTCGGCGATATCATCAGCGGCGACATCACCAACTGATATTCCGTCTCGCGGTCTTTCGGCCGCTAACCAAAAACATCAAAAGCCCCCTGCGACAAAGGTCGCAGGGGGCTTTTTCTTGCTGGCGACCGGCGAAAGGTATTCAATGGCGGCCCAAGAGCCGCAAAGTGCTCCCGATCAAAAACCGTGACACATTTCACACGATCCAGGGAGATCAACGATGCCCGCTATCCAACTGCGACTGGCGACCCTTTCGGCTGCCTTTGTCGTCCTTGCCGCATCCGCGAGCGGCGCGCTTGCGCAAAAGAAATACGACACCGGCGCCACCGACACCGAAATCAAGATCGGCAATATTATGCCCTACAGCGGACCGGCGTCCGCGTATGGCGTGATCGGAAAAACCGAAGAGGCCTACTTCAAGAAGATCAACGCCGAGGGCGGCATCAACGGCCGCAAGATCAATTTCATCAGCTATGACGATGCCTACAGCCCGCCCAAGACGGTGGAGCAGGCCCGCAAGCTGGTGGAGAGCGATGAAGTTCTTATCGTCTTCAACCCGCTGGGTACGCCGCCGAATACGGCAATCCAGAAATACCTGAATTCAAAGAAGGTGCCGCAGCTGTTCGTCGCCACCGGCGCCACCAAATGGAATGACCCCAAGGAATTTCCATGGACCATGGGCTGGCAGCCCAACTACCAGAGCGAAACGCAGATCTACGCCAAATATATCCTGAAGGAAAAACCGAATGCCAAGATCGCCGTGCTTTACCAGAACGACGATTACGGCAAGGACTACCTGAAAGGGCTGAAGGACGGCCTCGGCGCCAAGGCAGCGTCGATGATCGTGATCGAGGAAAGCTACGAGACTTCCGAGCCGACAATCGATTCGCACATCGTCAAACTCAAATCGACCAATGCGGATGTCTTCATAAACATCACAACGCCGAAATTCGCAGCCCAGGCCATCAAGAAAAATGCCGAAATCGGATGGAAGCCGCTGCATTTCCTCAACAACGTGTCGGCCTCGATCGGCAGCGTTATCACTCCCGCCGGTAAGGAAAACGCACAGGACATTATTTCGTCGAATTACCTGAAGGATCCGACCGATCCGCAGTGGAAGACCGATGCCGGCATGAAGGCCTGGAACGAGTTCCTGGACAAGTATTTCCCCGAAGCCAATCGCGCCGACGCCTCCGTGATGTACGCCTACACCGTCGCACAAGGTCTCGTTCATGTTCTGAAGGCATGTGGCGATAACCTTACGCGCGAGAACATCATGAAGCAGGCGGCCGGCATCAAGGACCTTGAACTTGGCGGCCTGCTGCCCGGCATCAAGGTAAACACCAGCGCCACCGATTTTGCTCCGCTGGCGCAATTGCGACTGATGCGGTTCAAGGGAGACACATGGGACCTTTTTGGCGAAATCATCAGCGCGGACGTCGGCGGCTGACGCGCCGGCGCGTTAACTGACTACTAAAGCAGCAGCCCCTCGCGCATCGCGCGGGGGGCTTTTTGTTGAAGACGCTCTGCAAATGATATTCAATGCCGGCCATCCCGAAAGGCTTCCGCTCAAGGGAAGCCGGGACACCCACGCCACATTATTCTTAAGGGAGAACCGGAATGCCCGTTGCCACTACCAAACTTGCCATTTTTTCAACCGCGTTCGCGCTGCTCGCCGCTTCCGCAAGCGGCGCGCTAGCGCAGAAGAAATACGACACCGGCGCGACCGACACCGAAATCAAGATCGGCAACATCATGCCCTATAGCGGGCCCGCCTCCGCCTATGGCGTGATCGGCAAGACCGAAGCGGCCTATTTCAAGAAGATCAACGATGCCGGCGGCATCAACGGCCGCAAGATCAATTTCATCAGCTACGATGACGCCTATAGCCCGCCGAAAACAGTCGAGCAGGCGCGCAAGCTGGTCGAGAGCGACGAAGTGCTGTTCATCTTCAATTCGCTCGGCACCCCGCCGAATTCGGCGATTCAGAAATACATGAATTCGAAGAAGGTGCCGCAGCTGTTCGTCGCCACCGGCGCCACCAAGTGGAACGATCCCAAGGACTTTCCGTGGACCATGGGATGGCAGCCGAACTACCAGAGCGAAACCCAGATCTACGCGAAGTACATCCTCAAGGAGAAGCCCAACGCCAAAATCGCGGTGCTGTTTCAGAACGACGATTACGGCAAGGACTACCTGAAAGGCCTGAAGGACGGGCTCGGCGCCAAGGCGGCCTCGATGATCGTGATCGAGGAAAGTTTCGAGACCTCGGAGCCTTCGATCGACAGCCATATCGTCAAGCTGAAATCGACCAATGCCGACATCTTCGTCAACATCTCGACGCCGAAATTCGCGGCGCAGGCGATCAAGAAGATGGCCGAGATCCAGTGGAAGCCGACGCACTTCCTCAACAACGTCTCGGCTTCGGTCGGCAGCGTGATCAAGCCGGCCGGCTACGAGAATTCGCAGGACATCATTTCCGCCGCCTACTTGAAGGACCCTTCCGACAAACAGTGGGACAACGATGCCGGCATGAAGGAATTCTACGCCTTCCTCGCCAAGGATTTTCCGGACGGCGACAAGCTCGACGGCTCGGTCGTGGTCGGCTACGGCGTCGCCCAGACGATGGTGAAGGTGCTGCAGATGTGCGGCGACACCCTCACCCGCGAAAACGTCATGAAGCAGGCGGCGAGCCTGAAGGATTTCCGCACCGAGGTCCTGCTGCCGGGCATCAAGATCAACACCGGCCCCAACGACTACGCGCCCATCAGCAGCCTGCAGCTGATGAGATTCAAGGGCGAGAAGTGGGAGCTGTTCGGCGACGTCATCAGCGCGGATGGTGCGAGCTGAGCGACGTTCCCCGGACGCAGCGCAGCGGGTAGCACTTGCGAAGCGGTGCGCTGCAGAGCCGGGGTCCAGCTTGCTTGCTTAACTAGCTTGCTTACCTAACCGGGGTCCCGGCTCTGCGGAGCGGCATGAAGAATGCCGCACCGCGTCCGGGACACGATGACGGCGCTTACTCCTCGACAAACCTCACCGTCTCGGCGATGCCGGCGCGCGAGGTGCGGTAGCTGTTGATCTTGTGGGCGTGATCGGCAAAGCCGAACGAAATGCCGCACACCACGCGGCGGTCGTCGGCAAGCTTGAAATGCCGGCGGATCATGCCGGAATGGCGCGCAAGCGCTGCCTGCGGAATGGTGCCGAGGCCTAGCGCCTGCGCCGCCAGCATGAAATTGCCGACATAGGCGCCGCAATCGATCGCGCCGTAAATGCCCAGCGCCTCGTCGGTGTGGATGATGGCGACATGCGGCGCGCCGAAGAAATTGTAGTTCTCCAGCGCCTGTCTCGCATAGGCCGCCTTGTCGCCGCGCGCGATGCCGAGCGTGTTGTAAAGCTGAAAGCCGCTTTCGCGGCGCCGCTCCAGATAGACGCCGAGATATTCGCGCGGAAATTCGAAGTCGCCGTCCTGCGCCGCGCCGGATGCGGCCTCGGCATAAATAGCCTTGCGAAATTTTTCCTTGGCCTGCCCGCTCGCGATCATGACCTGCCAGGGCTGGCTGTTGCACCACGACGCGGTGCGCTGCGCCGCGTTAAACACGCGGTCGATGGTTTCGCGCGGCACCGGCTCGGGTTTGAAGGCGCGGACGGAGTAGCGTTCGCGCAGCAGCGATTCGAGGACGTCGATGGGGGCAAGTTGCTGTGTCATTGATTCCTCAGACATCAGGATCGTGTCCCGGACGCGGTGCGGCATTCTTCATGCCGCTCCGCAGAGCCGGGACCCCGGTTTAGCGAAGATAGCTGGGCCCCGGCTCTGCAGCGCACCGCTTCGCAAGAGCTACGCGCTGCGCTGCGT
>JAWVFH010000091.1:0-4247 GCA_033856255.1 Solirubrobacterales bacterium | reverse complement strand
TGCGCCTGTTGCAGTTGAGCCCACAAGAATGCCGCGGTCGATTCACCCGGCAGGAATGACGAGCCGACATCCTGCCAGGTGTATTTGTCGACTTCGCCGCGAAAGAAACGGCCGCGGTCGGTCCCCTTTTCGCGCATGATCTCGGCCCGGGGAGCCAGATCGGGATCGCTGACAAGCAGGCTGCCGCCTTCGCCCGAAATGATGTTCTTGGTTTCGTGAAAGCTGAACGCGCCGAGATCGCCGATCGCGCCCAGCGCGCGGCCTTTATAGGCCGCCATGATTCCCTGCGCCGCGTCCTCCACGATCCACAGATCGTGTCGCCCCGCGATCGCAAGTATGGCATCCATCTCGCAGGAAACGCCGGCGTAGTGCACCGGCACGATCGCCCGCGTGCGCGGCGTGATGGCGGCCTCGATCAGCCGTTCATCCAGATTAAGGGTGTCTTCGCGGATATCGACAAACACCGGAACCGCGCCCCGCAACACGAATGCATTCGCGGTCGAGACGAAGGTGAAGGACGGCAGAATGACCTCGTCGCCGCTTTCGATATCCAGCAGCAGCGCGGCCAAATCCAGCGCCGACGTGCAGGAATGGGTCAGCAGCGCCCTGGCGCAGCCGGTTCGCTCCTCGATCCATTGATGGCAGCGCTTCGTAAAAGAGCCATCGCCGGAAAGATGGTGATTGCGTTGCGCCTCGGCTGCGTAGACGAGTTCGTCGCCCGTCGCATAAGGCCGATTGAATGGGATCGGTTCAGTCGTCACTTTTTCCCACTTCGCGGGCTTGCAAACAGAGTTGGCGCAGGAGCATGCATCGGTTCAATCGATCGCGCCGCCAGACCATCGCGATATTCGGTGATCGGTACCGGCGTCAATAGCACTGCGCCGGCCGGAAATCGAGGCGCGCGCAAAGTGGCGGGTTTGTCGCTTGAAATCGACGGCCGGACTGATGGATCCGCCGCCATGCCGGGTCGCGTGCCCGCTGAACTATCGACAACCGGCCATTTGGCTGTTAGCCGCTTGTGATCGAAGAGGGTTTCGAGCTTGACCTGTGTCCGGTTGATGCGCGCGTCGGTGGGGAGGTCCCGATGATGGTTTCGGGCCAAAGCCGCGCGCGGCGGCTTTTTGCAGGGTGGTCCGCAAATCTCTTCCAGATGGTTTTGGGGATTACGCAGCAGGTCGCCTTGATCCCGGTTTTCCTGCATTTCTGGACCAGCGACGTGCTGGCCGCGTGGCTTGCCATTTACTCCGCGGGAAATCTCGTTCTGATTGCGGACGCGGGTCTGCAGTCCCGCAGCATCAACCGGTTTCTCGCATTCAAATCCGGCGCCGACTGCCACGGCCGGACCGCCCGATTCTATGCCGCGATGCTGCGAATCTATCTCGGGCTCGCCGGACTGCTTGCCGTGGTGCTGCTGGCCGTTGCGTGGTTGCTGCCTCCGTCCGCCGCCTTCGGATTCCAGGCAACCTCGCAGTTCGACGCGGCCTTCATGGTCATGACGATCGGCATGCTTTTGACATTGCCGAACAATCTCGTATCGGGATTGTATCGCGCCCGCGGCCTGTACGGGCGCGCGGTGAAGATTCAGAGCTGGGCGATGCTGGTGTCGCAGCTCTGTCAACTGGTTGCCATCGTCACGACCGGAAGCCTGCTCGCGGTAACCATTGCCTATGCCGCAACTCAACTTGCCATTTCAGCCTATTTTCTTGCGATCGACGCGCCTCGTTTGTTTCCGTTTTTGCGTGGCGCGCGCGCTGAGCAATCCTGGCCCTGGGTGATCGGCCAATTTCGTATCGCCGCGCCGTTTGCCGTTGCAAACGTTACGGAACTGGCGCTGCTCAACTTGCCGGTGCTGCTGGTCAGCGCTTTTGTGTCCGATCGCGTCGCCGTGGCGCAATGGGGCCTCACGCGCGTCGCCGCGGGGCTGCTGCGCGCACTATGCATCCAGACGACGCTTCCGCTGGCGGCAGAGCTCGGTCACGATTATGCCGTCGGCTTGAAGCAACAGTTGCGAGATCTTTATGCCCGCGGGTCGTTGTTCGTGACTTTGCTGGCGAGTCTCGTGGTTTCCGGGCTGCTGGCATTCTGGCCGGATTTCTTTGCACTCTGGACCCGCGGCGTCATTGCCTACGATCCGGTGCTGACGGTTACCCTGCTGATCGGCACCAGTGTCATTGCGCCCTCAATTCTGGCGCTCACTTACGCGAATTACAGCAATCGCGGAGAGCTGCTGGCGCGCACGAAGGGGCTGCAACTCGCCGTTTTCCTCATCCTGTCGGTGGTGCTGATCCCGCCGATGGGACCGCTCGGTGCCGCGATCGCCATCGTCGCCAGCGATCTCTTCGTTCAGTTCGGGCTGCTGGGGCTGATCATTATCAGGCAGACGCTTCAGCAACCGCTTCGGCATGTCGCGTTTCTGGCCGCGGTCATGGCTCTGGTGACGCTGAGCGGATGGGGATTGGGAACGATCATCCGGTCGCTGATGCCCGGGACCGGTCTGGTGCAATTCGCCGTTGAATGCACGCTCTGGCTCCTGGCTGTCGCTTTGATCGCCGCTCCGTTGGCGAACGGCGTCCTGCGTAACCGGTTGATTGCGGCAATCCCGCGTTAGCAGAGGCGCGTCAAAATCGGATGCCCGCCTGACGGATGAGATATTGCCCATAGGCCGTACCCTTCATGGGTTGGGCAAGGCGCAGCAGCTGCTCGGCATCGATGAAGCCTTGCGTAAATGCGACTTCCTCCGGACAGGCGATTTTCAGGCCCTGGCGCTTCTCGACGATGTGGATGAATTGCGAGGCCTCGAGCAGCGATTCATGCGTGCCGGCGTCAAGCCAGGCGTAGCCGCGGCCGAACCGCTCGACATGCAGCTCGCCGCGTTCGAGATACCATTGATTGAGATCGGTGATCTCCAGCTCGCCGCGCGACGACGGTTTCATGTCGCGCACGACGTCGACAACGCGCGCGTCGTAAAAGTAAAGACCGGTGACGGCGTAGTTGGATTTCGGCGCTTTCGGCTTTTCAACGATGCGCAGGGGACGATGGGATGCGTCGAATTCAATGACCCCATAGCGCTCGGGATCATCGACCCAGCACGCGAATACGGTGGCGCCGTGAGCAAGTTGCGCCGAGTCGCGGAGCAGCGCGCGCAAATTATCTCCGTAGAAAATGTTATCGCCGAGGATCAGCGCCGATGGATTGCCGGCGAGAAAGTCCCTGCCGATCAGAAAGGCTTCCGCGATGCCGCCGGGATGGTCCTGAATCGCGAACGAAAGTTCGATTCCCCATTGCCGTCCGTCGCCGAGCAGGCGCTGGAACTGCGAAATCTCCTCCGGAGTGGTGATGATCAACAATTCGCGGATGCCGGCGAGCATCAGCGTGGTCAATGAATAATAGATCAAGGGCTTGTCGTAGACCGGCAGCAACTGCTTCGATGTTGCCAAGGTCAGCGGATACAGCCGCGTTCCCCGGCCTCCCGCCAAAATGATACCCTTGCGGTTCATACGCGACGCTCTTCATGGTGATTGCAATTGAAATTCGAGTGGCTTCGTTAACATGTGCGCTTCGGCATCTCAAAACGCTTTTCCTTTTGAACCGGCCTCGATCGGGCGATGCGAATCGCCGCGGAGCCGTTCGATCGCCCGCAACAGCATTCCCGCGCTTTCGATATAGTCGCATTATATCAGTGGTTTATGCGGCGCCGATCGCATTGCGCCGGCTCCGGCGCTGCTATAGGAATGGTCGATGGTGGCGCTGGCAGCAATATATCCGCGACCGCTTGCAGGCGTCTCGCGGACTGACTGACAACAAGCATCATGACAAATCGCGTCTATTGCACCTACTTCGATCACAACTACCTGTCGCGCGGGCTCGCGCTTTATCATTCGCTGCAGCGGCATGCACCCGGTTCGCGGCTTTGGGTGCTGTGCCTGGGAGATGCCTGTCACCGAACCCTGGTCGCGCTCGATCTGCCCGCGCTGTTGCCGGTGCGGCTCGCGGATTTCGAAGCCGCCGATTCCGAGGTTGCTGCAACTCGTGCGCACCGCAGCCCGGTCGAATATTACTTCACATGCACGCCGGCGTGGATGCTTTTCGTAATGCAACGGGAAACAAGCGCCGCGTGGGTGACCTACCTCGATAGCGACCTGTTCTTCTATCAATCTCCCGACATCATCTATGATGAGCTGAAAGATGCATCGGTTGCCATCATTCCGCATCGCTACACATCCAGGCTTCAAAAATTGCAAAAATTC
>JAWVFH010000090.1:0-5174 GCA_033856255.1 Solirubrobacterales bacterium | reverse complement strand
GGGCGAGCATGCGCACTTCAGGCTTCTGGTCTTCGCGCAGTTGTATCAGCAGCGGCATCGCCGCGGATTTCAGCTGCGATACCTCGGTGCTGTCGGGATCGATCGGCGCGCCGGTGGCGGCGGGATTGGCCTGGCGGGTGGCGTGGATCTTTCGCGCAATGGCACGCAGCGCGCTTTCCACGCCGGGCCAGTGCTGCTCCTGCGCCGCGGTGAGCTTCAGCCGCTCCTTGATGCCGGCGATCTGGATGTCGCTGAGCAGCGCGTAGGATTTCTGCACTGCCGGTTTTGCCGCGGCCTTTGGCTTGTCGGCGGGGAATGGAATCGACGAAGGGGCTGCGATCTTCGGGGGCTGTTTGTCGAACGGACTGTCGGATGCAAAGGCCTGCCGCAGCGGCTCGGGCAGCTGTTGAGGATTGTCCGCGGTCGGCGGCAGCGATGCCATCGCCAGCGGCAGCTTGTCCTTCTTGCCTTCCCGGTTCGCGAGCGGGGCCTTGGCCACGGCCGGCGGCATCTCGGAGCGCACCGCCGGCACGCTGTCACGGCCGAGAATGCTGGCGGCGGCCGCGCCGACGACCAGAAAACACACCAGCGCCAGGATGGTCATCGTTCTGGTCAAACAAAACTCCGTTTCAGCCGGCGAACGGCACTCAACCTTCCTCACAAATGGACATTAATTAAGGCTTAACCGTGCCGCAACCCGGCTGGTTGGGGGTGGCGGGGCGTTTTTTCAGGCCGCCGCGGCCAGATCGTAGGCGTCCTGGATGTCGGAGACAATCTCGGAGGCCTCCCACAGCGCGTCCGGGGCCACCGACTGCATGCTGACGGTCCAATTGCCTTTTGCGGTCCGGGGCATGCCGACGATGTCGAACCGCACGTCCCGGCACAGCGGATGCCGTCCAAACGCCGCCGCCACCCGGGCCTGCAGTTCGCGGATCGTCGCCGGGGTTTTTTCGAAAGAAAGCTCGAAATCCATGCCGCACCCCCCCTCAACTGACGCCTCGGGCGCCCTCAAGCGCGCGAGCGCGGCGGACGGCCGGGTGGCAGATTGTAGGAACGGGACTGGTTAACGGAGCGTTAAGGCCGGAACTCTGGGCGACCGCGGGTAATCGCTAGCGCGTGCCGTGTCCGTCCGCGAAATATTCGGCGATGGTCCGCGCGACGAGGTCGTCGACCGACATCACCCCGGTCACGCCCGAGGTCGACTGCCCCGCGCTCCAGATATCGCGCCAGCGCGCCGGCCTGTTTTCGCGCGCGCCGATGTCGATATCCGCGGCAATGTCGATGGCGCCGCGCTCCGCCAGGTTGTCCGGATCGAGGCCGGCGGCTTCGATCGACGGACGCAGCATGTTGGTCTGCAGGCCGGTAAAGGCCCGCGTCAGCAAGATATCGTCGGCGCTGCTCGCAACCAGCATCGCCTTGTATCGGGGGTCGGCCATGCTCTCGCGGGTGGCGATGAATTTCGTGCCCATATAAGCAAGGTCGCAGCCCAGCGATCGCGCCGCCCGCAATGCGTGGCCGTCGCCGATGCCGCCCGCCAGTACCAGCGGCCCGTCGAAGAAGGCGCGCACCGCGCGGACGAATACGAACGGATTGAGCCAGCCGGTCTGTCCGCCGGCGCCCGCCGTGAGCAGCACCAGGCCGTCGGCGCCGGCTTCCACCGCGCGCTCGGCGTGGCGGATGCTGGCCACGTCCGCAAGCACCAGCGCGCCCGCATCATGCAATGGCTGCAGCACGGCCGCCGGGGATCCGACGCTGGTGATGACGATTTCCGGCGCATGCCGCAGCAGCACCTGCAAATCCCGCTTCAGACGCGCATTGGAGCGGTGCACGATCAGGTTCGGGCACACCGGCGCGGGATTCGATCCGCTGCTCTCGGCATAGCGTTGCAGCTGCGCGCCGATCTCGCCGAGCCACGCATCGAGCTGTTCGGAACTGCGGCAATTCACCGTCGGAAACGACCCGATCACGCCGTTGCGGCACGCCGCAACCACGAGATCGATGCCCGACACCAGAAACATCGGGGCCGCGATCAGCGGCAGGCTCAGACGGTCGCGAAACCGCGCCAATGGATCGGCGGAATTCAAAGGCCGTGTCCGTTTGTCATTCCGCGCATCGAACTCGTTATGCTAACGTTGCCGATAAACATTGGCACGTTCGAAGGCCGATGACAAAATCCCGGAGGATGACATGAGCGATCCGCTGTACGCATTTCCGACGGTCTGCGGGCAGACGCTGCGGGCGCTGGCGCGCTATCCGTCCCGGGTCGCGTTCAGCTGGCCGGGCGGATCGATCAGCTACCGGGGCACGACCGAACTGATCGGCCGTATCCAGAAGGTCCTGATGGGGATCGGCGCGCAGCCGGGCACACGCGTCGCGCTGCTGACGGCGAACCGCGCCGACAGCTGGTGCACCGGGGTGGCGGCGCAACTATCGCGATTCTCGATCACCTGGCTGCATCCCTTGGGTTCGCTCGACGATCAACTGTTCCAGATCGAGGATTCCGAAGCGGAAATTCTGGTCATCGATGCCGACAGCTTCCTGCTCCGCGGCGGCGAGCTGGCGGCGCGCGCGACCGGCTTGCGCCATGTCTTCACGCTCGGCCGCGCCGATTATGGCGTCGACCTGCTTGCCGGCATCGATGCGGCGGGCTCTGCGACGCCGCGTTGTTTCGCCGGTCCCGACGACATCGCGACGCTGAACTACACCGGCGGCACCACCGGCAAATCCAAAGGCGCGCTGCGCACCCATCGCGAATATGGCGGCTTCGCCAACGCGATTTTGGCCGATTTCGAAATTCCGGACACGCCGAGCTATCTTACCGTAGCGCCGATCAGCCATGTCGCCGGCACCAAGGTGCTGCCCTCGCTGATGCGCGGCGGCACCGTGCACATGCTGAAGGGGTTCGATCCGGACGCGGTGTTCAGGACCATCGCACGCGAGCGCATCAACTTCACGCTGTTCGTTCCGACCATGATCTACGTGCTGCTGGACCATCCGGCGCTCGGCAACGCCGACCTGTCCTCGCTGCAATTGCTGCTGTACGGCGCTTCGGCGATGTCGCCGAGCCGGCTGGTCGAGGGCATCGAGCGGATCGGACCGGTGTTCTCGCAGCTTTACGGGCAGACCGAATGCTATCCGGTCTCGGTGCTGCGCAAGGCGGACCACGATCCAAAATTGCCGGAACTGTTCTTGTCGTGCGGTTTTCCGATTGCCGCCTGCGAGGTGAAAATCCTCGATGACGACGATGAGGAAGTCGAGACCGGCGAGGCCGGCGAGATCTGCGTGCGGGCGCCGCATGTGATGGCCGAATACTGGAAGCGGCCCGAGCAGACCGCGGAAACCCTGAACAACGGCTGGCTGCACACCGGCGACATCGCGCGCGCCGACGAGCGCGGCTACATGTTCATCCTCGACCGCAAGAAGGACATGATCGTGTCCGGCGGCTTCAACATTTTTCCGCGCGAGGTCGAGGACGTGCTGTCGCAGCACGCCGATGTGGCGATGGTCGCGGTGGTCGGCGTGCCCGACGACAAGTGGGGTGAGGCGGTCACCGCGGTTATCGTCGCCCGTGCGGGCGCCCGGCCCAACGTGGAAGAACTGATCGAGCTTGTGAAGAAGCGAAAAGGCTCGGCGCATGCGCCCAAGCATATAAAATTTGTCACCGAACTTCCGATGACCGGCGTCGGCAAGGTCGACAAGAAGCTGCTGAAAGCGGGCTTCTGGGCCGGACGCGAGCGGATGGTGGGATGATGCATCCGTATCCGCAAGTGACACCTCATCCTGAGGAGCGGCGCCTTCGCCGCGTCTCGAAGGATGGGACGCAAATACCCGGGGCCATCCTTCGAGACGCCGCGCAAGATGCGCGGCTCCTCAGGATGAGGGTGCGTTTGTATCACCCCAACAGCTGATCGAGCCGGTCGCGCAGCTGGTCCTGGTGATAGGGTATTGCCAGCCGCCGCAAATCGAGCTGCGCGCCCTCGGGCAGGTCGGCGTCGCCGGTGGCGAGCAGGATCGGCAGCGCGGGGCGCACCGCGCGCGAGGCTGCGGCGAGCTCGATGCCGGTCATGCCGGGCATCACGTGATCCGTCATCATCAGGTCGATCGGCTGCTCGCTCTTGATGATGTCGAGTGCATGCAGGCCGGAATTGGCGCCGATCACCCGGTGTCCGAGATCTTCCAGCATCTCCGTGGTCGACATCGCAATCAGCGGGTCGTCGTCGACGAACAGGATCACCGCGGAACGGTTGACCTTCGGCGCCACATGCGCGGGGCTCTCGGCTTCCGGCGCCGCAGTCGCCACGGGGAGGATCAGCGTCGCCGTGGTGCCCTTGCCGACCGTGCTGGACAACTGCAGCGCACCGCCGAGCTGCACCGTGAGGCCGTGCACCATCGAGAGCCCGAGCCCGGTGCCCTTGCCCAGCGGTTTTGAGGAGAAGAAGGGTTCGATCGCCTTCTTCAAAATGTCCGGCGTCATGCCCTTGCCGGTATCGATGACGGAGACCTTCAGATAACCGCCGGGTCTTAGGGTCGTGTCGCCGCTTGAGCGGTATTCCGCCACCTTGATGTCGATGGAGCCGCCCTCGGGCATCGCGTCGCGGGCATTGATCGCGAGATTGAGGATCGCAAGCTCAAGCTGGTTGGCGTCGATGCGCGCCGGCGGCAGGCTCTCCGGAATATCCATGCGCAGCACGATTCGCGGCCCCAGCGAGCGCTCCAGCAGATCGATCATACCCTGAATCAAGGCGCCGAGATCGACCGGCACGGCTTTCAGGTCCTGCTGCCGCGCGAACGCCAGCAACCGTTGCGTCAGCGAAGCGCCGCGCTCGGCGCCCTGCAATGCGCCATCGATCAGCCGGTGCAGCCGCGGGTCGTCGGGAATGCGCTTGCGCAGCAAATCCAGATTGCCCATCACCGCCATCAACAGATTGTTGAAATCATGCGCGACGCCGCCGGTGAGCTGGCCGATGGTTTCCATCTTCTGTGCCTGGCGTAACTGCTCCTGCGCCTTTTCGCGGGCAGCTACTTCCGTCATCAGCTCGGCGGTGCGCTGCTCGACACGCTGTTCGAGCGTCGCGGTCAATTCCGCCAGCGCGGTGCGCTCGGAAGCGAGTTGCGCCAGCAGATTCTCCCGCTCGATTTCGGAGGTCTTGCGCGCGGTGATGTCGGACGACACC
>JAWVFH010000089.1:0-2632 GCA_033856255.1 Solirubrobacterales bacterium | reverse complement strand
ACGGGAGACCGACCTGGCGGTGGCGAGTCTGGTCGAGCAGTACGGCCCGGTGGCGGGTGCGGTGGCGCTGGGCGCGGCCCTGGTGTTGGTGTGGCGGCTCGCCCTGGCCACCCGCTCGCCGCGCAGCGTGCACGGTGGCCTGGTCTGCGGCGGATTGGCGATCTTGTTCGGGGTGGAGACGGTGGTATCCGTCGGTGGCAACCTCGGCCTGTTGCCGCTGGCCGGGGTGCCGTTCCCGCTGCTGAGCTATGGCGGCTCGGCCCTCGTCGTGCACCTGGCCGCGCTGGGTGTGGCACTTGGCATTCGCCGCGACGGAGTCCGGCGGCGGTTGTGGGTGGCTCACGGATCGCGGTCCCGGCCGCGCCTGGTCCGGGTGGGCGCGCTCGGCCTGACGCTGTTGTTGGTGATCTCTGGGCTCTACGGCTGGCGGTTGCGCGCGGTGCAGGGCCCGGCGCTCGCGGCGGCCGCCCTCGAGGAGATGACGAGGTGCATCCGACTGCCCGCCCCCCGGGGGGCGATCACGGACCGGCACGGCGCCCCGCTGGCCCAGGACGACCCCACCGGGCTCCGCCAGCTCGTCGCCGTGCCCGCGTTGGTCCGCGCGGACCCCGGCGCGTTGGCCCAGCTGGCGCGGCTCACCGGGCAACCCCCCTCGGCCCTTCGCGCCACGCTGGACACCGCGCCCGCCACCACGCTGGCGGTGCCACTGGCCGAGATCCCGCCGGTCGTCGCGGCGGCGGCCAGCCGAGCCGGGATCCCCGGCGTGACCGTCGTACCGGGCATCCACCGGACCTCTCCCGCCGGTGCCCTGCTGGGGCCGGTGCTGGGCTTCACGGGGGTGGCCACCCCCGTGGAGGCGCGGCGGTGGCCGGGCCTCCCCTCGGGCGAGATAGTCGGGCGGAGCGGGCTCGAGCAGCGGTACGACCCGACCCTGCGCGGGGTCGACGGGAGCCAGTGCGTCTACGTCGACCCGCATGGGCTGCCGGTGGCAATGGGCCCGCGCACCGAACCGGTGGCTGGGGCAGACCTGCGGCTGAGTCTCGACCTGGGGCTGCAACGTGAGCTCACCGCTGCCCTGGCCACCGCATTGCCCGGGCGGCGGGGCGCGCTGGGTGGAGCGGTCGCGCTGGACCCGAGGACAGGGCAGCTCCTGGCGCTGGCCAGTCTGCCCACGTTCGACAACAACATCTATGGCCCGCCGGTGGACTCGGCGGCGTTGCGCGCCCTCGCGGACACTCCCGGCAGTCCGCTGCGCGATCACGCCACCGGTTCGTCCCTGCCGCCGGGTTCCACCTTCAAGCTGGTGGTCGCCGCCGCGAATCTCTGCCACCCGGTGCTGCCGCCCACACGGACCGTCCCGACCGGCGCCAGCTTCACCCTCGGCGGCCACACGTTCAACAACTGGCGCCCGTTCGGTCCGATGGACCTGGTCGGCGCGCTGGCCTGGTCGAATGATGTGTACTTCTACCAACTGGCCACCGCGCTGGGCCCCGACGCGATCATCGCCGCCGCCGCCGCCCTGGGTGTGGGCCGCCCGAGCGGGATCGATCTCCCCGATGAGTCCCCCGGTTACCTGGGCACCCCGGCGTCGGTGCGCCAGGACGGGGCCGCCTGGTATCCGGGCTCCACGGTCATCCTGGGAATCGGCCAGGGCTATCTCACCGCGACGCCGCTGCAGACCGCCCGGTGGACCGGCGCGGTGACCACCGGCAGCCTGGTGACCCCGCGCCTCGGCCTGGCCGTCGGCGCCGACCACACGCACTACGCCGCGCTGCCGGCGCCGCCGCCGACCCCGCTGCCGTTCGCCGCGGCGCTGGGCCCGATCGGGGACGGCATGCGCGCGGCCGTCACCGGCGGGACGGCCACCCGCCTCGCCGACCTGCCCACCCCGGTCGGGGCCAAGACCGGCACCGCGCAGGACGGGGCGCTGCCGGAGGGCACCTACGACAACTGGATGACCGCCGCGGTACCCATCCGTGCCCCGTCCCTCGTGATGACCGCGATGGTGCAGGGACCGGGTCTGGGCGCGAACAACGCCGGTGTCGTGGTGCACGATGCGCTCGCTTATTACCTCGCCCACCAACCCGAGATCCTGGCTAGCGCACCCGTGCGGGGCCAGTAGCACTGCGGCCGCCGCGCTACCGACAGGTAGCCGCCGCCGAAACCGCGGGGGAGGCCATGATGCGCCCGGAGGTGGTGGGTCGCTCACCGGCCGGTGTCGGCGCGGTGCGCCCGCCGCGGGACGGGGTGATCACTGGCCTGTCGACCGCCGGGTCCTAGTTGTGCTCGTTGCTCGGTCGGATCAGTCCGCCGCGCTGGCCACGTCACCGGGTCCGCGCGGCGGCCGGGTCCGGCAGCTCGACCGTGTCCGGAGCCTCGTACTTACGCTCGGTCTCTCGCACGACCGTCGCACTCGTCGTCGCCATCGTCCACACCTACTCCACTGGCGGTGTGCCGTCAGCCATCCTGAGCGCGGGGTGCCCCCGGGGGCGATCCATCACCCGTTCAGCCTTCGACGCCCCTGCTCTGGTCGACGATGGTCTGGTGTCGTGGGGTGATCCACAACATCACCCGCTCGGACTTGATGTTCTCCGGTGGGTACGGCCCCCCGGTGTACTTCCGAGCCAGTTCG
>JAWVFH010000088.1:0-5688 GCA_033856255.1 Solirubrobacterales bacterium | reverse complement strand
AGCAGGTCGGCGCCGGCATCAAGAAATACGCCCCCGACGCCTTCGTGATCTGCATCACCAACCCGCTCGACGCCATGGTGTGGGCGCTGCAAAAGGCCTCCGGCATGCCGCACAAGAAGGTGGTGGGGATGGCCGGCGTGCTGGACTCCTCGCGCTTCCGCTACTTCCTCGCCGACGAATTCAACGTCTCGGTGGAGGACGTCACCGCCTTCGTGCTCGGCGGCCACGGCGACACCATGGTGCCGCTGGTGAAATATTCGACGGTGGCTGGCATTCCGCTCCCCGACCTGGTCAAGATGGGCTGGACCTCGCAGGCGCGGATCGACGAGATCGTCGACCGCACCCGCAATGGCGGCGCCGAGATCGTCAATTTGCTCAAGACCGGCTCGGCCTTCTATGCGCCGGCGGCCTCCGCCATCGCGATGGCGGAGAGCTATCTGAAGGACAAGAAGCGCGTGCTGCCATGCGCGGCCTATCTTTCCGGCGAATACGGGGTGAAGGACATGTATGTCGGCGTCCCCGTTGTGATCGGATCGAAAGGTGTCGAGCGTATTGTCGAGATCGAGCTTGCCGGCAAGGATCGCGAGGCGTTCGACAAGTCGGTAGGCGCGGTGCAGGGTCTGGTCGATGCCTGCAAGAAGATCGCGCCGGACCTGCTCGGCCGCTGATCGCGGTTAGCTGCCCGCGACGATCGCACCATCCGATTTCGGTACTCCAATCACCGAAGCGGTTCGGGTTGCAGTCGTCGTGGTATATGGTATACCAGCCGCAAAACTAGCGTGAATCGCTACATGAGGGTTCGGGAGCGTCCAAATGAACATCCATGAATATCAGGCCAAGGCGCTGCTGCACGAGTTCGGGGTGCCGATCTCGAAGGGGGTGCCGGTACTGCGGGCATCCGACGCGTATGCCGCCGCGAAAACGATCGGCGGCCCGATCTGGGTGGTCAAGAGCCAGATCCATGCCGGCGGCCGCGGCAAGGGCAAATTCAAGGAGACGTCCGCCGGCGGCAAGGGCGGTGTCCGCATTGCGAAATCGGTAGACGAGGTCATAGAATTCGCTGAGCAGATGTTAGAGGCGACGCTGGTGACGGTACAAACCGGCCCGCACGGCAAGCAGGTCAACCGCCTCTACGTCGAGGAAGGCTCCGACATCGACAAGGAGTTCTATCTCTCGATCCTGGTCGACCGCGAAACTTCCGAAGTGGCGTTCGTGGTCTCCACCGAAGGCGGCGTCAACATCGAGGACGTCGCGCACAACACGCCGGAGAAGATCGTGACGTTCTCGGTCGATCCCGCCACCGGCATCATGGGCCATCACGGCCGTACTGTTGCGAAAGCGCTGAAATTGAGCGGCGATCTTGCCAAGCAGGCGGAAAAGCTGGTGACGCAGCTCTATACCGCCTTCGTCGTCAAGGACATGGCGATGCTTGAGATCAATCCGCTTGTCGTGACCAAGCAGGGCGAGTTGCGCGTGCTCGACGCAAAAGTGTCGTTCGACGACAATGCGCTGTACCGCCATCACGATGTGATAGCGCTGCGCGACGAGACCGAGGAGGACGCCAAGGAAATCGAGGCGTCGAAATACGATCTCAATTACGTGACGCTGGACGGCAACATCGGCTGCATGGTCAACGGCGCCGGCCTCGCCATGGCCACCATGGACATCATCAAGCTTTACGGCATGAGCCCGGCGAATTTTCTCGACGTCGGCGGCGGCGCCGACAAGGCCAAGGTGACGGCGGCGTTCAAGATCATCACCGCCGATCCCAATGTGAAGGGCATCCTGGTCAACATCTTCGGCGGCATCAAGAAGAGCGACATCAACGCCGAAGGCGTGGTCGCCGCGGTGAAGGAAGCCGGCCTGAAAGTGCCGCTGGTGGTGCGGCTGGAAGGCACCAATGTCGATGCCGGCAAGAAGATCATCCGCGAATCCGGGCTGAACGTGCTGCCGGCGGATGATCTCGATGATGCCGCGCAGAAGATCGTCAAGGCGGTGAAGGACGCGGCTTGATGCCCCGTCCGCATGAATTCTGCGACACCGATTTTGTGCTCCCATATTTCGTCGCATGGGACACGAAGCCGACGCGAAAGAATCGAATTTCCAAGAACGAAGCCCGCTTCGATGACGAGAAGGAGGCAATTGCTTTTTATGACTCCAAGAGCAAGCAACAGTCACTGTTTGTCTGGCGCGGATGTCTCGGAGTAAGCAAAACAGTCGGGTTCGATTGGATGCACATAGCTTGGACAAAAAATTGCAATCCTAATGACGGCAAACCACCCAAAGAAAATGGTGTGGCGGTTGCTTGGTCAAACTGGAAGGAAGTTTCGTACACTCCACTTCCGGCAATCCCAAAGGTCTAGTCGATGCCCACTCCGAACGGCACTTTTTGCGCGCAATCGCTCAGGACGCCGTTAGAAGGTTGTCTAGATATCTGGCTCGCTCTCATACATGATGCGCTGAGCTGAGCTGAGGTGAGATGAGATGGTGAAATGAAGACCGCCGAAGAAGACCGAAGGCTGCGCGAGACTCGGCGCAAGCTCGAGCGTTTGATGGAAAAGTCGACTCTGGAAGTCGGTCCCGTGGTCTGGAACCGGGAGGAGCTCTACGAAGATCGCACGCCGCCTCGGTTTCGACATTCTGATCGAGACCGCAGCGTAAAAAAGGAATGATCCGTGCAAATGCCTCCGGGTCGTCAATCCGTTCCGCACCAACTGATCAAAGTTCCTGGCGTGACCCCCACCCGGCGCTGGCGCGCCGACCTCCCCCTTTCAGGGGGAGGTGAAGGCTCGCTGGGAGGTAGTTAACTAGAATGTCCGTCCTGAAGATTGTGAAGGCATTGAAGGGAAACCTATGATCGGGACGCAGCCACCAGCGGACGGCGGCGCGGACTCACCTCCCCCTGAAAGGGGGTGGTCGACGGGCGAAGCCCGTCGGGTGGGGGTCTCGCGCTTCAACCGAACCCGAGAGAAAACCGAACGCGCGCGCCGTCTCCGCCGCGACAGCACCGATGTCGAAATGCGGCTTTGGCAAAGGCTGCGCAATCTCCAACTGGGTGTGGATTTTCGCAGGCAGCATCCGGCACGCAACTTCTATCTCGATTTTTACGCGCCCGCCCTGCGTCTCGCAGTCGAGCTTGATGGTGGCCAGCATGCAGAGCGCACGGATGCCGATCAACGGCGCACGCGCTGGCTTGAGGAGCGCGGCGTGACGGTGCTGCGCTTCTGGAATTCCGACGTTTCGCAGAATTTGTCCGGAGTGCTTGAAGTCATTGCTGCGAAAATCGCAGCGCTTCAGGACGCGGGTATGACCCCCACCCGGCGCTGGCGCGCCGACCTCCCCCTTTCAGGGGGAGGTAAAGAACCGAGGTAGCTCGAATGTCCGTTCTGATCGACAAAAACACCAAAGTCATGTGCCAGGGTTTTACCGGCAAGAATGGCACGTTCCATTCCGAGGCCGCCATTGCCTATGGGACAAAAATGGTCGGCGGCACCTCGCCGGGCAAAGGCGGCATGGTGCATCTCGGGCTACCGGTGTTCGATACCGTGCAGGAGGCCAAAGCAAAGACCGGCGCCGACGCCAGTGTGATCTATGTGCCGCCGCCGGGGGCTGCGGACGCGATCTGCGAAGCCATCGACGCGGAGATTGCGCTGATCGTCTGCATCACCGAGGGCATTCCGGTGCTCGACATGGTGCGGGTCAAGCGTTCGCTCTCCGGATCGAAGTCGCGGCTGATCGGGCCGAATTGTCCGGGCGTGATGACCGCGGGCGAGTGCAAGATCGGCATCATGCCGGCCAACATCTTCAAGGCCGGCAATGTCGGCATCGTCTCGCGATCCGGTACGCTGACCTATGAGGCGGTGTTCCAGACCACAAGGGAAGGGCTCGGCCAGACCACCGCGGTCGGTATCGGCGGCGATCCGGTCAAGGGCACGGAATTCATCGACGTGCTGGAGATGTTCCTGGCCGACGAGAAAACCCACTCGATAGTCATGATCGGCGAGATCGGCGGCTCGGCCGAGGAAGACGCCGCCCAGTTCATCAAGGACGAGGCCAAACGCGGCCGCAAGAAGCCGATGGTCGGCTTCATCGCAGGCCGCACCGCGCCTCCCGGACGCCGCATGGGCCATGCCGGCGCCATCATCTCCGGCGGCAAGGGCGATGCCGAATCCAAGATCGCGGCCATGGAAGCCGCCGGAATTACCGTGTCGCCATCGCCCGCCCGGCTCGGAAAGACCCTTGTCGAAAAATTGAAGTCATAATTCAATTCTTGGTTCTTTTCGGCGCGAAACTTCGCCTTAAATAGGGTAATAGCTGCCAACGAGCCAATCCGGCGGCCGGATCGGTCGATTTCGACCTTTTTCCGAGTAATGCCAATGATCAGGACGCAATCATGTCTCGCCAGGACGCGAATGCCGCATTTGCCCTCTCCTCCTTCCTGCAAGGCGCCAACGCCACCTACATCGACGAACTCTACGCCCGCTATGAGAAGGACCCCGCCTCGGTCGATGCCGAGTGGCAGGAGTTTTTCAAGAGCCTGAAGGACCCGCCCGGCGACATTTTGAAGAACGCCGACGGGCCATCCTGGGCTAAGGACAACTGGCCGCTGAGCCCGCGCGACGACCTCACCTCCGCGCTCGATGGCAATTGGGCCGCGGTCGAGAAGGTTGTGGGTGGCAAGATCGCCGCCAAGGCGCAGGCAAAAGGCGCCGATCCGAGTTCAGCCGACGTGCATCAGTCGACGCGCGATTCGGTCCGCGCCTTGATGCTGATCCGCGCCTACCGCATGCGCGGCCACTTTCACGCCAAGCTCGATCCGCTCGGGCTGGAGCCGGCGCGCGATCACGAGGAACTCGATCCACGCTCCTACGGCTTCACCGAAGCCGACCTCGACCGCAAGATCTTCCTCGATCACGTGCTGGGTCTCGACTACGCCACGTTGCGCGAGATCGTCGCGATCTGCGAACGCACCTACTGCCAGACGCTCGGTGTCGAGTTCATGCACATCTCGAACGGCGCGCAGAAAGCCTGGATCCAGGAACGCATCGAGGGCCCGGACAAGGAAATCAGTTTTACCCCGGAGGGCCGCCGCGCCATCCTGATGAAACTGATCGAGGCCGAGGGTTTCGAGAAATTCTGCGACCTGAAGTTTACCGGCACCAAGCGCTTCGGGCTGGACGGCGGCGAGTCGCTGATCCCGGCGCTCGAGCAGATCATCAAGCGCGGCGGCAATCTCGGCGTGAAGGAAATCGTGGTGGGCATGCCGCACCGCGGACGCCTCAACGTGCTGACCCAAGTCATGGCCAAGCCGCATCGCGCTTTGTTCCATGAATTCAAGGGCGGCTCGGCCAATCCCGATGCGGTCGAAGGCTCGGGCGACGTCAAGTACCACCTCGGCACCTCGTCGGATCGCGAGTTCGACAACAACAGGATTCATCTGTCGCTCACCGCCAATCCCTCGCATCTGGAAATCGTCGATCCGGTGGTGCTCGGCAAAGTGCGCGCCAAGCAGGATCAGCATGGCGATCCGCCGGACCAGCGTATTTCGGTGCTGCCGCTGCTGATGCACGGCGACGCCGCGTTCGCAGGCCAGGGCGTGGTCGCGGAATGTTTCAGCCTGTCGGATCTGAAGGGTTACCGCACCGGCGGCTCGCTGCACTTCATCGTCAACAACCAGATCGGCTTCAC
>JAWVFH010000087.1:0-3012 GCA_033856255.1 Solirubrobacterales bacterium | reverse complement strand
GGAGGACCTGTACGAGGATCTCGACGTCGACGAGCGCGCGAGCACCGCGGTGCTGTGCCTGGAGGCGCGCGACGAGCCGCCGGAGGACCTCGGGGCCTACGTGGCCGAGCGCGCCGGCGTGGCGCCGGCCGACCTCACGCTGCTGACCGCGCCGACGGCGAGCCTCGCCGGCGGCGTCCAGGTCGCCGCGCGCATCGTCGAGACCGCCCTGCACAAGCTGCACGAGATCGACTTCGACGTCCGCCGCGTGGTGAGCGGCTTCGGGACCTGTCCGCTGCCGCCGGTGGCGCGCAAGGACCCCGAGGCCATCGGGCGCACGAACGACGCGGTCCTCTACGGCGGCCAGGTGGAGCTCACCGTCGATGCGCCGGACGACGAGCTCGAGGCGATCATCGAGCGCGTGCCGTCGTCCGCGTCGCGGGATCACGGCGAGCCGTTCGGCAAGGTCCTCGAGCGAGCGGGGTGGGACTTCTACGCGATCGACCCGCTGCTGTTCAGCCCTGCCGAGGTCCGCCTCGTGAGCGTCCAGACCGGGCGGTCCTTCCACGCGGGGGCCGTCGACCCGGACGTCCTCGAGCGGTCCTTCCGGGGATGATCGTCGAGACCGTCACGACGACGATCAACCCGGACGGCACGGTCAACTGTGCGGCGATGGGGGTGGAGTGGGGCGACGAGGCGATCGTGATCAAGCCCTACCGCTCGACGCACACGCTGCGCAACCTCCAGCGAACCGGGGCGGCCGTCGTCAACCTCACCGACGACATCCTGCTGTTCACGCAGGCCGCGCTCGAGGACCCGCACCCGCCGACCCGGCCGGCGGCGGTCGTAGACGGCGTCGTGCTCGCCGGCGCCTGCTCCTGGCGCGAGGTCGCCGTCGATGCGATCGACGCGACCGGATTGCGCGCGCGCGTGACGACGCGTGTCGTGGCCCGCGGAAGTGGGCACGAGTTCGTCGGCTTCAGCCGCGCGTGCGGTGCGGTCCTCGAGGCGTCCATCCTCGCCTCGCGCGCCCGCCGGCTGCCGGCGTGCGAGATCCGCGCCGAGCTCGCGCGCCTGGCCGTCGTGGTCGACAAGACGGCCGGCCCGCGCGAGCGGGCGGCGATGGACTGCGTCCTGACACACGTGCGCACCGCGATCGGCGAACGATGAGGACGGTCCGCGTCGAGGCGCCCGCGCGGCTGCACATGGGCATGTTCGACGCCTCCGGCGACGGGCCGCGCCGGTTCGGCGGGCTAGGGGTGGCGGTGAGCCGGCCGGCGGTGGTCGTGGAGGCGAGCGCGAGCGACGAGCTCACCGTCGAGGGCCCCGACGCCGAGCGCGCCCGCGCCGTGGCGCGGCGCTGCTGCGATGCCCTCGGCGATCCGTGGGGGGCGCGGGTACGCGTGCTCGAGGCCATCCCCGCGCATGCCGGCCTCGGCTCCGGCACGAAACTGGCGCTCGCCGTGACGGCGGCGCTGTCGGTGCTGGCGGGGCGGTCGCCCGATCCGGCGGCGATGGCGCGCATGGCGGGGCGCGAGGCCCGCTCGGCCGTCGGCCTGTGGACGTTCGCCCTGGGCGGTCTCGTCGTCGAAGGCGGCAGGCGCACGGGGAGCGCGGAGCCGGCACCGGTGCTCGTGCGCCACGCGATGCCGGACCAGTGGCGTTGCGTGCTCGTGATCCCCGCGGCGGAGCCCGGGCTCTCGGGCGGCGCGGAGGAGGCCGCGTTCGCGGGCCTGCGTCCCGATCCCGAGCGGTCGGCGGAGATCGCCTCGGTCGTGCTGACCGCGCTGCTGCCGGCGCTCGTCGAGGCCGACCTCATCGAGTTCGGTGCCGCGGTGAGCCGGCTCCAGCGGCTGGTGGGCGACGCGTTCGCTGCCGTCCAGGGCGGGACCTTCCATCCGCAGGCCGGGCCGCTCGTGGACGCGCTGCTGCGGCTCGGGGCGGCCGGCGCCGGCCAGAGCTCGTGGGGGCCGGCCGTCTACGGGCTCGTCGGCAGCGAGGCGCAGGGGCGCGAGATCGGGCGCCGGCTCGAGGGTGAGCTCGGCGCCGGCGGGCGAGCGGACGTCGTGCGCTTCGACAACCGCGGCGCGCGCGTGGAGGAGGTCGCATGAAGCTGCTGGTGAGCGTGATCGACGCCGCCGAAGCGCGGCTGGCCGTCGCCGGCGGCGTCGACATCGTCGACGTCAAGAACCCCGCCGAGGGGTCGCTGGGCGCCCCGGCCCCGCGAGTGATCGGGCAGGTGCGAGCCGTGCTGCCCGCGGAGCTGCCGCTCAGCGTCGCGATCGGCGACATGCCCTCGCTTCCGGGCACCGCCGCCCTCGCCGCGCTGGGCGCGGTGCGCTGCGGTGCGGACTACGTCAAGCTCGGTCTCTGGGGCGCCTCGACCACGGAGGACGCCGTCGCGATGTTGCGCGCCGCGCGGGACGCGGTCGACCGCGACGCCGCGGTGATCGCCGTCGCCTACGCCGACGCCGCGCGCGTGCCGAGCCGCCCGCTGCCGCCGTGGGAGCTGGTCACCGCGGCGCGGCGAGCGGGCGTGAGCGGGTGCCTGCTCGACACCGCGATCAAGGACGGCCGCGGGCTGCTGTCGTGGCTCTCGGCCGACGTGCTCGCCGACCTGGTCGCCGAGGCGCACGGCGCGGGGCTCGAGATGGCGCTGGCCGGGGAGTTGCGGGCGGAGGACCTGGCCGCCGTCCGCGCCACCGGCGCCGACATCGCCGGCGTGCGCTCGGCCGCCTGCCGTGACGGGCGGCGCACGGCGGCGCTCGACCCCCGGCGCATCGCGCGGCTGCGGTCCTTGTGCGCCGTCGATGCGCCGCGCGCGCCCGCCCACCGCGCATAGGGGTGCCGTAGGCGGCCAGCGAGGCCGAGACCTACGGCGGCCAGCCGTCGCCGCCGGAGGTGGGTCCCCAGTCGCGATAGCGACACAGTCTCTACGCCGCGGTGACGTGCGTCCCGGCCGTGCGGCCCTCCTCGAGCAGCTCGGTGAGCCGCGCTATCGGCTCGCCGGCCGGCGGCCAAGTGCGGTAGAGG
>JAWVFH010000086.1:0-3814 GCA_033856255.1 Solirubrobacterales bacterium | reverse complement strand
CAGCTCCCCGGGCGTGAGCGCCTCGACGCCCGTGCTGCGCGCGCGCCGCGGCCGCCCGCCGGCGGCCACGAGCTCCGCCCGCGCGGTCGCCGCGAGCGGCGCCGCGCCGCAGTCCGTCGCCAGGTCGAGCGCGAGGCGCAACGGCCCGCGGGCCTGCTCCCGCTCGCCTCGGGCGCGCAGCTCGGTCCCGAGCGCGGCCCCGGCCGCGGCCTGATCCAGCGCCGCCGGCGTGGTGGCCAGCAGGGCGGTGGCCTCGCGCAGCAGCGCCAGCCGCTCGTCGGCGTCCTGCACGACCAGCGCCCGGTGGTGCAGCGCACCGCCCAGCAGGGTCGGCGCGCCCCACGATCGGCAGAGGGCCACCGACTCGTCGGCGACCGCCAGCGCCCGCTCGCGGTCCCCGGTGAGCAGCAGCGCCCGGACCATCGGCGGGCGCCAGTTGAACTGCCCGATCAGCACGCCCACCGCTCGCTCGATCTCGGCGAGCCCGTCGAGCGATGCCACCGCCGCCGGCCCATCGCCGCGTGCGAGCGCGAGCTCGGCCGTGGCCAGGTCCAGCGCCCGCCCGTCGATCGCAGTGCGCATGGAGGCCACCCGCTGCGGATCGAGCTCCATGATCGCCTCGGCCTCGGCCTGGCGCCCTTGGCCCAGCAGCGCGAGCACCGAGACCCAACGCGAGCCCGCGGCGAACAGCGCCCAGCCGTGCGGCTCGGCGTCCAGCGCGAGGGCGGCCTCGGCGGCGGCGTCGGCCAACGCCCCGACGCGCAGGTGGCAGCTGGCGAGGCCGTAGCTCGCGGTCGCCGCCGGCAGGAGCAGGCCGCGCTCACGCGCCGCATCGCGGATGGCGTGGTAGGCGGCCGCCGCCTCGGCCGGCGCGTCGGCGGCGATGAGCACCGCGGTGACCGCGTAGAGCGTGAAGTCCTCGGGCCCGACGGCCTCGAGCAGCGCGCCGTCGCCCCAGGCACGCCGCGCCAGCGTGAGGGCGCGTCCGTGATCCTGCGCACGCACCAGCAGCGCCCGCCCCAGGTTGGCGAGCGCGGCCCGCTCCCCGGGCGTCTGCGGATCGGTGAGCTCGTCGATCGTGGCGACGACGGCCTCATAGGCCTCAGGGCCCTGCTGCGCATCCCACAGCGCGGCACCGGCCCAGCTGGCGCGCAGCTCGTCGGCGAGGGCGCCCGGCGCGCCGACGAGGTCCTCCTGGCCGGCGGCGAACGTCGCGGCGGCATCGCCGAAGCGGCCGCGCTGGATGAGGTGGCGCCCAAGGCGCAGCCGCAGCGCGGCGCGCGCCTCGCCGGGCTCCGCGGCGGCGAGCGCCTGCTCGAAGCGTGCGGCCGCCGCCGGGCCACCGGCCGCCGCCTCCGCGCCGGCCAGGAGCGCCAGCGTGCCGGCGTGGTCGCCCGGCTCCTCCAGCGCCCGGCGCAGCAGGCGGGCCGAGGTCGCGTGCTCGCCCAGCGCAGTGGCGCCCGCCGCGGCGCGCTGCAGGACCGCGGCGGCCCAGGGCTCGCCCAGCGGTGCGGCCTTGAGCAGATGGGCGGCAACCAGGCCATCGTCGTCGGCCGCGTCGCGCCGGATGGCCGCGGCGAGGCCGTGCGCGTGGGCGAGCTCGAGCGGCTGGAGGTCATCGGCCACGGCCGCCGCGACGACCGGGTGCACGAACGTCAGCCGCTCGCCGCCGTCCAGGAGCCCGTCGCGAGCCAGCGACGCGGCGAGCTCGACGGTCTGCGCCACGGGCAACGAGGCGAGGCGCGCGACGTCGGCCGGACGGGCGCCCTCGCCCAGGACCGCCAGGGCGCGCACGAGGGCGGTGGCGTGCGGATCGTGGCGGGAGAGGCTGAGGAACACGGCCTCGGCGACGGCCACCGGGCCGAGCCGGCGGACTGCGTCGCCCCCGGCGTCGGTCGGCGGGATCGCGCGGCGCGTGACCACCGCCAGCAGCTCCTGGACGTAGAGCGGGTTGCCCCGGGTGGACTCCGCGCAGGCGGCCACGAAGCCCGGTGCCGCGCCGGGCATCCCGGCATCGGCGACCAGGAGGCCGACGCCGCCGGGGGTGAGCGGGGCCGGCGAGAGCCGCAGGGCACCGCGTCGCGCGCGCAGGTGGCGCAGCAGCTCGCCGGCCTCGTCATCGGCCGGCGGGCGATGCGCGACGGCGACGAGGATCCCGACGTCGCCCAGGCGGCTGGAGAGGTAGGTCAGCAGACGCAGCGAGCCGACGTCGGCGAGGTGTGCGTCGTCGACGAGGAGGGCGAGCGGGCCGCGCTCGGCCATGCCACACACGAGCCAGAAGAGGCCGTGCTGCAGCGATCCGGGATCGCCGATCAACTCGCCCTGCAACAGCGGCGCCGCCAGAGCCGCCGCACCGCTCAGCAGCGCCTGGCGCTCGTCGTCGGGCGCCCGCCGCAGCGGCCCCTCCAGCAGCTGGCGGACCACGCCGAAGGCGAAGTCGCGCTCCAGGTCATGGCCGGCCGCGCGCAGCACCGTGAGCCCCCGGGCGGCGGCGAGCTCCGCGGTCTGCGCGAGCAGCGATGTCTTGCCGATGCCGCCCTCGCCTTCGATGAGCGCCAGGGAGCCGCGCTCCTGGCCGGCCGCGTCGCAGGCCGCGGCGAGGGCGGCGAGCTCAGCGGTGCGCTCGAGGAGGCGCGGGGACCGGCCGGACATCCGGCCGGGAATCTAGCGGCGGACGGGCTTGCGCCGCCGCGACGCTCTGGAACGCGGCGCTTCGGCGTGCGTCAGTGCAGCGCGAGCGCCCGCTGCACGAAGGCGCTCCACGTCGCGCGGGCCGCCTGGCGGTCGGCCGCGTCGAGCTGCGGCTCGATCCGCTCCACGGGCCCGAGCAGGTCGTCGAGGTCGGCGACATCGTCCAGCAGCCCGGCGCCCACGAGCGCCAGCCCCGCCGCACCGGCGACCGTCGCGTCGGCGCCGGAGCGCTCGACCGCCACGCCGAGCAGGTCGGCCTGCAGCCGGCACAGCAGCGGGTCGTTGGTCAGGCCGCCGTCGATGCGCAGCACGTCGATGCCACCGAGCGCGTCGACGATGTCGGCCACGCGGTGGGCGATGGCCTCCACGGCAGCGCGTGCGATGTGGGCCGGCGTCGAGCCCGCGGTCAGGCCGGCGATGACCGCACGGGCCTCCGGCCGCCACCACGGGGCGCCCGCGCCCGCCAGCGCGGGCAGGACCCGGACGCCGCCGGCGTCGGGCACAGTTGCCGCCAGCGCGGTGAGCGCCTCCGGATCGGCCGCCAGCCCCAGCGTCCCGCTCAGCCACTTCAGCAGCGCGCCGGCGGTGAACACGCCGCCGTCCAGCGCGTACTCCAGGCGCCCGGAGGCCTGCCAGGCGACCGTGGGCAGCAGACCCTCGGCGCGCGGAGGCGCCTCACCCGCGTGCGCCAGGACGAACACCCCGGTGCCGTAGGTCGCCTTCGCGCGACCGGGCACGACGCAGCCCGCGCCGGCCAGCGCGGCCTGCTGGTCACACACACGGGCCCGCAGCGGGACGTCGACCGGCCAGCGCGCGTGGCGCAGGACGCCGAGGTCGCCCACGGTCGGGACGACGGCCGGCAGCGCACGGAGCGGGACCCCGAACGCCGCGCACAGCTCGGCGTCCCAGCCCGGCGCGTCCAGCGCCTGCAGCGCCGTGCGCGACGCCGTGCTCGGGTCCGTCGCGAAGCCGGCGCCGAGCCGATCGCCGAGCCAGGCGTCGACGGTGCCGAGCCGGAGGTCCGGATCGCCGGCAGCGCCGAGCTCGCGCACGAGCCACGCGAGCTTCGGGGCCGAGAAGTACGGGTCGGGCGGCAGCCCGGTGCGGGCCAGCAGCGCGGGTT
>JAWVFH010000085.1:0-2690 GCA_033856255.1 Solirubrobacterales bacterium | reverse complement strand
ACTCACAGCCGAGCCACTGGGACTGGTACCGCCTCCAAGCAAGGAATTAGCCGTTCCGCCGGTCGACCGGGCCGTGTTACTGGCCGCGTCCGAATGCCTGATTGGTGCGGTCAGGCCGCTCAACGCCGACCCCCCGGAGGAGGTCGAAGCGGTGGGTGCACTGGCGGCGGAGGAGGCTGTGCTCTTAGTGGCGCCGGAGGTGTCGGATGCGGCTCCCCCCACGTCGGCGGAAGCTGCCTTCGGGGCGGGAGCGTCGAGAAGCCCTCCCGTCTGATCGTTGACCGTGCCGGTAAGGCTCTGAGCACCGGGCGCGGTGGCCGGCGGTGTATCAAGCGCCGTCGCCGAATCAGCGCTCGTTCCCGCAGGACTTGCCGCGCCCGCCTCCGGCACCATCGACGAAGACGTGCCCACCGGGCTAGGAGCCGCCGATGTCGCGGTGCCGAGAAGCCCTCCCGTCAGATCGTTGACCGTGCCGGTGAGCGTCTGCGTGGTTTGCGGCACGGTCGCAGCCGGGCCAGGAGCCACCGACGAAGACGTGCCCACCGGGCTAGGAGCCGCCGATGTTGCGGTGCCGAGAAGCCCTCCCGTCAGGTCGTTGACTGTGCCGGCGAGCGTCTGCGTGGTCTGCGGCACGATCGCAACGGGCACCGGGTTGGTCGACAGCGTGCCGAAGGCACTACCGACCTCGCCGGTCACGCCCCCGAGTGCGTCGCCCACGCCGCTGGTCACGCCACCCAGGACGCCGCCGACCTCGCCGGTCACGCCCCCAGGCGTATCGACGCTACCTGTGCCCGAGCCGCCGGTTCCGCCGGACCCACCAGCGCCCGAGCCGGCGCCCGGTCCGTCGGTGCCACCGGCACCGGAACCCGCGCCACCCGTATCCGCGCTGCCACCGGCATCCGAACCCGCGCCACCGGCACCGGAACCCGCGCCACCCGTACCCGCGCTGCCACCGACATCCGAACCCGGGCTGCCTCCGACACCCGTTCCACCCGTTCCACCGACAGCCGTTCCAACGGTGCCGGGAGATGTTCCGGGAGCCCCGGGGGCAGTTCGTTGGCTCGGGGTGCCGGGAGCTGTCGGTTGGGCCGGTCCCCCGCGTAGCGCGGGTGGCACAATTCCGGTCTGGGCGGAGTACGACGCGGGAGAGATCGCGAGTGGAACGCCACTGGGGCCCGTCACGCTGTGCAGTTGCCCATCTGGGCCTATCACGACCCCGAAGCCCCCGAGGAGCGCCCCAAGGAGCCCACCGAGCCATCGGGAGCCGGAGTGGCCCGGACTGTTCAGACTGGGGGAGCCGCCATCCAGTCCGTGCGAGTCATTGGGGACGAGGATGGTCTGGCCCACGAGGACCGCGGCGGTGGCAAACGAGCCGACGGCGACTGCCGCGCCGGCCGCCGTCTTCTTACTACTGGGTGCGGTTGGCAGGTCGCGCAGTGTACGGCGGATGCGGGGATTTACCCGACGATCGGGGAGCAGCGTCTGCCGTCCCTCCCGTCGCAGGAGCGCGGTCACGGACATCGCCGTAAGGGAGTCGGGGTCATGTGCGGCCGGCGCGCTGGCAGATCTGACCCGTGGGCCGAGGAGTTCGCCGACGGTGATCACGGATTGGCTAGAACGATTACCGGGCAGCGGCTGGGGAGCGCAGAGTGCCACGATCGTGGTCCTCCTAATGAGTTAGAGCTGCCAAGTAGTACTCCGGAGTGGTCGTTGCTACCAGTGCCGCTGGCCCGCTCATCGGCGCTGCCTGCCAGGTGGAGCATCCACTAGCAGACGATTTTCGACCGTTCGTCGTGAGTTCAAGCCGTATGGGGCAGTGCATGAGACCGACTCGTTCCTGGGCGGTCGAGCCAGATGGACCTCGCCAACTCATCCTCGCTATCTGAATGACCACCCTTTTGGCCGCTCGGGACATCCCAGGGGCATTTCGTGTCAACTGCGGGTTGTCTCCGGCTTGTTCGAGTGGTGGCCCAGGCATTGGTCTCGTTGTAGGACGTTCGGTCTTGAGGCAGCCGTGCAGGATGCCGACCACGCGGTTGCTGACCAGGCGGAGCGCGGCGTGGTGGCCGGCGGTCGCGGCCCCGCACAGCGGGGCCACCACAGCCAACCAACCCGGCCAGGGGGAACCACCACGATGACCAACACCCACCAGCAGCAAACGGACAACGACTGGCGCCGTCACGCCGCGTGCCGCACGGCCGATCCCGAGCTGTTCTACCCCACCTCGCAGTCCGGGCCGGCTCACTGGGCACAGGTCGCCACAGCTAAAGCGCTCTGTGCCGGCTGCCCGGTCCAGCAGCGGTGTCTGTCCTGGGCGATGGAGTCCCTGCCGCACGGTATCGCCGGCGGGCTCACCGAGACCGAGCGCAGCAATCGCCGCGACACCGGCCAGCGGCGGGCACATCGCTCAGCCCGGCGGCGCCAGCCATTCTTGGACGAAGTCGTTGGCGTCGGGGTTGGTGGCTAGCCCGGCGATGCCTAGCTGGTCGTGATTGGTGACGCCATGCGGGTTCATTTTAGTGGTCTGGATGCTGAGGGCTTGCCGTGCTTGGCGGTTGGACCGGGGGATGTCGCGTTGCGTCGGGGCGAGGCCGCCGACACCGATCGAGCCGACGTCATCGGGTAGGGCATGAGCTATTGCCTGGTGCATGCCCCGCCACACGCCGGTGTCTGCCCATGCATCGTCGGTA
>JAWVFH010000084.1:0-2550 GCA_033856255.1 Solirubrobacterales bacterium | reverse complement strand
CGTACCGCCGGGGTGACCGCGACGCCTGCCCGGAAGCCGACCATTAGCCGCTGGCCGCCGCGCGCGGCCACGGTCACCCGGCGGCGGACCGCGTGCGTGGAGGCCAGGAGTGGGCCAGCGTCGGTCAAGAGCTGCCTGCCGGCGTCGGTCAGCATCACGCCGTGGCTGTCCCTTGTGAACAGCGGGGTGCCGAGATCCTGTTCCAGCGCGCGGATCTGCCGACTGAGCACCGGCTGCGCGATGTGGAGCTCGTCGGCGGCGCGGCCGAAGTGCAGCTTGTCGGCGACGGCGACGAAGTAGCGCAACTTGCGCAGGTCCAGATCCATGGAGCCTCCCGGTCCGGCGATGCCTCCAGGGTATCGCAACGGCTAAAAGAAGTCTTGGACGTCCGGTCAGGCCAATGCCATGCTGAATAGGTACCTAATGGGGCCGGGGCGAGTTCGGCATAAGAATTCGACGTCGGGAATAATAGTGCAGGGCCCAATCCCAGAATGAGCACGTCAGGAATTGGGCGCCGTCCATCGCGTCATTCGACGGCGTTGACGACATGACCGTTGACAACGACGGGGTGGCATGGCGTCCTGTCCAGCTCCAGAAAGCAGGCACTCCATGAGCAGCATCAGCGTTATCGGCCTGGGGAACATGGCCAGCGCCCTGGCCGACCGGGCGCTCGCTGGCGGCAACGCCGTCGAGATCATCGGCCGCGACCAGACCAAGGCCAAGGAATTGGCCGCCGCGCTCGGCGGCGCCACTGTCGGGCCGGCCGGCGCCGCCCCGGCCGGGGACATCGTTATCCTCGCCGTGCCGTACACCAGTGCGGGGGCGGTGGTGAGCGAGTACGGGGACGCACTACACGGCAAGGTCGTCATCGACATCACCAACCCCATTTCCCCCGATTTCAAGGGCTTTGTCACCCCCGACGGCAGTTCCGGCGCGCAGGAGATCGCCAAGGCCGCCCCCGCCGGCGCGCATGTCGTCAAGGCGTTCAACACCCTGTTCTCCCATGTTCTGGCGGCCGACCCAGCCGAGGGTCGCCCATTGGACGTGTTCATCGCCGGCGACGACGCGCAGGCAAAGGCACGCGTGTCGGCGTTCATCGAGAGCCTGGGACTGCGCCCGATGGACACCGGGCAGTTGCCAATGGCGCGGGCCCTGGAGAACGTCGCCCTGTTGCAGTTGGGCCTCGTCGCCCACTCCGTCAAGCACACCAACTTCTTCCTCGGCGTCCGCATTCTCAGCTGAGTGCACCCGCACCACCGCTTCTTGCGCCACACCGCGCCAGTCGGTCTCCGGCACGAGAAGAACAGCCCTCCACCTACCCTCGCAAGGACAGTGAAATGCGCGTTTTCGTCACAGGCGGGACCGGCCATTCCGGTTCATACATCATCCCCGAACTCATCGCCGCCGGGCACGAGGTCATTGGCCTGGCCCGGTCGGACACGGCCGCGGCGGCGGTGTCCGCGCTCGGCGCGAAGGTGCGTCGCGGCGACCTCCAGGATCTCGACGGGCTCAAGGAGGCGGCCGCGGACTCCGACGGCGTCATCCACCTCGCGCACCGGCAGGAGCTGCTTCCCTCTGGCGGGATCGACGCCGTGTCCGCTGCGGAGCTCCCGGTCGTGCTCGCGTACGGCGAGGCACTCGCGGGAACCGGAAAACCGCTGGTCGCGGCGGGGAGTATGGCCTCGCCCGGGAACCTGGGCCGGCCGGCCACCGAGGAGGATCCGACCCTTCCCGGCGGCGACGAGTACAAGGGCACCCTACGGGTTCGTAGCGTCGTGGAAACCGCCGTAATCGGCCTCGCCGAGCGGGGAGTGCGGTCTTCGATCGTGCGGCTTCCCACCATCATGCACAGCACGACCGATCGTGCCGGCTTCCTGCCCACGCTGATCGCGCTCGCGAAGGAGAAGGGCTTCGTCGGCTACCCCGGAGACGGCGCGAACCTGTGGAACGCCGTGCACGTCCGCGATGCCGCCTCCTTGTTCTGCTTGGCGCTGGAGAAGGGTCCGGCTGGCTAATTTTGGCACGCGGTTGGGGACGGAGGCATCCCGTTCCGCGAGATCGCCGAGGCCATTGGCAGCCGCCTGGGCCTGCCCACCGTGAGCGTTCCCGCGGACGTACTGATGCTGCCGGCATACTTTGGTTTCCTCGCGAATCTGGTCACGCTGGACCTCCCGGTGTCCAACTTCATCACGCGTCGGACCCTCGACTGGGAACCCGCTCAGCCCAGCCTGCTCGCCGATCTGGACAACGGCCACTACTTCCCCGCCGGCACCTCAGCCGACACCTCGACCGGCAACAACGGTGTGGCGACGCTGGAGAAGTTCGTGTCCCGCATGGGAGCCGGTGACCGGAGTGGGGCCCTGGAGATGGTCGACGAGGAGGCGGTCTGGCAGGAGGCAGAGACCCTGCCTTGGGGAGGACAGTGGCGAGGACCCGACGGGTTCACGCGACTGGAAGCCGCGATCAACACTTCGACAGAAATGACTGTGCGGGATTCCGCCATTGTCGAAGCCGGCGAGGTAGTGGAGATGCGGCTCAGCCTCGTGTTCA
>JAWVFH010000083.1:0-4142 GCA_033856255.1 Solirubrobacterales bacterium | reverse complement strand
AAGGTCCGGGTTCCGGGCGTGGCACGCTGCATCGTGGGACCGAAATAGAACCCGAGGCAAGCGCTCGGCGGTCGACGTGCACGAGGACGGGCGTTGCCTCCACACGTCACCTGCTGGCATGCTCTGGGCGCGGAGAGGACTGAACGTCATGCGCCTCCACCTCCTCCGCCCCCCGCCACCGACACCCCTCGAGCGCCTCATTGGCCGTCGGCGGGCGCGGATGGTGCGCCGGCGAGTCGGCTTTCTCGCGCTGGGTGTCGGCGTGACGCTCCTCCGGCCGAAGCCGCGGCTGCGCGGCGCTCGCACGCTGGTCGTGCTCGGGGCCCTGGTGCTGTTCGCTGCGGTGAGCGGGGTCGCGCTCCCGCTTCACTGAGCGAGCGCGGGCAGGCGGCCCATGCGGGCGGCGAGGGCGGAGAGCGACTGCTCCCAACAGGTGGCAAGGGCGAGATGGATGGTGTCGTTGAACGGGTCGGTCCAGCGCGCGTCGAGGTGACCGGGCCCGAAGTAGGCGCCGAGCAGCGAACCGGCAGTCGCGCCGAAGGAGTCGGTGTCATTGCCCTGCATGACCTGCTTGCAGATGCCGTCGCCCACGTCGTCGGCGAAGCGCAGCGTGTTGAGAAGGGTGCCGACCTCCTGCAGGACGCGGCAGTGGCCGTACTCGCCGAAGCGGGCGTGGACGCGCTCGTAGCCGTCGAGCCAGTCGGAGGCGGCGGCGACCGCCTCCAACGAGAACCTCACCGCCTCGGCGAAGCGGCTGCGTTGCGGGACGTGTTGGAGCCCGATCCTGAACATGTCGAGCGGATCGTCAACGAACGGCGCAGCGGCGATGGCGGCGGCGACGAACATGGCGCCGTAGAGGCCGGTGCCCCGATGCGTCATCGACGCGTCCCGTCCCGCCAGTGAGGCAGCGAGGGCGGGCCGGCCGAAGCAGGCGTAGCCGTAGGCGTCGGCCCTGATGAGGGCGCCGCACAGCTCGGCGCCGGGGTTGAGCACGCGCGTCCATGACCCGAGCGGCCACGGCATGGGCGCGCCCGGCTCGAGCGCGGCCAGCGCGGCGTTCGCGATCAACGTGCGCTCGGGCCCGAAGGTCGCGAGCACCGGGAGGTTGTAGAGCCAGAGCCGGAGGAGGTCCTCGTGGGTGAAGGCCACGCCGTGCTGCTCGAGCACCAGCATGCCGAGCACCGTGTAGTTGATGTCGTCGTCGGGAGCGACATGGGTGATGCGCTCGCGCACCAGCTCGGGCCACTGGCCCTGCTGCTCGCGCAGCGAGAGCACCACCGCCTCAGAGAGGTACTCGCGCAGGGGCCACTCCCCCGCCGGCTCGAGGGCGGTTCGGATCTCGGCCAGCGTCGGGTCGAACTCGAGGGGCTTGCCCAGGATGCATCCGCACACCGAGCCCAGGAAGGCCGCTTCCGCCCGCCCCGCCGCCCCCTCCGACGACACGGCGCCGATCGCGTCCAGCGCACGCGCAGGATCGGCAGCGTGCGCGATGGCGTCGAGCGAGTCGGGCTCGTCGTAGGGCCAGTCGCCGCGCAGGGGCAGGTCGTCGAGACGCAGCGCGAACTCGCCTAGCGCGTCCCAGCTGTCGGGGAGCGCGGCCAGCGCCTCGGCCACGCCGTCCACCACCCGGCCCTGGGCCGCCCGCTCCCCGATCTCGTGCTGGAGGCGGGCGCGCAGCAGGCCGCGGTCGGGCAGCGTCACCCGGCTACTTGAAGTACGGCCGCAGGTCCTGGGCGCCGCTCTTGTTCGGGCCCATGACCTCCCAGTAGTTCGGGAACTCGGGGAAGAGGTACTTGGACTGGTCGGTGCTCCACTTGACGACGGTGTAGTGGCTGAAGGCCTTCGTCTTGAAGGGACCGTTGGGCCCCGGGATGGACCAGCGCAGCGGCACGGTCGCGTCGTAGTAGAAGTCGTTGCGCACCGAGTCTGCGCCGACCATCAGCGAGTTGCCCGTGAGCACGCCGGTGCGGGCGATGGCTCGGCGCATCATCTCGCTGACGGACAGCAGCTGGGCGCACACGACCTGGGTGTAGGCGGAGTCCGACTGGTCGTCGTTGCCGTAGTACTTCTGATAGATCCGCTTGCAGTTGCCTTCCATCTTGTGCTGGCCCGCCGGCACGCGGGTGGAGAGACCCACGGCGTTCTTCCACTGCGCCTGATCCATGAGGCGGCCGCCGAGCTCGGAGTCGGCCAGCACCATGTACGAGGTGAACGTCCACGTGGGATACCAGTTCGCCTGGGTGGCGGCCTGGGTGAAGAAGATCAGGGCGATGGGGTTGCCGGCCATGAAGTACACCTGGTCGCAGCCCTCGTTCTTGGCCCGGACAGCGGCGGTGCCCGCCTGCTGCTGGGCGGTCGACACGTCCTCCTGGTAGGTGATGATGTCCTTGAACTTCATCCCGTACTTGGCGAACTTGCCGACGAGCAGCTTCTCGTGGTTGTTCCAGTCGCCGCTGGCGCCGCTCTCGGGATGGATCAGACACGGCGTGTGCGCGTTCGAGTTGAGGTAGTACTTCCCGAACGCCGACCACTTCTCGAGCGTCGGCTCGATGGCCTCCGTGAGCATGATGCCGTTGGGCCCGGCCTTGGCAAGCGACGCCGGATCGTCACGCCCGCCGAACACGGGGATCTTCTTGCCGATGATGTAGTCGGATTCGACGTGCAGCCCGGGAACGGCGAGGAACACCTTGTCCTGGTCCGCCATCTTGATGGCCGATGCCATGTTCTTCTCGGGACAACCGTCGCCACCGTCGTCGACCACGTCGATCTTGAGCGTCCGGCCACCGATGCCCCCGGTGTCGTTGATGTAGCGCGTGTAGGCGTCGATCGCCTTCTTCGGGTCCCCGGTGGTCGCCGAGCCGAGCATGGCGTTGAGCGTGCCGGCGTCGCCGCACGCGGCCACGTTGTACGAGTAGCCGACCTTCACTTCCTTGTCGGTCACGCCTTGGGTCTTGAGACCGAAGTCAGGGATCTGGGCGGGATTGATGTGACCCGGCGCGGCGCCGCCCGTACCCGGCTTGGCCGTGCTGCCCGGCCGGGCTCCGCCGACCGCCCCTGCGCCCGACCCGCCCGCGGCACCGGCCAGGGTGGTGGTGGTCTCGCCCGTGATCGTCGTCGACGTGGTCGACTCGGATGCGCCTGCAGCCAGCTTGTTGCTCGCGTCGTTGCTGGTCTTGTCCTGCACACCGCCGACGGAGACGATCGACGTGACCAGCAGGCTGGCGACCGCGATGGAGAGGGGCCGGAACCAGCGATCGGCGGAGAGCGCGGTCATGCGGCTGATGGTGTTCACGCGCGGACGATCCCTTCATGGCGGGCGGCCTGGACCAGGCCCCAGGCGGCGGCGGACTTGGCCTCGACCGGGGCGCGGGTGGCCTCGACGGTGCGGTTGGGGAGGGCGCAGGCGAGGGAGGTGACCAGCGCGGGATGGCGGCGAGCCAGGCCTCCGCCGAGGACGACGAGGGAGGGCGTCGCCAGCGTCTCCGCATCAACGGCCCGAGCCAGCGCCACGGCCACCTCGTCGATGTGGTCGGACGGGAGGGGGTCGGGCAGCGCCCAACCCGCGGCCACCGTCTCCAGACAGCCGGTCTGCGTGCACGAACACGGCCGGTCCGAGAACCCCTTGGCGTGGCCGAACAGGTTCCCGCCGACCACCGTTCGGTCGACCACGACCGCGCCGCCGACGCCGGTGCCGACCCCGAGGAAGACGAGGTCGACGCCTCCGCGCAGCACCGACTCGCCGAGGGCGGCGGCCTCCGCGTCATTCATCACCAGGGCCGCCGGTACAGGGCAGCCGAGCTGGACGGCCGGATCGGCTTCGAGCCACCCGAGGTTCGACGCGGTGACCCGTCCTCCGACGATCACCCCGGGTACCGCCAGCAAAAGCGTGGAGCCCGCAGCGACGTCGGCGCCCGGCTGCACCGAGGGTGCGCCCTCGTCGGCAAAGACGACGGTCTGCGCCCCGCTCCCGCCCGCTTCGATGCACGTGATCAACGCCAGCCGCCCTCGTTCCGGACCTAGATTGCAGTATATACTTACAAATTATCCGGGCGCCACGGGAGGGGACCCGCATTGCGCACCGCTGAGCAGCTGGCCGTCGACGGTGGCACTCCGGTCCGGCCCACGATGCTGCCGTACGGCAA
>JAWVFH010000082.1:0-2755 GCA_033856255.1 Solirubrobacterales bacterium | reverse complement strand
GCGCTTCGCCAGTACCGAGAACAACCCGCTGCCGGTCAGGGTCGATCCCCACCACCGGGTCGCCACACCGCAGCTCCACGCCTGCGCGTTCGTAGCCGCTGGGACTCCTGAGCTGGACGTCGTGATCCTGGAACCGGTGTGTGAGGTCGCCGGCCTTCGACAGTGGCGGCCGCTGGTAGGGAAGCCACTTCTCATCTCCGACAAGCGTGATCGGGCCGCCGTGCCCGGCCTCACGCAGAGAGACCGCGAACTGGCTGCCTGCCTGGCCTGCCCCGACCACAACGACGGGCCCGTCCGGCTCGATCATCTCTACCTCACTCCGCACTGCAACTGTGCAGCGCTTCGTTCTCAGACTTGGGCGGCGGGAAGGCGCACGGTGATCCCATCCAGCTCGGGGCTGGCAGTGATCTGACACGAGAGCCGGCTGGTCACCGTGCGCGGAGACGCCGTCTCGTCGAGCATTGCGTCCTCGACCTCGCTGAGCGGGGGCACGCCCTGCCGATCCGAGTCTTCCTCCAGGTAGACGTGGCACGTCGCGCACATTGCGTTACCACCGCACTCACCGACGATCTCGCTGATTCCAGCGTCGATCGCTCCGCGCATGAGGTTGGTCCCGCTCTCGACCTTCACCTCGTGACGAGTGCCGTCCGAAGCCACGAACCAGACAGAGATCATGTCGACGCCCTTTCCTGTATGCAGTACCGGTCAGTTAGCTTGCCGCGGCACGCGCTGATTCCCAGCTCGCCCGCTTGCTTGCCGCCGTTTCCCGGAACGTCACCTGTCCCTCTTCGTTCAGGTATTCGACAGATCCGTTCACGAGGAACAGGCTGATCATGTCTTGGTCACCTGTCGCGGACCAGGTATCGACGTTGCCGGCAGGCTCGTAGACATAGCTGCCCTTTTCGCAGACGGTTCCGTCCATCAGCGTCCGGGTCCCCTGAAGTACGAAACCGTGGACCTCACCTGCGTGGCGATGCGGCCCGACCGCGGCGCCGGCCTTCAGGCGCAGCAGGCTGATCCAGCCCGAATCATTGTCCAGAACCCTGACCAGCTTGAACCAGATTCCGTCGGCGACATCGACCCAAGGCGCGTCTTCCGTGGCGACGAGTTCGTCACGACCGAGTCCGAGTTCCACCATTTTGCTGTGCTCCTCATCTCGACGAATATTGCCTTGCAACGTCCACGCTAGGTCGACGGAGGACTGCGGGTCGACCTAACAAAACGAACATCCCGGATCTGTATTGCGAGTTCGCGGATCGTGGCGGTGCGCTACCCCAGCCGGAGGGGAAGTTTCTCCAGGCCGCGGAGCGTGTTGTTCAGTAGCCGCTCGGGAGGTCCGGCCAGCTCGAGGGTTTCCACGCGGGTGGAGAGCTCGGACAGCAGGATGTCGCCTTCGAGCCTGGCGAGCATCTGCCCGACGCAGGCGTGGATCCCCGATCCGAAACCGACGTGCCCGGTCGGCGGCCGGTGGAAGTCGAAGCGGTCGGGCTCGTCCCACACCCGGGGGTCGCGGTTCGCAGAGCCGAGCAGAAGCATCACGCGGGACTCGGCGGGGATGCGCTCGTCGCCGATCTCGACGTCGCGGGTGGTGAGCCGGAAGAAGACCTGGACCGGCGAATCGAAGCGCAGGACCTCTTCGAAACCGCGACGCGAGGCACCGGTCTCCCTCAGCGACTTCCACTGCTCCGGATTCTCGGCGAAGGCCAACAGGGCATTAGCGATGCTGTTGACGGTTGTCTCCACACCGGCGGAGAGCAACGAACGCAGGATCAGCGCCGCATCAGCTACCGAGTAGCCGCTGGCCGCCGCCTTGTCATGGATCCGGCGGCCGATGCTGTCCGGGCGGAAGGACTCCGGCTGACACTGCTCCATGACCCACTCGCCGATGCCGTCGGCCGCTGCCAGGGCCTCCACGTACATCTTGTTCCGCGGTCCGAAGCTGTTGTTGACCATCCGGCCGTAGAGCAGCAGCTTCCGTCGCTCGTCCAGGCTCATCTCCGGATCCAGTCCGACGGCGTCGGTGAAGACCGACAACGGGAACGCCTCGGCGATCTCGGCCACCGCGTCCACCTCGCGCCGCGCAACGACGTCGTCGAGGATCTCGCCCGCGCAGGCACGGAACTCCTCGGCGAGTGCGGCGACGACACGAGGGGTGAGAACGCTCGTGACCGCACGCCTGGCCAGAGTGTGATCGGGCGGGTCCGCCTCGATCAGCAGGCTCGGGGGCCGCCATGACTCGCCACTGCGGAGGTCGGTGAGACCGACACCCGTCGCCGACGAGAACGACGCCGGATCGCCCAGTGCGCCGTACACATCGGCGTGCCGTGCGAGGGCGTGAACCCCGTACTTCTCGATCCACACGACAGGCCCCAGTTCGCGCAAGCTTTGGTGCATCTCGAACGGGTTCGCCAGGACCTCCGGAATGAACGGGTCCACGTCGCTGGCGGCACTAACCTCACCGCGTACTGTCATCTTCCGCGCTCCCGTCATAGGATCTGATGCCCAAGCGAGACGGTAGGGTGGTCGTCCCGATGACGCGTGCCTCACGAGACGGAAGTCGGCTGTCCGTACCGCCCGCGACGGGCAAGGTCGGTGGACGCCGCAGGAACGAGGACGCGCATCGCGCCGTCCTCACGGCAACCGTCGCTTTACTCGATGAGCCCACCGTCGGTCTGAGCCGGCTGACGATCGAGGGCGTCGCCCTCCGCGCAGGAGTGAGCAAGGCGACGATCTACCGCTGGTGGGGTGGCAAGAC
>JAWVFH010000081.1:0-3997 GCA_033856255.1 Solirubrobacterales bacterium | reverse complement strand
CTGGTACGCCGCAGGTGGACCTACCCGAACCCGCCCGGGCGGCCACCGATCGACGACGTCCCCGCCGCACCGGTGGTACGGATAGCGCGGAAGAACCCGAGGCGGGGACACCAAAAGGTCCAGGACGAGCTGCTCAAACTCGGCCACCGGATCGGCGCCACAACGATCCCGCGGATCCTCAAACGCCACCCAATCCCACCCGCACCGGTCCCGCACACCGACACCAGCTGCCGGCAGCTCCTACGCACCCAAGCCACCAGCACGTTGGCCGTCGACTTCATCCACCTCGACTGCACGGTGACGCTGCAGCCGTCTACGTCCTGCTCGCCCTCGAAGACGGCAACCGCTACCTACACGCCCTGGGCATGACCGGGCCCGACCGTGGACCACCCAGCAAGCCCGCAACCTCCTGACGGACCTCGACGAACGCACCGCGCGGCTCCGGTTCCTCAACCGCGACCGGGCCGCCCAATTCACGGCGTCGTTCGACGCGGTGCTCAACGACGCAGGCATCGAGCTGGTCAAGATCCCACCGCGGCGCCCGCGAGCGAACTGCATCGCCGAACGCTACGTGTTGACCGCCCGAACCGAACTCACCGACCGAATGCTGATCCTCGGGGAGCGCCACCTCCGCAGGATGCTCGCCGAGTACGCCGCGCACTACAACACACAGCGGCCACATCAAGCGCTGCGAGCAATGCTTGAAACGTGTGGATGACGTTGGAGGGGTCGTACCCTCCGTGTGATCTTGGTGTGCTCAAGCAAGATCGGCGCGCCAACGCCGGTCGGGAAGGTACGACCCGTGCTCACCGTAGTTCCTGGAGCTGCCGACGCCGATGACCCCCGCCGGGACGGTGGTGTGTCGTTGATCGACGACCTCGTCCGCGAGGGCGCCCGCAAGATGCTCGCCGAAGCCCTGCAGGCCGAGGTCGACGACTACATCACCCGGTTCGCCGCCGAGCGCGACGAGAACGGGCGCCGGCTCGTGGTGCGCAACGGCTCGCACCAGCCCCGCGAGGTCCTGACCTCGGCCGGGGCGGTCGAGGTGACCGCGCCGCGAGTCAACGACCGGCGCACCGACCCCGAGACGGGCGAGCGGGCCCGGTTCGCCTCGGTGATCCTGCCCGCCTGGTGCCGCAAGACCCCGAAGGTCACCGAAGTGCTGCCGCTGCTGTACCTGCACGGCCTCTCGACCGGGGACTTCGTGCCCGCCCTGGGCCAGTTCCTCGGCTCCGCTGCTGGGCTGTCCGGACCGGTGATCACGAAGCTGACCGAGACCTGGAAGGTCGAGCAACGCGCCTTCGCCACCCGAGATCTTTCCCACGTGGACTACGTCTACCTCTGGGTCGACGGCATCCACGTCAACATCCGCCTCGAGGAGCACAAGCTGTGCCTGCTGGTCATGATCGGCGTGCGCGCTGACGGGCGGAAGGAACTGGTCGCGCTGAGCGACGGCTATCGGGAATCGAGCGAGTCCTGGGCGGATCTGCTGCGCGACTGCGCACGCCGCGGCATGCGCGCGCCAGCGCTCGCGATGGGCGACGGTGCGCTCGGGTTCTGGGGCGCGCTGCGTGAGGTGTTCCCGCAGACGCGGGAACAGCGCTGCTGGTTCCACAGGAGCCGTAAAAAATCAACGTGTGCATTTTGGGGCCAGGGTGCGATGAGGTGGTATGCCGATCTCGGACCTTGCTCGTGAGCAGCTCGTCGCGCGGTTCGAGGTGCTGTTGCCGTACCTGAACGAGCGTCAGCAGCGTCTGGCGTTGGCGGCGGAGGCCCGGCTGCTAGGGCACGGCGGTGTGCGAGTCGTCGCCCGCATCGCCGGGGTCAGCGAGACGACCGTCCGCAAGGGCGTGTTCGAACTCGAACGGGGTGCGGATCCGCTACCGATCGGTCGAGTCCGGAGCGGGGGCGGTGGGCGTAAACCGGCGACCGAGCTGGACCCGATGCTGCTCTCGTCCCTGCTGGCGTTGGTGGAACCCGACGAGCGAGGCGATCCGATGTCGCCGTTGCGGTGGACGACCAAGTCTCTGCGTCATCTCGCCAGCGAGCTGACCCGTCAAGGGCACGCGGTGTCGGCGCCGACGGTCGGGAAACTGTTGCGGGACAACGGATTCAGCCTCCAGGCCAACGCGAAGACCCTGGAAGGACACCAGCATCCCGACCGGGACGCCCAGTTCCGCTACATCAACGAGCAGGTCAAAGACCACCGGGCCGCCGGGGAGCCGGTCATCAGCGTCGACACGAAGAAGAAGGAGCACCTGGGCCGGCTGCCCAACCCCGGCCGTGAGTGGCGCCCGGCGGGGGAACCGGTCGAGGTCGAAGACCACAGCTTCTTCGCCATGGGGCCCGAGGTTGCCCAGGCCATCCCCTACGGCGTCTACGACATCACCGCCGATACCGGCTGGGTCAATGTCGGTGTCGATCACGACACCTCGGCGTTCGCCGTCGCCTCGATCCGCGCCTGGTGGCAGGCCCGCGGCGCCGGTGACTATCCGCACGCCCGCCGCTTGTTGATCACTGCCGATGCGGGTGGCTCGAACAGCTACCGCTACCGGTTATGGAAAGCCGAGCTGGCCGGGCTGGCCGCCGAGACGGGCCTGGACATCACGGTCTGCCACTTCCCGCCGGGCACCTCGAAGTGGAACAAGGTCGAGCACCGGCTGTTCTCCCACATCACCCTCAACTGGCGCGGCAGACCCTTGACCAGCCATGAAGTCGTCGTCAAGACCATCGCCTCGACCCGAACCAGCACCGGACTGCGCGTCGAAGCGGAGCTCGACACCGGCATCTACCCGCTCGGGGTCGCGGTCAGCGCGGCGCGGATGCACGCGCTACCGCTAGCACCGCACGCATGGTGCGGATCATGGAACTACACCCTCAGCGCGGCCCGGACCAACCCCGAGGACACCCCCGCCGGCCAGCAGATCGCAAGCGACCATGGCGATCGGGCGCAGGCCCGGACCCACGCGCTTGAAGTCCTGTCGGATCCGAGGTTCACCGGCATCAGCCGGGCAGAGCTCGACGAGTTGGCCGCCGACCTCGCACCCGCCCAAGCCGCTCAGACCGCGCAGCGCCGCCACGAACAACGAGGGGGACAACGACGCCGCGCCCCGGGAGCAGGCAGCCGTTCCCTGCTCGACGACGCCGACCGGGTCCTGATCACAATCGTCTACCTCCGGCAGATCTGCTCCCAGAACGTGTTGTCCGAGATCCTCGAGGTCAACCCGAACTCGATCGGCCAGGCGATCGCCGAAACCCGGCAACTACTCGACGAGCGCGGTCGCAGCATCTCCCCGACGACCCTGCGCTTCACCACCGCACTGGCACTCGCCGACTTCGTCGACCACGGCTCCACACCGCAACGACCCCAACTACCGGAGCTACTGTCCGCCCCGGAACTGACCGGGATGACCAAGGCCGAGCTGAACCAGATGATCGAGCGGCTCTCCACCAGCCAAGCAGCACAGCTCGAACGGCGCCGCTACCGCCGCCGCGGCGCGGAACGTCTCCCCGGAGCCCGCGGCGGCGTGTTCCAGCAGAAGATCACCGACCCGGAACGGATCCTGGCGACCATCCTCTACCAGCGCCGAGTCTGCACCCGCCAAGTACTCGCCGAGCTGTTCGACGTCAGCCCACGCACCATCGGCAACGCCCTGCTCGAGGTCCGCCCGCTCCTGGAACAGGACAACTACCTGCCGATACCCGTTCCCGGACCGCGATTCTCCACCGCCGCCACGCTCCTCGCCTCGGTCCTGCCGACCGACACACCGAGCCCCGCGCAACCGCCGTGTTGATTCCTTACGGCTCCACAAGATCGGCAACGTGTTGGCTGCTCTGCCCAAGAGCGCGCATCCCGGGGCGAAGAAGGCCCTGGCCGAGATCTGGAACGCCGAGGACAAGCAGCACGCCCTCGACGCCGTCACCTCGTTCAAGGCCGCCTACGGCGCGAAGTTCGGCAAGGCCGTCGCGAAGATCACCGACGACCTCGAGGTGCTGC
>JAWVFH010000080.1:0-3095 GCA_033856255.1 Solirubrobacterales bacterium | reverse complement strand
CGAGTCGCTTGCGTGTCCCGCGTGCGTGTGGTGGATTGCTCGCATGACCGAGACCACCGAACCCGACCTCGCTATGGCGGCGTACGAGATGTCCAAAGACGCTGCCGATCTCCATCGACACGGCGAGCTTGAGCAAGCAGCGACGAAATACGGCGACGTTGTCGCCACGTTCGGGGACTCGTCAGACGCCTACGTCCATGAACTGGTCGTCCACGGAATCGGCTACCGCGCCTCGATCCGTTACGACAACCCAGAGCTGGCGTCGCGCACGGAGCCAACCCCGGATCTTGCGGCGCAGTTCGAGCGCACCGCAGGAGACGAACTGCGCACACGCGTGGCGAACGCGATCATGAAAGAGACGATGATGCTCGCCGTGAGCGGCCGGGGCGAGGAGGCGCTCGCGCTCAACGAGAGCCTGGTCACCGCCATCGACGAGAGCGACTGCGCGCAAGTGCGACGCCAAGCCGCGATGGCTGCCCAGAACGTGGTCGGGTTCTTGGACGGCCAGGGCCGCACGGCCGAGGCGGAAGAGGCGCTGCGCGACGTCGCAGCGCGATTCGGCGAAGAATTGCTGGCGGATTACGACGAGGAGAGTCCAGAGGACGACCGCGATACACGACTCGGTCTCCGTTACCGGAAGGCCGAGCTTCTCCGCGTCATGGGCCGGAGGGATGAGGCTGCCGAGGCGTTCACAGCGCTGATTTCCGAGTTCGGCGACCACGAGGATGTCAAACCGGTCATCGACCGCGCGCGTGACCGACTAGCGGCCCTACAGACGGACGCCACGTAACGATCTGCGACTGCCGCTTCGGACGACGGATGAAAGTCAAGTCGTTTGTGTTGTCGGCTCCGATCTGGTGTGAGACAGTTCCGGCGGGCGCGGGTGACGACGTGTCTAAGTGCAGATCGGGGCTTTAGGTCTGCCGCGCGACTTGGTCCTTCGAGGACCCACTTGATGCGCGCCCCTTTGTCGCACCCGCGCCTTTTGTCTGCTGCCAGTCCTTGACGGTGCGCTCATAGGCGCGCTGGGCCTGCAGCGCCAGCTCGCGCTCGCCGTCGCGCAGCGCCTTGTTGGTCGACCAGACCGAGCGACCGCCCTGATAGCGCGGAGCACCCGCGGTGAGCTCGAGCCGACGCATCTTCTTCTTCGTCAGCGACGGCTGCGCAAATGCGTAGTCCTCGCCGCGCGTCAGCAGACACCAGAACAGGCAGGCGAGCTTGCGTGCCGCCGCGACGATCGCGACCTGGTGGCCGCGACGCGCCTTGATGCGCGAATAGAAGCCGGCGATCGGGCCCGGCTGGCGCACCGTCGACCAGCTCGCCTCGACGAGCGCGTGTCGCGCCGATGCAGAGCCCTGCTTCGAGATCCGGCCGTGGCTCGCAGGACCTGAGCCCGACTGGCGGACGCGCGGATCGAGCCCGAGGTAGCCGGTCAGCTTGCGCCGGTCCGGGAAACGACTGACGTCGCCGACCGCGGCCATGAACGTCGCGGCGACGATCACGTTGACGCCGGGCACCGTCATCAGCCGCTTGACCTCCGGCCAGGAGAGTGCCTCGCCCGCGATCAGCTGCTCGACCGCGGCGATCTCTGCGTCGAGGAACTCGACCTGACGCAGCGCCGCGTCGACCGTCTCGCGCTCTTCGAGCGGCAGCTCGAGCTCGGCGAGCCACTGGCGGCCCTTGACGCCGAACAGATCGGAGACCGGTGGCTTGCCCTTCAGCCGCCGGACGAGCACCGCTTGGATCTCGTTCTTCGCCCGCGTCCTTGCACGGACGAGCTGAGCCCTGCGCGCCAGCCGCCGGCGCATTGCGCGGATCCGCTCGTCGGGGCACCAGACCGCGTCGAGCTGCCCGCCCGCCAACAGCTTCGCGAGCGTGCGGGCATCGAGGCGGTCCGTCTTCGCGCGCGCTTGGCGGATGCCGGTGTCGCTTGGCGAGACGACGATCACGCGTGCGACGTGCGGCTCGAGGATGCGCGCGATCTCCCAGGCGTTGCCGGTCACCTCGAGCGCGACGTGGTCGTCTCGGTCGAGGCTCTGCGCAAACAGCTCGAGCGCCTCCGGCTTCGTCTCGATCCGGCCGGCCGAGCGCACATCACCGTCCTCGACCAGGGCGACCTCGGAGAAGTCGCGGTGCACATCCAACCCAACTGCTCTCACCTGATCCTCCTTGCTGTTGCGGGATTGGGGAGAACCGGTGGGCAAAACGACATCGACGGATTCGCGCTCGCAGCGCAACCGGGCAAGTCGCAGGGGCGGCCACTGAGAAGCTCGGGCTCTGAGCCCATCGTCCAAGAAACGGCCTGCCCAATCTGCGTTCTCCCATAAGGCCCCTGTCCCAGTCGCGCGAACGTAAATCGCGCGCCGGATGTCAGGTCAGCCCTCGGGGCGCAGTTTCATGCCCCGAGGAGCGGCAGCTCACTCGTGGCGACACGCACGTGCCTTACCAGTCTCCCCGACGTTTCCGCTCGGCGAGTGCTCGAAGCTCGGACGCGGAGCGGCGTAGGCCCGCAGCCGCGTGCCGCTGCCATACCGGATCACTCGCCCTGAGCTTCTTAGCTTCAGCGTCCGAAACAGGCTCGCTTTCGATGAGATCGGCGGGGAGCTTCTGCTCCATCTCGGCCGCCTGCCGCTCAAACAGGGCTGCCTCCGCTTCGATTCGCTCAGCGCGGTCCTCGCGCGTCAGACGACGAATTCTCACAGCGCGAGCGTAAAGGCGAGCCCTGCCGCTCACGACGAGATCCAGCAGCGTCGGGAAGCCGGGCGAGAGCGCTAGCCGCCCCCGGCTGTGTGGCGTGTACTCGTTGCCGGCCTTACGCTCACAGTGTGTCCCGGCGTGCATGGATGTGGGTGGCCTTTACGGCCGCGCACATCACGCTTTCGTTTACGACATGGACCCTGTTCCTGATCGGCCTCTACGAGACGGACCGGACGAGCTGGACGCTCCTGTTCGGTCAACCGCGGTGGTGGGGAGCGGCGTTATTGATCCTGCCGAGCCCGATCTTGTACGCGCTGGGGTTCCGGCTGCGCAGCAAGGCGCCGCGTCCGCGCCTGTCAGGCGGGAGTAGGTGGTGGCGCGGACTGATGCTGACGCTG
>JAWVFH010000079.1:0-2684 GCA_033856255.1 Solirubrobacterales bacterium | reverse complement strand
CGCCGAGAACCGCAAGAACCTCATCCGGCTCGGCGCCGGCATCGCCGTCGGCCTGCTCGTCCTGGTGGTGACCCGCTGGCTGGTGCTCGCGATCGCCCTCGGTCTGCTGGCCGCGACGGCGGACCGGTTCTTCGGCGGCACCGGCGAGGAACGCCGCGCGATCGACCGCCTGGAAGCGCTGGCGACCTGGACCGAGGCGTTGCGGGACACCATCGCCGGCGCGGTCGGTCTGGAACAGGCGATCCCGGCGACCGCGGTGAACGCGGCGCCGGCGATCAAGCCCAGCCTGAACCTGCTGGTCGACCGGCTGCGCATCCGCGAACCGTTGCCCTCGGCACTGATGCGGTTCGCGGACGACCTGGACGACCCGTCGGCGGACCTGATCGTCGCCGCGCTGGTCCTCAACGCCCGGTTGCGCGGCCCCGGCCTGCGCGAGGTGCTGAGCGCCCTGGCCGATTCCGCGCGCGAAGAACTCGACGTACGCCGCAAGGTCGCCGCCGAGCGCAGGTCGACCAGGCGCAGCGTCCAGGTGGTGGTGGCGATCACCCTGCTGGTCGCTGCGGCCCTCATTCTGTTCAACCCGACCTACGTCTCGCCGTACACGAGTTTCATCGGCCAGTTCGTCCTGTTCATCGTGATCACCCTGTACGCCATCGGCCTGGTCTGGCTGCGGCGGCTGGCCAAGATCGAGGTGCCCGAACGGTTCCTGATCCGGGCCGACGACAAGCGGGCCCGCAGAGCCGGCGACGAGCGGATGGAGGTGGTGGGCGGATGATGTGGGCCTATCTGATGGGTGCGCTGGCCGGACTCGGCGTGTATCTGCTGATCCGGATGTTCATCCGGCCGTCCGCGAACGTGCTGTCCACGATCGCGCGGATCGACGCCGGCCGGTCGGGCTACACGAGCGCGGCGACCGCGAGTGCGGCCGGCGAGCGGGTGCTCGGCGGCGTCGACAAGGCTCGCGAGACCCTCGGCCGGCGGCTCGAGCAGGAGGCGAACGCCCGCGGCTGGGCCTTCGGCCGGCTGCGTCGCGACCTCGCGGTGATGAACCAGCCGTTCGCGGCGATGCTCGCCACCAAAGTGTTCTTCGCCCTCGGCGCGATGATCTTCATTCCCTTCGTGCTGTTCCTGTTCGCGATGCTCGGGCTCGGTGCTCCCGGTGCGACGCCGGCGATCGTGACGCTGGCCGCGATGGCCTTCGCGTTCTTCCTGCCCGACCTGGCCCTGCGCCAGGAGGCCGAGGAGCGGCGTCGCGACTTCCGGCACGTGGTCGGCAGCTTCCTGGACCTGGTCGCGATGAACCTGGCCGGCGGCCGCGGTCTGCCCGAGGCATTGATGACGGCCTCGACGATCGGCGATCACTGGGCGATGGCGCGGATCCGGCAGGCACTGGCGAACGCGCGGCTGATCGGCATCACGCCGTGGGACGCGATGGCCCGGCTCGGCGAGGACCTCGGCGTCGAGGAACTCCGCGACCTGGCCTCCGCGCTGGCCCTGGCCGGCGACGAAGGCGCCAAGATCCGGGCCTCCCTGCTGGCCCGGGCCGCATCGCTGCGGCGCAAGGAACTCGCGGACGTCGAAGGCAAGGCGGGGGAGCGGTCCCAGTCCATGCTGGTGGCCCAACTCGTCATGTGTGCCGCTTTCATGCTCTTCCTGGGGTACCCGGCGGGCGCCGCGATCCTGGGGAAGTGAGTTGGGTACCGGACGGATCCGGCACGCGTTTCTGTCCGTCGAAGAGGGCATACTGAGCCCTGGATCGGGCTCAGTGACAACAGGGAAGGCAACCTGATGAACACGGAAGTGCAGTTCGTGCGCGCGATGGTCGGCTACGCGCTGGCGCGGGCCCACAACCAGAAGGCCCGGGCCCGGCAAGGTCGCACCGAGCTCGGCGCCTCGGCGCTGGAGTGGGCGATCATCTCCGCCATCCTGGTCGCCGCGGCGCTGGCCATCGGCCTGGTGGTCCGGAGCGTGATCGACAAGCGCACCGGAGAGATCCAGAAGGGGTGAACCGGCTGCTGCGTGGCCGACGCTCGGAACGGGGCGCCAGTTCACTGGAACTGGCGATCCTCGCGCCGTCGATCCTGGCGTTGATCTTCATCTCGATCCAGACCGCCCTCTGGCTGTACGGGCGGTCCGTCGCGCTGAACGCCGCCCAGGAAGGCGTTTCCCGGCTCCGCCTCGTCCAGCCGCCGCTGTACACGACGGCGATCGGGGAGAAGGTCCGTTCCGACATCGAGGCGTACACGCAGCAACTCGGCGGCAACTCCCTCGGCGACGCCCAGGTGCTGCCGCCGTCGTACAACGACCCTGAGGGCCAGGTGTCGTTCACGGTCACCGGCGAGACCATCTCGCTGGTGCCGGGACTGACCCTCACGATCAGCCAGACCGCCACCGGACCGATCGAGCAGTTCGACGCCGACGACGACAAGTGAGAGCCATGAAGCTGGGAAAGCGCTCCGAGCGCGGCACGATGGCGTTGGAGATGGTGATTCTCGCGCCGTTGCTGCTGATCCTGTTCATGTTCCTGCTCGCCTGCGGCCGGTACTTCCAGACCTCGTCGCAGCTGGAGAACGCGGCCCGCGACGGTGCCCGCGCCGCCAGCCAGGCCCGCTCGCTCGGGCTCGCCCAGGATGCGGTCGACAAGGCGGTCTCGCGGACGATGGACCAGTCGGTCGAGTCCTGCA
>JAWVFH010000078.1:0-3085 GCA_033856255.1 Solirubrobacterales bacterium | reverse complement strand
TGCTCGGCTCTGGCCCGCCCGAACCGCCTCGAGCAGGTGGTCGAGCGATTCGCACTCGCCTTGCCGGCCTCGGAGCACCTGACAACACCGCCACCCAGTGAGGGCCATATCGGACCGGTTGGACCCAGTGCGCGCCTCCGGCGCCGAACATACTCTGGCGGGACGCCGAGTAAGCCTCCGATTCGGGTTGGCATGGAAACAGGGAGGCCCACTGCAAACCTCCGGCCGCGATACCGATAACACCCGGGCCGAAGTCCTCGCGGACATCCCGGACCTGCTTCCCGGGCCCTCCGACCTGCCGCTGTCGGTGCTGTTCTGCGGTGTGAACGCACCCATGCTCACGGTCTCCACCGGGCAACACTTCGCTCGGGCGGGCAACCGGTTCTGGCCGACCCTGCACGGCGCGGGTTTCACTCCGCGCCTGCTGGCTCCGACCGAGCACCGCGAACTCGCGGCGCTCGGCTACGGGATCACCAAGCTCGTCACCCGGTCAACCGCGCGAGCCGACGAACTGGGTGCCGCCGAACTGAGCGGCGGGGTGCCTCGACTGACCGACCTCGCCACCCGCACTCACCCCAGGTGGATCGCCTTCCTCGGCGTCACCGCGTTCCGCGTCGCTTTCGCGCTGCCCAAAGCGGGCTTCGGCCCCCAGGATCTGCGCATCGCCGAGGCACGCGTGTGGGTTCTGCCCAATCCCAGCGGGCTCAACCGCCGCTGGTCCCTCCCCGCACTGGTCGCTGAGTACAGCCGTCTGAGAGAGGTGGCCACCAACACAGCGAAAAACACAGCGAACGGAGACACGGCGGCGGTCTGATTCGCTGGGAAGAGCCCGAGCCGGCCGGCCTATAGCTGGGGGAGATCCTGGTGCCGGCCGATCAACGGCATCAGCGGGTCTCCGGTGTCGCGGAGCCGGGGGAGCGCGGTGTGGATGGTCCATCGGTCTGGGCGTAGGTCGGGGTCGTCGAGTTCGTCCCAGCTGATGGGCATGGAGACCGGGGCGGCGGGGGCGGGGCGGGGGCTGAACGGGGCAACGAGGGTCTTGTTCAGTGCGTTCTGGGTGTAGTCCAGTCGCGCGAGGCCTCGGCGGCGGTCTTTGTGCCATTCCCAGCTGATCAGCTCCGGCAGGGTTCGCCCGACGGCCTTTGACACCTGCTGTACCCACGCGCGGGTGTCGGCGAACGTGTAACCGGGCCGGATCGGTACCCAGATCTGGATGCCCCGCTGACCGGTGACCTTCGGTGCCGCCTCGACCCCGAGGTGGGCCAGCGCGGTCCGGTAGAGCCGGGCCAGCTCCAGGATCTGGTCGAACGTCGTGTCGGTGCCCGGGTCCAGGTCGATGAGCGCCCAGGTGGGTTCGTGGACGTTGGGGGGCCGCGAGGTCCAGGGGTGTAGCTCCACGGCGGCATAGTTGGCCATCCACACCAGGGCCGCCACGCTGTCGAGGATGGCGTACTCCTCGGTGTTCTGTTCCACCTCGGTGTTGTGCCAGCGGGTCAACCAGGCCGGGGCGTGGGTCGGGACCTGCTTCTGCCAGAACCCGGCTCTGTCGACTCCGTCGGGGAACCGATGCAGGTTGACCGGCCGGTCCGCCAGGTACGGCAGCAGGTGCGGGGCGACTTGGGCGTAGTAGCGCAGCAGGTCGCGCTTGGTCACCGCCGGGTCGCCGGCGCGGGCGGGGAACAGGACCTTGTCCAGGTTCGTCACTGCCACCTCACGCCCCGCGATGCTCCACCGGCCCTTCGCGCCGAGCTCCTCCAGCGCGGCGAGTTCGTCGCCGGTCAGGGCCGCCCAGGTCGCTGGCGCCGGGGCCTCGGTCAGGTCTGTGTTCGCGGCCGGGCCCCCGTTGTGCCGGCCGGTTTCAGCTCCGGTCGCACGGCCTCGGTTGTCGGTGGGCGGCGGGTCCTCCCGGACGACCTCGGTCGCGGGTTTGTCGTCGCGCAGGCCCAGGAAACGGGAATGGCGGAGTTGATGGTCGCGGGTCCAATCGGCGAACCCGACCTCGGCGACCAGCTCCGGCGTGACCCAGTGCGCGCCGCGTTCACGGACCGGGTCGGCGAACGGGGACTCCGAACGGGTCAGTTCTTCCAGACGCGCACGGAGCGAGCGCAGGAGGCGGTCGCTGAACCCGGTGCCGACCTTGCCGGCATACCGCAGCTGCCCGTCCTCGTAGTAGCCCAGCAGCAGGGCACCGAAGCCGGTCCGGGAGCCGGCGGGGTCGGTGAAACCACCGATGACCAGTTCCTGTTCGTGGACGCACTTGAACTTGAGCCAGTCCTTGGACCGGGCCCCGGCGTGGTAGGTGGCCTCGGCGCGTTTGGCGATCAACCCTTCCCAACCTGATGCGCATGCCTGTTTCAGGTAGGCCTGCCCGTCGGTGTGGCGGTGCTCGCTGAACCGGATCGGATCAGCGAACTGGATCGTTCGGCGCAGGAGGCGTTTGCGCTCGTGCAACGGCAGCCCGGTCAGGTCGTGCCCATCGAGAACAAGCAGGTCGAACAGGTAGAGGATGACGGGCACCCCGGTGGCCCGGGCCCGGTTCGGGTCGCTGAGCCCGATCCGGGCCTGCAGCGTGGAGAAGCTGGTCTGCTCCCCGTCGAAGGCGACGATCTCCCCGTCCGCGACCATGCCGTCGGGCGCTTGGGCGTCGAGTGCCTCGGCGATCTCCGGGTAGGGGGCGTTCATCGGCTTGTGGTTGCGCGAGTACAACCGGGTGCCGTGCTCACCTCGCACGGCGAGGGTGCGGACTCCGTCGAGCTTGCGCTCGAACAGCCACCCCGTGTCGGAGAAATAGCTGGTGGTCAGGGTGGCCAGCATGGGCGCGACGAACTCGGCCCTGCCCGGGCGCAGCCGGTCTCGGTACTCGTCGCCGATCAAGCCCTGGACGTCCCCGCGCCGAGCTGCCACTGACCCTCATCTCCGCACCTGGAGCACAGATCTTGTGCCGTGAGCGAGACAATCTTGATCCGCCGCACGTCCACCGGCTAGTACCCGCTCCGGGTCGCCCTCGAACAACCCACGCCAGTGGCGGTCGATGACGGCCCGGCGGCATGAAGGCTCGACCTGGTGGGTACGCCTGTGCCATGGG
>JAWVFH010000077.1:0-4260 GCA_033856255.1 Solirubrobacterales bacterium | reverse complement strand
AAATATCGCGATGACGAACAGCGGCATTGCCGAGCGCGTATCGAGCAATCTGGCGAAGAACATCAGGTTAATCCGGCTGCTCGGTTTTCACTGAATCCAGCGCGCCAAAGGTCCGAACGATACCGCCACCTTGAGTATCAGGCTGGCGCCGATCCATAGCGAAAGGGCCGGAACGGCTGCACGAATTTCGACAAGGATGTCGGACGCGCGAACACCGGCAGCATGGAACACGACGGTGAGATACACAAGGTAAAATACAAATCCCGATACGGCGTAGGCCTCGGATATCAGTCCCATGGCGATGAGCGAAGCACCATACACCGCGCCAACGCGCAGCACGACCCCAAACAACTGCAGGACGAGGGCTGCCCGCTGCCGGTTGGCGACATGCAGCGCCATCGATACCGGGCTTGTGAGAAACTGCAACACAAACCATGGCGTCATCCAGGCCATCAGCACTCCGGCGCGGCGCCATTCTTCGCCGAACACCTTGGCAAAAAGATCGGGCGCCAGCAGCCCGCCGAAAATCAGCGGTCCGATGCCGGTTTTCAACAGGCCGCCAACGATGGTCGCGGTAAACCTCCCCAAATGCCCGAGGCGAAATTCCTGCGGGGCGCGCGACAGAAACACCTGGCCGACGGCGGTGCCGAGAAGGCCCATCGGGGCCTGGATCACCGAAATAGCCAGCATCAGGAAACCTGCCTCGGGACCGGCCGCCAATGCAGCGATCAGAATGATCGGCAGCTGGATGCCGGCGTTGTTGCTCAGCGCCTCCAGCGCCGAATATTTCGGGAAGCGATAGTAGATCGACAACGCGGCCCGCATGCGAGGCCAGCTGATGTCCCGTAAGAGATTGTTTTCGATGCCGAGGATGCGCCAAGCCAGTCCCGCGGAGCCGACAGCCGCGCCAACCGTCGGTCCCAATATCAGCCCCAGCGTGATTCCACTCAGCCAGCCGACCGCCGCCTGCGTGGCGGCGCCGGCGCCGGCCTGTGCGACGCGATTGCGCGCGATGGCGACAAAGTCTTTCCTTCGTATCAACCAGGACTGAAGCGCGCTGTTCAGCGCAGCAACCATCACGCCGACCGGCACCAGCCAGAGATAGGATTCAAGGTCCGGCTGGTTGAACCGGGCAAGCAGCGAAGCAGGAAGCACCAGCATCGCTCCCGTAAGCAACATGACGATCGCCGCCAGCGACAGCAGCGCCAGGCCCAGCACATTCGCGGCTTCGCCGTCCTGCTCGGGAACCGGAATGGCGATGTCGAAACGCAAGCACGCGGCGACGGAAACGATCGCTATCACGCCGGTCAGCACAGCCAGCAAGCTAAAGTCTTGCGGCGTGTACAGCCGCGTCAGGACCGGAAGCATCAGCGCGGAAATTGCCCCCGCAATCCCCGTGCCGCCCACCAGCACGCCGACAGAACCCAGGAATCCCTGGCCCCTGATACGTGCCCAACTTTCCTGAATGGCCATACCTTGGTTTCTGACGGAGAAACTGGAATTCGATGCAGGCACGCTACCGCACTTCGGGTGAATCGGAGATCACTCTCCCTTCACCCGCCATCTACCGATAAAGCCTCGAGGTGGCTTCAGGCCGCCTCGATGACGTCCGCACTCAACATCACCCGGACTTTTCGTCCAAGCAGATCGAGCAGAACGGCAACGCGCTCGCCGTCGTTCATGCGCTCGAAAGATCCCAGAAAATCCGAGAAAGCCCCGTCGCGAACGCGAATTTTCTGACCCGGCGTGAGCACGTGGCGATGCTGCCGGACAAAACCCTGCGCATCATGGCGATGCCGCAAACTATCGACCACGCAGCTCCGAACCTCGACCGGAAGCTGCCCATGGCAGATCAATCGGGTGACGCCGACCGTGGAATTCACCGCGCGCCAGCGCTGGGTCTCCAGATCGACCGCAACGAAAACATATTGCGGGAAAAGAGGCGCCGGCACGAAATCCACCTTTCGCGCATGGCTGCGGCGTTTCAGGTATCGCGGCAAGTAAACCTCAAAGCCCTGGCGCTGCAGATGGAGCGCCGCCTTGTTTTCCGATCGGGGACGAGTCTGGACCACGTGCCAGGAAACAGCCGAGATGCTCATGTGCGGACCCCCTCCTCGACCGGGCCCACCCGCAGCAGATCCGGCAACAAGACACGTTCGCTGCCGAAATGCGCGACGGCGCGTTCAAAGCTTAGTCTTGTCGTCAGCATGTCGGTGATGACCACGGCGTCGATTTGAGCATCGACGCCGTCAAGCGAACTGACGACGGGCACGCTGACAAAACGCGCAACGCTTGCCGAGGGATCGACCAGGAGCGCGACCTCGATGCCGGATTCGAGACCGCAGATGATGCATATCTCGGCGAGATCGGACTTTCCGACCAGCGCGAGCCGCTTGAAGCCACGATGCCGGGCTTCCTCGAACAACGCACCGCAATCTTTCTTGGCGACACGGAAGAAGCCCATCGAATAAGTGAGATAGTCCATGGTCAGGCGCGACTTCTCGGCAAATCCTTTTGGCGTGAGGTAATAGGCGTATCGCCGGGCCGGTGCTTGCCGGACCTTGACGAATCCCTTGCCGATGCAGCGCTTCAGGTAAGCGTTCACCAGTCCCAGCGCGATTCCCAGTTCCTGCGCCAGATGCCGCTGGGTTTGCGCACCGTCGCGTTCGATCGACTCGAGAAGGTCCCGGACCACCCGATTATCGCCGTCATTGCTGGTCTGTACGTTCGACACCCAATCACCCGTGTTCGCATGGCTGCTAGCTGTTCATGGAATGAACGTCAAGGGCTTTGTTCATGGCGTGAACACGCGTTGTCGAAAGCAATTGCTAATTCTTACAACTGGTTATGCGACATTTACCGTCCAAGCGGAACATAGGCGGGGCGCTTTCGTGGCGGTCTATTCAAGGCTGCGCGGCAGCCTCATGACCCAGAAAGGCGTATGGCAGGTTCTGCTTGCAATGCACGATGCGTTCAAAGAGAACGGAAAGGTCCTCGGGGCCCTGCGCCGGCATCCGTTCCTGTGGCTGGCATCGGATCCATCCAAACAGCATGCCCGAAAAAAGTTCGATCGCATCTTCGGCTCCGTATCGTCCGGCACGGGGCGCGTCGATCGCAGCAACCCTTTCCCTCACGGTTGCGGTCACGGCGACCATTGTCCTGGTCGCGACGCTGTTGTGGCGAAGCCGTCTCGGTTTCGATTTCACCGACGAGGGTTACTATCTCAATTTCATTGCGAACCCATGGCATTTTCCGGTGTCGCCATCGCAGTTCGGCTATATCTACCATCCCCTGTACCTACTGTTGGGGCGAGACATCGCCGCGCTCAGGCAGGGCAATATTCTGATCTCGTTTTGTCTCGCCGCGCTGGCGTGCCTCTGCTTGCTGCGCGGCATCGGCCGGGAAGCATCGACCGGCCGCTCCTCGCTATCGGCCGCGTCGATTGCGACGTCGATTGTAGCGGCGAGTTCCGCCTTGGTGATTGTCATCGTGATGTGCGCGCTTTGGTTGCCCACGCCCAGCTACAACAGCCTGGTGTTCCAGTCGCTGCTGATTGCGTCGATCGGTTTGTGCCTTGCCGAGGCCAAGCCATCGCCGGCCAGTGCAGCTGGATGGGCCTTGATCGGAATCGGAGGCGGCTTGGCCTTCCTGGCGAAGCCGACATCCGCGGCAGCCCTTGGCATCCTGATGCTGGGCAGCCTGACGCTGGCCGGAAAGCTCAACTGGCGGATGCTGGCAATCTCAGTTTTGACCTGCATCCTGCTGCTGTCGGTGGTTGCCTGGGTGATAGATGGCTCGGTCATAAAATTCGTTCAGGACTTGTTTCAAAGCGCTGCCAGCTCTCGCCTTCTGTTTGGGGACAACAGGGATGACATTCTTCGACTCGACCCGCTGGACCTCAAGGCCGATGATCTGCGTATCGTAGCCGGTCTGACAATCCTGATGGTTTTGCTGGCCTGGCTGACCGGTTCGAGACGAGGCTGGTCCCTCGTTGGCGCCGTCGCGATCCTTGCTGGCGCGGCCATCTGCCTGGCGTTGGCGCTTGGCCTGCTCGCACTCGATGTCGCGGCCACGCCAAACCAGGGCTTGCAATTCCTGGCCGCGATATTCGCAGCTCTGTTCAGCGTTGCGTTGTTGTGGCGCCGGAGATCGAGTTCGCCGTTTCCCAGACAACGGCTGTCGCTGGCGTTGTTTTTTACGGCCTTGCCGTTCGTCTATGCCTTTGGAAGCAACGTCAACTATTGGTTGGCATGCCAGAGC
>JAWVFH010000076.1:0-2586 GCA_033856255.1 Solirubrobacterales bacterium | reverse complement strand
CGCGTTCGCGGCGGTCAATCCCTTGGATGTCCTGGCCAGGCGTGGTTATCCGAGTACTGCCGGGACGATCGTCGTCGGCCGTGATGACGCTATGTACCGGCCGCAAGCTCAGCTGGTCGACCGGGCCCTGCGCATCGACTAAGCAGATCTTCCTCGCGTGGTGCGCTCCGCCTCAGCGGTAGCCGCGTGAAATCCCAACCCCATCAAACGCAGCACTCCGAACCTGCGCTGAATTCGCCCGATGACTGACCGCCTCAGCAGTACCCCCCGATCCGGGAAGTCCCGCTGTGACCGCTCAGTGATCTGGGGATGCTGCGTAACCCCGCTACGCCGTCGAAGTCCGGCGCCTGCACTCAGTCTCTATGCCGCTACCCCGCGAGGACGACCTGTTGACCTTCCTCGAGGCCGTCCACGATCTCGGTGTAGGTGTCGCCGACCATGCCGAGCAGCACCTGGACGCCGCGTTGGGTGCCATCCGGTTGCATCACCCGGACAACACCGGACTGCCCGCCCCGCTGCACAGCAGCGGTCGGCACCACCAAGACGTTGTCGACGTTGCCCACGACGACCTTCGTCTCGGCGGTCAGGCCTCCCTTGAGGCGGGGGTCGACACCGTTGAGCACGACCGAGACGTAGTAGTTGGTGACGTCCTGGATCTGCGTCCCGGCCGGGGCAACCGAGGACACGGTACCGACCTCGGTCAGCCCCGGGACGGCGTCGAAGCTGACCTCGACCTTCTGGTTCGGCGCGATCAGGGCGGCGTCGGACTCCTCGTACGGGGCAACCACCTGGAAGCTGTTGACGTCCTTGAGTGTCAGGAACGACGGGCCGCCCGGGCGCTGCGCCTTCGATCCACTGGAGTCCTTGCCCCCGACACCGGAGTCCAGGTCCGGCAGTGACGCCCGGCTGCCCGGTGCCAGCGGGGTCGTTCCCGTGGCGGAGCCGAGGTACTCCCCGACCGTGCCGTTGATGCTGGCCACCGTGCCGGCCACCGGCGCTTTGAGCACGGTGTCGTCCACGCCCCGCTGCGCCCGCCGCACATCGACCTGCGCATCGGCCACCTCGGCCTCGGCCTCCTCGATGTCGTTCGGCCGGTCGTTTTGCGCACCGTCCGCGGCGTCCTTGGCGGCCGTGGCCTGGCGGCGGGCGTTCTCGACCTCGACACGTTGCCTGGCGTGGTCGATGTCGCCGCGCCGCTCGATGGCCTTGATCGTGTCGCGGTCGTGTTCGATTCGCCGTTGATACGACGCGACCGCCGCCTTGCCGTGGTCGGCACGATCGCAGGACGGCGAGTGCAGCTTCAGCGGTGACTCCAGAAGCAGGCCCTTGTTGTCCTTGGAGGTCACGTCGGCGTTGTCGCCGTAGCCGTCGTAGCGCTGGGAGCCACCGGTCAGCGAGCGGTTGCACTTCGCCTGGTCGTAACCGGCCCGCTGCCGCGCCTGTTTCAGCGAGTCCTGGTCGTCGTCGAGCTGCTGGTGGGCCTGATCCAGGGAGTCGGAGTTGGCTTGGTCCATCGCATCCGACTGGTCCTTGGTGGCGTCGTAGACGTCCTTGGCCGCGTCGTGGTCGTCCTTGGCCGCCTCAGTCTGGTTGCCGTCGCGGACCTTGTCCAGCCGAGCCTGATTGCGGTCGAGCGTTGCTTGAGCATGCTGGAGGTCCGCCTGGGCGTCGAAGTCATCCAGCCGGGCCAGCACTTGCCCCGCACTGACCTGCTGCCCGACCGTGACCATCAGAGCGACCAGCTTGCCCCCGTTGGAGAAGCCGAGGTTCTGCTCCGTGATGGCCTGCAGTGCCCCCGTCGCCGCCACTGTGCGCTCGACATTTCCCCGGGTGACCCGCACGGTCGTCGGCGAAGACCCGATGTCCGTCCCGCAGGCAACCACCACGAGGGCCACCGGAAGTAGCACCGCGCCGCCGCTGAGCCATCGGCCTCGGCGGGTGGCGATGAGCCCTGCGGCCCGCGACCTGGCCAGCTCGGTCACCCGTTGCCGATGATCTGGTGCCCGCATCGTTCGAAATTCCCTTTCGTGGACCGCGCGCTACCGCTGTCTCACTCGTACCTCAACGCATCGACGCAGTGAACGAAGAATCAACAGCCTCAACGCTCGATCCGGTATCGAGGTGCGACACAATCGCCTCAACGACCCGATCTAGTGACGAATAGTCACCATGGTCGGGTCGACGCTCGACCCACATGGTGATCTCATCCGTAACAGCTACTACTAGTGATGATCGCCTACTCTTCGTGTTCATCGACTGGAGACCATCCACCGCGTCTGCGGAGTGCCGAGCCGGCCCGGTGGGGTACGTGCCGCCGCCTGCGCCCGAATCGGGGGGTGAGATCCCCGAGTAGCGGGGTGTCGATCAGTCCCGGTGTCACGGCGTTGACCCGGATCCCGTCGTCGGCGTACCCCAGTGCGGCCTGACGGGTCAGCATCGCCACGGCGGCCTTGGAGGTGGTGTAGGCGGCGAAACCCGGGCGTGACCGGAAGGCGGCCGGCTGGCGATCGGTCTTCCTCGTCGTGGGCATCTGCACGGTCGTCGTCGAGATCCGGCCTTCGATCACCCAGGACTCGCTGTCGTTCT
>JAWVFH010000075.1:0-2633 GCA_033856255.1 Solirubrobacterales bacterium | reverse complement strand
CGAGGTTGTCCTTGGTGAGGATGGTCGAGCCGGTGCCGATCTTCGGCTTGGTCGGCTCGCCCTTCAGTGCGGCCACGGCCTGCTGGACGCCCTGGGCGCCGATGTCGGCCGGCTTCTGGGCGACGAGCGCCTGCAGCAGACCGTCCTTGAGGTCCTGGACCTGCTTGGGGCCGGCGTCGAAGCCGACGATCTTGACCGAACCGAGCTTGCCGGCCTGACGGAGGCCCGAAGCGGAGCCCTCGGCCGCGAACAGGTTCGTGGCGAAGATGCCCTTCAGGTCAGGGTTCTTGGCCAGCGTGGCCGTGACGATCGACGCGGCCTTGGCCGGGTCGTCGTTGTTGTACTGCTGGCCGAGGTACTGGACGCCCGGCTTGCCCTTCAGGCCCTCCTCGAAGCCCTTGCCGCGGGCGTCGGTGGTGGAGATGCCGGGCTTGACGTTGACGACCAGGTACTTGCCCGAGCCGCCGGTGAGCTGGAGCAGCGTCTTCGCCGCCTCCTTGCCGCCGGCCAGGTTGTCCGACGAGATCTGCGACACGGCCATGCTCGGGTTCTCCAGCGTGGTGTCCACGAGGACGACCTTCGACCCGTTGTCGGCGAGCGCCTTGATCGGCGGGTACAGCGCCTTCGTATCGGTCGGCGCGATCAGCACGGCGTCGGGCTTCTTGGCCGCGACGGCGTTGACGATCGGCGTCTGGAGCGACGCGTCGAACTGATCCGGGCCCTGGAAGTCCAGGGTCGCCCCGGCGGCCTTTGCAGCGGCCTGGGCCCCGCAGTTCATCGTGATGTAGAACTCGTCGCCCTTGACGCCGGCGATCAGCGTGAGCTTGTAGGCCTTGCTGCTCGACGAGCTGCCGCTCGACGACGACCCGCTTCCGCTGTTGCTGTTGCCGCCGCCACATGCGGCGGTCACGGCTGCGAGGCCGGCGATCGATGCGATCGCCGTCCACTTACGAACCTGCATTGCAACTCCTCCTTGATCCATGGTGGTCCCTCCCCTCCTGCTGGCCGTCAGGCCTTGTACTGCGTCCGCCGCCTGAGCTGGTCCAGGTAGACGGCCACGATGAGCACGGCGCCGACGGCGACCTGCTGCCAGAACGGCTTGACGCCGGTGATGATGAATCCGTTCTGGAGGACGACCGGGATGAACATGCCGATGACGGTGCCCGCGATCGTGCCGATGCCGCCGAACAGGGATGTCCCGCCCAGCACGGTCCCGGCGATCGCCGCGAGGTTGTCGGTGGAATGTCCTGCGATCGTCGTGGTGGAGAAGCGCGCGAGGCTCATGAACCCCGCGAGCCCGGCCAGGAAGCCGGTGAGCGCGTAGACCTTGATCAGGTGCCGGTCCACGTTGATGCCCGCCCGCTGCGCGGCGTCGACGTTCGATCCGATCGCGTACGTGTGGCGCCCGAATCGGGTGGCGGCCAGCACCACGCCGAAGAAGACCGCCACGACGGCCGCGATCACGACGAGCCACGGCACCTGGTTGAACAGCTTCCCGGTGCCGATGGTCTCGACGAGCTTGAAGGGGACGTCGCGGAGGTCCACGCCGTCCGTGATGACCTGCGAGACGCCCAGCGCCATGCCCAGCGTGCCGAGCGTGACGATGAGCGGCGGGACGCGGGCCTTGGTGATGAGGACGCCGTTGAGGATCCCCCAGGCCGTCCCGGCGATCAGCGCGGCGACGAGGCCGACGATGATCACGCCCCAGTTGTTGCCGCCGACCTCGATCATCACCTTGCCGGCGATCACGCCGGCGAAGACGAGGACGGAGCCGACCGACAGGTCGATGCCTGCCGTGATGATCACGAACGTCATGCCCACGGCGAGCACGAGCAGGATCGACACGTCGGTGGCGATGTTGCGGACGTTGGAGACCGTCGCGAACTCGGCGAACTGGAGCAGCGAGAAGACGAGCACGATCGCGATCAGGATCAGGAGCGTGCGCAGCGCGCCGTTGGCCGCGATGCGCTCGAAGATGCTCGGGCGGCGCCCCTCGTCCTCGTCGGCGTCGAGCTGCGGCTCGTGCTGAGGCGCGTCGGTGGTGATGTCGGACATGGCTACGCGGCCTCCCTGCTCAGCGCGCCGGTCATGGCCCCGACGAGGCCCTCGATCGTGGTCTCCGACGTCTTGTACTGCGCGACCCGCTCGCCCAGACGCAGCACCTCGACCCGGTCGGAGACCGCGATCACGTCGGGCATGTTGTGCGAGATCAGCACCACGGCGAGCCCGTGGTCGCGCACGCGCCGGATCAGCTCGAGCACCTTGCGGGTCTGCACCACGCCGAGCGCCGCCGTGGGCTCGTCCATGAACACGACCTTGGAGGCCCAGGTGACGGCGCGCGCGACGGCGACGCCCTGGCGCTGGCCGCCGGAGAACGTCGCGACCGGCGCCTCGACGTCCTGGACGCCGACGCCGAGCGTCGTGAACGCCTCCTTCGTACGCTTGCGCATGGCGCCGTTGTCGAGGAAGCCGAGCTTCCCCAGCAGCCCACCGCGAACGGCCTCGCGGCCCAGGAACAGGTTGGCGGCGGACTCGAGGTCGGGCGCCAGGGCGAGGTCCTGGTAGACGGTCTCGATACCCAGCGCGTGCGCGTCCTCGGGCGTGTGGAACGAGACGGGGCTGCCCTCGAAGAG
>JAWVFH010000074.1:0-3073 GCA_033856255.1 Solirubrobacterales bacterium | reverse complement strand
CGCGTAGCCCAGCGAGCCGGCGACGAACAGACCGCCGCGCGCGATCGACAGGATCAGGTCCGGGGCGAAACCGTCGTCGGCGATCGTCTGGGCGAGCGCCCTGCTCGCGGTGCCGAACAGTTCCCAGGTGAGCTCTTCGCGCTCCATCGTGCCTCCCGCGTGGTGCGACATGTCAGAACCCGGAGCTCCGCCGCGAACGTGCGCCTCGTTTCATGATCTTCATCCTCGTCCCGAGCCTACCGAGTGCCAGCCCGGGCGCCACCGCCGATGTGTGCGGTCAGGAGTGTCGGCGGTCGGCAATACGGTCTGCCCATGGCGTATGACTTCCAGGTGACCATCGACTCGACCGACCCGCACGTGCTCGCCGACTGGTGGGCCGGCGCCCTCGGTTGGGAGGTGGAGCCGAGCGACGAGGCGTTCATCCTCAAGATGGTCGAGCAGGGTCAGGCGAGCGAGGACGACACGGCAACCCATCACGGCGCGCTGGTGTGGAAGGCCGGGGCGGCGATCCGGCATCCCGGCGGCACGGACCGCGCGCCGCGTGTCCTCTTCCAGCTCGTACCCGAGGCCAAGACGGTCAAGAACCGGGTCCATCTGGACGTTCGCATCGGTACCGACGGCATCGATGCGGTGGCCGAACGGCTGACCGCCCGGGGGGCGACGCTCCTGCACCGCGGCAGGCAGGGGCCCTACACGTGGGTCACGCTCGCTGATCCGGAGGGCAACGAGCTCTGTGTGTCGCAGTGAGCGGTGCCGCACGGCAATTGCCGTAGTCCGCGTCGTCGAAGGCGGCAACCACGGTTTCCGCGGCGGGTTGCAGTCAACGCCCTGAAGTCAGTGTCCGCCGCCGTGTCCGCCGCCGTGTCCGCCGCCGTGTCCGCCCCCACCGTGGCCGCCGCCGCCGTGCCCACCGCCGTGTCCGCCGCCGCCGCCGTGCCCGCCGCCGCCGTGCCCGCTCCCGCCGTCCCCGCTCCCGCCGTGGCCGCTCCCGCCGTGACCGCTGCCGCCGTGGCCGCCGCCGCCGTGTCCACCGCCGCCGCCGTGCCCGCTCCCGCCGTGGCCGCTGCCGCCGTGCGCGGAACCGCCGCCGGGGTTGGCCCGGTGGCGGCCGCCACCCGTGTGCCGCGTCGGCGGGCCGCTCTGGTGCCGCCCTCGACTGGCGCCCGCGCCATCGCCGGCGGCGTGCCGACCGCCCGACCGCCCCTGGTGCTGGCCGCTCGATTGGTGCACCGAGCCGCTGGTGGCCTGGCCACCGCTGCCGCGTGGCCCATCGGGCAGGCGGGGAGCGCTCCACTGATGGTAGTCAGCCGCCCTGTTGCCGGGCTGGCCGCCCGTGTCGAGCATCGAGGCACGGCTGAACTGGGAACCCCGCCCCGAATCGGTCGACACGCGCATGGTCCCGAAGTTCAGTCGCTGACCTGGTGAGAGCACCTCGATGGCCGGCAGTCGCGCCCCGGGCGCCTGATCGGCACCGGGCACCGTGCCGAGCGCGACCGGGAACGGGATCGGCGGCGCCCCGGTCGCGATCGCCTGGGCGACCACCGTGATCCCGCCCAACGCACCGACCGTCATTACAGCCGCGGTCGCTGCGGTACTTGTCCAGTCCATGGGATTTGCCCGTTTGACCAGTCCCTCCACCCGCGGCAGCAGCAACTCACGGGAGAGCACGTCGTCCAGATTCAGAAACCGTGGCGGCATCGGTTGTGAAGACACTAATCCCTCGATCGCGTAGCCAGAGAATTGTTGGCCGTGCTCATCAATCGTCATTCGTCAGCTCGGCCGCGGCAGCATTCAATAGACCGAGTGCTACACCGGACAGCCGCCGAACGGGTGGAGGCCGTGCGGCGGTATGCCGTCGTCCAACGAGTGGCAATCGGGGGCAGGGGGGCCGCCAAACGGTCCGCCACCGGTTGCCGGGCACCCTTCCCGAGTGCGATGCCACAAGAGGGCATCGGCGCCCTTGGCCGCGGCCGGGTCACCGCGGCCGGTCGGAGGTTGGAGATCAAGTGCCGCTGGCCGCTCCGCCACCTGAGGTGATCGACCGTCCCGGGCCGCTGAGGGTCGTGGCCGAGCCCCTCCTGGGTACGTCGACCCGCTGACCTGGTCTTTCCGCGGCCGGATGATCGAGCACCGGACGCGCTGGACCTCGTGGAAAGGGGATCCCGCGTCCCGAGAGCGATCCGGACGGCGACGGCGCACGGCGCATCCGGGGCATCGCCACGGCCGCCTGTCGACGTGCTGCGACGAGTCCCGGGTGGCCACCGACAGGGGGCCGGATATCGCTGGCGACGCTTTCGATTAGCGCTTGTCCGCCGGCGCCCGCGTCGCGGTGCGGAGAGGAGGTCGCATATCGCTACCCGGTGATCGCGGCAAAGCTACCGCTGGTCGCACACCGCACAGAGGCGAACGGGTGTGGTGGGTGTTCAGCGTCCCGCACCTCGCCTTCCACCTCCTGCACCTGGACATGTACGACCTTATCGACCAGGTACTGAACGTGGTCAGCCTCAGCTACTTCGTGGTGGTGGGCGCAGTGCTCGCGGCGCCTTGGCGGGCTCGGCAGCACACCGCCGGCCGTAACGTGCCACTATCCGGCTGAAGGCGACCACGACGACGGCTGACCACGACGACAGGAGTGCATTGATGCGCGCGGTGCAGGTAGCTCGGCTGGACGGACCGGACGCGGTGGAGATCGCCGAGGTGCCGGAGCCGGTGCGCGCCGAGGGTCAGGTCCTGGTCGAGGTGAAGGCGGCCGGGATCAACTTCCCCGACCTGCTCCTGACGAAGGGCATGTACCAGTACAAGCCGGAGCCGCCGTTCGTGCTGGGCAGCGAGTTCGCCGGCGTCGTCCGCGAGGCGCCGGCGGGTTCGGAGTTCGCGCCGGGGGACCGGGTCGCCGGCACCAGCACCACCGGCGCGTTCGCCGAGGTCGTCGCGCTACCGGAGCCATTCGTGTTCCCGCTGCCGGACAACCTCGACTTCGCCGCCGGCGCCTGCCTGCCGATGAACTACCTCACGATGACCTTTGCCCTGATCACCCGGGGCCAACTGCGCAAGGACGAGACCGTGCTCGTGC
>JAWVFH010000073.1:0-2604 GCA_033856255.1 Solirubrobacterales bacterium | reverse complement strand
GACGGCATTCAGGTCGGGGTTCTTCGCCGTCACCTCGTCGAAGGCGGCCCGGATCGACGCGGGGTCGTCGACGTCGAGGACCACGGTGCTGATGCCTGGATGCTCGGTCGCGATCCGGTCCAGCAGGTCCTTGCGTCGGCCGCTGATGATCACCGTGTTGCCGAGTTCTTGCCAGCGCAGCGCCAGCCCCAGCCCGAGACCCGAAGTACCGCCGGTGATGAAGATCGTGTTCCCTGTCGTTTTCATGTCTCCACCGTCGGGCGGATGGCGACGGGCAACCAGGCCCGGTTCAGCCACTGCTCGACAAGCAGTGGCTATGTCTCGCCACTGTTGGACACTGGAAAGCATGGAGTACCTGGAACTGTCCGACTTCCTGCGCAAGCGGCGGGAGGCGCTGCAGCCGGAGGACATCGGCCTGCCCCGCGGCCGGCGACGCCGTACGCCGGGCCTGCGGCGCGAGGAGGTCGCCGCGCTCGCGGTGATGTCGACCGACTACTACAGCCGGCTCGAGGGCGGTCGCGGCCCGCAGCCGTCGACGGAGATGCTCGCGGCGATCGCCCGCGCGCTGCGGCTGACGCTGAAGGAGCGGGATCACCTCTACGTGCTGGCTGGGCACGGTGTCCCCCCGCGGACCAGCGGTGGCGATCACGTGAATCCCGGTCTGCTGCGGATCATGGACCGCCTTGTCGACACCCCCGCCCAGGTGCTGAACCGGCTCGGTGAGACCTTGCTCCAGACGCCGCTCGACATCGCCTTCGAAGGCGAGCTGACGAACTTCCAAGGGCTGGAGCGGAGCGGCATCTACCGGTGGTTCCTGCGCGAGGGCGACCGGGACCTGTACGCCGACGACGAGGTACGCGCCAATCACAGCCGGGTCCTGGTGTCGTGAATCCGATCCGTCTACGCCACCGACGGTGAGAAGTCGCTGGCGGGTGACCTCGTGCATGCGCTGCTGGACGGCAGCGAGGAGTTCCGCCGGCTCTGGGACGTGCATGAGGTCGGCGTCCGGCACGTGGGGGTGAAGAGGTTCCAGCACCCGCAGGTGGGTGAACTGGAGCTGCACTGCCAACTGCTGGACGACCTGGAGCAGCAGCAGACGCTCCTGGTTTTCACCGCCACGCCGGGCAGTGTGAGTGCGGAGCGGCTTGAACTGCTGTCGGTGATCGGGAGTCAGCGGCTGCTCGGCGCGGAAAACTGAAGGACTTTTCGGAAAAGGCTTGCCGAAGTCTTTACGCGGGTTTGATCGTAGGTTAATTTAAGCCCTGAATTAGACCCTGTGTAACGCCGCGCTCACTGAGGGGATCCGCCCAATGCCCGCTCGGAAACTTCTGCCTGCCCTGATCGGTCTGCTGACCGGCTCGCTGGTGCTGGCGGTTCCTTCACTGGCTCCCGCCTCCCCAGGCGCAGCAGGTGAGCGGCGGCGTACCGGCGTACCAGAACTCCTTGCTGCCGGTGAAGGTGCGGGTCCAGGACCTGATGGGCCGGATGACGCTGGACGAGAAGCTCGGCCAGATGATCCAGGCCGAGCGGCTCGGCGTGACGGATCAGGCCGACCTCGCGACGTACGGCGTGGGGTCGTTGCTGTCCGGCGGCTCGTCGCAGCCGACGCCGAATACGCCGGAGGCCTGGGCCGACATGTACGACGGGTTCCAGCGATCCGCGCTGGCCTCGCGGCTGGGGATCCCGCTGATCTACGGCGTCGACGCGGTGCACGGGCACAACGGGGTCAAGGGCGCCACGATCTTCCCGCACAACATCGGGCTCGGTGCGACCCGGGATCCCTTGCTGGCTTACCGAATCGGGCGGGCGACGGCCGAGGAAGTGTCCGGCACCGGGATCGACTGGGACTTCGCACCGTGTCTCTGCGTGGCTCGTAACGATCGCTGGGGGCGGACGTACGAGTCGTTCGGCGAGGTGCCCCAGCTCGCGAGCTCGATGAGCACGATCGTCAACGGTCTGCAGGGCTGGTCGTTGTCGGCGCCGGGCTCGGTGCTCGCGACCGCCAAGCACTATGTCGGCGACGGCGGCACGGTCGGCGGTAAGGACCAGGGCGAGACGAACATCAGCGAGGCTGAGCTCCGGTCCCTTCACCTGCCGCCGTTCAAGGCTGCGGTGGATCGTGGCGTCGGCTCGGTGATGATCTCCTACAGCAGCTTCAACTCGGTCAAGATGCACGCGAACTCGTACCTGATCAACGATGTGCTGAAGGGTGAGCTCGGCTTCGACGGCATCGTCATCTCGGACTACAACGGGATCGACAAGATCGACGGCCAGTCGGGGTTCACGCCGGCCGAGGTGACCGCCTCGATCAACGCAGGCATGGACATGGTGATGGTTCCGTTCGCCTGGAAGAAGTTCATCGATACGCTGCGCGCCGAGGTCCAGAACGGGCATATCGCCCTCAGCCGGATCGACGACGCCAACCGGCGGATCCTGACCAAGAAGTTCGAGCTCGGGTTGTTCGAGCACCCGTTCACGGATCGCAGCTTCACCAAGACGATCGGCAGCAAGGCACACCGCGACCTGGCCCGCCAGGCGGTCCGCGAATCCTAGGTACTGCTGAAGAACCAGGGCAACGTGCTCCCGCTGGCCAAGGGCCACAAC
>JAWVFH010000072.1:0-3420 GCA_033856255.1 Solirubrobacterales bacterium | reverse complement strand
AGCCTGGGGAATCGCGCCCCGCGACCCTGTCACCAAGTAGGAGGCGATGACGGTGGCCAGCACCGCGACAGTGACACCGGTTCATCGGCCCGAACATTCCCATATTGAACTTTCTGGTCTCGGCGAGACGGTCGACTTCCTTGAGCGCACTTATGGGGTGCGAATGCCCATCTCAACTCGGCGACAGCGCCGCGCCACTAACAGCTTGCTGGTCCACACACGCACCGACGTCGGGCCATTCGCCATCGAAGACATTCAACTGCTCGACGACGTGACGGTGTCACCGGATCCGTTGAACAAGGTGGTGAGCGTGTCGGTAATTCACGGCAGATTGTCCGGTCACTGCGACGACATAGCTGGCGGTGCCACGCCTGGCGACATCACGATGATGTCGCAGCCCGACCGGCCTCATTACTCGCAGTCCCAAGATCTGCGCGAGATCGTGGTGTTGTTGGATCCATCGTTGGTGGCGGGTGTGGCTAACGGCGTGCCGGCATGCCGTGCGCCCTTGCCGATCCGCTTCCTCGGTTTCGCGCCGGTCGATGCGGCGGCCCAGCGGTTGTGGCAAGCCACAGTCAGCTATGTGAAGGATGCGGTGCTGGCCGATAACACCTTCGCGACTCCACTGGTGCTGGGTATCGCCGGCCGCTTGCTGGCCGCGGTCACCTTGTCGACCTTTCCCAACACGGCCATCGCGGATCCGACGCCGCATGACCGCAACGATCACCAGCCCGTGCTGTTGCGCCGCGCCACCGAGTTCATCGAGGCCAATGCCGACAAGGACATTGGCTTGGGCGATATCGCCGAAACGGTCTGTCTCACACCGCGCGCCGTGCAATACATGTTCCGCCGCCACCTGGACACCACGCCGCTGCAATACCTTCGCCGGGTCCGACTGCACCACGCCCACCACGAGCTGCTAGACGCCGACGGCAGACACGACACCGTCACCGCGATCTCCGCCCGCTGGGGATTCATGCACACCAGTCGCTTCGCAGCCTTCTACCGCCAAACTTATGGCCAAAGCCCACACATCACGTTGGGGAGCTGACAGTTTGCGGATACGTCAAGCCAGGCCGAGGACGCGGAAATCTTAGTAGGTACGTCATCCTCTAGAGGCATGAATGGGCGTTCGTGACAACACTACTCACGGGTGCGGTCTGCCCTGGCGGCGTCGTAGAGGCAACGCTACCGGCATCCTGGTCGGAAGGCCGCAGTTGCACACCACCACCACGGTCGCCGACAAATACCCCATGATGCTGGTCCCGATGCTGGCGTGCTGCACATGGTTCGGTGTCATTTGTCGCAGCGGGGGAATGGTTTAGACGGCTTCGATGCCTGGTGTTCGGGGACGATGGTGCGACATCGGCCCACGCTTTCGGCTTCATCCCCTGCCGTCAAACCGGCGGCCGGAATTGCGCCTGCAGGGACGTAGGACCATTCCGGCCTCGATCCCTACACTTCCCAGCCACTCCGGGTTCCCGGATCAGGCCGCTCCATGGCATCTACTCGTGCTGACAGGACCAATCCTTCGTGACATTTCTGGCTCACTAGGCGCACGCGGTATTCGAATCTAGTTGCCAGACTTGTTGTTCGGAGGTTACTGGCGGGCCATGCGTCCAAGCTATCGGCGGTCGGAGCCTCCGTTACAGCCACCTTGTGAACATAGGAGTAGCCATGGCTTTGATGCGATTCGATCCGTTTCGTGAACTTGACCGGTTGGCCGAGCAAGCGTTGGCCGGCGCACGCACTGCGCGAACTGTGCCCATGGAGGCGTTGCGGCGCGGTGACCAATTCATTGTCGCCCTCGACGTACCGGGCATGAAGGCCGGTGACATCGATGTCACGGTCGAGCACAACGTCCTAGAGATAAAGGCGCGCCGCCGTCCGCTGCGGCAGGAGGGCGATGAGCTGATCGTCGATGAGCGGCCGCAAGGCGAGTTCCGGCGCCAACTGTTTCTCGGCGACAACCTCGATCCGAACAAGCTGAGCGCGGTATATGACTGCGGTGTTCTGACGTTGACTATCCCGGTGTCGGAGGCGAGCAAGCCCCGCAAGGTTGAGATCGACACCGCCAACGAGGGTCAGCAGGCCATTCAAGCCGAATCCGCGCAACAACAAACCGTGGACGCGTAGGAGGAGTGATGGCCGAGCATTCAACGGTAGAAACCTCGGCGGTGCGGCCCAACGAGCCCGCTCGCCAGGTGATCGCCACGTTCGACAACTATGCCGATGCGGAACGCACAGTCGACTACCTGTCCGATCAGCGGTTCGAGGTTAACCGGGTAGCCATCGTGGGCCGGGAACTGGAGTACCTGGAACAGGTCCTCGGCCGGTTGAACTACGGCGGCGCGGCTTTGCGTGGCGCCGGCTCGGGCGCCCTGGTCGGCGCGCTGATCGGCTGGATCTTCGGCCTATTCAACTGGATCGAACCATTGACCTCCGCGTTGGTGCTGGCCGCTTACGGCCTGATTTTCGGTGCCATCGTGGGTGCCCTGTTCGGGCTGCTCGTGCACGCGCTGCAACGCGGTCGGCGCGACTTTCACTCGGTCAGCGGGCTGGTGCCCAGATACTACGACGTCGTCGCCGATGTCGGCGTGGCCGATCGTGCATTGCAGCTGCTCGCTGGCGGCAACCGAAGGGAATAGACGATGGCAACAGCGGTAGGAATCGATCTCGGGACGACCAACTCGGTGATCGCCGCCTGGCAGGGTGGGGAACCGATCGTGATCCCCAATGCCGAAGGGGCGCGTACCACGCCCTCGGTGGTGGCGTTCACGGAAAGCGGCGAGCGCCTGGTCGGGCAACTGGCCAGGCGCCAGTCGATCATGAACCCGAAGGGCACCATCTATTCGGCAAAGCGATTCATCGGCCGCCGCTTCGACGAGGTATCAGATGAAGCCAAGGCGGTCAGCTTCGACGTCGTTCCCGGTCCCAACGGCGAGGCACGTTTCGAAATACGCGGCAAGCAGTATTCGCCTGAGGAGATCAGCGCGCTGATCTTGCGCAAACTCGTCGACGACGCCGGCAAGTTCCTCGGTGAGCGGGTCAAGGAAGCGGTGATCACCGTCCCGGCCTATTTCAACGACGCCCAACGCAACGCCACCAAGGATGCCGGCCGGATCGCCGGCCTCGACGTACTGCGCATCATCAACGAGCCTACGGCCGCGGCACTGGCCTACGGGCTGGACAAGAAGGGGCACGAGACGGTGCTCGTCTTCGACCTGGGCGGCGGCACGTTCGACGTCAGCCTGCTCGACGTGGGTGATGGGGTGGTCGAGGTCCGCGCCACGGCGGGTGATTCGCATCTGGGTGGCGATGACTTCGACCGCCGGCTCGTCGACTACCTCGCCGATGAGTTCCAGCGTGAGAACAACATCGATTTACGGAAAGATCCACAGGCGCTGCAGCGGCTGTTCG
>JAWVFH010000071.1:0-2643 GCA_033856255.1 Solirubrobacterales bacterium | reverse complement strand
CCCGTGGTCATACCACCGGTCGTCGCGCCCGTGGTCACACCGCCAGTGGTCTCCCCCGTGGTCTCACCACCGGTCGTCAGGCCGGTGGTGGCACTGCCCGTGGTGAGTCCACCCGTCGTGCCACCGGAGCCGCAGGTGGCCCTCGTGATCGTGTTCGAATCGAGGGTGACCGCGCCGTTCTGAGCGAGCAACCGGCCTTGCACGGTGGCCGAGGTGTTGGCCGTGATGGAGGTATAGGCGAGCACGTTGCCGACGAACGCAGTAGTCGTGCCCAAGGTCGCCGAGCTGCCGATCTGCCAGAACACCCGGCAGGCCTGGGCGCCGTTGATGAGGTTGACGCGGCTACCCGAGGCGGTGGTGAGTGTGGACCCGATCTGGAAGATGAATACGGCGTTGGGGTCACCCTGGGCGTTCAGGGTGAGCGTGCCGGTCAACTGGGCTGATTTCTTGAAGCAGTTCACACCGCTGGTCAGGGTGAGCCCGCCCAAATCCTGATCCGTCAGGTTCGTGTCGCACGGCTGACCCGCGAGGTCGTCGTAGGCGGTCGTCGTGTCGCGTTGGGCCTGGTCCGCGACCGCATCGGCCGCGTGGATCGTTCCGTTCGTCACCGTCCCCGGAGGAAATCCGGTCACCGCGCTACCCGGGCTGACCCCGAGGTTGCCGCTGATCACCGAGGGCCCGGTGTTGGTGACCGTGGAGCCGCCCAGGACCGCGAAACTGTCAGCGGTGCCCAGCCCAGCCGCCGTGGCAGCCTCGGCGGTGCCCGAGAATGCCAGCAGCAAGACGACCGCACACATCATCGCCAGCGTGGTCAGTCCAGCACCGGTACCCGCCCGCCGCGCGGTCACCGCATATCTCGCGAAGTTCATCCTCATCCTTCCCCCGCGGCGTGCGATACAACGCCACCTCGATGACGGACAACGAGCCGAAAGGAGCAATGCCGACCCCGATAACGCGCAGGCGTGTGCGATTAGCGCGGGATCGCCGAGACGCACCCCTTCTGGGTCAGCTGCGCCTCGATGTATCGACTGTGGACCGGGGGACGGGCGGCGTTGAGCTCGCGTGGGAGCCACTACGCGGCGGCGGTGGTGGCCTTCCGCCGCGGCGTGGCCACGATGACTCCACCGCGACCCAGCCGTCCCGAGAAAGCATGCGCAGCCATGGCCGAGACCAGCCTCGCCCACAGCCTTGACCACGTAGGCGGTTGGCCGTCGGTCGACGCTCATCCGGTGGCCGTCGACGGCGACCGGATGAGCAGTGCGGTGGTGCTTGGCATTGAGGGTGCACTCCGGGCGGGCCGCCCTCACCACGTTGCCGATGTCGCTCGACCCGACATTCAGGGGGCCGCAGCCATGCTGGTCACGGTCAGCGACGTGCTGTGTAGCTTTGTCCTCTTGGTTGCCAGATGCTATATGTTATACCTGGGTTGAGGCACCCAGGTGTACCTAACAAGGAGCCGGATGGGCGAGCACGACGGCAGTATTCGCCGGAATGAGTAGCATACTTGGCGCCAGCCAACCTGCGCAGCCGGAGCCCTGTCAAGTAAGCACAGCCATCCTCCGGCCGGCAATCACTGCCAGCGCCCTGATCGGGTCTCCTCGACCTCGCGTCGGCGGTACCGCATGAGCACCCGGAGCGAGGAGTCGAAGGCTCGCATCGAGCGGCAGCGGGCGGCACCACCTTCCGAGGACCAGCCGAAGCGGAACCCATTGGCGACCGGGGAAGCCAAGCTGGTCCGCCGAAGCGTGAGCCTCTCTCCGACCCACCACGCGAGGCTGACTCAGTGGTGCCACGAGACTGCCGTTCAGATCGGCGGCACTCGAGTCACAAGACAAGACGTGTTCCGGGCACTCGTCGCGCGACTACTCACCGACGAGACCGTTGCCCGCAAGATCCGCGCTGACATCGCTGACATCATCGAATCATCATGAGCCCGGTACACGCTCGGGCGACTGATCGTGAACGTTCGCCAGGGGCCGCCGACAGCGGCCGACGGACCTGGCCACCGAGACACCCGCCACGCAACTCCACCAGTGCCGCTGGGGCTTGGGCTTTGTCAATACCAGCCGGGGCTGGCCCGATCGGCGCGGCGGTGCCCGGTCGATCCCACCGCAGTCGTCCGGGCGGACGATGCCTCCGCACGCCACGGCCACGACCGGTTCAGCCAGACTCGGTGCGCTTCCCCTCGGCTTTCTCACCGCCCACCGACAAACCGAGGACGAGTGCCGCGCTGATCAACTGACGACAGCCCGCCACTACTCAACGGACTCGGCGAGGACTGATCGCCCCATCGGTCGGGACCTTTGGTACCTGCGGGACGGGGTGCGCTCATCGGAGGATGTTCGTGTCCGACTGATCGTGCTGCGCGCCGTACCACGACCCGATCGGTGAAGCCCGTCACCACCGCCCAAAGGATCCGCAGATGACCAGTACCCGACCGGGCAATGCAACGGTACTTGCCGCACTCGAGCTCGCGGTGCGCGCTCCATCGCTGCACAACACCCAGCCCTGGCGCTGGCGCGTTGGCGACGAGAGCGTGCAACTGTACCTGGACCAGGCACGCCAGCTCCCGGCCACCGACCCCGAAGGGCGCGAGCTGATCATCAGCTGCGGCGCGGCGCTACACCACCTACTGGTGGCGTG
>JAWVFH010000070.1:0-3917 GCA_033856255.1 Solirubrobacterales bacterium | reverse complement strand
CGACCGGCGCGTCGTTGGTGCCATCGATCGTGATTGTGAACGTCTTCGTTGTCGAGTTCGTTTCACCACCGCCGTTGTCAGAAAGGACGACGGTGACGGTGGCCGTGCCGTGGGCGTTCGGCCCGGGCGTGAAGCTGAGCGTCCCCGAGGCGATCCCCGGATAGAACATGGGGATTTCGCCCAAGAACGTGAAGAAGCCGGGAGTGCCCAGGCCGATCGTCGGCTGGGTCGAGAACAGCTCGGGGTTGTCATTCGTTACGACGATCGAAAGCGTCTGGCCTGACTCGTTGGCCGGGCCCGTTGCCTTGTTGTAGAGGAAGCTGCCGAAGGTCTGCGAGCCCGCATCCTCGTTCACGACGATGTCCTCGCCGAGGCTGAATGTCGGGGGATCGTTGACCGGGTTGACGGTGAGCGTGAGGGTGCCCGCATCCGTCAGGTCGCCGTCGCTCGCGGCGAAGCTGAAGGAGTCGGATCCGTTGAAGTTGGGACCTGGGGTGTAGGTCCACGTACCGTCGTCGTGGAGGTCGAGTGTTCCGTTCTCCGTGCTCGTGCCGACGACGTAGGTGAGACTTCCGTCGACGTCCGAACACTGGGTGTTCAGATCGCCACCGGTCGTGCCGTCCTCGCTGACCTGGACGGTGTCATTGCCGCACGCGGGCGGATCGTTGACCGCCGAAACGGTGATCGTGAACGTGGCCGTGTTGCCCGTGGCGACGCCGCCATTGGCGGTCCCGCCGCCATCCTTGATCGTGGCGTAGACGATTGCGCTGCCGCTTGCGTTTGCGTAAGGCTGGAAGACCAGGACGCCGCTCGAGGAGATGGCGGGCTGGGTCTCGAACAGGTCGTTGTTGTCATTGGTGACGGCAAAGGAGCGCGACTGCTCTTCGCTCGGGCCGACGGAGATCCCCGTTGCCCACGCGGCGTCATATGCGCCGGAGTCCTCTGCAACCATGACGTCGCCGCCGCCGGTGAAGGACGGGGCGTCGTTGATACCCGTCACGGTGATCGTGACGGTGCCGAGAGCTGAGGTCAGGCCGGAGTCCTTGATCGAGTAAGTGAAGCTGTCCTGCCCGAAGTAGTTGGCCTGCGGCGTGTACAGGAACGTCGCGGAAGATCCCGTACCCGCGGTCGTGACGAGACCATGGAGGGGCTGGTGGACGGCACTGAAAATGAACGCGTCCTCGTTGGCGTCCGTGTCATTTGCCATCACATCGATGGTGGTGCCGTAGCTGTCCTCGAGGACGGTGGCCGTGTCCGACACCGCGACCGGCGCCGTGTTGGAGATCGTGATCGTGACCGTGGAGATCAGCGAATCGCAGTAGTCCGGAGCATCGCAGGCGCGGTAGGTGAAGACGTCGGTGCCGACGTACCCCGCATCAGGATCGTAGGTGAACGAACCGTTCGTGTGGAGATCGAGAAAACCGTGGTCCGGAGAGGCCACGAGGTCGGCGTACACACCGTAGTCATTCGCAAGGACGCCATCGTCCGTGGTGGCTGTGAGCCTGACGTTCTTTGCAACGGAGTAGATGTCGTTGGCGCCGGTCGGGCCCTCGTTGGCCATGACGGCAGCCGGGCCGACAATGCTCAGCAGGAAGGCAAAGACCAGCCCTCCGGTGGCTACCCGCCGCGCGGTTTTCCCGCTGCGTGCGGCTGCCTGGCGCAATGAGTGCGCGACGCGCGCCGATCTGATCCGATCCGTCATGTGGTGAGCGTGTCCTTCCAACCCGATCGCGGCCGATATCGGCCACGCGCCAACCGAACGGCGGCGCGCACTCAGCAACCGGATGCAGTCAGCGACGGAACCTCACCGCGAGGGCCGGACTGTATCGGCGGTGCCTGAACCCGACTCCGACCCAATGGCCGTCGATGGTCCCCGCTCGGACAGGTGCCGGGCGTCGAAGCGATCGGACGGTGAGACAGAGATCCGTGAGCTCCAACGGTGGGGCCCCAACGAGCCGCGTAGGCGCATCCATTCGATCCGACGGCACGGAACGATCCCGCCGTCACCGACTAGTCCGTCCTGCGTATCTCGAGGTTCGACACGCTCGCCGAGCTGCCTTGCCGACTACCGGGCTAGAGGACCATGGGTCAAGGCTGGGGCGGCGATAGGCGGGACCATCGCCGCCAATGCGACGGCAGGACGTGCCTCAGCAGGCAGGCGGACCGAGGAGCTTGCCCGACGCGTCCAGGCCGTAGCCGACGGGGTAGACGGCTCCCTCGCAGGCGGCCTTGCCAACCCGTGGCGCGTCGGCGGCGCTCTTCGGCCAGGTGTACGGCGTCGTCCCGACGAATGGCTTGTCGCCGAGTAGGACGTCGGCAAGGCCGGCCGCCTCGGTTCCGGGGAGCCAGGCTTCGACGATCGCGTCGGCCGAGGCGACGTCGCCAAGGATCATCGGCCGACCTGACATCACGACGACGACGAGCTTCGTCACGAGCGGCCGCATCTTTGCAATCAGGGCGGTGTCCTCGTCCGGCAATGCCAGCGTGGCGGTGTCGCCGACACCCTCCGCGTAGGGTCGCTCGGCGACGACGACGATGCCGATGTCGGCTTTCGTGCCGGACGGAAACGCTGCACCGCGGTCGTAGGTGAGGCCGTCGCCCAGCTTCGCCTTCAGGGCGCCCTCGAGTGTCGTGCCGGACGTTGTCTGCCCGACCGAGCCCTGCCAGGTGATCGTCCAGCCACCCGACTGGATGCCGATGTCGCCGGCCCCCTGACCGGCCAGGAGGACCTTCGTGCCGGTGGCCGCGATCGGCAGGATGCCGGGGGTCGTCTTGAGCAGGACCGCCGATTCGGCGACGGCCGTGCGGGCGATCGCGCGATCGGCATCCGATCCGACGTCGGACTCACGGCCGGCGGCCGGCATCGGCTTCTCGAACAGACCCATCTCGAACTTCACGCGCAGAATCCGCGCGACGGCATCGTCTATTCGGTCCTGCTTGATTGCCCCAGCCTGGACCTGCGACTTCATCGTCGTGATGAAGCGAACGTAGTCGGTCGGGACCATGACCATGTCGATACCGGCGTTGATCGCCTGGGCAACGGATGTCGGGTAGCTCCCGGGCACGACCTGGTCGACCCCGCCCCAGTCGGAGACGACAAAGCCGGTGAAGCCGAGCTGGCCCTTCAGGATGTCGGTGACAAGGTGACGGTCGCCGTGAACCTTGCCCGCACTCGTGCTCGAGTACGAGGTCATGACGATCCGGGCGCCGCCGTCGATGGCCGCCTTGTATGGCGGGAGAAAGAGCTTGAGCAGCGTCGCCTCGTCCATCTGGTCGGCGCCCTGGTCGAGCAGGTACGGGCCCGTTGGCCCACTGGCCGTCGACGTGCCGAAGGACGTTCCGCCGTCACCGATGAAGTGCTTCGGCGTTGCCGCTGCGGTGTCGTCCGCGCCGAGGCCGGAACCCTGGAGACCCTTCACGCAGGCCGCGCCAAGCTTCGAGACGAGATCCGTGTTCTCGCCGTAGCCCTCGAACGTGCGACCCCAGCGAATGTCCTGAGGCACCGCGACGACCGGGCCAAAATCCCATCGGATACCCGTGGCGTTCATCTCCAGAGCCGTCGCGCTGCAGACCTGTGTCACGAGATCGGCATCGTTGGTCGCACCCATCCCGACGTTCTGCGGAAAGATCGTCGCCCCCACCACGTTGTTGTGGCCGTGAATCGCATCGACGCCGTAGATGATCGGGATGCCGAGGCGCGTGCCGAGCGCCGCCTGCTGGTAGGCATCGACCATTCCGTACCAGGCCTGCGCCGTGTTCGGGTTCGGGCTGCCACCGCCGCCGCTGAGGATCGAGCCGAGGTTGACCGAGGCGGCGGTCGTCGCATCGATCGCGTTCTTCTCGACCTGCGCCATCTGGCCGATCTTCTCGTCCAGCGTCATCTGACCGAGGAGGGACGCGACGCGTTCGTCGACGGG
>JAWVFH010000069.1:0-2716 GCA_033856255.1 Solirubrobacterales bacterium | reverse complement strand
GCAGCGACCCGCTCGAGCTGCAAACCGACGACGGCGCCGCGACGGGACCCGACCCCGAACACCGCAACAACGCGAACATGTTCACGCCGCCGGACGGCAGCTCGCCGGTGATGCAGATGTACCTGTGGCGTCCGGCGAACTACCGGACGATGAACGGCGGCGACGACGCCTCGATCGTCTACCACGAGTACACCCACGGGCTCTCGAACCGGCTGGTCACGGACGCCGCCGGACGGGGCGCGCTGAACTCGCCGCAGGCCGGGGCGATGGGGGAGGGTTGGAGTGACTGGTACGCGAAGGACTTCCTCGTCTCCCAGTTCGCCGGGCTCGACACGGCGACCGCGGGCGATGTGGACATGGGCACCTACACCGACGCGACGGCGCACTCGATCCGCACGCAGGGGCTCGATTGCCCGGTGGTCGCCGTCCCCGGGTGCCCGGGGACGGCGGCCACCGGCACGGGCGGCTACACGTTCGGGGACTTCGGGAAGGTCGCCGGCGAGCAGGACGTCCACGCCGACGGCGAGATCTGGGCCGAGACGCTGTGGGATCTGCGCCGCGGACCGATCGCGGACCTCGGCGCGGCGCTGGGCGTCCAGGCAGCCGAGCGGCTGATCACCGATGGCATGCGGTTGTCGCCGCCGGAGCCGTCGTTCCTGGACATGCGCAACGCGATCCTGCTCGCCGACCAGAACGCGGGCGGCACCAACCGGACGCGGATCTGGGCGATCTTCGCCGATCGCGGCATGGGCTACTTCGCGTCGATGGACGAGCGCACCTCGGACCCGCTGGAGGACTTCTCGCCGCCGCCGGCGCCCGGCGCCCCGCGCGGCCGGATCGCCGGCGTCGTGCGCGACAGCGCGACGGGCCAGCCGATCGCGGGCGCGACCGTGGCGATCGGCGGGCTCGCTCAGGGCCCGGACCGGCTCGCGGGGACGACCGTCGCCGACGGCAGCTTCGTGATCGAGAGCGTGCCGACGCGGAGCTATCCGAGCCTCGTCACCTCGGCGGCCGGCTACGACACCGTTGTCAGCGCGGTGACCGTGCAGGCGGGTGCGACGGCGCCGGTCAATCCGACGCCGGCGCGCGACTGGGCCGCGATCGCCGGCGGCGCGACGGTCACGCCCGGCCCCGGCAGCGACGTGTACGCCGGCCAGGGCTGCGGGCCCGAGGCCGCGGTCGACCAGTCGCAGGTGACGGGCTGGTCGACCGGCGCGAGCCCGGCCGGGAAGTCGATGGTCGTCACGCTGCCCGGGCCGGTCAACGTCTCCGATTTCGCGGTCGACCCCGCCGAGGCGTGTGGCGACGACAGCCGCTCAACGACGCGCGACTACCGCATCGAGACCTCGACCGGCACGGTCGACGGGCCGTGGACCGTCGCCGCGTCCGGCGCCTTCGGGTCCGAGGCTCGGCACGTGCTCTCCCCGGTCGTCGCGGCGCCGGACGCCGCCGCCGGGGTCCGTCACGTCCGGCTCTCGCTGCTCAGCTCACAGGGCACCAGCCGCTACCTCGACCTGTCCGAGTTCGTGGTCCATGGTGCCCCGGTGCCGACGCCGGTCCCGACCCCGCCGGTGCCGACCCCGGCGCCCGCCCCACCGGCGCCTCCGAGCTTCTCGCTGCCGGCGAGCGGCAAGACCACGGTGAAGTTCAAAGTGACGTGTGCCGTGGATTGCCGCGTGACCGCCAAGCTGACCGTCGACCGGCCTACGGCGAAGCGACTCGGCCTCGGCCGGGTCCTCACGGCGGGATCGCTCACGGCGAGCGTCAAGGCAGGGAAGAAGACGCTGACCTTGAAGCTCAAGAGCAAGGCACGCCGGGCGCTGCTGAAGGGCAGCAAGAAGTTCCGCCACCGGGCGCGGCTGAAGGTCACCGGGGCCTACACGGCGACCGCCCCGGTGTCCCGCTCGCGCCAGCTGACGCTCGGGCGCTGACCCTCAGCCTGAGGCTGAGATAGGTGCCTATGCGGACCACCCGGACACATGTTCTAGGGGTCAACACGGCGCTCTGCGCCGTGGCTCACCGGCGAAGCTAGACGAAAGTTTCTCCCCGAACCGCAGGCGTGCGCATAGATTCGCCGCCTGCTCGTTCAGCAGCACCCCAATTTGCTCTTCGCTCGGAAGAGGTCCTGGATCCACGCCGCCGCGCTCGCAGCCCTCGCGAGCATGGTCCTCATGTACCTGGCCCCGCTGGCCCGGGCGGCTCGCGGCACCGATGTCGAGGAACCGCTGCCTGCGCTGATCTCGCCGGACCTCACGTTCCCCGAGTACAAGGCACCCGAGACCGGCGACGCGAAGAAGACCGAGCAGCCGGCGCCGGATCCCGCGAAGCGCGAGCCCGCGCAGGCGCCTGACCCCCAGCCCGCGCCGGCGCCGCAGGCGACGCCGACGCCCGCCCCGGCCCCGGCGAGTCAGCCCGCCGCGGCACCGCAGTCGCAGCCCGCCGAGGCGCCGGTCGTCGCCGACGACTACGCGGTGACGAAACCGAAGCCCGCCGCCAAGGACGAGGAAGTCCTCACCGACGCCGACGACATGGGCGGCATGCTCGCCCCGCTGTCGAGCGACCCGGCCGTCGCGGGCCACCGCCAGCGCGCCGACGACCCGCTCGCGGCACTGAGCAGACGCGAGCGCGACGTGCTTGCGCTCATGGCCGAGGGGCGGTCCAACCCGGGGATCGCCGAGAGGCTCGTGCTGAGCACCAAGACGATCGAGAGCCACGT
>JAWVFH010000068.1:0-2834 GCA_033856255.1 Solirubrobacterales bacterium | reverse complement strand
GACGAATCCGCTCGCTTTCGATGCGAGATAGAGCGCGATGCCCGCGATGTCTTCGGGACGACCCATGCGTTTCATCGGAGCATTCTCGATGACTTCGCGCGCCTCGGCTTCCTCGATTGCCGCGGTCATTTTTGAGGGAAAGTAACCCGGTGCGATGGCATTGACGGCGATATGCTTCGGCGCCAGGAATTTGGCCATGATGCGGGTCAAATGGTTTACGCCGGCCTTTGAGGCTGCATAGGAATAGGCCTCCATGTGCATCGTTCGTATGCCTTCGATCGAGCCGATATTGATCACACGCGACCAGTTGTCCGGGGACGCCCCCGCCTGCAGCAGGTCGAGCAGGTGCTGCGTCAGGAAGAATACCGACTTGACGTTGAGGTCCATCACCTTGTCCCAGCCCTTCTCGGGAAATTCCTCGAAGCGGTCCCCCCAACTCGCCCCGGCATTGTTGACCAGAATGTCGAGTTTCTTCTCGCGCTTGCGCAACTCGGTGGAAAGGCGGTCGATCTCCTCCATCCGCGACAGGTCTGCGGGGATTGAAATACACTCGCCAAACTCCGACAGCTCCTTGGCCAGGGCATCGCAGACCTCGGCGCCGCGAGCGGTAATGTATACTTTCGCGCCGTTCTCCACATAACCCCGCGCAATCATTTCGCCGAGGCCGCGGCTGCCGCCCGTCACCAACGCAACCTTGCCGCGCACGGAGAACAGTTCTTCGATTTTCATGCAAATCTCCCGTAGCAGCCCGCTCAATGCAAAGATCGCCTCGGTCCTGTGCGGGTGATTGCGGTATCACCTTCTCATCTCCTCAAACCCAGCCGGGGAATTTGAGTTTCAAAATTACCGGCTAACTCAATTCGCGGCAAGACCTGTCACGCCTGCCTTCATCGTGGTAAAGGCCAAGGACACGGAATTGCCGACCACAGTTTTTCGGCCTTGTTGATGGTCAGGCGAACACAGTGAGACTGCGATGAAGAAAGAAGACGTCAGGAAGTTATATACGACCCCGATCGGGGCGCCGGCCTTCGTCAGGGGTCCGCATCGTTTTACCAATCGCGAATACCTGAACATCGTTTACCGAACGGATCGTGAGGCTCTCTTGAAGGTGGTGCCGGAGCCGCTTGAGATCGACGAGCCGCTCGTGCGCTTCGAAATAATGAAGATGCCCGATACGACAGGATATGGCGATTACGTCGAATCCGGCCAGGCGGTCGTCGTTCGTTATGGCGAAGTCCGCGGAGAATTCCTGCTCGGGATGTATCTTGACAATCTGCCGGCGATAGCTGCCGGTCGCGAGATCAGCGCCTATCCGAAGAAGCTCGGCTCGGCCGCGCTCTTCATCGACTCCGACACGCTGGTCGGGACGCTGGATTATGGGAAGCTGAGGGTCGCGACCGCGACAATGGGCTACAAGCATAAACCGCTCGACCTTGAGGTCGCGCGGCAGGAAATCTCAGCCCCGACATTCATGCTCAAGGTAATGCCGGGATACACCGGCCAGCCGGGTTTATGCGAGCTTGTAAGCACGCAGATCACCAATCTCACCATCAAGGGAGCGTGGACCGCTCCGGCACGCCTGCAGTTGTTCGAGCACGTGCACGCCCCGCTTGCCGACCTGCCGGTGCGGGAGGTTGTATGGGCAAGCCATATTCTTACGGACCTCACTTTAGCGCCGGCAACGATGGTCTATGACTACCTCGCTGACGAAGGAAAGTCTTCCAGCGTAACTTCGTTCGACTCCGCGAGCTGAGAACGAGGCCTCCAACGCAGCGAGGATACAAACTCCCGGATCGCTTGAACCGGCGATCAACTGTCGGCCGGACGTACGAAACAGAGAATGCCGGCCTCAGGCGTGAAACAAACCACGCCGCGGTTGGTCGGGTTATCGATTCTGTCCAAGATCCTGTTCGGCGGGACCCGCAGCCAGAATGGAATCGACATTTTCCAACGACCATCGATCAGCACCTCGTAGCCGTCGCGATCCTGCCGGAACTCCACCGTTCGGCAATCCGCAATCGAGCAGCACGAAGCACCGCTGCCTGGTTGTTTCAAGCTCTCAAACCATGGCGCAAGGGCGGGATCGGGGCTATCGGGCGGAGCTGCCGCCGCCGCCTGATTGAGAGCAAGGCCGACGGCGACAGCGATTTTCCTGCCGATCCTCACAGCCGTCTCGTGATGTGCCGTCGATGCTGACAAGAAGACTAACCCCCGCTGAGCATCCCATGCTGGTGCGATTTGCCGTTATTTTCCCTGTTTTTTCTTTATATGACCTAATGCTACAGTGACAGAAGGGGGTATTGTTGCGAATGCGGCGGGCAGCCGGAGCATGCGACAGGCCTGAACACCCACGCTAAACTTTAAAAAAAGATACCATGGGAGGGCTATCGGTTCATGGCCATGTCGAGCGCTGCCACAACATGTTTGCGCCGTCCGGTGGCGGGGCTGTTCGCTTTGGCGCTGACGACATCGTTTGCGGCCGCCGAAGGCCCTATGAAGGGGGTCGATTTCATCCGTGTCGTCGGCGATCAGATGCACCAGCTCGAGGTGGTCAAGGTCGCGCCCTATGGATTCCTCGATCAGCGATCGGCGATCGGCCAGATCGCGTTCAATGAGGATGCCAGCACCATCGTGATGACGCCGTTTTCTGGCCGGGTTACCCGTCTGATTGCCAAGGTAGGCGATCAGGTCAGGAGCGGCGATCCGCTGCTGGAAATCGACAGTCCGGAGCAGATGCTGCCGCAGAACGAGTTCATCGCGGCCCAGACCGCCAGAAACAAGGCGCGCTCGCAGCTCAATCTGGCGAAAATCATCGAGAAGCGTGTCCGAGATCT
>JAWVFH010000067.1:0-2775 GCA_033856255.1 Solirubrobacterales bacterium | reverse complement strand
TGACATGCGCCGGCACGATCTTGCCGCGGCCGCTGGCGGTCGGAAAACCGGTGGTGAAGATGATCTCGTTGCCGGGTTGGTGCGGATCGTCCACCGGATAGGTCACCGCGCCCTCGCGCACCAGCCGCTCCCAGGTGATGTTTTTGAGCGACGGCATCACCTCGGTCATTTCAGTGAAGACATCGGCCGGACCGGCATAATTCCAGTCAAGCCCCATACGCTTCGCAATTTCCTGGATGATCCACAAATCCTGCCGCGCATCGCCGGGCGGCTTGATCACTTCGCGCGCCAGCTGCACGCGGCGGTCGGTATTGGTGAAGGTGCCGGACTTTTCGGCGAAGGCGGAGGCCGGCAGGATCACGTCGGCATGAAACGCGGTTTCGGTGACGAACAGGTCCTGCACCACCAGATGATCGAGCTTTGCCAATGCCTCGCGCGCGTGCTGCACATCGGGATCGGACATCGCGGGGTTCTCGCCCTCGATATACATGCCGGTAATTTCGCCGGCATGAATCGCATGGATGATTTCGACCACGGTGAGGCCACGCACCGGATCGAGCTCCTGATGCCACAGCTTCTCAAACGGTTGGCGCAGGTCGGTCCGTCCGACCGGCTGGTAATCCGGCAGGAACATCGGGATCAGGCCGGCATCGGAAGCGCCCTGCACGTTGTTCTGGCCGCGCAGCGGATGCAATCCGGTGCCGGGACGGCCGACCAGGCCGGTGATCAGGGCCAGCGCGATCAGGCAGCGCGCGTTGTCGGTGCCGTGGACGTGCTGGCTGATGCCCATGCCCCAGAAGATGATCGAGGCGCGCGAGCGCGCATAGAGCCGCGCCACCTCGCGCAGGGTTTCAGCCGGAACGCCGCAGATCGGCTCCATCTTCTCCGGCGTGAATTCGGTGATGCGCTCCTTCAGCTCGTCGAAGCCTTCGGTGTAGCCGGCAATATACTGCTTGTCGGTCAGGTCTTCGGTGATGATGGTGTGCAGCATCGCGTTGAGCATCGCGACGTCGCTGCCCGGCTTGAACGCCAAATGCAGATGCGCGTGGCGCGACAGGCTTTGGCGGCGCGGATCCATCACGATCAGCTTGGCGCCGCGCTTGGCGGCGTTCTTCAGATAGGTCGCCGCCACCGGATGGTTGATGGTCGGATTGGCGCCGATCACGATGATCACGTCGGCGTCCATTGCGGCCGCGAACGGCGCCGACACCGCGCCGGAATTCAGGCCTTCCATCAAGGCCGCCACCGACGAGGCGTGGCATAGCCGCGTGCAGTGATCGACATTGTTGGAGCCGAAGCCGGTGCGCACCAGTTTCTGGAACAGATAGGCTTCTTCGTTGGAGCCCTTGGCCGACCCAAAACCGGCCAGCGCCTTGACCCCTTTTTCGTCGCGAATTTTCACCAAGCCTTTTGCGGCGACGTCGAGGGCTTCCTCCCACGACGCTTCGCGGAAATGCGTGAACGGGTTGGCCGGATCGACCTGGCCGTTGGCGTCCTTCTTTGCATTCGGCAGCCGCACCAGCGGTTTTGTGAGGCGATGCGGATGGTGGATATAGTCAAAGCCGAAGCGGCCCTTGACGCAGAGCCGGTTGTGATTGGCCGGACCGTCGCGGCCCTCGGCGTAGATCACCTTCTCGTCCTTGACCTGATAGGTGACCTGGCAGCCGACGCCGCAGAACGGGCACAGCGAATCGACTTGTCTGTCGGCGTAGACGGTGCGGGTCTGGTTATCGTCGAGCATCACCGACGGCATCAGCGCGCCGGTCGGGCACGCCTGCACGCATTCGCCGCAGGCGACGCAGGTCGATTCCCCCATCGGATCGTCGAAATCGAACACGATCTTGGAATTGTGGTTGCGATAGGCCATGCCGATCACGTCGTTGACCTGGACCTCGCGGCAGGCGCGCACGCAGAGGCCACACTGGATGCAGGCATCGAGATTGACCCGCATGGCGGGATGGCTGGCGTCGCCCTGCCAGCGCTCGGCGGCGGGGAAGCGGCTTTCGGTGACCTCGACCTTTTCGGCCCAGTGCCAGAATTTCGAATCCGGATCGTGCGAGGTTTCGCGCGCGGGCTGGTCGGCGACCAGAAGCTCCATCACCATTTTTTGCGCGGCGACGGCGCGGGCGCTGGCCGACTTCACCTTCATGCCGACGCTCGGCGTGCGCTTGCAGGACGCCGCCAGTACGCGCTCGCCCTCGACCTCGACCATGCAGGCGCGGCAATTGCCGTCGGGGCGATAGTCCGGTTCGGGCGAATAGCACAGATGCGGGATTTCGCGCCCCTGCCGCTTGGCGAACTGCCAGATGGTTTCGCCGGCGCGCGCCTCGACCTGCTTGCCATCGAGTTCGAACTGGATGGTCGCGGGTCCCGCGCCTGTTCCGCTGACCGCGCCGATCGGCCCGCTGTGGGCGACATTGACACGACCGTCGGGAACCGACTGCCCGCCGGCCTTGCCCTTGTCGTCATGGCCATAACCTTGCGGCTTCGGGCTGTCGTTGCTCATATCGAAACCTTGATGCTCATCATTCCGCGGCTTCTTTCGGCGAAAATTCCTCGGGGAAATACTTAATCACTGACGTGAGCGGATTCGAGGCCGCCTGGCCGAGCCCGCAGATCGACGCGTCGCGCATCGCCTGGCTCAATTCGTCCAGCAATTCGCGGTTCCATGTGCCGCGCTCCATCAAGAGCGCCGCTTTCTGGGTGCCGACCCGGCACGGCGTGCACTGGCCGCAGCTCTCATCCTCGAAGAATTTCATCAGGTTCAGCGCCGCG
>JAWVFH010000066.1:0-5096 GCA_033856255.1 Solirubrobacterales bacterium | reverse complement strand
TGCAGCGCGTAGAAGTCGCCGCGCGCATCGATGGTGATCTTGTTCACCCGTGCCTGCACGGCGTAGATGTTGAAGACCGCGCCGAGGCTCCGTTGCTGGACGTCGAACGACGTGCCGTTCCAGTGGTAGGCCAGCGTGCCGCCGCCGTTCGCGGCCGGGCGGATCCCGTACAGCCAGCCGTCCGGTCCGGCCAGGAACTTCGAGAAGGTGTCGAAGCTGCCGCCGATCTTGGTCGGCGCGGCGGCTGTCGCGCCGGTGGTGCTGCTCAGGTCGTCGAACTTGTAGAGCATCAGGTCGCCGTTGGTCTTGATGGCGACGACGTTCTGGGTCGGCGTACAGGTGATGTTCGCGTCCACGGCCGAGGCCTGGATCGGCGCGGTGACGGCAAGTGCGCTGGTCGCCAGGCCGGCGGTCAGCGCCATCGCGGTGAATTTGCGGCGCCACCCGATACCGGGCAGGCGTGCAGAAAGAGTGCTCAACATGGGAACCCCCAGAATCGGGATGAGTGCATGCGAGATGCCCGCCCCGAGCCGCATGCTCCAACAGTCGGCCGGCAGTTCTGAACCACCGATCGGATCGCACACTATCCCCGTTTCGCCTTGTACAGCGGAGTTTTGCAACAAGCTGCAATACGGGCCTCTATCGCTGGCCAGATGTTTTCGTTCCCTGCTAACTTCCTGGCGTTGACTGACTCGGGGGACGAGGAAGTCCACCTTCACTGGGGGTATCCCATATGACCCGTTCGTCGCTGTCGCGCGCCCGCAAGCAGGTCACCTTCCTGCGGTGGATGAGCAAAGGCGTGGCCTTCGTCCTCGTTGCTGCCGTGCCGTTGAGCGCCGCGGACTACGGCTCCGCGGCGACCGGCCAACCGAGTGGTGGCGGGTCGAAGCCCGCGCATCACAAGCCACAGCCGGCCCCGGAACAGCGGGAGGGCTCTGCCGCCGACCAGCCGCACTCGGTCGGCGAGAACCTCAACAAGACGGTGCCGGCGAGCCTCAAGTCCCGCTACCCGGACCTGGCGACGGCGAAGACCGGGACGCCGCCGTCCAACGCGGTCCAGGTGTTGCCGTCGAAGAGTCAGCCGGTGAAGGGGTTCGACGCCAAGACCAGCCAAGAGGTCCCGGCCAAGCGCAACCGCTTCGGTACCACCTACGCGAACGCGGACGGCACCGAGACCACGGTCGTCTCGACGACGCCCACGAACTACCAGCGTCCGGACGGCAGCTGGGCCCCGGCCCGTACGACGTTGAGCAGGCAGCCGGCGATCACCGGCGCGGCGGGCTGGCGTAGTACCGGAGACAGCGTCGGATCAACTCTGGCGGAGAAGACCTCCGCCGGGGACCCGGTCGCTGAGCTCACCTTGTCGGGTGGCCAGAAGGTCGGCTGGAGCGTGAGCGGTGCCGGCGCGATCACCGGGACGCCGGTGGGCGACGACACCGTCCGCTACCCAGGCATCGCACCGGGCGCGGATCTCGAACTCACCACCAAGCCTGGCGGTCTGAAGGAGACTGTCGTACTGCGTACGCGGTCCGCGGCGCGGTCCTTCCTCTTCCCCCTGCACCTTGACGGTCTGACGGCTCGCCTCCAGGGTTCCGAGGTTTCGCTGGTCGACGCCCAGGGCAACGAGAAGGCGACGATCCCGGCCGGCTACATGGTGGATCAGAAGGGCGCCACCTCGAGCGGTGTGACCTACCGCCTCGTCGAGGACGGCGGCCGGCAGGCGCTCAAGGTGGACCTGGACAACAGCTGGCTGAACGACCCGGCCCGGGTGTACCCGATCAAGGTGGACCCGACGGTCGACGAGGCGCGGGTCGAGGCCGGTCAGGCGGTCACGGTCCGGGACTCGGGGAGTTACCTCGGGACGAGTGACTTCATGGTCGGCCGTCAGGGCGGCAACCGCTCCGCGGCGTACCTGAAGTTCGACGTGTCTGCTTTGCAGTACCACACGATCTACGGCGCACAGCTGCAGCTGAGCAGCTTCTCGGCACCTTCCTGTACGCCGCGGCCGGTGACCGTCTACCCCGTCACCGCGAACTGGACCGCGAGCACCAGCCTGAGCTATCCCGGACCGGCCGTCGGGGCTGCGCTGACGTCGCAGTCGTTCGCCCAGGGGTTCATCGCCAGCGGCTCCACGACCACCAAATGCAAGCCGGTACCGGTGGCCTTCTATCTCGGCGCGAACGGGGCTGCTCTGGTCCAGCGCTGGGTCAACGATCCGGCGGCGAACCGCGGACTCTCGCTGCGTGCTCCGGTGAGCGACGACAGCGCCTGGAAGAAGTTCGTCGGTACCGGGGAGGTCAACCCGCCGAAGCTGTTCATCACGCACTCGCCGTACAACGCGTCGTACACGGTGCTCGGCAAGCCGAACCCGCCGGTCCTGCAGAACCAGGACGGCAACATCCAGGTCCGGGTGAAGAACCTCAGCGCGTTCGCCCTGGCATCGTCGCAGTACTACTTGAAGACAGTCGTCACGACCCTCGGCGGCAGCCAGCTCTACCAGTACCGCGGGGCGAACCTGACCTCGACGTTGGCGCGGGGCAGCAGCGTCGTGCTCAATCCGGTGATCAAGAAGATGCCGGTCGGAAAGTACCGGGTCTACTTCACGCTCACCAAGGTCGGCGGTCCGGACTTCAGCACGGAGAAGGTCACCCCTGCCTCGATCGCGATCGAGGTCGTGAACATCCCGCCGGTCGTCGATCAGCTGTCACCGGACAACGGGTATCGCACGCAGGTGCTGACGCCGCAATTGTGGGGTCGCGCGTTCGACATCGACGGTTCGACGCCGGGGATCACCTACAGCTTCGAGGTCTGCGAGAAGACGCCCGCCGGTGCTTACACCGGTTGCTTCCCCTCGGCATACTCCGCTGCCAGCAACTACGAGATCCCGGCCGGGAAGCTGTCGTGGAACAAGGAGTATGCCTGGCGGTTGATGGCGAAGGACTCTGGCGGCGCCGTCACCACTTCTCCGGTCGCGCCGGCTCGGATGGCGCTGCTCACCGACGTACCGCAGCCCGCGATCACGTCTCATCTGGCGAACGCGCCGTACGGAAGTGGGGACCAGCCGTTCGACCCGAACCTCGGTAACCACCTGAGCTCGGCGATCGACGCGACGATTCCGGTCGCCGGTCCCGAGCTGGATGTGGTCCGGACCTACAACAGCCTCGATCCGCGTAAGACGGGTGTGTTCGGTGCCGGCTGGTCGAGCAAGTACGACCTGCGGTTGGTGGTTGAACCGGCGGGCAGCGTGGTCGCAACGTACCCGGACGGCCAGCAGGTGCGCTTCGGCAAGAACCCCGATGGCACCTATGTCGGTCCGGCGAATCGTCAGGCCCAGTTGACGTTCGACAGCACGATCAATACCTGGACGCTGAAGGACGGTGGCGCGAACATCTACACCTTCTCGGTGTCCGGGAAGCTCACCCAGATCAAGGGGCGCTGGGGCAAGCCGATGCTGTTCGAGTACGGCGGCGACGGCAAGCTCACGAAGGTCATCAGCCAGCAGGGCAACAACCAGGCGCTGACCTTCACCTGGAACGGCACCCACGTCGCTACGGTGAGCACGGCGTCGGTCAACGGCGCACCGCTGAAATGGACCTACTCGTACTCCGGCGACATCCTCACCTCGGTCTGCGCACCGGACAGCAAATGCACGACCTACGGCTCGGCCCCGGGATCGCGGTATCGCTCCTCGATCCTTGATTCGCAGCCGGAGTCGTACTACCGGCTGAACGACGATGCCAACCCGGCCGCGAGTGAGGTGTTCACCAACTTCGGCAAGGACAACGGCACTTACAAGAGCGTCACCAACAATGCTGCTGGTGCTCTCACGGGGTCGAGCGACACCGCCGCGAGCTTCAGCGGCGCCACCGCGCCGTCGTACGTGACACTCCCGAACGGGACGATCCGGAAGAACCGGAATCAATCCGTCGAGATGTGGTTCAAGATCCTTGCCAAGGGCCTCACCAACCCGCTGCTCGGCTACCAGAACGCCGCCGTCGAAGGCACGTCCACCACCGGCATGCCGATCCTGTACGTCGGCGCGGATGGAATGCTGCGAGGCCAGTTCTGGAACGGTGCGGCTGCGCCGATGGCCTCGGCCAATCCGGTGGACGAAGGCAACTGGCACCACGTTGCTCTCACCTCCAGCGGTGCCGTTCAGACCCTGTTCGTCGACGGTGCCCAGGTCGGGACCATCACCGGCCGAAACGTCGACCACGCGAACATGGTGAGCAACCAACTCGGTGCGGCGTTCGCTGTCGCGCCAGGCGCCTGGCCCGGCTGGGGAACCAAGACCCGGAACTACCTGACCGGAGCGATCGATGAAGTCGCGCTCTACTCGCGACCGCTCAGCGCCGACCAGGTCGCTGCGCACTACCAGCTTGGCAAGAACGCCGCGAATCAGTTGACCACCGTTACCCTGCCGAGCGGCAAGGTAACCGAGGACGCGGCATACGACACCAGCACGGAGCGGATCAAGCAGTTCACTGACGACAACGGTGGGCTGTGGAAGATCAGTGCGCCGGCTGTCACCGGTGGAGCGGCCGACCTTCGTCGTACGGTCGAGGTCCGGGACCCGGCCGATCGTCGGTTCTTCTACGAGTACGACGGGATCGGCGGCTGGATGCTGCGCGCCGGCGTACCGAACGGTCTCGGCACGCGCGAGGAGGACCTGCCACCAGCGCCGGCCCCGACCCCGACGCCGTCCAACTGCAACACCCCGGACCCTGGCGATCCGCAGTTCTGCGTCGTCACGCCGGGATCGGGGTCGCTGGATCCGATCTTCGAGTGGCATGCGTTGGACGGGATCGCGGTTCGCAGCTACGAGTACGACAAGTCCGGCCAGCTGACGAAAACGACGAACGAGGCCGGCGAGTCGACGACGCTGAGCTATGACAGCAAGGGCAACAACACGTCGAAGACGACCTGCCGGATCAGCACCGACTGCCAGACCAGCTACACGACGTACCCGACGACCGGACTGACCGACCCACTGGACCCGCGATGGTCGCGGCCGACCGAATCCCGTGACGCCCGAGCCTCCGGACCGACCGACAACACCTTCAGGACCGTCTACACCTACGTTCCGCAGGGTGATC
>JAWVFH010000065.1:0-2621 GCA_033856255.1 Solirubrobacterales bacterium | reverse complement strand
CGCCCAGCACTGTCACAAAGCTCGGGCAGAAGCCGTTCACGCAGGAAAAATCCTTGTTGCACGACGATTGATCGATGCGCCGCTTGCGGCCCAGCACGGTCTCGACCGGCTCGACGGACAAGCAATTCGACTGCACGCCGCAATCGCCGCAGCCCTCGCACACTTCCTCGTTGATGAATAGGCGCTTGTCCGGGTCGGGGTACGCGCCTTTCTTGCGGCGGCGGCGCTTCTCGGCCGCACAGGTTTGATCGTAGATCAGCACCGTGACCCCCTCCGTGTCGCGCAGACAGCGCTGCACGTCGTCGAGTTCGCGCCGCTCGTGAAACGTGGTGCCGCGCGGAAAGCGGTCATGGTGGCCGGCGTATTTCCCGGGCTCGTCGCTGACAACCGCCAGACGCGCGACCCCTTCGGCCTCCACCTGGCGGGCGACCTGCGGCACGGAGATGCAGCCGTCCACCGGCTGACCGCCAGTCATCGCGACCGCGTCGTTGTAGAGAATCTTGTAGGTGATGTTCGCGCGCGCCGCAACCGCCTGACGAATCGCGAGGATGCCTGAATGAAAGTAGGTGCCGTCGCCGAGGTTCTGGAACACGTGCCGCGTCTTCGTGAACATCGAATGCGATGCCCAGTCGACGCCCTCGCCCCCCATCTGAATCAGCCCGATGGTGCCCCGCTCCATCCACGAGGCCATGAAGTGGCAGCCGATTCCGGCCTGCGCAATCGAACCGTTTGGGACCTTCGTCGAGGTATTGTGCGGACAGCCGGAGCAAAAGTACGGCACGCGCTTCACCGCGTCGGCGGCGTTGGAGAGGATCCGCGGCGCAACCAGGTCGTCGACCCGATCGCGCCGGTCGAGCACCGGCTTGTGACGCGCGAGCCAGGCGGCGAGCACCGGCAGTACGCGCGACGGACGCAGCTCGCCGAGCGCAGACAGCAGCGGGCCGCCCTGCGCATCGGTCTTGCCGACCACCACGGGCCGCTGCCCGGCCGCACGGTTGAACAGCAGGTCCTTGATCTGTTGTTCGACCACCGGTCCCTTCTCTTCGACCACCAGCAATTCGTACAAGCCCGCGACAAATTGGTCCAGGAGTATCTGTTAGAGCGGAAACGACAGGCCGACCTTATAGACCCGCACGCCGGCCGCGTCGAGGTCCGCCACGGTCAGACCGAGGCGTCGCAGCGCTTCCATCAGGTCCAGGTGTGCCTTGCCGCAGGTCACGATGCCAACCGTGGCACCCGCGCTAGGCGCGATCCATTTGTCGATGCTGCGCATCCTGGCGAAATGCCGCACCGCATCGAGCTTGGCGGCAAGCCGCGCTTCGATCGCGAGGTTCGGCAAGTCGGGCCAGCGATTGTGCAGTCCATCGACCGGCGGGACGAAGCCGCCAGGAACGTCGGACACGTGGTCCGGTGCCGGCCAGTGCGTGCACAAGTCGTCAAGATCGACGGTCGAGCCGGACTCGACCGTCTCGGAGATTGCCTTGAAGCCGACCCACGCGCCCGAGTAGCGCGACAAGGCCCAGCCGTAAAGGCCGAATTCGAGCATTTCCGCGACGTTCGACGGATTCACGACCGGCATCTGCCATGCAATCAGGGTTTGGTCGCTTTGATGCGGCATCGACGACGACACACAGCCGTGATCGTCGCCGGCGACTACCAGCACCCCGCCGTGCGGCGACGACCCGTAGGCGTTGCCATGCTTGAGTGCGTCACCGGCGCGGTCCACGCCGGGGCCCTTGCCGTACCACATCGCGAATACGCCATCGACGGTACGCTGCGGATCGGACTCGACGCGCTGCGTGCCGAGCACCGCAGTAGCGCCCAACTCCTCGTTGATCGCGGGCAGGAAACGGATGCCGGCCTCATCCAGCGCCTGACTGGCTTTCCACAATTGTTGATCGACCATCCCGAGCGGCGAACCGCGGTAGCCGCTGATGAAACCCGCGGTGTTCCAGCCGCGTCGGCGGTCCAGCGCGCTCTGAGTCAGCGCCAGACGGACCAGCGCCTGCGTGCCCGTCAGAAAAATCCGGCCGCTCGTGGCCGACAAGTTGTCGGTCAGCCGGTACGACGACAGCGGTGTGTCGATGAGAGGGGGAAGGCGGTCGACGCCCATGTCGGTCTCCGGAAAGTCAGGTGCCGTTCCATCGACGTCTCTTGAACGTCTCTTGAACGTCCCATACGCGTCCACTTAACGTTTTTTCGACGTTCTTCCGACGGGCAGGGATACGCGTATTTTTTCGCAGGAGGGCCGGAAGTTTTTTGCGAAGAAAGCGCGAATCGCGCTGGCAGCGCAATGAAAGGGGATTCCAACGACCACCATGAGCAGGATCTGCTCGCAGTTGGCAGGGCGGCGGTTGGCTAAGCGGCGGTTAGCGGTTAGCGGTTAGCGGTTAGCGGTTGACGGTTAGCGGTTAGCGGTTGACGGTTGACGGTTGACGCACGTAGCAAGGCGATCTGCTCATCCGTTTCAGCGTTTGGGAAAAAGCCGGCGTCGATCAGGGAAACGCCTTCGGCTTGGGCAGCGCGTCGCCATGCTCGATCACCGCGATCGCGGCGCGGTGCGCGGCATCGATGGCATCGGCGACCCTGGCGAAACCTTCGTCGCCGCCGACCGTGGTCCA
>JAWVFH010000064.1:0-2515 GCA_033856255.1 Solirubrobacterales bacterium | reverse complement strand
GCGCGGCTGGGGCGTAGACCCCGGCCGGGATCTTCTTGAGAGCAAGCAGAGCGGCGTAGCCGGCGCCGAGCAAGGCGAGTGGAACGGCGAGGCCGAGGCCGGTCAAAACCGCCCAGCCGACCGACTGGCCGACGAAGACGCCCAGGCCGCCGGCGACTACACCGGCTGCGACTCCTACCGACGCGGCCGGGATGCAGAACTCTGCAAGCTGCTTCGCTTCGGAAGCCGGATGCGCGATCGTGCTGCTGTTCGCGGTAGACATGTCAGCCCACCACGACGCCGAAGCGGATCAGGCTGTAGAACAGCATGCCGAGGTAGAACACCGCGCCGAAGCCGATGATCACGTTCCGCACCGGTCCGGGTCTGATCGGTTTGGGCAGCAGCCTGTTGTTCACCAGGAGCAACACGATGCAGTAGGCGCCCATCGCGAACGTGGACAAGAAGGCGAGTACGTCCAGGATGCTGGCCGGACCATCGGCGGGCCCGAAGAGCAGGATCAGGATGCCGAAGGTGATCACGCCCCAGAGGATCCCGGCGTACAGCTTCGACATCGAGAACCGTTTGGCGCCCGGGACGAAGTAGTACGTCATGTCCGCCTGGCCGCGGGAGAACGAGTCGAACAACCCCAGGGTGGCGTTCAGCCCGATCAGCGCGATGAAGGCGAAGAACAACGTGCCCAGGATCGGGCTGCCGGCCGACGCGAACGCGTCCGACATCGCCTTCAGGGCCGCCTCCCGGTCGCCGCCCTCGATCAGGGAGCCGACATTCGGATTCTCCCTGGCCGCCGACATGGCCAGCACCGTGAAGGAGATCGTGACCAGCATCGTGATCCCCCAGAAGAGCAGGATCGCGTCGAAGGTGACCCACTTGCGCCACCCGCGCCACTTCTTCATCTCCTCGGGGTCCTCGGTGTCGAACATGTAGCCGCGCGAAGGCATCGCCTCCGCCTCGCCGGATGTCCGCAGACCGCGCACCTTCGGGATGTGCGCGCCCATACCGGCCCCGCTGTCACGCAGTTGCAGGGTGTACCACATCTGCTGCATACCGGACGGACCGGCGAACGCGATCGACCCGACCAGGATCGGGAACCACGCCGCCGACAACGCCTTGTCCGGCATGAAGCCGATCGCGAACATGCCGCCGAGGGTCTGGGCCAGGTCGTCCCAGCTGCCGACGATCGCCGCGATGATCGACGTACCGACCACCAGGAAGCCGATCAGGAACCCCAGCAACTTCTCCAGGAAGTTGTAGATCACCGAGAGCATGCTGAACAGGATTCCGACGAACACCAGCGCCACACAGGCGGTGACTTGCCAAGGTATGCCGGATATCTCCTCGAACGCCGCGGCGCCGGCCGAGAGATGGCCTGGCCAGATGTAGATCAGGATCGCCGCGACGTAGAAGAACCACATCAACGGTTTGAACACCCGGGCCGCGCCGAAGAAGATGCTCTCCCCGGTCGCCATCGCGTAGCGGGCCATCTCGAGCAGCACGAACGCCTGCAGGGTGACACCGACCATGAACAACCAGCGGATGTCCGGACCGAACACCAGGACGAGCCGGGGCCACATGTAGGACTCACCCATGCCGACGCCGAGCGCGACCAGGAAGACGGTCGGACCGAGGATGTGCAGGGAGGGCGGGGCCGGCGGCAGCGGCCGGATCGGCATCGGTTCGAGCCGCCCGGCGTGCCAGACCCGCTCGGTCACCGCCGCGGGCTCTTCGGGTACTTCTGAGGTCTTGCTTGTGACGTCCAAGGCGGACTCCTTAGATCGACGCCAGCTGACGAGTTCTGCCTCTCCCCCGTGCACTCCCCCCGACCAAACGCATCACCGCCCAATCAATCAATAGAGCTAGAGCTGAAATGGACTAGAGCGAACCCGCGTTGCGGGCCCAGCGGTACTTGGCACCAAGCACCTGAACCGGTGTCTCGGTGGTGTACGGATAAGCGACGATCCCGTGCTCGAACAGGTACTGACTGGCTTCCTCGACCTCGACATCACCCGACAGCGAAGCCACCACCGGCTTGTCGATGCCCTTCGCCCGATACTCCTCGACGACCTCGGCCACCAAGTGAGCGAACACCATCGGCGGCGTCACGATCGTGTGCCAGTAGCCCAGGATCAGCGCGTGGATCCGGTCGTCCTGCAGCCCCAGCGCGACGGTGTTCCGGTACGTCGAAGGCGGCTCGCCCCCGGTGATGTCGACCGGATTCCCAGCCGCACCAAAAGGCGGGATGAACTTCTTGAACGCCGCGTCCAGATCGTCCGGGATCGTCATCAACTGCAACCCGTTGTCGACGCAAGCGTCCGAAAGCAGGACACCCGACCCACCGGCGCCGGTGATGATGACGACGTTCTCGCCCTTCGGCGTCGGCAGCAGCGGGATCCCCCGGGCGTACTGGAGCATCTCGTTCAGCCCCGGCGCCCGGACCACGCCGCTCTGCCGCAGGATGTCGTCGTAGACCTTGTCGTTGCCGGCCAGCGCGCCCGTGTGCGAGCTCGCCGCCTTCGCG
>JAWVFH010000063.1:0-2532 GCA_033856255.1 Solirubrobacterales bacterium | reverse complement strand
CGCGGTGCTCGACGAGGCGGCGAACATCTGTCCGATCCGCAACCTGCCCGACCTGTACTCCTACTTCGGGTCCATGAGCATCCAGGTGATGACCTTCCTGCAGTCGGAAGCTCAGGGAGTCGCGCTGTGGGGCAAGGCCGGCATGGACAAGCTCTGGTCCGCTGCCACCATCAAGATGGTCGGCGCCGGCGCGCACGACGAGGCTTTCTGCGAGCGCATCTCCCGACTGGTCGGCCACCACGACGTGCCGACCTGGTCGGACCAACGCGGCCGAGGTGGCGGCTCCACCACCCGCTCTACCCGCCGGGACCGGATCCTCGAAGCCTCCGACATCGCCGAGCTGACCAAGCAGCAGGCCGTGCTGATCTGCACCGGCCGCAAGAGCGGACTGATCCGGTTACTGCCTTGGTACCAAGAGCCCGACGCAGGCCTGATCAGCGACTACGGCGCCCAGGCCACAGACGAGGTCCGCCGCGCCGCTATCGCCACGCTCGGAGCGGACAACCCACTGGCCCAGCAACTGGCCCATCAGCATCAGGCCGGGCGATGACCACCCCCGAATCCAGCGAGGTGCTCGAGCGCCTGCGCGAACTCACCACTCGCGTGATGGCACTGAGCGGCGACGTGACCGAACTGAACACGAGAGTGGGCGAGCAGGAGACAGAGACCGAGCAGTTCCGCGATCTGCTCGACCAGCTCGAAGCCCACGGCCTCGGCAGCGAGCCCACCCAGCCCGGCGCCGGGCAGGACCTCCCGGACGAAGACGAGCCCCGGCTCGACCTACCGGGGCTGGTGTCGTGGGTACGAGAAAACGTCACCCTGATGCTGGAACGCAAGATCCCACAGGGCAACGCCTCGAACTGGTGCCGCAGCTGGTGGCTACACCCCGAAGCCATCGCCCGATTCGACGCCGCCCACCGGTCCTGGCTGGAGGCCTGCGTCAGTCCCGGGAACGCGATGGTCGTCTACTTCGAGCACCTCGACCACCAGCTCGGTGTGCTCATGGGCCCGGACGGCACCTTCTCCTACTGCTCGATCGACAGACACCGCGAGGGCCCGATCGAGACCCGATTGCTCGGACAAGAGGAACCGGGAGAGGACTACTACCTCACCTTCAAACAAGCCCACGACCAGCGAGACCAGACCTATCACCAGCCGGAGCCGTGGGCACCGGGCGGCCACCAATGAACACACCTACATCTGCCCCGCACCGCACCACTAAGCAGTTAGTGCATACTGTATGGACAGTACAGTGATGGCGCGACGACGACGGATAAGGCCCACCCATGAGCAGCTTGAGCTGGACTTCCTGTTTGGCGGAAACCCAGATCCCAGGGATGGTGGTCACCACGAGGCCGCGGGCGGCGCGGACACTGGCGATCCGAGTGAGGAGAGTGTTGATGAACCACTACGGCGCGCAGGCTCAGCGGCACTGGCGGGAGTGGCTACCGACCCGCTACAGCCAGATCCCGGACCCGACGACGTTCTTCACACAGCTGGGGCTGCGGGTGGCCGAGCAGGTCAGCGAACTGAGCCAGCAGCTGGCCGGGCCGGACACACCGGGCGAGGACTACCTGCAGAAGGTGGGCCGGCTGAACTCGGCCCGGATGCGGGCCGAGGAGATCGTGCTGCGCGAGGAAGTGTTGCTGGAACCGGAGCCGGAGCTGACCCCACAACTCGATCAGGACAGCGAGGAGGAGGCAGCGCAGACAGTGGCGGCGAGCAGCAGCGACTGGATTCCGGTCGTGGAGGACGAGACGCACCCGTACTGGAAGAACGTCCGGAGGCAGCGCGCCGAGGACGAGATGAGTCGTCACCTGTCCTGACCGACCAGCTCTCCGTTCGCCCCGCACCAACGCCGGCAGCACGACCGGTAGCGCCCGAGCCGGCCCGGATACGGAAACTGCTGATCACGGCGGCGTTGGAGGACTACGCCGCCCGCTACGGCGCCCCGAACGCCCCCGGCGGCGGCGGGCCTGGCAATGCCGCCCGCTACGTCATCGAAGGCCACGTCCACGACGCGACCCGCGAGGAGTGGGACTGGGCCTACGAGTACCTGATCGCCCACCCTGAGCTGCTCGAACGCCCCGTGAAGACCGACGCACAGCTGGCCGGCGAGGCGGCACAGGCCGGCGAGATCGCCTCCGAGCTGTCCTCATTGGCCAGGCAGGCCTACGACAATGGCGAAACCGAGCGGGCCCTGGAGCTGATCGCCCAGGCAGAGGAGCTGCATCCCGCCGGCGCTGATCGCTGGGCCCGGGCCCGCACCGTCATCCAGAGCGCACTCCCCGCGCCAGCGCCCGCCGAAGCGGCGACGCACGCGGTGGCCCCCGCCTCGGTGCCGGCCCCGTCCCTGGCGCCCTCTCCGGGACGGCCACCAGCTCTCCCAGAGACGCCGGCCGAGGTCCCCATCACCGCGGACCACCTCGCCGCGAGCATGTCGCCGTCGCGGTTTCGTCCAGCCGCCACCGACCAGCTCGCACCCTCTGGTGCGCTGGCCCGAGTCCGGGCCAACCTGCGGGCACTCGGTGT
>JAWVFH010000062.1:0-2819 GCA_033856255.1 Solirubrobacterales bacterium | reverse complement strand
GATGCGCCTGTGCACAGGTCTGTGGCCAGATCTCTGGGGTGACTGGTCGTGCCCCGCGCAGTTCGGTGGCTGGCCAGGTCGCTGAGGTGCTGCATGCCGGGGCGATTGAATTCCACCTCCATGCCCTCCGGACAGCCCATCACACCAGGATCAATTCGATGCTCGATACCCGACGAGCAGGCCAATCCGCCCTGCCTTGTGGGCCGGGGTCAGCGAGGAGAGCGCGGGGCCAGGCCACTGGTGCGGTCGTCCGACCCCGAACCATGTGCTGATCACTTCCGCCGGTGCGGGTACTGCGCGTTCTCGTTGATCGGCGGAATCACCCGGGTTCTGGTAGACCCACCCCTGTTGCCAGCCGTCGTCTCGTTCGTTCACCGAGGACTGCAAGGGCGCGGCTTGCGTCAGAACGCTGGCAGGGATCGTCGGAACGTGCCTGCGTCCGGCAAGCCTGGATCGGCCGGCCAGTTTCGCACCGACAGGGCCAGGCCCGGGCCCCCGCGACGCGAGGACCCTGGTGGCCTCGCTGACCTTGACTTGGAGACGATCTCGGGAGGGTGACCAGCGGGGCCGGGTGCCAGGGGCGCCCGCGAGTCTATTTCTGTACAGGGGCAGCCGATGGGCGTACGCAGGTGGCTCGAGTCCTGGCCCGTCTACCGCCAGCTCAGCGGCCCTGATCCGCTGGGCCGGGGCGCCGCGGCCGAGTCGCCCCGGTCGGCGACCCAGCAGCCGCGGACCGCCGAGGCCGACCGGGAGGTCGGCTCGGTCTGCCCGTACTGCGCCGTGGGCTGCGCCCAGCAGGTGTGGGTCAAGGACGAGAATGTCATTCAGATTGAGGGCAATCCGGATTCCCCCATCTCCCGCGGCCGGCTGTGCCCGAAAGGATCGGCGAGCAAACAGCTGGTCACCGGGTCCCACCGGGAGCAGAAGGTCCGCTACCGGGCGCCGTACGCCACCGAATGGAGCGAGCTCGATCTGGGCACGGCCATGGAGATGGTCGCCGACCGGGTCCTCGACGCCCGGAACAGGGGCTGGCAGGAGCGCGATGATCAGGGCAACCGGCTGCACCGGACCATGGGCATCGCCAGCCTGGGCGGCGCCACCTTGGACAATGAGGAGAACTACCTGATCAAGAAGTTGTTCACGGCGATCGGGGCGCTGCAGATCGAGAACCAGGCCCGTATTTGACACTCCGCCACGGTTCCCGGTCTGGGAGCCTCCTTCGGTCGCGGCGGCGCCACTGTCTACCAGCAGGACCTGATCCACTCCGACTGCATCGTGATCATGGGCTCGAACATGGCCGAGGCCCACCCCGTCGGCTTCCAGTGGGCGATGGAGGCCAAGACGCGGGGTACACCGGTCTTCCACATCGACCCTCGGTTCACCCGCACTAGCGCGGTCGCCACCGCCCATGTGCCGCTACGCGCCGGCACCGACATCGCCTTCCTCGGCGGGGTGATCAACTACATTCTGACCAACGAGCTGGACTTCCGGGAGTACGTGCTCGCCTACACCAATGCGCCCGTGCTGATCCGCGAGGACTTTGAGGACACCGAGGACCTTGGCGGGCTGTTCAGCGGCTACGACTCGCAGACCGCGACCTACGACCCGACCACCTGGCACTACGAGGGCGCGGACCCGACCGCGCCCATCACGTGCACCGAGCGGGTGCGACCGAAGGAGCAGGCGACCGGCGACCGGCTCGGCTCCGGCGGCCCGAAGCTCGAGGGCGTAGCCGGGGACCTCGCGTCGGACCCGACGCTGCGGCACCCGCGCTGTGTCTACCAGATCCTCAAACGGCACTACGGCCGCTACACCCCGGAGATGGTCGAGCAGATCTGCGGGACCCCGCGCGAGCAGTTCCTGGAGGTCTGCCGGGTGTGGACGGCGAACTCCGGGCGCGAGCGCACGGCCGCGCTGGTCTACAGCTTGGGCTGGACCCAGCACAGCGTCGGAGTCCAGTACATCCGCGCCGGCTCGATAATCCAGCTGCTGCTGGGGAACATCGGCCGCCCCGGCGGCGGGATCCTGGCCCTGCGCGGGCACGCCAGCATCCAGGGCTCCACCGACATCCCGACGCTATTCAACCTGCTGCCGGGCTACCTGCCGATGCCGTCCGCCCAAGCGCATCCGGACCTCGCAAGCTACCTCAAGGAAATGTGCGGGGACCGCCAGAAGGGGTTCTGGTGCAACGCCGACACCTACATGGTGTCGCTGCTCAAGGAGTACTTCGGCGCCGCCGCGACGCCGGAGAACGGGTTCTGCTTCGACCATCTGCCGCGCATCAACGGCGACCACGGGACGTACCGCACCGCACTGGACATGATCGACGGGAAGGTGTTCGGCTACTTCCTGGTCGGACAGAACCCGGCGGTCGGGTCGGCGCACGGCCGGCTGCAGCGGCTGGCGATGGCCGAGCTGGACTGGCTGGTCGTCCGCGACCTAACCATGATCGAGAGCGCGACGTTCTGGAAGGACGCGCCGGAGGTCGAGACCGGTGAGATCGTCACCCAGCGGTGTCGCACTGAGGTGTTCTTCTTCCCGGCCGCCGCGCACACCGAGAAAGACGGCACGTTCACCAACACTCAGCGGCTGCTGCAGTGGCGCGACAAGGCGGTGGAGCCGAAGGGTGACCAGCGCTCAGACCTGTGGTTCTACTACCACCTGGGCCGGCTGCTCAAGGGGCGATTGGCCGGGTCGTCCGACCCGCGCGACCGGGGGCTGCTCGACCTCGCCTGGGACTACGAGGTGGACGGCGACGGCGAATGGCCCGAACCGTCGGCGGCGGATGTGCTGCGCCGGATCAGCGGCCAGGACCTCAC
>JAWVFH010000061.1:0-14827 GCA_033856255.1 Solirubrobacterales bacterium | reverse complement strand
ACCCCGTCGACGCGATCTGCGCCGCGGCTCGCTATCTGAAGGCCGCCGGCGGCGACACCGACCTGCGGCGCTCGATCTTCGCCTACAACCACGCCGACTGGTACGTCGACGAGGTGCTGCTGTACGCGAACCAGTACGCGAAGCTCCCGGCCACGCTCGTGTCCTCGCTGACCGGCCTCACCGAAGGCGCCCACTTCCCGGTCGCCGCCAACGCGCGCTACGCCGACGACATCTCCGAGCGCCGCGCCCTCGAGCGCTCGAAGCCCTCCAAGCGCGCCTCCGGGAACGCGGCGGACCTGATCTCGTCTTCGACCACGCGCCGGGGGATCAACATCTACTCGCGAGAGGACGCCCCGGTCGTCGCCGTCAACGACGGGACGATCACGAGGGTCGGCAACTCCAAGAAGCTCGGCCGCTTCATCGTCTTGCGCGACGCCTACGGCAACCGCTTCACCTACGCCGAGCTGGGCTCGGTCGCCAAGGCCTACCCGGTGCCCAAGCAGGACAAGCTGACGGCCAAGGACTTCGAGCTCGTCACCCCGGCCGACGACAAGGCCCCCGACAAGCCCGCCACCGCCGGCACCCAGGTCGAGAAGACCGACGCGAACGCCAAGGCCTCAGCCACGGCCACCGCCAGCTCCGACTCGGGTCCGGCGAACACCGAGGACGCTCGGGACCGCCTCTACGCCTACCCCGAGCGCAGGGCGAACACGAAGCGCGCCGGGCTGAGCGGCCAGCTGGATTCCCTGCTCGCCTCGAAGATGCCGGGCTACGAGTCCTTCAAGGGCTACCTGGCCCACGTGATGCGCTTCGATCCGAACAGGATGGAGCTTCGTCCCCTGCACAAGGGCTCCGAGGTAACCGCCGGAACCGTTCTGGGGCGGATCGGCAAGACCACCGAGCTCGCCCCCCACGTCCACTTCGCGATCCGCCCGGCCGGTAGAGGCGCGCCGAAGATCGACCCGAAGCCGATCCTCGACGGCTGGAAGCTGCTCGAGGCGACGGCGATCTACCGCGCCGCCGGCCAGGACCCGTTCAACGGCTCCGCGACCGCCAGCCAGGTGCTCCTGATGTCGAAGACGCAGCTGATCGAGCGGGTCCTCGACGACTCCTCGCTCGAGATCTACGCCTGCGGGCGCGAGGACATCCGCAGCGGCCAGATCGACCGGCGCGTCCTGGCGATGCTCGAGTACCTGGTGGCACGGGGCTATGACCTGACCATCACCTCGCTCAAGTGCGGCCACTCGATCCTCACCACCTCGGGCAACGTCTCCGAGCACTCGACCGGCGACGCGGTCGACATCGCCCAGATCAACGGTGTCCCGGTCCTCGGCCACCAGGGCCCCGGCACGCTGGCGGACGCCCTGGTCAGGGACCTGCTGCAGCTGCAGGGGACGATGCGCCCCCACCAGATCATCAGCCTGATGGACTACTTCGGCGCCGACAACACATTTGCGATGGCCGACCACGACGACCACGTCCACGTCGGCTACTACGCCGACTCTGGCTCCGTGTCGAAGCAGTTCTCGTCGATGCTCAAGCCCGACCAGTGGCAGCGGCTGATCAAGCGCCTGGGCGAGATCGACAACCCGACCGTGCCGACCAAGCCCTCCGACGCGGCGCTGCCGGCCAACCACAGCGACAAGCGAGCCTCGGCGGCGCACCGCTCGGAGTAGGGCGCACCCCTTCTAGGCGGGCCGGGCGACCGCGCTCAGCTCGCCGCCTCGCCGGGCGAGCGCCGCGCCCAGCTCCAGCGGCGCCGAGACCAGGAGCACGAGCGGCGCCGCCAGCACGGTGACGACGAGGTCGACGCCGAAGCGCAGCCGGCTGCGGGCGGTCGCGGCCCGCAGGCGCCCGGCGCGCACCTCGCGGGCGAAGTTGGCGTGGAAGGTGAGCCCGTTGAGCATCGTCTGCCACATCCACGCCTGCGCCTGGCGGGAGAGCGGCGAGTGGCCGCGCTCGATCGCCTGGCCGTTCGCCGCCGCGAGCAGCTCGAGGCTGGCGGGCGTGTGGATCAGCCGCCCCGGATAGCGGTCGACCGCGGCCCAGCCGACGCCGCCGAGCCAGGCCTGGACGCTGTCGCGGTTGGGGATCGAGATCCGCCGCCGGCCCGGCTCGCCGGGACGGCAGACCGCCTCCCACTCGGCGATCAGGTCGACCTCGCGGCCGCGCTCGATCGCGACGCCGCAGCTCTCGCAGCGGTCGATCACCCGCTCGTGTTCGAGCTCGGATACCGGGGCGCCGATCACCGCCTCGCCCGTCGCCGGCAGCGCGACCCAGCCGTAGAGCTGCCGGCCGCAGAGTGGACAGGCTTGCGGCTCGACCGCTTCCGAGTGGCGCGCGGGCGCTGACATGGACGCCGCAGGGTACGCACCCGGATATCGTTTCGCCGATGCAGCTTCGCGAGATCATGACCGCCGGTGTCGTCACGGCCGGCCCGGAGGCGGATGTGCTCGCCGTCGCCCAGCTCATGCGCGACCGCTCCGTCGGCTCCGTGGTCATCTGTGACGCGGAGGGCGAGCCCGCGGCGATGGTCACCGACCGCGATCTGACCGTGCGCTTGCTCGCCGAGGAGCGATCGCCCGCCGAGCCGGTCGCCGAACACTGCTCGCGGCCGCTGGTCACCGGCGACCCCGAGATGGACCTCGAGGAGGCGGCGGCGTTGATGGTCCAGCATCGGGTCCGCCGGCTGCCGATCGTCGATGGCACGGGCCTGGTCGGGATCGTCACGCTCGACGACATCGCGGTGCGCACCGGAAATCTCGAGGTCGCCCAGCGGATGACCCAGGAAGTGATCGAGGGCGCGCTCCCCGGCTTCTTCTTCCACGAGCGCGGCTGATCGTCCGCGGTGCCGCCCCCGACCCCACAGCAGCTGCGAACCCGGGCACGATTCGAGGCCCTGATCGGGCTCGGCGCACCGATCCTCGACCTCGTCCTCACCGCCGGGGAGCGGGTCTCGCGGATCGCCGGGCGCGAGGACGACTACATCCCGATTCGCGCTCCCTCCGACAGGCTCGAGCTCGGACCCGCCACCCGGCGCGGCCCGAGCGCGGAGACCGACTGACGGCCACCTGCGGATGAATCGCCAGCAGATCCTCGAGCGCGAACGGCGCCGCCAGACCCTGGCCGGCTACGCGGCCGTCGCTGCCGCGCCGCTGTACGTCATCTCGCTGGCGATCCTTCGCAACACCGGCGTCCCGCTGACAGGGCTGGCGACCGAGCAGCTGCGGGCCGTGAACGACGCCTCGGGACAGGTCCTGATCGCCTCCGTGCTCAGCGCCGCCTCGCTGGCGCTGGTCATGCTGCCGCTCCTCTACCTGTTCCGGGCGACCGAGGCGCGCAGCAGCCGCGTCAACCCGGCGATGATCGGGTTCATCTTCATCGGCCCGAGCCTGTTCGCCGTGCAGACGCTGATCAAGGGGCTCGCCCAGGTCCAGCTGGCCTCGGATTTCGCCTCCTCCTCGGGCCGCAGCGGCGACATCTACACGCTGCTCGACGACCTCGTCAACGACAGCACCCTGAACACGATCGGGTCGTACCTGATCCTGCCGGCGCTGCTCGCCTTCGTCGTCGCGATGGTCTACGTGCCCCTGAACGCGATGCGCGTCGGCCTGCTGACCCGGTTCTTCGCCACCCTCGGGATGGCCCTCGGCGTCTCCCTGGTCCTGATCCAGCCGCAGCTCTCGCTGCTGGCGCTGATCATCTGGTTCGCCTGGCTCGGGTTCACGATCCTCGACAAGTCCCCCCGCGGCCGGCCGGCGGCCTGGGACGCGGGCGAGGCGATCCCGTGGCCGAAGCCGGGCGAGCAGCCGCGGCCCGCGGTCGCCGGCGATGCGGTCCTCGACGGCGACGCGACCGAGGTCTTCAGCGAGCCGGCCGCGCCTGCGGACCGCACCGCGCGGCGCGAGCGGGCGAAGAAGCGCAAGCGCAAGCGGCGCAGGTGACGCAACTCCAGCTGTCGGCTAGGTTTAGCGCTACGAGCGACGTCGGCCAGGAGGAGCCTTGATGCGTTCGATGATTGCGGTGATCGGTGCGGCGGTCGCGCTGGGGGTGCTCCCGGTGACGGCGACGGCCGGGCCGGCTCCGACACCGGCGCAGACCGACTTCGGCGTGACGCTGGACGGCCCGTCCGAGACCTCGGTCGGTGGCCACGCCACCTACACGATGGAGGTCACCAACGCGGGCCCCGACAAGGAGGAGGCGAAGCTGCGCTTCACCAAGGGCCACGGAGCGACCTCCTTCGAGGACGGCCAGCCGGTCCGGACGATCTCCCAGTCCACGACCAAGGGCGACTGCGAGACGGATCCGCTGGGCGTGATCTGCCGCTTCGGCCAGCTCGCACCCGGCGCCAAGGCCAAGGTCGAGGTGGTCCTGAAGGTCTTCGCGGAGGATGAGCCGAAGCTCCTGGCGCAGGCGACGGTGGCGCCGGAGCTGAGCGATGCGGCGGACCCCAATCCGGCCAACGACCACGCCGAGGTGACGACGCCGCTGCGCGACCCGATCACGGTCGACGGCGTCCCCGACAACTGCGCCACCCACCCCTTCAAGGTCAAGGTCGTGACCGACGTCCCGAAGTCGAAGAAGACCAAGGTGCTGATCGACAACAAGGTCCTCGACACGAGCTCGTCCTCGAAGCTGTCGGTGACCGTGAAACCGAGCGACCTCGACAAGGGCTTGCATAAGCTCTCGGTCGTCGTCCAGGGCGGCGGCGGCCCGGCCCTGGCGAGCCTGACGAGGAAGTTCAAGACGTGTTGAAAGGGAGAGCCGTGCAGCAAAGATCTCGTTCCATCGTCCTCGCCCTCCTCGGTGCGCTCGCGGTGATCGCCGTGCCCACGGCCGGCGCCGGCGCCGGCGCCGCGCCCAGCGTCGACTTCGGCCTCACGCTGACCGGTCCGGCGAACGCGAAGACGAAGGTCGGCGCGCCGACGACCTACACGGTCACGGTAACCAACGCGGGCCCCTCCACCGAGTCTCCGAAGATGCGGTTTGCCGGCGGCTCCGGCGCCGTCGACACCGGCACCGGCGAGCCGGTGAAGACGATCTCCCAGACGCCCTCCCAGGGAACCTGCAAGAACGACGGCTTCGGGGTCACCTGCCGCCTCGCCGACATCGCGCCGGGCGCCACGGCGACGGTGCCGATCGTGGTCGAACCGCTCGAGGACGACGTGCCGACCCTCGACCTGCAGGCGACGACGGAGCCCGAGAAGGCCGCGGTGGTCGACACCAATACCGCCAACGACCACGCCGAGCTCGACACCGAGGTGCCGAAGCCGATCAAGATCGAGGGCGTGCCGAACCGCTGCACCTCGAAGAAGATCGTCCTCAGGGTGCGGGCCCGGGTCGGGACGCTGGCCAAGCAGACCAAGGTCGAGGTCGACGGCAACGTCCTGGGCTCGTCGACGAAGAACCGCCTGAAGGTCAAGATCAAGGAGGGCGAGCTGCCGACCGGCAATCACCGGCTGACCGTGATCGTCCAGTCCTCCGGCCCGCCGCTGGCGACCTTCAAGGACAAGTTCAAGACCTGCGAGGCGTAGCGGCGTGCCGGCTCGGCATCGCACGGCGATCCGCGTCGCGCTCGCCGCCGTCGGCCTCCTGCAGCTCGTCGACGGGCTCTACGCCCTGCTCGCGCCCGTCTCCTTTTACGAGGACTTCCCGCTCGGGCGCGGCTGGGTCGCGGCGCTGCCCTCCTACAGCGAGCACCTGGTCCGCGACGTCGGCGGGCTCTTCCTCGCCACCGGCGCGTTCCTGCTGGCGGCGGCGTGGATCCTCGAGCGCCGGCTGGTGATCGTCGCCGCGGCGTCCTTCCTGCTGTTCTCGGTCCCGCACACGATCTACCACCTGTTCAACCTCGGTCCCTACTCGACGGGCGACGCGATCGTCAACGCGCTCGGGCTGACGGCGACCGTCGTGCTTCCGGCCTGGGTCCTGTTCGTCGTCCTGCGTGAGCCCGAACCGGAGTAGGCGCCCGGCGAGCTTCCCTAGAGTGCCCGTGGTGAAGGCGGGACCAATCGCGGGGGCTGGCGCCCTGCTGGCGGCGCTGACGCTCGCGGCCGGCGCCCAGGCGGCGCCGCCGGATGCGGGCGGGACGGTCTCGAGCACCGTCGCCCAGCGTCCCGCTGCGGTGCGCGCCTACTGGACGAGGGCAAGGATGCAGGCCGCCCGCCCGGCCGACCTGGAGCTGACCGGGAGCGGCGATCTCGTTCGCGCACCGGCCGCCGCCCGGACCCGGGCTGCCGCCGAGCAGGCGCCGCGCGCGGCGGTCGACGCCAGCGCCGGCAGCGAGGGCTTCCCCGCGCGGGTTCACGGCAAGGTGTTCTTCACGATCACCGGCGGCTCTCAGCCGGGTGACTACGTCTGCTCGGGAACGGTGGTGACGTCGAACAGCCACACGCTCGCCTGGACCGCGGGACACTGCGTCGACGATCCGGAGTTCGGCGGCGGCTTCGCCGTCAACTGGACCTTCGTCCCCGGCTACCGCAACGCCGAGGAGCCGTTCGGGGAGTGGGCCGCCACCGACCTGCTGACGACCGCGGCTTGGCGCGACCAGGCGGACATCCGCCAGGACTTCGGCGCCGCCCGGCTCGCCCGCAACGGGGCGGGCCAGGGGATCGAGGACGCGATCGGGGCGCGGCGGATCGACTTCAGGCTGTCGCGCACCCAGCAATACGCCGCCTTCGGCTACCCGGCCGAGCCGAGCATCTTCAACCCCACCTTCGACGGCCAGCGCCTCTACACGTGCGACTCCGCCGTGACCGGCGTCGACAGCCCGCCCGGCGACGGCCCCGAGACGGTCCAGATCGACTGCGACATGACCGGCGGCTCCAGCGGCGGCGGCTGGGTCAACGCCGACGGAGCGGTCAACGGCCTGACCAGCTACGGCTACGGGCTCGACTTCCAGCACCTCTACGGGCCCTACTTCGGCTCCGACGCACAGGACTTCTACCGGCGCGCCTCCGGCAAGCCGATTCGCTGCGGCGGGGTCGAGGTCACGAACCTGGGCGGGCCCGGGGCCGACTCCCTCGACGGCGGCAACCTCGCCGACTCGTTCAAGCTCAAGGGCGACGCCGACCGTGCCCGCGGCCTCGGCGGCGAGGACGTCGCCTGCGGCGGCGGCGGTGACGATCGCCTGGTGGGCGGCGACGCCGACGACATCCTGCGCGGCGGCGCCGGCGCCGACGTGCTCGACGGCGGCCCCGGCAACGACCTCTGCATCGGCGGCCCGGGCCGCGACCGCGCCCGTGGCTGCGAGCGCACGCGCGGAATCCCGTAGCGCCGACGCTCCGTTCTTGCGCGAAGGAGAGCGGTGGGCGGAACGTCCGCGCGCGCCGCTCGCGGGGAGGAAATACGCACGTTTCGCATGGGAAGTATGCGTTTTCACCGAGCCGTGAACGTCCGGCTATCCCAGTCCGGCGTTGCCTGCGAAGACGACGTAGTTGAACGATCGGTCGACCGGCGTTCCGGCGCTGTCACTGATGACAACGCGCGGGTGCGGGGCTTCACCGTGGGTCGCTTCGGCGCCGGCCGCCGCTTCGCCGCCGATCACCGTCTCGACGGTCGCGACCTGGACCGCAGAGTGGAAATCGACATCTAAGGACCCTGGCCATGCAAGGTCGTAGACGCCGGTCCCGACGTGGGTGACCGTCGGCGCGCCTCCGAGGCGGTTGAACCAGGAGATGACGTGCCCGTCGGGCGAGATCTTGGCGCCGGCTAGAGCGACGCCCTGAGTCTCTGCGGCCAGAGCTGGTGTTTCAACAGCGCCGTCGGCAATTTTGCCCGCTGTTACCACGTCGGCTGCAAGCTTCTTCGCAGTGACCGCCTTGTTCTGCAGATCCTCGGTGCCGATCTTGGACGCCGCGTATGCGCCACCGCCGGCTAGAACGCCGAAGACCGCGATGGTTGCCATCACATTCGCGTAGGTCAGATGTTGCCGAAGTCGCACTGTCGCCTCCCGGTCGCTGACGAGCCGTCATTGCCCTTACCCAGGCCCGAGCGAGAAGTAGCGCTTTGGACGACAAGCGCTCGTTTTCGCCTCGTCCTCCGGCCAGCCGGGAAGTCAGTCGATAACGAACGAAGGCTGCATCCGCGATACGTCGGCGCACTCCACGCTTGTATCGAAGAAGGCCTGAAGGTTGAAGTCGGCGATTTCACTGCGCAGAGCGTGATTGTCGGCTCTGCCAATGAGCGACAGCCGACGCGCCGGGCTGCGCCGATCGAGTCGGCCATCAACGCAGGCGAGCTGCCGATTGCGTCCTTTGGCGCGATTCGGCGTTCGAAGCTCAACGTAGAGAATCCCCTCATGAGGGGCGGCAGCGAAGCCGCAAGGTTCTCCTCCGTCCGGCGAACTCGCGTAGACGAACCGGATCGCGTTTCGGTTCTCGATGAACCGCGCGGCAGCGATCGGCCTCGTGGAGTGAGCCGCGCCGCATGCCGCAACTGGCGGTCCGTTGGTGGCGGCCGTTGGGACGGTTTTAGATTCGTCATTGCACGCTGCGACCCCTACCGCCCCAATGAACATGCAAGCGTGAGTCGGACTGCTCTGGCCATCTCCTGACATACGTCCGAGCCGCAACTCCGTCACGCACGAACGGAAGTAGCGCTTCGGACGAGACGCGCTACTTCGCATGGACACCGCTCCCTGCAAAGGAAGTTGGGATGCCTACTGACGGAATGCTGTCCAGTTGAGCGTGCCCGGTGTCCAGCAGTCCGGTCCTAGTGGCTGCCCGTAAAAGCTGCCGCCACGCTCAGACTCGTAGTACTCACCGGCAGCCTGGTCGCCCGAAATCCTGCCCCGTACATAGGCGCGGATCTCCGTTCCGTACTGGTTGACGAAATAGATCAACCGGCGGAATGTCCCGTTAGACCTGACCCGCGCACGTAGCGGCTGGGCCGTGGTCAACGCGGTCGACGGTCCCGTTTCACAGTCGTGAGGGATGTTCGTGGCGTGAAAGCGTACGAAGCGCTCTCCGATGGCCAGGGAGACGCGACTTTCCGGTTGGGCTTCGAAACCGCCGACGAAGCGCTCGGGTTCCTTCGCAGATGCCCCGGCGGCGATGCCGAACACCAGCAGCAGCGTGAAAACCAGCGCGAGGATGGAATCAATCAGCTTTCTGGGCATGTCGAGGTTCAATACCCACCGACCTAAAAAGTTGCGCTTTGGACGAAAACCGTTTGCTTTTCAGCGCACTGTTGGCACGCTCACAGCGCCACGCGTGGTGGGTGCCGCTGCAAGCTCCCCGGTGCGGAGCGTGAAGCGACAAGGCGTCGTGCCCAACTGCCACTTGGTGCGATCGAGTTAGCGCTCGGTTGGGGTTCGAGTCCCCCGCGCTCCGCCGACTGTCGGGGGCGGTGCGGTGGCAAGGCCCGCTCGCGGACGTACACTTTGGTTCGAGTGGCAGTTGGGCCCGGGGTAGCTCCCCGGCCGCAGCCACAAGGCCCGCTCCGGCGGGCCTTTGCGGTTTTTGGGCATCTGGACTCGGGAACGAAAACGGCTACTTCTCGTCCAAAGTGCTACTTCAAGCCAACGCTGCGCAGCGCCTTATCTCTGTCGGCGTATACGAACGCCTCGCGGATGAACCCGCCCGCGACGGTCATAACCGTCGCGCCTTCAGTGGTCACGTCCACCCCGCTCGCTTTGCCTCTCCCACCCTGACGCCACAGAAGGACGACGCGGTTGCCCGCATCAACGTACTCCTCCGACTCGAACCAGAAGTCGTCAAATTCCGCCATCCAGGTCATCATTTGCTCCACGACGCCCAGTCGGCCGTGATACGGCCCGGCAACCAGCGGATGGAACACGACGTCTTCCGCGTACCCGGCGAGAGCGCCTTCGACATCGCCCGCCTGTGCAGCTTCCATGCTGGCTCTTACGACCTGGACGTTGCGGCTGGACATCGCGCGAAGTATCGCTGCTCAGAAGTTGCGCTTCCCATGCGAAGCGTGCGTTTTGCCCTTCCGGGAGCGAGAGGTGAGGCGCGGTCGGGGCCCGACTCAGCCCAGGGTGCTGACGCCGGGGGGCGCGTCGGCGGCCTGGGCCGCGGCGACGCGCTTGCGGTGGGTGCGGATCTCGCTCAGGATCCGCTCCAGGCGCGGTTCGGTGGTCGAGTCGACGTGGGTCATCGCGGCGCCGACGGCCGGGTGCACCTGCGAGATCCGCTCGTGCATCGCCTGGGCGACGGCTCGGTAGGTCGGGTGCCCCTCGCGCCCGGAGCGCAGCTCGCAGAGGTGCATCGCCTCGCGGGCGTTGAGGTCGAGCACGTAGCGGATCCGGTAGCCGAGGCAGAGGGCGTAGGGGGCCGCGTCGATGAGCCCGGCGTCCTCGAGGCGCTCGAACTCGCGGCGGGAGAGCTCGAGCGCTCGCTCGTACTGGTCGCCGGCCCCCGCCTCGCGAACCTCGTCGGGGATCCCTGCCCCGAGCTCGGGCCCCAGCCGCTGCCACTGGCAGGTCAGCATCCGATGGCGCTGCAGGTCGCGAAAGCCGCCGTAGTCGGAGACGATCTCGAACCGGTAGCGGACCGACTCCCAGCCGCGGCCGGGACGGTGGCGGCGGTTGCGGCGCTCGCCGGCGAGCTCGCCGATCAGCTCCGCCCGCTCGATCGGGTCGAGGGCGGCGATCCGGCTGCGGATCTCGGCCTCGGAGGCGCCCGCCGCCTCGTACAGGGAGGCTGCCAGCAGGTCGTCCTCCGAGCCGTCGACGTGGACCAGCTCGACGGAGGGCGCGCCGTCACCGCCGCGCCGATCGAGGCCGAGGCGGGCGACGGTGCGCTCGGCGGCCTCGCGGCGCTCGCGGATGTCGGCGATCCAGTCGCCGCCGCGATCGGGGCGGTCGACGCGGGCGACGAAGCTCGGGATCATCCGCTCGAGCTCCTCGAGCAGCAGCTCGCCGAAGGCGCGCGCCTCGGGCAGCGGGGAGGCGGCCAGCCGCAGCAGCAGCTGCTCGTAGGCCTGGCCGGAGGCGAAGATGCCGACGTGGCTGAGGGTGGCGGCCGGGAGCAGCCCGCGCAGCAGGTCGAGCGCCTTCGCCCGGATCGAGCTCCGCCAGGCGCCCTCGGGCTGCTCGAGGTCGCGAGGCCAGCGCTCCGACGCCCACGCCTGGACGGTCTTCAGGCTCGCCGAGTAGATGCCGAACAGCTCGTCCATCGCCTCGCGGTAGGCGGGCCCGAGATCGTCGTCGGAGTAATAGCGATAGCCGCCCGTGCCGTCGATCGGCTGGTCGTAGGGGATGTAGCGGGTCGATTGCTCGAGATACGCGGCCAGACGGCCGCGCTGCAGGACCTTGGTGAGCAGGTTCGAGACCCACTCGCAGGCGACGTGCGCGCCCCCGACCTGGGCGATCGAGTCGTCGCCATAGCCGATGAAGACGCGCTCGTACAGGCCCGCGGCTCGCTCGCCCTCGATCCCGTCGAACGGTCGCGCGCCGGCCGGGACGTCGGCGGCGAACTCCTCCAGGAACAGTCGCCGCAGCGTGCCCGGGTATCGCGAGTAGCGCGCGAACAGCGCTCCCTTCACCGTCTCCGGCAGGTTGACGAGGCCGAACACGGGCCGGTCGAGGTTGGTGAAGTGCGGCTCCAGGAGCCGCCGTTCCTCGGCCGTGAACGACTCGATCGGATAGCGCACGCGGGCGATCGTAGTGCCTGTCGCGGCGGGCCGAGGATCGCCGAATCTACCTCCCCCGGGTCTCCCTGCAAGGAGTATGGTTTTTCGTACGGGACCGGCCAAGACGGATTGACCGTACGGCCGGGGGGTTGGAATGAACGGCAATCTGAAGCGGCTGATAGTTGGCGGCGACGTGGATCACGGGGCCGCCCCGGATCGCCACCGCTCCGCGGGGCTGGTTGGCCTGCTCTGCGTGGGCGCCTCGATCTGCGCGCTGGCCAGCGCGCTGCTGCTCGAGGCCGGGCCGCCCCTGGTCGCCTTCGCGCTTGCCGGCTTCGGCCTGCTGATGGCGGGACTCTGCTTCCTGGCCCCCTGGGACCGGATCGGCGCCTACACGGTCGAGCTGGCGCCGGCCTGCGCGACGCTCGCGATCGGGATCGCGAGCACGGCGATCGACCCGACCTATGGCTTCTACCTCGTCCTCGTCGCCGGCTTCGTCGCCTACACGTTCACCGAGCAGCGGGCGGCCGGGCCGCATCTGGCGCTGATCGCGCTGGCGCTCGTGGCGCCCGTCGCGCTCGAGCCGGAGGGCACGCGCAAGGCGGTCGCCTGCGCCCTGATCTACGGCCCCGGCGTGATCGGCGTCTTCGCGGGCGCCGTCTACCTGCGCCGCAGCGCCGAGGCCCGCGAGCGCGCCCACCGCGAGTTCGCGGCCGACGCGCTCGCGCTCGCCTCGCGGATCAGCTCGCGGGTCGGACCCAGCGACCGTGAGCCGATCCCGGCCGGCCCCTGGCCGCAGCCGCCGTTGGCTCCGGCCCGCAGCGTCGGCATCGCCCGCGTCGTTCGCCGCCCGACGCCGGTCCGCACGTCCGCGCGCCTGGCCTGGACCCCCGCCACGGCGCTCGCCGCGGCAGGGGTGCTGCTCACCACCCTGCTGACGACGGGCGCGATCCTCCGCGATGGCGGCGGCGGGAGCGCGCCGGCGGTCAAGTCGGCCCGGCTCGCCGACGAGCTGCCGCCGTCGACTACCTCCCGGCCCACATCGCGCTCGACCACCGCCGATCGCGCTCGGCGAGGCGCCCGCTCGTCCGCGATCGCGGAGGCTCCCGTGGAAACGGCCCCGGCCGCGGCGCCGGCGGGGCCGCAGGGCGACTCCGCGCAGGCCGGCAGCAGCCCCCGGTCGCCTGCGGCCGAGCCGGCGGCCGACCCCGCCCGCCACGCCCCGGTGCCGGTGCGCCCGCAGCAGGCGTCCGCCGCGGATGCGGACCAGAGCCCGCCGCCGACCCCGGTCCAGCAGGGCGGTCCGGCCACGCCTGTGACCGACCCGCTCGGCGTCGTGCAGCAGGTCCTTCCGCGGGTCGCCCCGCCGCAGCCGTAGCCCGCCTCGCCGGCCCTCAGGCGGCCGGCGGCGGCGCGGCCATCAGCTCCACCCGGTGGCCGCCGGGCGCGATCGCGAACGCCCGGCGCGCGCCCCACAGCTCGCGCGTCTCCTCGACCTCGTGGCCGGCGGCGGCCACCCGGTCGAAGGTCGCCTGGAAATCGTCGACGACCACCGCCGCGTGGCCGAGAACCGGGACGCTGGCGGCGTCGGTGTGGATCAGGTGTATCTGGGTCCCGCCGCGCTCGACCCACGTGACGTAGCCGCCGAGCGTCTCCGGCGAGTCGACCCGCGCGAAGCCGAGCAGCCGCCAGAACTCGACCAGGGCCTCGGCCTGGTCGGGCGGGACCTCGATCGAGACGTGCTGGAGCACGGCGCCGGCGACCTAGTCGCCGAGCCCGGCGGCCCGGCGCGCCTCGTCCCAGTCGGCGAAGGCGTCGATGCGGGCGACCTCGTCGCCGCGGAAGGTCGCGAGGTGGGCGTAGCGGGTGGTGACCTCGTCGCCCGATTCGCGCTCGGTGCCGTGGAACGTGATCAGCGCCAGCACCCGGTCGTCGCCGGCCTCCTCGAGCGACTCGACCTCGAGCCGAAACAGCGCCCACGGCTCCTCGATGAAGGTGGTCCAGAACTCGACCATCCCCTCGCGCCCCGTGTACAGGGGGTCGATCCCGGGAAAGATCTGGGCGGTGTTGAACTCGAGGTCGGGCGCCGCCTGCTCGAGGATCCAGACCAGGTCGCGCCGGTTCCAGGCGTCGAGCGCCTCGCGGTAACGCTCGACGTTGTCGCTTGCTTGGCTCATGTCCACATCACTATCACTCAGCCGAGCAGCGAGCCGATCGCCTCGCCCGCGTTCGTCGCCCAGTCGACCAGGGGCGAGGGGATGATCCCGAAGAACACCGTCGCCGCCGCGGCAAGGAAGGTGAACCCGAGGATCACCTTGCATCGGGCGCCGGTGACCTCGGCGTCGGCCTCCTGCGAGCCGCCGGCGATCGCCGGGGCGGGGATGCCGGCGGCGGGCTCGGCGCCGGGTCGCATCCAGATCGCGGCGATCACCCGCAGGTAATAGGCGAGCGAGATCATCGTCCCGATCGCGATCATCACGCCCAGCCAGGTGTAGCTGGCGTCGACCGTGGCTTCGATCAGGTAGAGCTTGCCGATGAACCCCGCCGTTCCCGGGAGCCCGGCGAGGGCCAGCATCGAGATCGTCAGCGCCGTCGCCAGCGCCGGGCGCTCGCCGGCCAGCCCCTGGACCGACCGGATGTCGTCGCCGAACGGGGTCTCGCGCTCGCGGATCGTGATCACGGCGAAGGCGGCCAGGTTCATCAGCGCGTAGGCGGCGAGGTAGAAGATCAGGGCGCTGACACCGGCCTCGCTGGCGGCGACGACGCCGACCATCATGTAGCCGGCCTGGGCGATGCTCGAGTAGCCGAGCAGCCGCTTGAGCGAGTTCTGGCCGAGGGCGCCGGCGTTGCCGACCACGATCGAGACCGCTGCCAGGGCGGCGAGGGCTGGCTGCCAGTTGTCGGCCGCCGGCCCGAGCGCGACCTCGAAGAAGCGCACCAGCACGCAGAACACCGCCGCCTTCGTCGCCACCGACATGAACGCGGTCACCGGGGTCGGCGCCCCCTGATAGACGTCGGGCGTCCACTGGTGGAAGGGGGCGACCGAGAGCTTGAAGGCCAAGCCGGTGGCCGAGAGCGCGATCCCGATCAGCAGCAGCGGGTCGTCGATGATCGAGCCGCCGGCGGCGGCGCGGATCCCCGAGAAGTCGGTCGACCCGGTGGCCCCGTAGACGAAGGCGAGCCCGTACAGCAGCGTCGCCGAGCCGAGCGAGCCGATGATCAGGTACTTGAGCCC
>JAWVFH010000060.1:0-71024 GCA_033856255.1 Solirubrobacterales bacterium | reverse complement strand
CCGCGCTGAGCGCGCCGTTGGCGGCGACGTTGAAAGCTTCGATCTGGTTGTTGTTCGTCGACACGTAGAGGTGAGCGCCGTCCGGCGTCATCCCGATGCCGACCATGTTGTGAGCGGTTGAGAAGGGTGAGCCCGCCGCCGTCCCAAGCGCGCCGCTCTGGGCTATGTCGAAGCCGTAGAGGCTGGTGGTGGTCTGGCTGTTGACGTAGACGTTTCGCGTGGCGGTCGCAGCCGCGGGGAAGCAGAGGATCATTGCGGTAACGAGAGCGGCGAACGCGCGCTTTTGAGTTGTGCCGATGGCGATGACGCTACAGGCGCCGCGTAAACGCGGTGAACCGAGGGCGGCCACGGTGGCTGACGGCGCTGCTGGGAGCGAATCCGTGTGCGTTCGGGTGCGCGGTCGGCTTCGGGGCCCGATTCGGAGGAGGCAAACTCCTGATTTGCAGGAGATTCGCGATGCCGGAGGAGGGACTCGAACCCCCGACACGCGGATTATGATCGGTGACAGGGGAGGGGATCTGGCTTATTCAAGCGGTTTAGAGGTACTGTTAGGTCCTCCCAGTTACGCACGAACCGATGAGTTCGGTGCGCGGTTGGGTGCGCGGATGAGGCGCAAGCGGAAGCGGCGTCGACCGAAGGATTCTCGCGATTGACCAAGCTCTCTGGGTAGGGCAGCGCCGTCCTACACTGAACGGCGTGGATGCGTACGAAGAGGCAAGACGTGAGATCGAGGCCGTGCTCGAGCACACGGCGCGTTCACAGGAAACGATCACATACTCGGAGCTCGTTGGGAAGGTCCAGGCAATCCCGTTGGAGCCCGACTCGAAGATCCTGGCGAAGATCCTCGATGAAATCTCGACAGACCAGGATGCAGCCGGGCGAGGCATGCTGTCCGCGGTGGTGATTCACAAGACGGACGACTACCTACCGGGTCCGGGGTTCTTCTCGCTTGCCGAGACCCTAGGTCGTGATGCGTCCGACGAGGTCGCGTTCCATGCGGCTGAGCTGGAAAGAGTGCATCGGTCGTTCAAGCGCTGATACGGGGTGTTGGGAGCCATGGACACGGGGCAGTTGGCTGCGGTAGCGCTTGGTGGATTGATCGCCAGCGGATCAGCTCTACTGGTTGCGCGGCTCCGCGCGCATCAAGATCGGCGCCGCGACCAAGCGCGAGACGGGCGCGAGGCGCGCCGGTCCGCTCGGCTGATAACCGAGGAACTTCTTGCGGGCCGCCGGCTGCTCGATCGGGCCCGCGAGAAGGGGCACTACACGTGGGAGCCGCCGAAGCGCCTCCTGCCAACGGATTCGTGGACACGGTATCGCTCAGACTTCGCGGCCTACGCGACGGACGAGGACTGGGCCGCGGTTGCGGAGGCCTTCGCGGAGTTCGATCGACTCAATTGGCATCTCATTGACGTGATGGAGGAGGAGCGCTGGACCCACAGCGGGCCGCACCATCCGCTTGAGCAACGGGACCTCGCTCCAAGTGCCAAGGTCGACGAGGCGCTTGCGATCGTCGAGGAGGCGCTTGGTCGGCTACGAGCGCTTGGCGAAGCGCAGGAGCTCGGCCAGCAAACGAATTGATGGCAGAACGGTCCGTCTTGGGTCGGCTCCATCAGTCTGCCGTCTCGTCGGACTGCGGCTGTACTGGCGGCGGCCCCTGCGCCTCGCGCCATCGCTCGTCCTCAAAGGTCAGGCGCACGGCATCGTCGGCAACGTTGGAAAGTGTCTCGAGCGCCTTTTCCGCGACTGCCGGGTCATCGGTCTTCACGACCGCGGTGGTTGTGGTGCCGTCAGGTCTCTCTGCAATCTCGATTTTGATCTCGGTGGGGCGCCCTGGTTTGGTGAGATCCTTTATGGCGTCGTAGATGAAGCTGGAACCGACGTTCACAAGGACTGGCCACAGCACCATGACCACGATTACCGTGATCGGGTCGACCGCAAATTGGAGGACCTGGCCGCTTTCAACGCGGAGACCGATCGAGGCTAGGCGCGCGGCGGCCTGCTCGACCTCCTCGTCCGAGAAAGTGTCGGGGTCTGCGTAGAGCCCTGCTGGCGGGTCATCCCCCCGACCGTGCTCGCCAGTCTGGACGAGGAGTCCGTACGAGAACCCACGCATGTCGTCCATGGCGCCGCGCGGCACGTCAATCTCGACCCAGAGGCCCTTGCGGCCATCTCCCATCTCGCGAACCTCAGCCACTAATACCTTCGCGTCGATCGGACGGAGAGGGTCGTGTTCCGCAAGGAGTGGGACCTCGTTACTAGCGAGCCTTTCGGCCATGTACTCCAGTGCCGTTTCGAGGGTTTCGACGCCCCCGTACTTCGGGATACGAGCTGTGCTTGCGACCCAGCCCTTGACGATGTCTCTGCCCATCCTCGCGCGACCCTAGCTGGACTGTCCACACGACGCCAGGGACGGACCGATCTCGACAGGCTCGTCGACGTGGCCGCGCGAGCAGACCAAAGCCCGCTGGTTATAAGAGGCCGCTCTTTGCGATCAAAGCCGAGGCAGTTTGCCGCCGATCGCGGGCTTAAGTTTGTTGGTTGCGATGACTTTCGATGTACTTGCAGTCCTTGAGATCCTGATCGGGACATCTGACGACGCCCCGAGCTGGGTTGAGGTGGTCCCGTGGGCTGCGTTCGTCGCGGGAGTCATCGCCCTCGCCGTCGCCGGCTGGAACCAGCTCGAGGCACGACGCGATCGACGCCGCACGCTCTACAGCGAGGCTTACCGAGCGGCGCTTGAGTGGATCGAGCTCTACTACCGCGTGCGACGCCGAGATCCCGAGAACCCTCATGAACTCGTCGGGCTATTCCACGCTGCCCAAGAGTCGATCAACTACCACGAGGGCTGGATCTCCACGGAGTCACCTGTTCTAGGCCGCGCCTACAACGCCTTCGTCGAGAAGGTCAAGTCGGCGGCCCGCCCCTTGATCCAGGAGGCGTGGAGCGAGCCGCCTTGCAACCCGGAGGACGGGTTGGAACTGCCGGATCACCAGCACCCGAACGTCGATGAGGCTAAGCGGCAATTCCTCACGGACGTTTCCGATCACCTGTCTTTAGATCACGGACGGCGAGCGAATCTCAACGCTCGTTATCCACCTCCACCGACCAAGGAGTCCTGATGGACGTGCAACAGGCGTTCGACGCCTTCTACGACAAGATCGAATTACGGGCCCTCTCAGAGGAGCGAGTCGGCCGTGCTTGGGGGCGTCTCCATGCGCATCTGACCAAGGAGTACGGCCTGCCCGCAGAGGCAGTATTCGTCCAGGGCAGCTGGGCCAACGACACGGCCATCCGACCGGCAGATGCTGACGGCGAGTATGACCTCGACATCATCGTCGTCTGCGCAGAACCGGATGCTGACGCGGCAACGACCATCGCCGAACTCCGTGATGTGCTGTCGCGCGACGCGGACCTGGCGAAACGGATGCTGCCCGACGAGGAGGGCCGACCGTGTGTACGCCTGGGCTACGCCCGCGAGCCTGAAGGCTTTGGGTTCCATGTCGACGTGACGCCGGCACGCGTGACCGGCCGCGAGGCTCCGCCGCTCGAGGTGCCGATGCGGGGTCGCGAAGGCTGGCGCGAAACGGACCCGGCCGCCTACACAAACTGGTGCTACGGCAAGGGCGAGGACTTCAAGCGCACCGTCCGGGAGCTGAAGCGGTGGCGGGACGTTCACGACGCGTCGATTAAGTCAATCGTGCTGCAGGTGTTGGTTGGCTACTCGATCCCCGAGCGGGCATCGAACGATGCGGAAAGGATCGAGCTAACGCTCAAGAACATCCGGGGTCGCTTCGCCGCTCACACCGACCGACCGCCGAGGATCGAGAATCCGGTCCTCCCGACGGAGGACCTTGCCGATCGCTGGTCGCCTGAGGACTACCGCCGGTTCCTGGTGGAGCTCGACGAGGCGATCAGTCTCGTGAGCGCCGCGCGAAGCGCGAGCGAAGCAGACAGCTATCGTCGCTGGCAGGACGTTTTCGGGTCTGACTTCCCGGACGCACCCGTGCGGAGATCGCCCGTGGTTCCGCCGCCACCGCCCCCGCCGCAGCGGAAGCCGGAGCCGGAGCGCGGTCGGCGCTACGGATGACGCGCCCACCCAGGTGGTGGGAGTCGGGCGAGCAGTCGGTTGAGGGGGAGGCCGCCCGTTTCGCCGAGGCTGGGCTCGCGTTCACGCTCGACCAGGGTCTATTCACCGCAAACGGCACCGTCGTCTTTCGTGGCGACCTTCGCTACGGAGACGATCGGTGCCCGGCAGCGGTTATCTATCCGCCCGCATATCTGGCTGGGGAGCATCCAGAGGTCTACGCCCCCAGCTTGCCGATCGTGAGCCCCCACAAGCGGGAGGGCGACGGACTCCTCTGCCTTGACCACCGGTCGTTCGGAACGCGAGCTCCGATGTCTGGGCCCGAGGCCGTGCTTCGCGCCGAGGCACTCTGGCGGCTCACGACCGAAAGCCCAGCGGAGCTTGAGGCGCAATCGGTGGATCTGCCGACCGTGCGCGCGGAGGCATTCTCGTATGAGACGGAGTCTTCTGTGTTTGCCCTCGAGGCGGGCACACGGGAGTGCCGCGAGGGTTGGCTAAGTCTTCGCGTTGAAGAAGTCGCGCCGTTCCGAGGCTCGGTTGAGACGCTGGGCTGCGGTCTCGACGTTCCCCCTGGCAGCGGCCTTGACCTCCAGCGAGCACCGGAAATTTTCGGAGGCGATCAGTTGATCATGGGCTTCTGGCGCCGGATTCCGGCCCCGCCTGAGGTTGCGAGCGCGGAAGGGGTCCGCGGCTGGGTTGAGGCGAACCATCCTGATCTGCTGGCCCGCACGCTTCCATGGGCAGGCCGATGGAGAAGCGGCGGCTTCGGGCGCCGTCCGGGCCCAGCTCTCTTAGCGTTCGTATACGAGGATGAAGGACCCCGTCTTGGCGAGACCTACGACGCATGGCTCTTTGTGCTGTTGGACCCGGACGGATCCACGCGCCTGCCTCGGCCGTTTCCAATCTCCCAACGCGATCGATGGACTCGTCAACCACACCTGCAACGACTCGGAGACAAGCGCGTCGGCGTCGTAGGTGCCGGAGCACTCGGATCTCAAACTGCGATCCAGCTTGGGCGGGCGGGTATCGGCGAGTTCTTTATCGTCGAATACGACCTCATCACCCCGGGAATTGTGGTTCGCCACGCGGCCACGTTGCCGGACGCGGGGCTGCTCAAGGCCTCGCACCTACGCAAGGAGCTGGGTCGCATCAACCCTTTCGCCATGGTCGCCAGCTCTGGATGGGGATACGGACGCGCTTCTGGCTCAGCCAACCCGGTCATGGCACAGGAGCTTGATGACGCGGTCAGCGACGCTCTCAGCCTGACCAATCTGATCATCGACGCTACCGCGGAGACAGCTGTTGGTTTCCACCTAGCGACGCTGGCAGCCGTCAACGCAATCCCGCTGCTCTCGCTTGCGGTTAGTCCAGGCGGCTGGGGCGCTCGGATTCTGCTGCAGCGGCCCGGACGGAGCGGTTGCCTCGAATGCCTCGCTAGATCCCAGCAGGAGCCCACGGACACCAGTCCTGAGATCCCCGATTGGGCAGAAGATCCGGACGCCGAGGAGGTGTTTGAACGCGGTTGTGCCCAGCCCACATTCACGGCGCCTGGATTTGAACTGACTTCCGCTGCGTCGGCGGCTGCGCGCTGCGCGGTCCAGCTGCTCCTTGACGGAGACGGCTACCCGGCCGCCGACTTTGATCTTGTGACGCTCCGCTTCCGCAACACGACGACCGCGGGTCCGGAGGCCGAATACACAAGGCTGCCCCAGCATCCGGCCTGTACGTCGTGCCGTGTCTAGTCGCCCGATTCTGTTTGTCCGCACAGCTGTCCGTGACCGGTTGCTTGCCTTACCGCCGAGACCGTGGGAGGTCGGCGGTTGGCTGCTCGGTTATTGGGTTCGAGACGGCTCCGCCGTCGTCATCACGGCCGCGACTCCACCGGCGTTCCGGGGTAGCGCGCTGGGCATCAAGATTGACGGCCGCGGAGGTCACAGCAGGCGCTTCAACGAAGCATGGGACGCCAGCGGTGGGCGAGTGACCTTCCTGGGTGACTGGCACACACACCCGCGGAGCGCCCCGGTCCCGAGTCGTCAGGACGAACGTGCCGTGCGGCAGTTGGCCGAAGACCCAAAGTATGGAACGCCGACCCCCCTAATGATCATCGTTCGGCTCGGGCTCCTGCCGGGGTCGAAGCTTGTGCCGCAGGCGGCGTTCTATTGGCGTACTCCTGCCGGGCTTGTTCAACCGCTCGCCCCACTTTGGTTCGACGTCTTGTCGGAGGAGAGTGCAAAGGTCCCTGAATGGGACTGGCCGTCGGATCGCTCGCCGGCGACGTCTGATTGAAGACATGACCGACTTCGTCTGCGCATACTGCGGCGAGCAAAAGGGAGATGAGTACCGCTCGGTTGAGCACCCTCTATCCCAGACCTTGGGAGGTAGTGGCTGGGCTACGCGCGACGTGTGCGGGCCGTGCAACGACGCAGCGGGCCTAGAGGTAGACCAGCCGTTTGCGCAGCAGACGTGGATTCTTGAGCGCCGCCACTACTACGAGATCCCCGATAGCCGCGGGCAGGTCCCGAGTCCGCCGCGGGTGGTGAGCCGACTAAAGGCCACCGGAGAACGAGTCCTCACGGTCATGGACCGGAATGGCTGGTACGCGAAGCCGTTACCCGTCGAGCACTGGCAGGACGAGAAGACCGTGAGGTTCGGCGTTGACGCCGCCGAAGCACCCGAATACTTCGAAAAGAAGCTCAAGCGGCTTCAGAAGGAGTTCGGTGAGGACGTCACACTGGAAGGCGCCGAGGAGCGCACGATCGAGAATCCAGAGGTCGAGTTCAATATGACGATCGACGCGACGCTCTGGCCGCGGTTTGGAGCGAAGAATGGGCTGGGGTTCGGTCGGGAGATCTTCGGGGAGGAGTGGCTATCCGGCCCGGTCGCGTCATATCTGCGGGACGTCCTCTGGGGCCGCGACGCTGTGCCGCCGGCCCCGTACGCGCCCTTGGCGCCGGTGAGCGAGTCGCTGCACGAGACGGAACTCGACGACTACTTCGAGCGGCCGCTGCACGTTGTGACCGCGATGGGAACCTCGCATGGGGCGGCACTCGGACTGTTCCTGTTTGGCGATCAGCGGTACTTGGTCCCGCTGGGTGGCGAGCTGGGTGATGACGTCGAGGGCACGTGGATCGTCGACCCGCGCAACGGAACAGCTCGGCGGCTGTCGTGGTCTCAGTACGCCCAGGAGACCGCGGTGCGTCTTGTGCATGCGGCCGAAGGGGGCGACAGTGCGGAGCCATAGGACAGAGTGGATGGCCAACAACGGCGATTTGTCTTCTACCCGGGGTGACGAGACGACAGCTAGTCCTCTTCACGCGCCACTGTTTCGACCGAAGGTGTTTGCGCTCTTTGCGCGATCAGGGCTCGTTTGTATGGAGTCGTCCCGCTAGCTTGCTCGCCGATGGCTGGTGAGACGAGGACACCGAGCCCCGCTACCGAGGGTGCGTCCGGTTCGGATCGTAGGCTCGACGGACCAATGACGCCCAAGCAGAGCGAGGACAGTTTCGAGCAGATCGCGATCGTCGAGCTTGCCCTTGAGAAAAGCCGCGCCCGCGCCGAGCGCGCCGTCAGCGCGCTTCGTGATCTAGACGCCGACCCGCATCTCATCGAGGCGGTCGAGCAGGCACAGGAAGAGCTTTCGCTGAGCGCACGCCGGTTGCGTCAGGCGACCTACTTCGCAGTCCCGGACGCTCAAACGAGCATCGAAGCCGCCTGATTGGCGCTCTCCGGCGAGGAGATCCGGCACCAGCTCGCCGAGTTCGCCGCGAAGTGGGGCGGATACGAGGGATCTGAGCGCGGTGAGGCGCAGACGTTCCTCACTCAGCTCCTGCGGTGCTACGGCACCGACCGCGAGGCGGTAGGGGCCAAGTTCGAGGAGCCCTCCGCCGGCAAGTTCATGGACATGATCTGGCCCGGCGTCTGCATTGCGGAGATGAAGCGGCCTAGCGAGGCTGCCAGGCTCGATAAGCACCGAGACCAGGCCTTGGAGTACTGGCAGAAGGTCGGGAAGCCAGGAGCACCCGCGCCCCCGTACGTGATCCTGTGCGCCTTTCATCGCTTCGAGGTCTGGAGGCCCGGGGAGGTCTATACGGAGCCCCTCGCGGCGTTCGACCTCGCCGAGCTCCCGGAAAACAGCGACGCGCTGCTGTTCTTGGCTGGCAAGAAGCCCGGGTTCTTCGCGCACGACCACCTCACCAGAGAGGCGGTCGCGCTTGTCACGGATCTATACCGGCAGCTCGACGAGAGGGAGGCCGCTGATGACGATGTACTGCAGGACTTCGTCTTGCAAGTCGTCTGGTCGATGTTCGCCGAGGACCTTGGGATGCTCCCCGGTCGCCTATTCACGCGGCTTCTGGACGGGCTCATCGCCGACACGAGCCGGTCGAGCGTTGACGACCTCGGCCGCCTATTCCGCTATCTCGCTGAGAAGGAGCCGCGTCCAACCCATGGCGTCTACAAGGGGACGCCGTACGCCGACGGCGGTCTCTTCGCCAAGCCGGCCGAGGTCCACCTCGAGCCCGACGAGCTCACGATGCTCCGCAAGGCGGCCGACTTCGAGTGGCATCAGGTTGAACCGGCGATCTTCGGCTCACTGCTCACCGGGGCACTTGGCAAGGAGAAGCAGTGGGCGCTCGGCGCCCATTACACGGCCGAGGCCGACATTCTGAAGGTGGTCCTGCCGACGATCGTTGAGCCTTGGCGTGAGCGGATCGCAGCATGTGACTCGCTCGCGGACGCGCAGGCCGCGCAGCGCGACTTGATGGATTACGTGGTGCTGGATCCAGCTTGCGGCTCGGGGAACTTCCTCTACGTCGCATATGGAGAGCTACGGCGTATCGAGGCCGAACTCCGCGACCGCATCGCGGAGCTGCGCAAGGCTGCGGGCCTTCCAGACCAGGCCGAGCTGAACCTGTTCCCGATCCAGAACATGAAGGGCATCGAGATCGAGCCCTTCGCGGTCAAGCTGGCGCGGGTGACGATGTGGATCGGACACAAGCTCGCCGTCGACAAGCTCGGCGTCGACGAGCCCGTCTTGCCCCTCGTGAACCTGTCTGGGATTCGGCAAGGCGATGCTCTGCGCCTTCCGTGGCCACGTGCGGACGCAATCATCAGCAACCCGCCTTACCACGGCTCGCAGCGGCTTCGCAAGGAACTTGGCGACGAGTACGTAGCGTGGCTACAGAGCGAATTCGGCATCGGGATCAAGGACTACGCCGCGTACTGGCTGCGAAGGGCCCATCCACATCTCCCGAAGAACGGTCGGGCGGGGCTCGTGGTGACCAATTCGATCTCCCAGAACCGCAACCGCGGACCCACATTGGAATGGATCCTCGACAACGGCGGAGTCATCACGAATGCAATCTCGAAGCTGCCATGGTCCGGCGAGGCCGTCGTCAACGTCAGCATCGTCAACTGGGTCAAGGAGCCGACGGGGCCGCCCCAGAGCGTTCTTCTCGACGGAGAGGAGGTCGACGCAATAACAGCGGCGCTCCAAGTCGCGGCGCCCGGAGCCCAGAGCGCCGAGCCGCTGCCCGCCAACAAGTCGCGGGCGTTCCAAGGGCCGATTCCCGCCGGCGATGGCTTTGTGCTCGATGCGGAGGAGGCGACGTCGCTCCTCAAGACGGAAGGAGCCGATTACTCCAAGATCGTTCGCCCGTATCTGGTCGGCAAGGACCTTACGACGGACCCGGGCCACGGGCCGACCCGCTGGATCGTCGACTTCGCGACGATGTCACTCGAAGAGGCGGGTCGCTGGCCAGCCGCACTGGCCATCGTTGAGCAGCGGGTAAAGCCCGATCGTGCACGCAACCGCCGGAAGCTTTACCGCGAGCGATGGTGGCTGTTCGCCGAGCCTCGACCAGGGCTTCGCAAAGCGATTGAGCCGCTCAGCCGGTACATCGCGGCGAACCGAATCGGGAAGCGCATTCTCTTCGCGTGGCAGGAGCCGCATACCTGTCCGAGCGATCTCGTGAACGTATTCACGTTTGACGACGATTACTCGCTGGGCGTGCTCCTCACGTCGATCCACCATGAGTGGGCGCGTGCTCGATCCTCGACGATGCGCGTGGACGTCAGGTACACGCTGACATCGGCGTTCGAGACGTTTCCGTGGCCAGCGGTGGATTCAGATCAGCGAGCGGCGATCGGCGCTATCGCGCAGAGACTTACAGAGCGCCGACGCGCGATCTGCATGGACCGAGGGTTTGGCTTGACCCGGCTGTACAACGAGGTTGATGACGGCGCGTACGCCGACCTGACAGCGCTCCACAACGAACTGGACCGGGCGGTGGCAGTTGCTTACGGGTGGCCGGCCAGCGTGGCCGGGGACCCGGGCGAGTCGAATCGGCGACTTCTCGAGCTGAACGAAGCAATCGCGGCTGGCCGGGTCGAGTATGAGCCGTTCGCTTGACGCGCCATCGCTCAGCTGAGGCGTACGCCACCGTCGATCGGTTCGATGCGTAGCTCCTCCGCTCGTGGGGGAGCGCAAAGGCACCCGTACCGACGCCCTCAACGCCCTGACCGCCCCTGGTCGGGACCAAGCGTGGATCCCACCGACATGACGCGATTTCGACCCCAGTAGATCGACATGAATGTGCGTCTTTTCGCTGGGACCGCTCCCGCGCATGGGCGCCGAACTCGTCTAGCCCGTGAAAGCCTCAGCCGCCTTCAGAGCGCTGGCGAAATCACCTGCCGCCACGCGGTCGAGGGGGCTATCCATGTCGAGATTCTTGTTGCGATCACGCACCCACAAGACCGCGGCCCGGGCCGAGTCAGCGGCTAGGACATAGCCAAACAAGGCTGCGAGATCGTTGATGGCCTCGAGGTGCCGGCCGGCCCGTGGATGGCTATTGCCATGGCGCCACTTAACCACCGTTGCCTCGCTGGCACCGGTTCCTCGGGCCAGATCACGGTCGGTAACCCCGGCTTCGAAAAGCGCTTCAAGTTTGGTCTTCGGGTCGATGTTGTTCAGCCGCTCTAGAAGCGGCTTCTCATCGCCTTGGTCGATCGCCGCCGAGCGAGCCCGGCTGCGACGAACAGAACGCTTAGGCGCCGCCTTCGGTTTGGACCCATTGGAGCCAGTCTTCCCCCCGTGCGTCGACGAGCTACTCGGGCGATGGACCCCGGTCCGGGTTCTAGTCGCCACAGAAATTCTCCTTTCGGGAATATCGGCCGTTGCCCTGCGTCGGCATCGCTAGCGAGTTGGAGGCGCGCTTGGGGCCGGCCTGCGCATTCGGGGATCTTACTCAGGTTCCAGATCAGTTCCCAATAGACCTTCCAGTTAATAATTGCTTAATCATGCCGGGTAGTCATCCTCCTGGGTCTCCGATATTCTTGGGGGTCCGAAGAAATAGGTGACCGAAGTGCCCGCCCCGCTCGCAGCCCCACCATTGACCCGACCGGCTTCCCCCAGCCGCGAAAGAGGGCCGGGGAAGGTCTGGGCCGAGCCCCGGCCGTTTTCGCTGGAGCGCTGGAGCGGTCGTTACTACTTCACCGCCGACGCCAAAGGCCGACTGTGTGGTGCGCCGCTCGGCCTCGACGACCCACGAGCCCCCGACCCTAGGTTGACCGGCTGGATCATCTGGCCCTACCGGTCAGAGATGGAGGCCGTGTTCGCATGGGCCGAACGGGCCGGGGTGGGCATGGCCACCCTGCAGGCCTCAACCCGGGTCGTGCGCGAGGCCGACGTCAGAGAGCTCATGGTTTGCCCAACCCGGTGGCTTGGCGGCGGGCGCGAGCTAAGTCGTCGGCGCCTGGAAGCCGCCGGCCCGGCCGACCGGGCCTGGGAAATCGTCGCCCTGGCTCGCCAGGCCAGGGCCGGAGCCTTAACGCTGGCCACCGAAGCCGGCGAGCGGCCGCTGTTCATCTTCTCCGATCAGCTGCCTCGGCTCGGCCTCGGCCGGCCGCGCGCAGCGCGCCGCCTCCTGGAATCGGGGGTGAAGTGATCGGCTGAGTTGACAACGAAAACGCGGTCTCGGCCGAATGGGCCGAGACCGCGGACAACGCAACCATTTCTCCCCGGCAAAGGAAAAGAATGGCCACGTCAGACCCCGCAACTGTAACGCCTACTGAAGAACTGAGGGCGCCGGCGACCGACCCCGGTCGAGGCCCGTCCGTGGCCTCGACCGGGCTAGACGCAACCGATTCCTCGTCCGGTAACGAACCCGCTCGAGGCGGAGGCTCCGAGGGTCGATTCGACCCGGATGGCGGCGACTCCCCGGGGCGCCCCCGCCCGAGCCCGCCAGATAGAGAGCAGCAGGCGTTGGCGGCGCGTTTTTACGAGGTGCTGGTCGGCGCCCTAGTGGCCAGCTTCTCGATCGCCTATCCCCTCGGCCCGCAGTTTCCGGTTCCGGCCATGGGCTGGCTGCTTGGCCTTAGCCTCTTTGGACTGGTCATGGCTGGTGGCCTGAGCGTTTTTGGTCAGCAGCACGTCCGCGCTGCCTTTGTCCTCGGTCTCGTGTGCTTGATCATCCTCGGCTCCTGGTTGATACTTCGTCCGCTGGTCGTCGAGCATGTCCGCGAGGCCACCGTGGTCGGTCAGAGCCAGCTCCCGGTCAGCGGCGGGCCGAACGCGGTTGCGCCTACCGGCCACGGCCGCGCCTACGTGGTCACCGAGGCCGGGTGGCTGTACAAGCTCGATCCTCGCCTCGGAGTCGACGACGGCTTGCGCCTTGAGCCGGATCTCTTCGACGTCGATGTCGGCCTTGGCGCCGTCTTCGCCACCGCCAACGGCCACGTTTACCGCGTCGAGCGCCATAACGAAACGATTACCCGTCGCCGCCTCGGCAGCGGCGACTGCGAGCTCGCAGTCGCCGACAACGGCGTTTGGTTCAAGGATTTCGAGGGCGGACGAATCCTCCTGCTCTCGCGAAGCCTGGGCCAGCGAAAGGCGACGATCAAGATCGACGAGCCCAACGGTATGGCCGTCGACGGCCCCCGGCTCTGGGTCACCCAGGGCCGACCCGAGGGTCAAACTGGCGCCCTGCTCGAGTTCAACCAACACGGGCAGCGCTTGCGGCGTATCCAGATCCCAGCCGACCCCCAAGACCTCGTTGTTGCCGGACCCGAGGTCTGGGTGGTTCATTACAGGGCGGCCCAGATCAGCCGCTACGACACCAGGACCGGCCAGCTCGACACCTTTGATCTTGGCGTCGAGGTGCCCTCCGGGTTGGCCGCTGGTCTGGGCTCGGTCTGGGCCTCCGGCGCAGATAGCGGCGCCGTCAGTCAGATCAGCCGCCAGCAGCTCGCCTCCATTGCCGAGCTCGGAAGCGGACAGCGTCCGCTGGATGTCGCCGTCTCCGGCCATTGGCTCTACGCCCCGAGCTCGATCGACGATCTGGTCCAGCTCTATCAGCTGCAGATGGCCGAGGTCGAGGCCAGGTAGGCTGCCAGCTAGGACCTGCGTGACGCTTTGGCCCCGCTAATCCCGTGGAGCTTCCTGGTTCCAGGCGGGTATTCCAAGTTGGCAAAGGGCATCACATGCTCCTTGTCGGCCAGGGCGGCCCGTTCATCGGGGTCGACGTTGGCGGCGAACGCCGCGAGCATCAACCGCTCGCGCTCGTCGACGGGCTCGCAGTACGCATAGTGGACCGCGAGCTGGTCCTGGCCGGCGAGCGTCTTGAGGGGCCAGCCGCCAGCGTGGGGAGCCCGGGCTCCGAGCGGTGTCGCGTAGTACTCCCCGACGCGTTTCGCGAGCTCTCCCGCGGTCGGCATTCGTTTCCGGGGGCCGGCCAGCCCGACGTACAAAACAACCTCGCTAGGTAGCCAGAACGAAGTGAGCCGCTCGGCGAGCGACGCTGCATCGGGCCGTGTCCCATCGAGCATGAGTTCAGGGCGCACCTCAAGCAGGGTATGAATCGCAGTCCGGCTGATTGGGCAGTCGGCAATGGCCGCCTCCGTGGTGTCGGCGTTGTCCGTCAGCGCGACGACATAGATGCCGGTACTCGTCCCCGACGCTGTCCGTGGGATCCGGAAACCCCATGGCACGACTCCATCCAGCTGTAGGTCGGCGGATGCGAAGAGACTGGCCACTGTGCTCGGCACGCCCAGCGAGATTGTTGCCCAATAACGAGCGTCCGTTGGTGCGGAGGCGCCTACGGACCCAAGGTCCGTAGGCAATCCCCGTGTTCGTGGGTTTGCGGACGCTCCGCCGCAGCCGACCCCGCCCCCTCGACGAGCTCGTGGACGGGGTCGGCTGCGGCTTCGCTGGTAGCAGTGAGATCAAGGTCAGGGCGGAGGGAGAGTCGGGGCAGTGAGAGGGTTGGTCTAGGAACGAGGCAGTCAGGGTGGTGGGGTCGAGGGTGGCGCGATCGGGGCAGACGATTCGAGGTTCGCGAGCGAGGTGAGTGATGGTGCGGTGAGTCTGTGAGACGGGATTTCGGCCGGCCGGGGCGGATGAGCAGGCGGCGGCGATGAAAGTCGCGGTGGACTGGAAGGGGTCTCGCGCCACTACTCCTTAGTGGAGGAAATAGCCGCCAAGAATCTCGAAGGTCGCGTAGCCGTTTCGGCATCTCATGTGTCTAGGGAAGTGAGATGGCTTTCCGCACACGACCCGCTCGGATCCGTGGACTAATCGTGAGCTCGGCTGTTTGAGGGGATAGATGGCCAGCGATCTGAGATCCGGCGTGGAGCAATCGGGCCCTCGCTCGTCTAGTGGGCAGATGACCGTTTCGGCGACACCCGGCCTGATCGTCGCCAGAGACCTCGACCTGGTCGCCTGGCTCGATCGGCTCGTCGGCGCCAGCGTCGAGCAGATCCGCGCTCGCTTCGGGCTCGGCCGCACCCAGGCCTACCGCCGCCTGCAGGTCCTCCAGGACTTCGGCCTCGTCCGCCGGCGCCATCTCACCGCCACCCGCCCGCCGCTCTACACCGTCGCGTCTCGCTCGCTTCGCGTCGCCAGCTGCGAGCACGCCCACGCGCTCACCGACCTGGTCGTCGCGATCGAATCCTCCGGCGGCGAGATCGCGACCGAGCTCGAGCTGCGCCGCGAGCGAAACCGCCAGCCGGCCCTCGTCGGACGGCTCACCGACCGCCAGCTCGCCACCGTGCTCGGCTGCCCGCGGGTTCCCGACGCCGCCGAGCTGCTCGGATCCGGCGGCCTTGGCGCGTTCGAGATCGAGCTCAGCTCCAAGGGCCGTGCCCGCCGTACGGCGGTCCTCGCCTCCTACGCAATCTCCGACTACGAGTCGGTCACCTGGATCGCCCCCGATCCCCAGCTTCGAGTCCTGATAAATCGCGAGGTCACAGAGCGCGGCCTCGCCGAGTTCATGGAGGTTCGCGATGGGATCTGAACGACGCAACAAGGACCAGGAGTTCGAGGAGGCGGTCGCGAAGCTGATCGGCGGCCTGCTGGTGGCCGGGCTCGCCCTCTACGTCTACCCCCAATCGCTCGGCGCCTTCGCCGGGGCGGTCGTGGGCGGGGCCTATCCCTGGCGCTTTGACGATCGCGTCGACCGCCGCCACTGGCGCGTCGCCGCCGGTTGGCTGATCGCCGCCGGGCTCGCCCTCGCCGCCGCGTATCTGCTCTTTCACGCCGCGCTCGGTGCCGACGCCGAGCTGCGGCGCTTTGATCGCCAGTGGGGTCCGGGCCATCTCTCCGCCGCGGCGTTGATCGACCACCCGTGGGCTTGGCTTCCGCTGGCGACGGCGGCAGCCTTGGTCGCGGCCGGCGGGGCGATCCTGTGGAGGGCGCGATGACGGGCGTGCTCGGCTTCGCGACCGCGATCGGCTTCGTCGGCGTGATCGTCGGAACGGTCGCCGTCGGTCGCCGGGTGGTCGACCAGGCGCTCGACCACCTCGGCCGGCGTCGGCGCAACCAGCGCGGCGCCGTGCTGATCGGCAGCGTGGGCAAGCGGGGCAGGCCCGTCGCCCTCGATCTCGACGAGCTGCAGCAGGGGATCCTGATCGGCGGCTCGCCAGGGGCGGGGAAGACCACCCTCCTCACTGCAATCGAACACCGCCTGCCCGCCGAGATCGGCTGCGCCTTCGTCGACCTGAAGGGAGATCGCGCGCTTGGCGGCCGGCTGGGGATCGCGCCCGAGCGGGTCTTCGGGCTCGGCGACCGCGTCTCCGCTGCGTTCAACCCCCTCGACCGCGGCAACCCGGCCAGCTGGCGAGACATCCTGATGGCGACCCAGGAGTGGTCTGAGCCCCACTACCGCCAGGCGGCGGCACGGTTCGTCGGCGCCTGCCTCGCCGCTTTGGCAGCGACAGACCGCAGGGTCGAGCTCGAGCGTGTGATCGAGCTGCTCGAACAGCCGAAGCTCGCGACCGGGCTGCTGCGCCAGCTCGACGAGCCCGAGCGCGGTGCGCTCGCGCGGTCGGTGGCGCTCTTGGAGTCCGAGGCCTCGCTTCGCTCCGGGGTGCTCGGGCTCGGCAACCGCCTGGCGCTGCTTCGCGACTCACCGGCCACCGCAAGGCGGTTCGGGGCGACGGAAGGGATCGACCTCGAGGCGATCCTGCGCGGCGAGCGGGCCCTGTTCAGCCTGCCGGCCGCGGAGTTCCCCGAGGAGGCGCCGGCGATCGCCGCCGCGGTGATCCAGACCTTCGGCGCCGCCGGTCAGCGGCTCGCCCGCGGCGACGAACCGCTTCGGGCGCTTTTGATCGTCGACGAGGCGGCAAGGCTCGGCGGAAACCAGCTTCGCGAGTCGGTGGCGATCGGGCGCGGGGCGGGGATCGGGACCGCGGTCGCGGTCCAGGACTTCGCCGACCTCGACTACGTAGCGGCGGGGACCAGGGAGGCCGTGGAGACCGGGGCCAACACCTGGATCGTGATGCGCCAGGTTGCAAGCGCCGAGCAGATCGCAAACGCGTTCGGGTCGCAGACGACCAAGCGCACGACGGTGCAGCGAGACGTCCACCGCTGGGGGTTCTCCGATACCGGGATGCGATCGGAGCGCGAGGTCGAGGAGTACCGGGTCTCGCCGAACGTGATCAGGGGGCTGGGTAGGGGAGAGGCCGTGGTGTGGCGAAGGCTGCGGGGGAGCCTGGAGCGGGTTGAAATCGTGCCGGGAGACCGGCGAAACGAGCACGACGGGAGATGACGGTGACGTGTGAACTACTGACAGCCGAGGAGGTTGCGGCCCGACTTCGCGTGCCCAAGAGCTGGGTCTATCGCGCGGCTCGCGAGGGAGATCTGCCTTCCGTTCGGTGCGGGCGGTACCGTCGTTTCGATGAGGGTGATGTCGAGCGATGGATCAGTCGGCAGAAGGGCGCATCCACCAGCCGCACGCTCGACCGCCATCCCCTACCTGCCCCGTAGTCGATGAGCCGTCGCGCCGGACCCACCGGGTTCGTCCGCCTTGTCGAGCTCGCAAGCGGGCCGGCCTTCTACGCGCAGATTCGGACTGCGACGGGCCAGCGACTCCAGCGGCGCCTCGGGCGTGCGTGGGAGAAGCGCAGCCGCCCGCCTGTCGGCTATCTGACGCGTGCACAGGCCCAGGTCAAGCTGGAGGAGATCCTCAGCGGTCGCGACAATGAAGTGAAGGTCGAGCCGCGACCCGGTGACGACATCACCTTCCGCCAGGCCTGCGAGGAGTGGATGGACTACGTCGAGTTCGACCGCAAGCGCCGGCCGTCGACGATTCGCGACTACCGGCGCGAGATCGACAAGCGCCTGATCCCGGAGTTCGGAGCGCACACACCGATCTCTGAGATCACGCTCGCCGACGTCGAGGCGTTCCGGGTCCGGATGGTCGACGAGGCCGTTCTATCGGCGCGGACGATCAACAAGCGCCTCCAGCAGCTCCACACGATCTTCAAGCGCGCCCAACGCAACCACGGCCTCTCCGTCAACCCGGTGGTAGGGGCCGAGCGCCAGCCGTTCCGGCGCTCGGGCGATTTCACTGCGCTCGAGGTCGACGAGGTGGAGCAACTGGCCGACGCGGCGGTCACCGAGCAGGACTCCGTGATCTTCCGCGTCGCCGCGTTCACCGGCCTGCGGCTTGGCGAGCTTCGCGGTCTGCGTTGGGGCGACATCGATTGGACTCGGCGCGTTGTCTTCGTCCGGCGCTCGTTCACCGTCGACTCAGATGGGCCGACGAAGTCGGGCAAGGTCCGCTCGGTCCCGCTGGTCGACCAGGCCGCCCGTGCGCTCAACGAGCTGAGCCGGCGCGAACGCTGGACCTCGGACCAGGACCGCGTCTTTGTCAACGACGTCGGCAACCACATCGAGGACTCCGCGCTGCGGCGGCGCTTCTACCAGGCGCTCGACGACGCCGGCCTGCCGCGGATCCGTTTCCACGACCTCCGCCACACCTTCGGGACCATCGCGGTGCAGGCGTTTGCGCTCACCGACGTGAAGGCGTTCATGGGCCACGCCGACATCCAGACCACGATGATCTACATCCACCATGTGCCCCAGCACGACGCGGCGGATCGGCTCACCGCGCTGCTCGAGGAGCGCACACATGGTGCGTCCGGGTGCGCGGTGGGTGCGCGGTCGCCATCTGAGCCCGAGCCCAACACGCAAGAAACCCCCGCTTTGCAGGGGCTTCAGGATGCCGGAGGAGGGACTCGAACCCCCGACACGCGGATTATGATTCCGCTGCTCTAACCAGCTGAGCTACTCCGGCGGGGCGGGCGAATCGTAGCGGCGGGTGTGGGGGGTCACACGCCCACCGGCCGTGCGTATCTCAAGTGCCTGATCGTCGCTGCCGATGCGTGGTTGGTGGGCGAGAAATCCAGGCAAGCCACGCCGGAATCAGATTCCGTGGCCGCGAACGACCGCGCCAGCCTCGGCGGGTTGATCGCCGCCTTGTTCGTGATCGGGCCGACCTTCGCCCTGCTGGGCCTGGCGCTCCCGCACGCCCCGGACGCCAATGACGCCGGCCTGCTCGCGGTCGTCGGCGCCGCGTACCTGGGCGCGGTGGTGACCTTCCCCTTCCGAAATCGCTTCCCGGACTGGGGCCTGGACCTGGTCGCCGGCTACGCGACGGCGCTGATCAGCTTCTCGATCTACTTCTCCGGCTCGACCACCGCGACCGGCGCGGTCTACTACCTCTGGGTGATCCTCGGCACCGCCTACTTCTTCGGTCGCCGCCGGGTCGCTGTGCAGCTCGCGGTCGTCGCCGTCGCCTACGCGATCGCGCTCGTGGCCAAGCCCGCGGCGCCCGGGATGGTCCAGGCCTGGATCCTCACCGTCGGGTCGCTCGGGGTCGCCGCGGCGCTGCTCGTGGTCACCCGCGAGCGAGTCGCGGCGCTGGTCGCTCGCCTCGCCGAGGCCGCGGACACGGATCCGCTGACCGAGCTGCTCAACCGCCGCGGCTTCGGCGCCCAGCTCGAGCTCGAGCTCGAGCGTGCGCGGCGCTCCGGCAGCGAGCTCAGCCTCGTCAGCGGCGATCTCGACCACTTCAAGCACGTCAACGACCGTTTCGGCCACCAGGTCGGAGACGACGTCCTGGTCGAGGTCGGCGATCTGCTGCGCAGCCACGCGCGGCGCACCGACGCGGTCGCCCGGGTGGGCGGCGAGGAGTTCGCGATCCTGATCCCGGACGCCCACGCCGAGGGCGCCTACGCCACCGCCGAGCGGCTCCGCCACCGCGTCCACGAGGCGCTCGCCGATCGCTACCCGGGCCTGACGATCAGCTTCGGTATTGCCACCTACCCGCGCGACGGCGAGTCCGTCGGGCGCCTGCTGCGCTCGGCCGACGAGTCGCTTTACGCGGCGAAGGCGCTGGGGCGCGATCGCACGGTCATCTGCAGCGCGGAGGTCGTCAGCTCGCTCGTCTCGCGACCCGAGGACGCGCCGGCGCCGACCCCCACCGGCTCGCGCTGAGTCGACCGCGGCGACCCGGGCCGCGTCTCATGTCGCGTCGACGAACTTGCGCTCGCCGGCGCGGATCGCCTCCGTGAGCCGGTTCTCCGGCGGCGCCAGCGGGCAGGCCCAGCGCGAGTTGTAGGCGCAGGACGGGTTGTAGGCGTAGTTGAAGTCCAGCGTCAGCGTCGGCGGTCCCGCTCCTTCGAGCCCGAACTCGAGCCCGCCCGAGAAGGTGCCCTTGATCGTGTCGGTGAGGTAGCGCCCGGCCCCGTACGTCTCGGCTGGCGCGGTCGCGTCGCGGAAGGGGAGGAAGAGCCCGCCGCCGTATCCCTCGGTCCAGAACAAGGTCAGGTCGCCCCACGGCGTCGGCAGGCGGCCGACGCGCCGGTAGCGGATCACGCCGTCCTCGCCTCCGGAGTTGATCTTCAGCTCGTCGCCGCGCGCGTCGGGTCGCAGCTCGCACTCGACCCGGGCGGCCGGATCGAAGTCGAAGTAGTCGAGGCCGCGAAAGCCGCGCTTCTGCTCGGCGCTGAGCGCGGACGCGGGGTGGTCGCGAAAGAGCTCGTCGCGGCGGCGGCGAAACTCGGCGACGGCCTCGGCGCCCTCGCCGGCGACGCTGAGGTGGAGGTCGGCCACGCGCCGGCGGAAGTCGGCGAGCTCGAGCGTCGCTGTAGGCCCGCCGGCGCTCAGCTGACGGCCTCGAGCTGGGCGCGCACGTCGCCGGTCAGCGGCCCGTAGTGCCCCGGAAAACAGATCGCGGGATCGAGCTCGGCGAGCTTGCCGATCGACTCGCGGGCGCGCTCGGTCGACCAGTTGAAGGCGGGGTGGGGGACCCGGGGCTTGCCGGGCCGCGGCAGCGCCGGGTCGAAGAGGGCGAAGCAGTCGTTGGTGATCGCAACCCGGTCGCGGGCCCGGAAGAGGGCGATGCAGCCGGGGCCGTGGCCCGGCAGGTGGACGACGGTGAACTCGCCCACCGCGTCACCCTCCGCGAGCGTCCCGGTCACCTCCAGCGGGCCCGAGTCCCAGGCCCGCATCATCCGCGGGGTCAGGAGCCTGGTCGGAAAGCCGAGCTTCGAGTAGTCGAAGTAGTGGGCGCCGCCGTCGCCCTCGACATCGTCGCGTTCGTCGGCGTGGCAGAAGACCGGGGCCCCGATACGCTTCGCGCCGCCCCGATGGTCGGCGTGGGCGTTGCCGAGGATCGTCCGCGTCGGCCCCCCGAGCGGCTCGGCGGCCTCGCGGATCGCGTCGCCCATCGACTCGATCCCGGCGTCGAAGACGGCGACCCCGTCGCCGTCCGCGACCAGGTACGCGTTGACGCTCAACGGGAACCCCTTGGTGATCCGCCAGACGCCGTCCGTGACGCTCTCCATCGCCTCAACCGTACCCGCGATAGGTTGAGCGCGTGGGCGATCTCGAGCGAGCGGTGACCGCGGTCGTGGCGGACTGCCTGGGGGTGCGCGAGGGCGAGGAGGTGCTGGTGGTCGCCAACCCGGCGACGATCGGTCTCGCCGAGCGCTTTCGCGGCGAGGCCGGGCGCCGCGGCGCCGACGGCGTCCTGGCGCTGATCGCCGAGCGGGCGGAGAACGGGACCGAGCCGCCGCGCGCGGTCGCCGCCGCGATGGCGGCCGCCGACGTCGTCCTCTGCCCGACCGTGCAATCGCTGTCGCACACGGCGGCGCGCAAGGCGGCGACCGACGCCGGCGTGCGGATCGCGACGCTGCCCGGGGTCACCGAGGAGATGCTCGCGCGCGTGATGTCGGCCGACATGGAGGCCCTGCGCCGCCGGGGGGAGGCGATCGCCGCCCTGCTCACCGCGGGGTCCGAGGCGCGGATCACCTGCGCCAACGGATCCGACCTGACCCTCGGCCTGGGCGACCGCGAGGCGATCGCCGACGCCGGCGACCTCAGCGGCCCCGGCGCCTTCGGCAACCTGCCCTGCGGCGAGGGATTCATCGCCCCGATCGAGGGCACCGCCGAGGGGCGGCTGGTCGTCGACGGGACGATCGCCTCGATCGGGCGCGTCGCCGAGCCGGTCGAGCTCACGGTCGAGGGCGGGCATCTGGTCGCCGCCCAGGGCCCGGACGGCGAGCGCCTGCTGGAGCTGCTGCGGGCCGGCGGCGGGGCGCAGGGGACGAACGTGGCCGAGCTGGGCATCGGCACGAACGAGAAGGCCCAGCTGACCGGCGAGCTGCTCGAGGACGAGAAGATCCTCGGCACCTGCCACGTCGCCTTCGGCGCCTCGGCAGCAATTGGCGGCACCGTCCAGGTCCCCGTACATCTCGACTGCGTGGTCCTGAAACCCGACGTCACCGTCGACGGCGAGCCGCTGGTGCGCGCGGGCGAGCTGCTGGTCGGCGACTGAGAGGGCGATGGCGCTCGCCGTCCCGAACTTCTCGGAAGGCCGCGACGCCGATGCGATCAGCGCGATCGCCACGGCCTTCGCCCGCGCCCGGCTGCTCGACCGCCACACCGACGAGGTCCACAACCGCACCGTGCTCACCCTCGCGGGTTCGCGTCGCGAGCTCTTCGAGGGGCTCGTCGATGGCGCGCGGGCCTGCGTCGAGCGGATCGACATCGACGCCCACACCGGCGCGCACCCCTGCATCGGGGCGCTCGACGTCTGCCCGCTGGTCTGGCTCGCGGCGGAGGAGCGCCCCGCCGCCCGCGAGCTGGCCCTCGCCCTGGCGCCGGCGCTCACCGACCTCGGCCTGCCGGTCTTCCTCTACGGCGAGCTCGCCACCGCTCCGGAGCGGCGCGAGCGCGCCTTCTTCCGAGCCGGCGGGATCACGGCTCTGAAAGCACGGATGGCCGCCGGTGAGCTGGAGCCGGACCTCGGCCCGGCCCAGCCCCATCCGACGGCCGGGGCGGTGCTGGTGACGGCGCGCCCGCCGCTCGCGGCCTTCAACGTCGAGCTCGACAGCGACGACCTGGAGACCGCGCGCGAGATCGCGGCGAGCCTGCGGGAGTCCGGCGGCGGGATCGAGGGCGTGCGGGCGATCGCGATCGACCTCGGCGAGCGGGCCCAGATCTCGACCAACGTCCACGACCCGCTCACCGTCTCGCTGGCCGAGGTGATCGAGCGGATCCGGGTGCTCGGCGCGGAACGCGGGGTCCGGCCCGTCGCCGGCGAGGTGGTCGGCCTGGTTCCGGAGGCGTCGCTGCGCGAGCTGCCCGGCGACGTTCCCCTGCGCGGCTTCGACCCGGATCTGCAGGTGCTCGAGCGGCGGCTCGGTTAGCCTCTTCGCCCGATGGCTCAGACGAGGAAGAAGCGCCGCCGCAAGCATCGCGGCACCCAGACGGGCCGGATCGACGACCGGGGCCCGCGCGGGCGCCCCCGGACCCGCGAGGAGGCCAAGGCCCGGGCCCGCAAGAAGCGCCAGCCGGCGAAGGGTCGCGTGGTCGATCGTCGCGACGTCCCGCCGACCTGGGGCGGCGCCTTCAAGCGCGGCCTGTTCGGCGCCGCGATCTTCTTCCTGCTCTTCTTCCTGCTCTTCAAGCGCCCGGTCGGCTCGGCTCTGGCGCTCTCGGTCGTGATGCTTGGGATGTACGTGCCGATGGGCTACTACATCGACCGCTTCATGTACCAGCGGCGGCTGCGCCAGCTGATGGCGGAGCGGGCGGCGAAGAAGCAGCAGCGGTAGAGGCCATGGACGTCCGCATGCTCACCGTCGGCCAGGTGGCCGAGAACTGCTTCGTGATTCGTCGCCAGGGCGCCGATCGCGGCCTGATCGTCGACCCCGGCGAGGAGGCCGATCGGATCCTCCACGTCGTCGACGAGCTCGGGCTCGGGATCGACGCGATCCTCGTCACCCACACGCACTTCGACCACATCGGCGCCGTCGCGCCGGTGGCGCGGGCGACCGGGGCACCCGTCTACTGCCCGGAGATCGAGGTCCCGGTGCTCGCCGACATCATGTCCTACGTCCCCTGGCCGGGGTTCGGGCCGTATGAGAGCTACGACGCCGACGAGACGGTCGCCGGCGGCGAGAAGCTCGAGCTCGCCGGGATGGAGATCGAGGTCCTGTTCACGCCCGGGCACAGCCCCGGGCACGTCACGTACGCGATCCGCGACGAGGCGGCGCTGTTTTCCGGGGACGTCCTCTTTCAGGGCTCGGTCGGCCGCGTCGACCTGCCGGGAGGCGACTGGCCGACCCTGCTGAAGAGCATCGGCACGCTCGTCGACGGCTTTCCGGAGGAGACGGTCGTCTATCCCGGGCACATGGGGATCACGACGCTCGGCGCCGAGCGCGCCACCAACCCGTTCCTCGCCGAGCTCGCCCGTTAGGTTGCGGCTGTGAGCGCGCGCTTCCAGGCCCCCCGGGGGACCTCCGACATCCTGCCCGCCGAGCAGGACGCCCGCCGCCGCGTGCACCTGGCCTGCGTCGAGCTCTTCGGCCGCGCCGGCTACGGGCGGATCGAGACGCCGATCTTCGAGGACACCGAGCTCTTCTCCCGCGGCGTGGGCGCGAGCACGGACGTGGTCCAGAAGGAGATGTTCACGTTCACCGACCAAGGCGATCGCTCGCTCACCCTCCGTCCCGAGGGCACGGCGGCGATCGTCCGCGCCTACGTCGAGCACGGCATGCACAAGCTGCCGCAGCCGGTGAAGCTCTGGCATTGGGGGCCGTACTTTCGCCACGAGCGCCCGCAGGCGGGGCGCTATCGCCAGTTCAACCAGATCGGTGCCGAGGTGATCGGCACCGACTCGCCGCTCGCCGACGTCGAGCTGATCCTGCTGCTCGGCGATCTGTTTCGCGAGCTCGGCGTGCCCGGGCTGACGCTGAGGCTCTCGAGCCTGGGCTCACCGGACTCGCGGGCGGCCCACCGTGAGGAGCTGATCGCCTACCTGCGCGCCCACGAGGCCGAGCTGGCGCCCGACGTCCGCGAGCGCATCGAGGAGAACCCGCTGCGCGCCTTCGACTCCAAGGACGAGGGAACGAGGGCTGTGATGGCGGCCGCGCCGCAGCTCGTCGACCGGCTCGACGAAGCCGACGCCGAGCACTTCGGCGAGGTGCGCCGGCTGCTCGACCACGCCGGCGTCCCCTACGAGCTCGACGGGACGCTCGTCCGCGGCCTCGACTACTACACCCGCACCGTGTTCGAGTTCGAGTCCGAGTCTCTCGACGCCCAGGCCGCCACCCTCGGCGGTGGCGGTCGCTACGACGGCCTCGTCGAGGCGCTCGGCGGCCCGGCGGCCGCGGGCTGCGGCTGGGCGGCTGGGATCGAGCGCATCCTGCTGGCCCTCGAGAGCCCGCCCGCGGAGCCGTCCGCGGACGTCTTCGTCACCGCGCCGGCCGCCCACTCGGAGCGCGCCTTCGCCCTCGTCCGCGAGCTGCGCGGCGCCGGCCTGCACGCGGAGCTCGACCTCGCCGGCCGCTCGCTGAAGGGGCAGATGAAGCAGGCCGACCGGATCGGCGCCCGCCGGGCGGTGATCATCGACGACGAGGGTGGGGCGGAGGTCCGCGACATGTCGAGCGGCGAGCAGCAGGCGCTCGACCTCGCCCGGGCCGTCGAGGTGCTCAAATCGTGAGCGAGCTGCCCGACTTCCCCGCCCTGCGGGCGAACGAGTACCGCGACACCTGGTGCGGCCAGGTGCTCGGCGATCGCGTCGACGGCGAGGCGCGGCTCGCCGGCTGGGTCCACCGGCGCCGCGACCACGGCGGCCTCGTGTTCATCGACCTGCGCGATCGCACCGGGCTCGTCCAGCTCGTCTTTCACCCCGAGCGCTCCGGCGAGGCCTTCGAGCTCGCCCACCGGCTGCGCGCCGAGGACGTGATCAGCGTCGCCGGGACCGTCGTCCGCCGCGATCCGGAGACCATCAACCCCGAGCTGCCGACCGGCGAGTTCGAGCTCCAGGTCAGCGCCGCGGACATGCTCGCCGACGCGCAGACGCCGCCGTTCGAGATCGAGGGCTTCTCGGGCGAGGTCGGCGAGGAGGCGCGGCTGCGCCACCGCTACCTCGACCTGCGGCGGGAGCGCATGGCGGCGGCGATCGTCAAGCGCCACCGGGTGGCGGCCGCGATCCGCGCCTTCCTCGGCGGCGAGGGCTTCCTGGAGATCGAGACGCCGATGCTCTCGCGCTCGACCCCGGAGGGCGCCCGCGACTTCCTCGTCCCCTGGCGCCGCGAGCCGGGGGCCTTCTATGCGCTGCCGCAGTCGCCGCAGCTGTTCAAGCAGCTGCTGATGGTCGCCGGCTTCGAGCGCTACTTCCAGATCGTGCGTTGCTTTCGCGACGAGGACCAGCGCGCCGACCGCCAGCCCGACTTCACCCAGCTCGACATCGAGATGTCGTTCGTGGGCGTCGAGGACGTGCTCGAGGTCAACGAGCGCCTGCTGGCGGCGGTGTTCGCGGCCGTCGACGGCCCGGCCCTGGAGCTGCCCCTGCGCCGGATCCCCTACGACGAGGCGATCGCCCGCTTCGGCACCGACCGTCCCGACCTGCGCTTCGGGCTCGAGCTCACCGAGCTCACCGACCTGCTCGCAGGGACCGAGTTCAAGGTCTTTCGCGGCGCGATCGAGGCCGGCGGGATCGTCAAGGGCCTCAACGCCGGCGCCCGCGACGTGCCCCGCTCGGTCCTCGACGGCCTGATCGAGCGCGCCCAGGAGCTCGGCGCCAAGGGCCTGGTGTGGGCGTTTCGCGAGGGTGCCGGCTGGCGCTCGCCGACGGCGAAGTTCCTCTCCGAGCCGGAGCTGTCGGCGCTCAACGAGCGCCTCGCGGCCGCGGAGGGCGACCTGCTGCTCGTCGTCGCCGACAAGCCCGACGTCGCCAACGCGGTGCTCGCCCAGCTGCGCCTCGACCTCGGCGAGCGCTTCGAGCTGATCGACGCCGACGCGGAGGAGCTCTGCTGGATCACTGAGTGGCCGATGTTCGGGTGGAACGAGGGGGAGGGGCGCTGGGATGCGCTCCACCATCCGTTCACCGCGCCGGCCGGCGAGCTCGACCTCGACGACCCGGGCGCGGCGCGAGCGCTCGCCTACGACGTGGTCTGGAACGGCCAGGAGCTCGGCGGCGGCTCGATCAGGATCTCGGACCCCGAGCTCCAGCAGCGGGCCCTGGAGGCGATCGGGATCGGGGCCGAGGAGGCCAACGAGCGGTTCGGCTTCCTGCTCGAGGCGCTGAAGTACGGCGCGCCGCCGCACGGCGGGATCGCCTACGGACTCGACCGCTGGGTCCAGCGCCTCCAGCACGCGGACTCGATCCGCGACGTGATCGCCTTCCCGAAGGCGGCCTCGGGAGCCGACCCGCTGACCGGCGCGCCGACCCCGGTCGACGACGTGCAGCTGCGCGACCTCGGCCTCTCGCTGCGGGCCAAGCGCCCCGGCTGAGCGGCGGCGTCCGCCGCCCGGATTACCTTCCTGTGGCAGATCGTCGGAGGAAGGAGCGATCGTGGACAAGGTTCGTGCCGTGCTCGGCCAGGACTCCAGGGGCGGGATGCGCGCGGCCGGTGGGCTGCTGCTCGCCACCGGAACGCTCGTGCTCCTGTTCAGGCGCACCTCGTTCGCCGATCCGTGGGGCGACTTCGTCGTCTTCCTGATCTTCGCCGTCCTGACCAAGTTCCTCTTCTGGACCGGGTACCTCGGCGCCCGCGCCAGCGGCCGAACGCTGCCGTGGCAGACGGTGTTCATCGTCTTCGCGATCCTGCTCACGCCGGCGACCCTGTTCGCCTTCGTCGCGTGGGTGGGCGGCGACACCGGGGCGCCGCTCAACGTCGCTTGGATCTTCCTGCTCACCGCCGCGGCGGCGTTCATCGCCCTGTTCGGCGCCCGGTTGCGGGTTGGCGCGCTGCTCGGCGGGCTCGCCGTGATCGTGGCCTGGCTCGCTCTCTGGGCCGAGCTCCTCGACAACGGCCTCAACGACGTGGGGACGGTGCGCTGGCTGCTGCTCGCGGTCGCGGCGCTCCTGCTCGTCCTGGCGGCGGCGGTCTCGATGGCCGGTCCGGTTGAGCGCGCCGGTGGCGACGTCGTCACCGTCGCCGGGATCGCCGCGGTGGGCGCGGGCGCGCTCTCCTTCGTCATCTACCAGAGCTTCTTCGCCCAGCCCACGGATCTCATAACCGGGCGGCCGAGCGGCGGCCCGACCCTGTTCTGGGATCTCGAGCTGCTGCTCGCCTCGCTGGCTCTGCTCGGCGTCGGCGCGACCGTCTCGGAAACCCGCGGTCCGGTCTACGTCGGCGCCTTCGGCTTGGCGGCGTTCATCCTCTTCGTCGGCCTCGACCTCGACGACTCGAGCCCCGCCGGGAAGGTGCTCGGCTGGCCGCTGATCCTGCTGGTCATCGGCGCCGCGCTGTTCGTCGCGAGCGTGCTGCCAGCGCTCAGGCGCCGCCCCGCCTAGCGCCCACGCCTCAAGAGTTTTGCCCCAGCGGCCGAATTAAAGGCTGTGACCGCTTCAGCCACCGCACGCGTTGGTACCTTTAGGGCAGGCTCGAGCTTGTTCGAGAGCCGCCCAAATTGTGAACCAACACAATTGCCACGGGAGCCATCGTTCGGTAGCGCGCTGCGCGTAGCGCCGGCAGGCACCCACCTGTTTGATCAGGTTCGCAGGCAGGGCGGTAACGGCAAGCTGGGGCCTTCATCTTCTCCCGTTCGGAGCTGTCCGTGAGGCAGCGGCTGAACGACAACCCGCTCCTGCAGGCCGGGATCATCGGCGTCCTCGCCCTGGTCGTCGGCCTGATGCTGCTGATGCGGATGGGCGGGTCGAGCGACACGGCGACCCCGCCGGCCGCCACCCCGGCCGCGACCAGCGGCCTCCCGGCGACCCCGGCACCGACCGACCCCGCCGCCGCCGCGACGACCGATCCGGCCGCCGCGCCCGCCGGCGTGATCCCCCCTGCGACGGTGACGCCGACCACGGCTGCTCCGCCCAGCGACTTCAAGGCCGGCCCGGGCCTGCCCGCGCCCGTCGTCGACGCCTACGACGCGGGCAAGGCCGTCGCGTTGCTCGTCGTCGACAACCGCGGGATCGACGATCGCGACCTGAAGAAGACGGTCGAGGCGATCGGGGGCCGCTCCGGCGTCGCCCTCTTCGTCACCGCCGTCGGCGACGTGTCGCGCTACTCGCGGATCACGCAGGGCGCCGACCTCAACCGCACGCCGGCGCTGATCGTGATGCGCCCCAAGCCCGAGGCCGATGGGGCGATGCCGACCGTTGTCGTCAGCTACGGCTTCCGGGGTGCCGCCAGCGCCCAGCAGGCGCTCGACAACGCCCTCTACAAGGGCCCGGCCGACCTCCCGTACTACCCGTAGCCGGGCCGCGCGCCGTTACTCTCGTTCCGGATGGACCGAGAGGCGTTCAGCCAGTACGCGAATGACCGCAGCCGGCACGGCGCACCGCTGGCCCGCGGCTTCGACGGCGCCGCCGGCGGATCCGCCTGCGGGGACCTGATCCGGATCTCGGTCGCGCTGGACGACGGCCGGATCGCCCGTCTGCGCTTCGCTGCCGACGGCTGCGCCGCTGCGCGCGCGGCCGGGGCCGCGGTCGCCGAGCTCGCCGACGGTGAGCAGCTGCTCGACGCGGCCCTGATCGGCCCCGATCAGGTCGCTGCGGCGTTCGGCGGGATCGGCGCTCAGGGCCGCCACGCTGTCGAGCTCGCCGCGGACGCCCTGCAGCGCGCGCTCGGCGCCGCGGCCGGATCCTCGATCTCTCTCGCAGCCGCACCGGCGAGCGGCGAGCGCGTCCTCGTCGCGCTCAGCGGCGGCGTCGACTCGGCGGTCGCGGCGTTGGTCGAGCGCGAGCGCGGGGCGGAGGTGGTCGCGGTGACGCTGAAGCTGTGGTCGGACCGGCGCACCGACGCGGCCAAGAGCTGCTGTTCGCCGCTCGCCGTGCTCGGCGCCCGCGAGCTCGCTCACTCGCTCGGCATCCCCCACGTGACGCTCGACCTCGAGCCCCGGTTCCGCGCCGCCGTGGTCGGCGGCTTCATCGACGGCTACCGCGCCGGGCGCACTCCGAACCCCTGCGTGATCTGTAACGGCGAGCTGCGCATCGACGCGATGCTGGCGCTCGCCGATCGCCTCGGCGCGGCGGCCCTGGCGACCGGCCACTACGCCCGCCTCGTCGACGACGGCGAGGGCCCGCTGCTGACCGCGGCGGCGGACCCCGCCAAGGATCAGACCTACATGCTCTCCGGCCTCGCGCCCACCTCGCTGGCGCGGCTGCGGTTCCCGCTCGCCGAGCTGACGAAGCCGCAGGTGCGAGAGCTCGCCTCCAGCGCCGGCCTCGCGGTCGCCTCGAAGGCCGAGAGCCAGGACCTCTGCTTCCTCGCGGGGGAGGGCAAGCGGGCCTTTCTCGCCCGCCATGGTGGGCTCGGCCCGCGCGTGGGCGAGATCGTCGACAGGGCTGGGCGCCGGCTCGGCAGCCACCGCGGTCACCACGAGTTCACGGTCGGGCAGCGCCGCGGCCTCGGGGTCGGCTCGCGAGAGCCCCTCTACGTGCTCGCCACCGACGCCGCCACGAACACGGTCGTCGCCGGCGGCCGCGAGCAGCTCGCGACCACCAGGGTCCCGGTTCGCGAGGCGACCCTGCACCGTCCCGGCGGCCGCGTCGACCGCGTGCGGCTTCGCTACCACTCGCGCCCGCTCGCCTGCGCGCTGCCCGGCGTCGAGGCCGGCGACCACGCCGAGCTCGAGCTCGAGCTCGGCGAGCCCGCCTACGGCGTCGCGCCGGGCCAGACGGCCTGCCTGATGAGCGGCGACGTCGTCGTCGGCCGGGCGACGATCGCCTGACCCTCCGGCGAACGTCCCGGACCCGTCGCTATAGGGGGGTGTCCGGGACGTTCGGCTAGGCGGGGACGCGGAACTTCCAGATGGCCGGCTGGTCCTCGACGTTGCCGCGCTGGTCGGTGGCGCGGACGCGGAAGCGGTGAGGGCCGGTGCCGGCCTTCACCCGCAGGCCCGACTCACACCCCTTCCACTTGCCGCCGTCCAGGCGGCACTCGAACCCAGCGTCAGGGTCGTCCGCCGCGAATCGGAACCGAATCCCGCGCCGCGCACGATCCCTGCCCACCTCGTTGCCCGGCCCGTCCTTCTTCTTCGTTTTCGGAGCCACGGAGTCCGCGAGGAAGGCGCGGAAATCACGGCTGTCGACCCGCGGCTCCAGGTACGCGCCGGAGAGGAACTTCGTGCTCAGCAGGTCCTCGATCGGGCGCTCGCCGACCGAACGGGCGAAGAAGGCGTCCTCGGCGGCGCGGTCGCCGAGCAGCCAGCGCGCCAGCCATGCCTCGCTGAAGTAGGCGAGGTCGCGGTGCTTCTGCTCGCTGCCGGGGGTGGCGAAGTCGAGGTGGTTGTAGCCGGCCATGACCAGCTCGACGCTCGGGATCTGGTGCTCGCGCCACCAATCGAAGCCGGGCAGCTTCAGGTCGGCGGGCATGTAGTCGGGCTTCGCGTCGCAGGGTGCGTCCTTGGCGAAGCCGAGCGCCGGCACGCGCGGCGTGATCTCGAGCGCCTGGTTTGCGGCGCACTCGAACACGGCGCCGCCCGGGTCGCCGTTGGTCCAGCGGCGCAGGGTGTCGAGCGCGATCACGGCGAGGACGCCGGGATCGGGATCCTGCTGCACGTAACTGGCCACGATCGAGCCCAGCGAGTGGCCGGCGAGGGCGATCCGCGAGCCGTCGCTGCCCGCGAGGTACGGATTGGCGGGCGTGCGGACGAAGGCGATCGCCGAGCGCATCGCGTCGACGGCGTTGAAGAACGCCTCGACCTGGTTCGCTCCCTGGGGCGCCGTCCAGACCATCGTCACGTAGCCATGCCCGGCGAAGTCGCGGGCGCTCCAGAACTGCGCGCACTGGTTGCCGCCGAGGCCGTGCTGGAGGAGGACGACCGGGCGCGGGCCGGGGAAGGCCGCATCGTCGGCCGGCTTCAGGATCGTGCCGTCGTAGGCCGTGATCCCGTTCGGCTGGGTCAGCGACGGGATCGAGACCGCGGTCGAGGCCGAGTCGCCCATCCAGTCGTAGTGCGGCTGGCCGTCGCAGGGGCTGGCCGCCGAGGCGCTCGCGGGCCCTCCGCCGAGCGCGATCGCGACCAGGGCCAAGCAGGGGAGCGCCCACCTAGACTGGCGTCGGCATGAGGTCCGATCAGATCCGCGAGACATTCCTCTCCTTCTTCGAGCAGCGCGGGCACCTGCGCGTGCCCTCATCGTCGCTGGTCCCTGCCAAAGAAGACACCTCGACGCTGCTCACAGTTGCGGGCATGCAGCAGTTCAAGCCCTACTTCGAGGGCCGCGAGCAGCCGCCGAGCCGGTGCCTGACGTCCGCCCAGCGGACCTTCCGCACCGTCGACATCGAGGTCGTCGGCACGACCAAGCGCCACCTGACCTTCTTCGAGATGCTCGGCAACTTCTCGATCGGCGACTACTTCAAGGCCGAGTCGATGAATTTCGGCTGGGAGCTTTCGACCGGCGGCTTCGGCTTCGACCCGGAGCTGCTCTGGGTGACCGTGTTCGCCGGCGACGAGCAGCTGGGCCTCGGCCCCGACGAGGAGTCGATCGAGATCTGGCGCCAGATCGGGGTCCCGGAAGAGCGCATCGTCCGGCTGCCGGCCTCCGACAACTTCTGGCAGGCGGGGGCGACCGGGCCCTGCGGCCCCTGCTCGGAGATGTACATCGACCGCGGGCCGGAGTTCGGCTCCGACGACCTGCGCCCCGGCGACGACACCGACCGCTATCTCGAGTACTGGAATCACGTCTTCATGACCTATGAGCTGCGCGAGGACGGCAGCCTCGACGAGCTGCCGCAGCGAAACATCGACACCGGACTCGGGCTCGAGCGGATGGCGGTGATCCAGCAGGGCGTCGACTCGGTCTTCGACACGGACGGGTTCGCGCCGCTGATCGCGCTCGCCGAGGAGCTCTCCGGCGCCCCCTACGGCTCGGATCCGAAGGTGACCAGGGCGATGCGGATCATTGCCGACCACAGCCGCGGCTCGGTCAACCTGATCGCCGACGGCGTCGTGCCGTCGAACGAAGACCGCGGCTACGTGCTGCGGCGGGTGATGCGGCGGGCAATCCAGCAGGGCCGGGTGCTCGGGCTCGAGCCGCCCTATCTCGGCCGCTTCGCCGAGAAGGTGATCGAGCTGATGGGCGAGGCCTACCCCCACGTCGAGGCCGAGCGCGATTCGGTGATGCGCTGGGTCGGCGACGAGGAGGAGAGCTTCGGCCGCACCCTCGACCGCGGCACCGAGCTGTTGGCGAAGCTGGTCGAGCAGGCGAAGAGCGCCAACACCTCCTGGATCGACGCCGCCGACGCCTTCCAGCTCCACGACACCTACGGCTTTCCCTACGACCTGACCAAGGAGCTGCTCGCCGAGGAGGGCCTGGCCGTCGACGACGACGGCTTCGAGGCGCTGATGGAGGAGCAACGAACCCGCGCCCGCAGCGGCGCCTCGGCCGTGGCGCCCGACCGCCACGAGGCGGTGATCTCGTTCGTCTCCGGGGCGCCGGAGACGGAGTTCGTCGGCTACTCGGAGCTTGCCGCGCAGACCAGCGTCGCCGCCGCGAAGCCGCTCGGCGACAACGGAGCCCTGCTGGTCAAGCTCGAGGAGAGCCCGTTCTACGCCGAGGGCGGCGGCCAGGTCGCCGACTCGGGCGTGATCGCCTGGAACGGGGGAGAGGGCCGGGTCGAGGACGTCTACCGGGTCGGCGACGACCAGGCCCTGAAACTAACGCCGTCCGCCTCCTCGGCTTCGCCTCCGGGGGCGGCCGGGTCGGCCACAGGCCTCGAACCGGGCGAGCGGGTCACCGCCACCGTCGACCACGAGCTGCGCCACGCGACGATGCGTAACCACACCGCGACGCACCTGCTGCACGCGGCCCTGCGCGAGCTGCTCGGCACCCACGTGCGCCAGGCCGGCTCGGCGGTGCGCCCGGACAAGCTGCGCTTCGACTTCACGCATGGGGCCCCGCTCGGCGCCGGCGAGGTGCGGGCGATCGAGGATCGTGTCAACGAGTGGGTGAAGGCGAGCCGCAGCGTGCGGGCGCTGGAGATGGCGCGTGCCGAGGCCGAGGCGCTCGGTGCGATGGCGCTGTTCGGCGAGAAGTACGGCGACTGGGTGCGGATGGTCGAGGTCGACGACGTCTCGCGCGAGCTCTGCGGTGGCACCCACGTCGCGAACACCGCGGAGATCGGGATCGTGGCGATCGTCTCCGAGGGCTCGAGCGCCGCGAACGTGCGCAGGATCGAGGCGCTCAGCGGGCCGGCGGCGATCGACCATTACCGCCGGCGCAGCGACGAGCTCGAGCGAGCCGGAGAGCTTCTGGGCTCGCCCCGCGACGCGCTCGGCGCCGCCGAGCGCGCGGCCCGGCGGCTGGCGGAGCTCGAGGGCATCGTGGAGAGCGCGCGACGCGATCAGGCCGGAGCGGAGGCGGACCAGCTCGGGGATGACGGCGAAGAGATCGCGGGAGTGCGCGTGGTCGTCAGCGAGAGCCACGGCGCCGATCAGCGGAACCTGCTCGACCTTGCCGACAGGATCAAGGCTCGTCTCGGTGACGCTGCGGTCGTGCTGGGCGGAGCCGAGCCCGGAAAGGTCGCGCTGGTCGCCAGCTTCACGAAGAGCGCGGTCGAGCGAGGACTGAACGCGGCCGACGTGATCAAGGAGGCCGCGGCCGTTGTCGGTGGCGGCGGCGGTGGTCGCGATGACGTCGCCCAGGCTGGGGGGAAGGACCCAGAGCGCCTCGACCAGGCCCTGCAGGTCGCGCGCGAAGCGATTCGCCGCGGGCTCGCCGCATAGGCTCCTTTTCTGGCATGAGGGTGCTGGCGATCGACCACGGCGACGTGCGTGCGGGGACCGCGGTCTGCGACCCGAGCGGCACGATCGTGCGCCCGCTGGGCGTGATCAGCCCGCCCGACCCAGCGGAGGCCGCCCGGGTAGCCGCCGCCGAGGGCGCCGAGCTGGTCGTCGTCGGCCTGCCGCTGTCGCTGGACGGCAGCGAGCGCGAACAGGCCGCCGCAGCGCGGGGGTTCGCCGAGGCGCTCGCCGCCGAGCTCGGCGGGATCCCGGTCGAGACCTACGACGAGCGGCTGACGACGAGGATGGCGGCCGAGACCGCCCGCGCGGGCGCCGGAGCGCCGCCCGACTCGCTGGCCGCGGCGCACCTGCTGGAGTCGTATCTGGCGAGTCGCGAGGCACAGGCATGAGCGGCGAGTGGGAGGACCCGTTCGCCCAGGACGAGGAGGCGGCCGAGCGCGAGCGCCGTCGCGCCGAGCGCGAGGCGCGGCGTCGCAGCCGGCAGGAGTCGCTCGCCGGCAAGGTCCAGAGCAGCGAGGCGGAGGCGGTCGCGGCTCCGGCCCAGCCGCAGGCGCCGCCGCCACCTCCCGTGGCGCCGCCGGCGCCTGACCCGCCGCCCCTCGCACCGCGCCCGCCGGGCGGCGACGGCCCCTCGCATCTGCGCATTCGCCAGGCGGTCGGCGCGCTCGTCTTCCTCGCCGTGCTCGGCCTGCTCGTCTTCGGGGTCAGCAAGGCGATCGACAAGCTCGGCGCCTCCGACGACCCAGCGCCGCCGCCGCCGAAGGCGCCGCAGACGAGCGAGATCACGATTCCCGAGGGACTCGATCGCCAGCAGATCGCCGACCTGGCGAAGAAGGATGGCCTCAAGGGCGATTACCTGAAGGCGACGAAGAAGCCGCCGAAGAAGTCCGGCTTCGAGCTCGCCAAGTACGAGGCCAAGTCGGCGCCCAACCTGGAGGGGTTCCTGTTCCCGGACACCTGGAACGACCTGCCCAAGAAGGCCACGGTCCACGACCTCGTCGACCGTCAGCTGGCCGACTTCGAGCAGCGCTTCAAGGGCGTCGACATGAGCTACGCCAAGTCGAAGAACCTGACGCCCTACGACGTCGTCAATATCGCCTCGATCATCCAGCGCGAGATCGCGGTGCCGGAGGAGCAGAAGCTGGCGGCGGCGGTGATCTACAACCGGCTCGCCGCCAACAATCCGCTCGGGATGGACTCGACGATCCGGTACTACCTGCACAACTACGACCAGCAGCTGACTCAGTCCGAGCTCGCCCAGGACGAGCCCTACAACACCCGCATCCACACCGGCCTGCCGCCGACCCCGATCTCGAACCCCGGCCTGGCCGCGCTGAAAGCGGCCGCGGATCCGGCGAAGTCCGACGTCTTCTACTTCGTGATCAAGCCCGGGACCTGCAACGAGCACACCTTCGTCGTCACCGACGCCGAGTTCCAGCGCGCCGAGGCCGCCTACCAGCAGGCGCTGCAGGAGCAGGGCGGCTCGCCGACCGAGTGCTGAACGATGCCCCGCCTGGCCGTGCTCGGCTACCCGGTCTCGCACTCGCGCTCGCCGGCGATGCAGAACGCGGCGCTCGCCGAGCTCGGGCTTGCCGACCGCTGGTCGTATGAGGCGATCGAGGTCGCGCCCGACCGCTTCGCAGCGCTCGTCGCCTCGCTCCCGGGAGACGACTACGCCGGCGTCAACGTCACGGTCCCGCACAAGCTCGCGGCGCTGAAGGCGGCCGGCGAGGCCTCGGACTCCGCCCGGGCGATCGGGGCCGCGAACGTGCTCAGCTTCCCGGGCGAGGGCCGGGTCGTGGCCGAGAACACCGACGCCGCCGGGATCGAGGCCGCGATCGGCGAGCCCCTCGCCGGCCGGCGCGCTCTCGTGATCGGCGCCGGCGGCTCGGCACGGGCCGCGATCTGGGCGCTGCGCGAGGCCGGGGCCGGGGTCTCGGTCTGGAATCGCACCGGATCGCGGGCCGAGGCCGTGGCGGCGGAGCTGCGGGTGGAGGCCGTGGCGACCGCGAAGCCGCCGGTGGCCGGCGATTACGAGCTGATCCTGAACGCGACCACGCTCGGGCTCGAGCAGGCAAACAGCCGCCCAGCCGCGCCCGGCGACCTAAAGCAGCTCCCCTTCGATGCCGATGCGATTGAGGCAAGACAAATCGTGGTGGACCTCGTCTACGGCTCGCACGAGACGGCGCTCGCCTCCCAGGCACGGGAGCGGGGCGCACGCGTGATCGACGGGCTCGAGGTCCTGGTCCACCAGGGAGCTGCCTCGCTGCGGATCTGGACCGGGCTCACCCCCCCGATCGAGACCATGCGCCAGGCGGCCAGAGAGTGACTCAGTGGACGACCGACACGCACATCTTCGCCCGGTCCCCTCAGGGGGCGGCGAGGCGCTGGCCGAGGCGCTCGACAAGCCGGCGGCCTCAGGCACGCCCGGTCTGACACCGGCGCAGGGCCGCGGAACCTCGGCGATGTTCCTCACCGACGTCGTCGTCGAGCTCGGTTACGCGACCCGTACCCGGGTCGACGAAGTGATCGAGGAGGCTCGGGTCGCCGGGCGGTCCGCCGACGAGCTGTTGATCGAGAAGCGCCTGATCGACTCCGATCAGCTCTCCCGCGCGATCGCCGAGCGCTACGGGCTCGATCACCTGGACGTGAACGGCTACCACGTCGACATGGGAGCGGCGAACCTGCTCTCGGTCGCCTCCGCGCGCCGCTACCAGGCGGTCCCGGTCGGCTACGTCGACAAGAGCACCCTCCTGGTCGCCGTCGCCGACCCCTCGAACGTGGTCGCGATCGACGACATCCAGATGATCACCGGCCTCAAGTGCCGGCTGGCGGTCGCCGCCGCCGACGACATCGACGCGCTGATCAAGCGCCTCAACTCGCTCGAGAGCGCGGTCACCCAGGCGGTCGACGAGAACGAGGAAGCGGAGCTCACCGAGGTCGCGGAGCTGCACGAGTCGGCCGACGACGCGCCGGTGATCAAGCTCGTCTACTCGATCCTCGGCCAGGCCGCGACCGAGGGCGCGTCGGACATCCACTTCGAGCCGGGGGAGGACGAGATGCGGGTCCGCTTCCGCGTCGACGGCGTTCTCTACGAGGCCGCCCGGGTCCCCAAGCGAATGGTCTCGGGCGTCATCTCGCGCGTGAAGATCATGAGCGAGCTCGACATCGCCGAGAAGCGGATTCCCCAGGACGGGCGCGTCAGCGTCAACGTCGACGGCCGCAAGGTCGATCTGCGAATCACCACGCTGCCAACCTCGCGCGGGGAGGGAGCGACGATCCGCATCCTCGACAAGGAGCAGGCGCTGCGCTCGCTCGACGACCTCGGGATGGTCGGAACCGGGCGCGAGCGCTTCGAGGCCGCCGTCCGGCGCTCGCACGGCGCCGTCCTCGTCACCGGGCCGACCGGCTCGGGCAAATCGACCTCGCTGTACGCGGCCCTCGCCGAGCTGAACGCGGTCGAGCGCAACATCATCACGATCGAGGACCCGGTCGAGTACCGGCTCGACGGCGTGAACCAGATCAACGTCAACCGCAAGGCCGGGCTCACCTTCGCCGCCGGCCTGCGCTCGGTCCTGCGCGCCGACCCCGACATCATCATGGTCGGCGAGATCCGCGACGCCGAGACGGCCCGGATCGCGATCGAGTCGGCGCTCACCGGCCACATGGTGCTGACGACGCTCCACACCAACAACGCGCCGGCGACGATCTCCCGCCTGGCGAAGATGGGGATCGAGAGCTTCCTGACCGCCTCGGCGCTCGAGTGCGTCGTCGCCCAGCGGCTGGCGCGCAAGCTCTGCACGCACTGCAAGCGCCGCGCGCTGATCAGCCAGACGGCCCTGATCGAAGCCGGGTTCAGGGCGGGGACCGACCTCGAGGCCTACGAGCCGGTCGGCTGCCCGCGCTGCAACCACACGGGCTACAAGGGCAGGATCGGGGTCTTCTCGGTGATGGAGATGACCGAGCGGCTCAAGGACATGACGGTCGCCGGCGCCTCGGAGGCGGAGCTGACCGACGTGGCGCGCGAAGAGGGAATGCTGACCCTGCGCGAGGACGGCCTGACCAAGGTTCGCGGCGGAGTCACCTCCATCGCCGAGCTGGCCCGGGTCTCTTCCTGACGCACTCAAGGTTTGGCCTGCCAATGACGATTGGTCAAGCGTGAGTGTCGACTTTGCATCCGTGCTCAGCCAGATGGTCGAGCAGCGTGCCTCTGACGTGCACATCTCGCCCGGTCTGCCCCCGGCGATGCGCATCAACGGCCGCGTGCGGCCGATCGAGGGCTTCGCCCGCCTCGAGCCCCAGGACACCCGCGAGATCGTCTACTCGGTCCTCAACGACTCGCAGCGCAAGCGCTTCGAGAACGAGCGCCAGCTCGACTTCTCCTACGCGATTCCCGGGGTCGCCCGGTTCCGCGTCAACGTCTTCTTCCAGCGCGGCGCGATCAGCGCCGCCTTCCGCCTCGTTCCGAGCGAGATCAAGAGCCTCGAGGAGCTGGGCCTGCCGGCGCCGGTGACCGAGTTCACGCGCAAGCCGCGCGGCTTCGTCCTCGTCACGGGCCCCACGGGCTCGGGCAAGTCGACGACGCTCGCCTCGATGGTGGACCTGATCAACCGCGACCGGGAGGAGCACATCCTCACGATCGAGGACCCGATCGAGTTCCTGCACCGCCACAAGAAGTGCATCGTCAACCAGCGCGAGATCGGCTCCGACGCGACCGACTTCGCGACCGCCCTGCGCGCCGCCCTGCGCGAGGACCCCGACGTGATCCTCGTCGGCGAGATGCGCGACCTGGAGACGATCTCGACCGCGCTGACCGCGGCCGAGACGGGCCACCTCGTGTTCGCGACCCTGCATACGCAGTCGACCGCGCAGACGGTCGACCGGATCATCGACGTCTTCCCGCCGCATCAGCAGCAGCAGGTGAGGATGCAGCTCTCGATCGCCCTTCAGGGGATCATCACCCAGCAGCTGCTCGAGACCGCCGACGGCTCGACCCGCGTCTGCGCCAGCGAGATCCTGATCCCGACCCCGGCGATCCGCAACCTGATCCGTGAGGGCAAGACGCACCAGATCTACTCGGCGCTGCAGACCTCGGGAGCGCTGGGGATGCAGACGATGGACTCGCACCTGGCCCAGCTGGTTCGCAAGGGCGCGATCACCCGCAAGCTCGCCGAGCAGCGCGCCTCGGTGCCGGAGGAGTTCAAGCGGCTGATGGAGGGCACGTCCGTGAACGGCGCAGCGGCGCCCGCCCGTGAGCCCGAGACGGTCGGCCCCCCGTCGACGATGATGTGAGCGGGGCGACGCTGTGAGCACGTTCACCTTCCGGGCCGTCGACCTCGCCGGGATCCCCTCCCGAGGCGAGCTCGAGGCCGCCAGCAAGGCCCAGGTCTCCGATCAGCTGCGCCAGCGCGGCCTGATCGTCCTCGACGTCTCCGAGCGGCGCGAGGCGCTGAAGCTGGAGAGCATCTTCCAGCGGTTCAAGAGCGTCAACATGCGCAACCTCTCGGTCTTCTCGCGCCAGTTCGCGACCCTGATCGCCTCCGGGATGCCGATGCTGCGGTCGCTCTACACGCTCGAGGACCAGACCGAGGATCAGATGTTGAAGCCGGCGATCGCCTCGCTGCGCGCCGACGTCGAGGCGGGCAGCTCGCTGAACCAGGCGATGGAGCGCCAGCCGGGGGTGTTCGATCCCCTCTACCGCTCGATGGTGCAGGCGGGCGAGGGCTCCGGCCGCCTCGAGCAGTCGCTCGACCGCGTTGCCGATCAGCTCGAGAAGCTCGACTCGCTTCGCCGCCAGGTCAAGTCGGCGATGATGTACCCGGCGGTTGTCTTCTCGATCGCGCTCATCGTGATGATCGTGATCGTCGCCTTTGTGGTCCCGGTCTTCGTTGGCATCTTCCAGGAGATCTCAAGCGAGAACGGCGAGAGCGCCGAGCTGCCGACGATGACCAAGCTGACGGTGGGGATCTCCAGCCTGGTTACCGGGAGCTTCTACATCCTGATCCCCGCGGTCGTGGTGGGCGCGTACCTGTTCTTCCGCTGGAAGAAGAGCGAGCGCGGCCGCCGCGCCTGGGACCGGCTCAAGCTCCGGCTGCCGATGAAGATCGGGGACGTGGTCCAGAAGGTCGCCCTGGCGCGCTGGTCGCGGACCTTCTCCGGGTCCGTGTCGTCGGGCGTGCCGATCCTGCAGGCGATCCAGATCTCCGGGCAGACGGCCGGCAACACCGTGATCGAGGACGCGATGGACAACGTCTACGACTCGGTCAAGAAGGGCGGCTCGATCGCCAAGCCCCTGGAGGAGGCCGCCGTCTTTCCGCCGATGGTCTCCCACATGGTCGCGGTCGGCGAGGAATCGGGCCAGCTCGAGAACATGCTCGGCAAGATCGCGGACTTCTACGACGCCGAGGTCGAGGCCAAGGTGAAGGCTCTGACGTCGATGATCGAGCCGATCATGATCTGCGTCGTCGGCGTCCTCGTCGGCTTCATCGTGATCTCGATGTACCTGCCGATCTTCAGCCTCTACGACAAGATCCGCTGACGACCGGTCTTCAGCCCGGCGACTTGCCATCGACCTCGATCCGGGCGATCACCCGACGGGCCTCGACGAGGCGGACGTCGAAGCTGCCGGGCTCGACCAGGAGCAGGTCGAAGCGCGCCGGGAAGTCGGGGTCGATGTTCTCGAGCTCCCCCAGCACCGGAATCTCGACCTGGTCGGGGCGCTTGTCGCCGCTCACGGTGAGCTGCAGCTCACTGCCCAGCGGGAGCTTGATCCGAGCGGGGTTGGCGGCGCCGGCGTCGACTCTGCGTTGGACCAGCTCGCCCGTGGGGGGTGGGACCTCGGCGGCCGTCGAGGGGGTCGAGGTGGTCGAGCTGGTCGAGTCCCCGTTCCGGGCACGCTCGACCGGGATCAGGGCGGCGACGATGCTGGAGAGCACGAGCAGCACGAGCAGGACCAGGATCAGGCGCCGGGCGGCCACGGGGCGAGCATAGGCGTGGACGCGCGTACGAGGCCCGTCCCTCGACCGCCCCGGGTGTACAGGCACCGCCGGACTAGGGGTTGACCCTGAGTCGGACGGATGTTCCCCCTAGGGGGAACTAAAGGTTTCTCGGCATCTGACCGATGTTCGCCCTGAGGCCAGTGTCCTCGGTGTAAAAGGCAAATCCGTCGTGAGGCGGCTGCGCAAAGCCACGGGGCTCCTTGGATAAGGGGGAGTCAGCCGGGTTACCACCGGGGTCAAGACAGACTTCGTCGGGTAAAGCCCGGGGCTCTGGCGCAAGCGACAGGTTGTAGGACCCCAGGAGGTTCCCAAATGTTCAACAAGCTCCGCGTCAGGGCCCAGAGCGAATCCGGCTTTACGCTGGTCGAGCTCCTGGTCGTGATGCTGATCATCGGTCTGCTGGCCGCGATCGCCATCCCGGCGTTCTTCAACCAGCGGAACAAGGCCAACGACGCCAGCGCCAAGGAGGCCGTTCGTACCTCCCAGACGGCGATGGAGACGTACGCCACGGACAACAACGGCTCGTACGCGAGTGCGACGGTCGCGAAGCTGTTCGCGATCGAGTCGCAGGTTCCGCCCGCATGTACCGGCGGTCCCCCGCCCACCAACACCCCGTGCATCAGCGCGATCACGTCGGGATCGGACTCGTACTCGATCACGGTGACCGCGAAGACCACGAACAACACGTTCTCGATCGCTCGGGCCACCGGCACCGGCCTGATCAGCTATCCGTGCACCGCCTCCGGTACTGACCGCGGCGGCTGCCCGACCAGCAACTTCTGGAACTAGTTCCAGGGTTCAACAATCCAGTTGACAGAGGGGCGGCCTTCGGGCCGCCCCTCTTGTCGTTCCAGGGCGCCGGTCGGCGTCGCTCCGGCCTCAAGCAAGCGCTCCGGTATGCCGAAAGTCTGGTGTGAGGTCCCACTTGACCATGTTCGATTCCAGCTGTCCTGACTCGGAGCCTGCGTCCGCGCGCACCGCACGCCTGCGCACGCGACTTGCCGCGCAGGACGGGATGACGCTGATCGAGGTCATCGTCAGCGCACTGCTCGTCGGACTGATCTCGCTTTCGCTGCTCGGCCTCGACGCCGTCGGCCGCACCACTGCCGACCAGCAACGGCGCGCCCAGGCCTTCACCGTGGCTCAGGCCGACCAGGAGCGGATCAAGGGCCTGTCGGCCGACCAGATCGCGAACCTCAACCAGACGCGCACGGTGACCCTCGACGGCGTCGCCTTCACGGTCACCTCGGCCGGCCAGTTCCTAAGCTCGTCCGCGAGCAACGCCAGCTGCTCGAGCACCGCGGCGGCGGCCGACTACGCGAAGGTGAGCTCGACGGTCGACTGGGCTTCCAACAAGCGGGCCGACGTCGTCGTCCAGAGCGTCGTCACGCCGCGCGCCGGCGGGTCGCTGCTGGCCCAGGTCGTCGATCAGAACGGGGCCGGGCTCCCCGGGGTCCGAGTCGACGTCGCCGGCGCCGATCCGAACACGGACTCCGTGCATCGCTTCGGGACCACCGATACCCCCAACGCAGCGACAGGCTATTCGGGCGGTTGCACGATCTTCGGCACCCTGCTGGAGGGTGACTACACGGTGGCCCCGACCCTGGCGGGCTATGTCGACAAGGACGGCGACCCGGCTCCGACGGCGACCGTGACGACGACGGCGGGCAACACGACCACGCAGCAGTTCAGCCTCGGCCAGGCCGGCCGCGACACCGCCAACTTCTCGACCGTGATCGGGGCCACGACCTTCACCGGGCAGCTCGCCCCCTCCCTGTCGTGGTTCAACGCCGGGATGCCCTCGGCGATCAACGGCTTCGTCGCCCCCGCGACCCCGGCGAGCGCGATCACGACCCCGCAGACCCTGTTCCCGTTTTACGTCACCGCGCCCGGCACGTACACCGCCAACTACAACATGTGGGCCGGCAAGTGCATGAGCGCGCAGCCGCCGGTCGCCACGCCCAGCGTCCGCCGCTACGCGACGGTCAGCCCGGGCGGCGCGTTCACGAACACCGGTGCCGACGCGACCGTCGGTGCTGTTCGCGAGCCGGCGATGTTCATCGACGTGACCTACCCGAATTCCTCCGGCACCCCGGTACGCGTGCGGCCGGACCACATCGAGCTCACCAACGGCTGCGGCGAGAACTGGCAACCGCCGGTCGCGAGCACCTATTCGACCACGACCGGGTGGCTGCAGTTCCCGGGACAGCCCTACGGCAACGCCAACTACACCGTCTGCGTCGACTACCTCCCATCGGGCCAGTCGACATCTCGCAAGTCGACCACGACCCTCCGCTCGAACACGAACTTCACGGCGGCAAACGTGATCCCGACGTTCGCGCTCACGAGCTCTTCCACCTCGGGGACATGCTGATGGCAGCGGGCAGGCTGATCAGGCGCATCCGGACCGACGAGTCGGGCGTGACGATGCCCGAGCTGCTCGTCGTGACGCTGATGTCGATCATCGTGATGATCGCGCTGTTCACCTTCCAGGACATCGTCGGACGCCAGACGACGCGGGTCTTCGCGACCGTCGACGCGACCCAGAAGGCGCGGACGACGATCGAGTCGATCGTCAGCAGGTTGCGCTCGAGCTGCATGAGCGAGAACGTGACCCCGGTCCAGGCCGGCAGCACGGCCACCAGCCTCAGCTTCATCAGCAAGTACGGCTCCGCCGCCAGCCTGACGCCGGAGAAGCACGTGATCGCGCTCAACATCGCGACCGGCGTGCTCACCGACACGATCTACCAGGTCGCCAGCGGCTCCTCGCCGAGCTGGGTCTTCTCCGGCACCCCGTCGAGCACGGTGACGCTTCTCGATCACGTCTCGGCGCCCAGCGGCATCGCCTTCCAGTACTACCGCTACGACATCGCCCGCGATTCGGCCGGCAACGCGTATCTCGACGCGTCGGGCAACTCGTACATGATGCTGCTCGACGGCTCCGGGACGATGCCGACCGGGACGACGACCAGCACCGGCGGCTCGGTGCCGGCCAACACGATCCCGGCTAACTCCCCGACGACGCTCGCGGTCCCGCTCAGCGCGGGCGACGCCAAGGTCACCGCCGAGGTCGTGATCAGCCTCAACGTCAAGGCCGGCGGCAACCTCGGCGGCAATCCGAGCGCGGGCGCACCGGTGACGATCCAGGACGGCGTCGTGCTCCGCCTCACCCCCGTCCCCAGCGAGGGCAACCTGCCGACGGTGCCGCCATGCGCATGACGCTCCGCCGCCGAGCGGCCGGTGAAGAGGGCTTCACGATGATCCTCGCGCTGATGGTGCTGACGATCACGACGCTGATGATCGCGGCGGCGTTCGTGGCCGCCAACGGCGACGTCAAGAACAGCCAGCACGACATCGATGCGAAGAACGCCTACTACGCCGCCCGCGCCGGCCTCTCCAACTTCCTCTACAAGCTGAACAAGAACACCGAGCTCTGGCAGACCTGCCCCACGCAGGCGGCGACCCAGGTCCCCGGAGCGCCGTCGACGGTCAAGTTCAGCTACACGACCGTGCCCGCGAACGGCAACGCCAGCTGCAGCACCACCAACCCGGTCGGGACGATGATCGACTTCCCCACCGGCAGCTTCCGGATGAAGTTCACCGGCACGGTCTCGAACGCGGCCGGGGCGACGGTCGCGTCGCGGACGATCGTCGCCGGCTTCCGCCGCGACTCGCCGCTCGACTACCTCTGGTACTCCGTCTACGAGACGCTGGACCCGAACACGTACTCCGATCCCTCCCAATACCAGGACTGCAAGGCGTTCAAGCGCGACGGGAGGCCGTCGAAGTGCGGCTCGATCAGCTGGATCACGGGTGACAACGTGAAGGGCCCGATGTACACACAGGACCAGTACTCGATCTGCGGCTCGCCGACCTTCGGCCGTGCCGGCGGGACTGACACGATCTCGTCCGCGGCGCCGGGGCCGCCGACCGCGCCCGGGCTGATCGCGACCTCGGGCTGCACCAACAGCGCGATCCTCAACGGACCGGTGATCGAGAACGCGCCCTTCATCACGCCGCCACCGGACAACACCAACCTGCTCGCCTACGCGCAGACGGACGGCAAGGTGTACAGCGGCAAGACGACGATCGTGCTCAACGGCAACACCGCCACCGTCACGAACGCCAACACGACCGCCTGCGGGACGAACTGCCAGACGAACTGCGCCGCCGGCTGCAGCGTCAACCTCGTCAACGACCCGATCATCTACGTCACCAGCGGCACCTGCTCGAGCACGTACACGCCGTACTTCGCCGGCACGACCACGTACACCAACGCGTCCACCTGCGGCAACATCTACGTCTCAGGCACCTACAGCAGCTCGGTGACGATCGCGGCGGCCAACGACATCATCGTCAACGGCTCGGTGACGACCAACCTCTCCGGCTCCGCCGTGATGGGGATGGTCGCCAACAACTTCATCCGCGTCATGCACGCAGTGGCCACGCGCTCGGATACCTCGACCACCCACGCCTGCACCTCGACCGACGACAACGTCAGCGCCTATACGCTGCCGACGCTGCGCATCGACTCCGCCGTCCTGGCGCTCAACCACTCCTTCATCGTCGACAACTACGACTGCGGCGACCCGATCACCGGCAACCTGACCGTCAACGGCGCGATCGCCCAGCTCTTCCGCGGCACCGTCGGGACCACCTCCGGCGGCAGCTCGGTGACCGGCTACCTGAAGAACTACACCTACGACGACCGGCTCGCCGTCCAGCAGCCGCCGTACCTGTTCGACATCGCCTCGGCCGCCTGGCGAGAGGTGCGCGAGACCGGCTGCGTCCCCGGCAGCAGCGACGTAGCGGTCGCCTGCTGACGCCCGCGCCCCGGATAGGGTGACGGCGCCATGGCAGTCCCAGCGCTGATCGCGCTCTTCGCCGGCGCCTTCGCCGGCAGCTTCCTCACCGTCGTCGCCCACCGGGTACCGCGCAAGGAGGGGTTCGTCACCGGCCGCTCACGCTGCCCGCGCTGCGGCGCTCAGATCGCCGCCTACGACAACGTCCCGATCGTCTCCTGGCTGCTGCTCAGGGGCCGCTGTCGCAGCTGCGGCGAGCCGATCTCGGCCCGCTACCCGGTCACCGAGGCGGCGACGGGATTGCTCTGGGCGGGGACGGTGCTGGCGCTCGGGACCGACGACGCCGGCGAGCTGGTCCTCGGGCTGCTGCTCTGCTCGGTCCTCGTCGCCGTCACGCTCACCGATCTCGAGCTCCGGATCATCCCCAACGCCCTAGTCCTCTTCGGCGCGCTCGCGGGAATCGCCGTGGTGCTCGTCTTCGGCCTCGGCGAGCTCGATCAGCGAGCGATCGCGGTCGCCGTCGCGGGCGGCGCGTTCGTGCTGATCGCGCTCGCCTACCCGCGAGGGATGGGGATGGGCGACGCGAAGCTGGTCGCGATGATGGCGATCTACCTCGGCCGCTCGATCGCGCCGGCGGTGCTGATCGGCTTGCTCGCGGGCTCGATCCTGGGGCTCGCGATGATCGCTCGCGGCGGCGCGGCGGCCCGCAAGTCGGCGGTTCCCTTCGGCCCCTTCCTGGCCCTCGGCGGGGTGGCCGGGCTGTGGTTCGGCGACGAGATCGTCGACTGGTATCTCGACAACTTCACAGGCTGAGCCCGGCGCACGCCCAGGCGTGCGCTGCCAGGCACGTTTCGTGGCTCTCAAAAACTCAAGTTCGGCGCCGATCGCGCCGATTGGTGTCCCGAGGGCGTTGCGGGGGCATCTCGCTCGCCTTCGCGCCTGAGCAGCCATGATCTCGATCAAGAAGAAGTCCCTGATGCAGCCCCGCCACCGCGCGGAGCAGGCCGTCGGTCTCGACATCGAGGCCGGCAGCGTCGCCGCGACCGAGCTGAGCGTCAACGGTGCCGTCAGCGTCCAGGGCTTTGGCGTCGCGGCTCTGCCCGCGGGCGCCGTTCGCGACGGTGAGGTCCACGACGCCGAGGTCGTCGGCGCCGCCCTCAAGGAGCTGTTCGCGGCCCATAAGCTTCCGCGTGAGGTCCGGATCGGGATCGCCAACCAGCGAGTCGCCGTGCGGACGATCCGCCTGCCGCAGATCGACAACCGCGACGAGCTCGCCTCGGCGGTCCGGTTCGCGGCCCAGGATCACATCCCGATGCCGCTCGACCGGGCGGTGCTCGACTGGCAGCTGATTCCGAAGGCGCCCGAGGACGAGACCCCGGGGCTGGAAGTCGTCGCCGTGGCCGCGCGCCGGGAGATGCTCGAGACCCTGCTTGACGCCGTCAACCACGCCGGCCTGCGACCGGTCGGGATCGACCATTCCTCCTTCGCCCTGATTCGCGCGCTCGCCGGCAAGTCCGTGCCGGCCGCCGCCGCGACCGCCGAAGTTGCCGAGGGTGCGACGACAGCGGGGCAGCTGTACTGCCACCTCGGCGACATCACGAATCTCGCGGTCGCTCGCGAGTCCTACTGCGTCTTCAGCCGCGTGCTCGGCTTCGGCATCGAGGGGATCGCCCAGTCTCTGTCGGCGAGCTCGAGCCTGACGCTCGAGCATGCGCGCCAGTGGCTCCTGCACGTCGGCCTCGAGGCCCCGGTCGAGGAGATCGAGGGCGACGCGGGGCTCGTCACTGCGACCCGTGACTCGCTCACCGCCGGCACCGCGACGCTGGTCGACGAGCTGCGCCGCTCGGTCGAGTACTACGCTGCCGCCGAGGACGCCGTCAGCCTGGACGCGATCATCCTCGCCGGACCGGGCTGCGCGATCCCGGGCCTCGTCGCACGACTCGACGGCGACCTGCCGCTGCCCGTGCGCCGGGGCGTTCCGGCGCCGCTGAGCAGCGCCGCGGGCCCGGCCGCCGATCGCCTCACCCTCTCCTACGGACTGGGTCTGGAGGAGTAGCCGTGCGCGCCGTCAACCTGATCCCACTCGAGGACCGCCGCGGCGACCATGCGCCGCTGCGCGCCGGGGCCGCCTCCTACGCGATCGTCGGGGTGCTCGCCCTGGCGCTGATCGGCGTCGTCCTCGTGGTCCTGGCCGGCAACAGCGCCCGCCAGAGCGAGTCGGAGCTGGCTTCGCTGCAGGCGCGCAAGGCCGTGGCCGATACGGCCGCGGCCGACCTTGCCCCGTACGGCGAGTTCGCGAGCCTTACCCAGAGCCGCGACGAGACCGTGGCCAGCCTCGCCCAGAGCCGGTTCGACTGGCAGCGCGTCCTCAACGAGTTTGCCCTCGTGATCCCGCGACGGGTGACGATCGAGAACCTCACCGGAACGGCCACCACGGGCGTCTCGGTCGGCACCTCGGACGCCGGGCCCACCGACGCCTCGATCACGGGCCCGCAGCTTCAGATCAGCGGTTGCGCCCCGGGCCAGAACGGCGTTGCCCGCTTCCTCGCCGCGCTCAGGGACATCGACGGCGTCACCCGCGTGGGCATGGAGAGCTCCCAGCTTGGTGACGAGTCCGCAGCGGCCCCCGGCGCGACCTCGAGCGCCGCGGCCTCCGGTGCGGAGGGCTCCTGTCAGACCGGCCCCCAGGTGGCGGCGTTCCACGTCACGGTCGCCTTCGACGCCGTGCCGGCGGCGCCCGTCGCGGCAGCCGGCACGGTCCCCGCGACTCCCGCCGCAACGACGACCCCGGAAGCCGGGACGACGACGCCCGCGACCACCGCCGACAACTCGGGGATCGCCGCCACGCAGGCGACCGAGCAGGGCGCCAAGGACTCGGCTCAAAAGCAGATCTCAGACGCCAAGGACGGCGCCGCGGCCGTGGGGGTGGGTGGCTGATGAAGGGCTCCGATCGCACGATCCTCGTCGTCGTCGCCGGCATCGCCGTCGTCGCCGCCTTCTACTTCCTGGTCCTGACTCCGAAGCGCCAGCATGCTTCCGACCTCGAGAGTCAGGTTGCCGACCTGCAGGTCGAGGTGACGCAGGCGGAGGCGGCCGCCGCAACCGGCGCGCAGGCGAAGAACGACTTCTCGTCCAACTACAAGCAGCTGATCACGCTCGGCAAGGCGGTCCCCGTCGACGCCGACACCCCGAGCCTGCTGACTCAGCTGCAGACCCTGTCGGTTCGCTCCGGCGTCGACTTCCGGTCGATCTCGCTCAGCAGCAGCGCCGACTCGGCCGCTCCCGTCGTGGCCCCAACGACCGACGCGACGACCGGGACAGCCTCGGAGGCCAGCGTCGCCCTGCTCCCGATCGGGGCCACCGTGGGTAGCGCCGGGCTCCCGGTGATGCCCTATTCGCTGAGCTTCGACGGCGGCTTCTTCCAGATCGCCGACTTCTTCGGGCGCGTCGACGACATGGTCAATACGCACGGCGAAGCCGTCTCGGTCGACGGCCGCCTGCTGACCATCGACGGCTTCGACCTCACCGCCGGCCCCGCGGGCTTCCCGCAGTTGACGGCGGATGTCACGGCGACCAGCTATCTGACTCCGGTCGACCAGGGGATCACCGCGGGGGCAACCCCGACGGGGCCGGCGCCCGCGACCGCGGCGCCGGCGACGGCCCCGGCCGCGCCCGCCACCGATCCGGCTGTCTCCGCGGCGGTGGTGGCAAATTGAGCCAGCTCAAGGTCCCCCAAGCTCTGAACGACGTGTATCGCGACCTCCGCGATCGCCGGCTCCTGGTGCCCGCGGTGGCCCTGCTCGTGGCGTTGGTTGCTGTGCCCATGCTGCTCAAGACCCCGGATGAGCCTGCGCCGCCCGCCCCCGTCGCGGTGGCCGTCGACAAGTCCGCCTCGCCGGTGAGCGCGGCGGTTCTCGCCGATACCAGCGTCGGCGTCCGCAACTACCGCAAGCGCCTCGACGCCCTGAAGTCGAAGAACCCCTTCAAGCCCCAGTTCGTGGCCGCCGCGCAGGGCGACGGATCCGGCTCCGGCTCCGGCGCCGCGACGAACACGAGCCCGGACACGAGCTCGACGACGCCTCCGCCGGCCACGACCGGCGAGGGGGCCGCTCCGCCTCCGATCGGGCCGACGCCCTCGAGCGGCGACGTGTCGACCGGCGGCACCGGAGATGTGACCACCGACGGCGGCTCGACCACGACCGACAACACCGGTGGCGGTTCGGGCAATGGCAACGGCGGCAACGGTAATGGCGGCAACGGCAACGGCGGCAACGGCAACCAGCCCTCCAGCGACGACGTCGAGGTGGTCAACCACCTGTTCACGCGCCGGGTCGACCTGATGATCGGCCTTCAGGGCGATCCGAAACTGCACGAGAACGTCAAGCCGATGACGATCCTGCCCAACAACTCGACGGCCGTCGTCGCCTTCCTCGGCACCGACGAGAAGGGCCAGCGCGCCGCCTTCGTCGTCTCCAAGGACGCGACCATGGTCGCCGGCGACGGCGCCTGCGTCCCGAGCCCTGAGGCCTGCCTCTACATCACGCTCGAGAAGAACGAGACGGCGACGCTCGACTTCGGCCCCGACGGACAGACGTTCGATCTGCGCCTACTCGAGATCCGGGATCACCAGCTTCCTGCCGAGTAGATCGGGGAGGGGCCCGATCGTGACCGCATACACCACCTATCCGACCGCCGCTCGCGGCGTGCGGCTCGCCACCCTGGCAGTGGCGCTCTTCCTCGCGCTTGTCCTCGCGCCCGTCGGTAGCGCGGCGGCCGCCAAGTGCACGAAAACGGGAACCGGTGGCGTCGACGTCCTCAAGGGGACCAAGAAGAAGGATGTCCTCTGCGGCAAGGGCGGCGACGACGTCCTGATCGGCAAGGGCGGCGACGACGTGCTCAAGGCGGGACCGGGCGCCGACATCGTCAGCGGCAAGTCGGGTAACGACACGCTCGCCGGCGGCCCCGGCGACGACAGCCTGTCCGGGGGCAAGGGCAACGACAACTACGACGGCCAGGACGGGGTCGACGTAGCGGCCTTCGCGGACCTGCCCGGGCCCGTGGCCGTCGATCTTGCCGCCGGCACCGCCAGCGGCGACGGCGAGGATGCGCTGAGCGGGGTCGAGAACGTGATCGGCACCTCGTTCGCCGACTCGCTGACCGGCGACGCTGCCGACAACGAGCTCAGCGGGGGCGACGGGGATGACACGCTGCTCGGCGGCGCTGGCGACGACACGCTCAGGGGCCAGGGTGGGGTGGACTCGACCAGCTATGCCGCCGCCGCGGGGCCGGTCGTCGCGGACCTGAGGGCCGGCACGGTTACCGGCATCGGCACCGACTCGATCTCGGGGATCGAGAACCTGACCGGCTCAGCGCACGACGACGCGATCGCCGGCGACGACGCGGACAACGTGCTCGACGCAGGCGGCGGAGTCGACACGATCTCCTTCGCCGGGGCGCCGAACGGCGTCGACGCGGATCTGGCCGGCGGGCAGGCGAGCGGCGACGGGAACGACGCGCTGGCCGGTTTCGAGAATCTGATCGGGTCGGCGCACGACGACACCCTCAACGGTGACGGCGACGCGAACGTCGTCGACGGCGCCGGCGGCGCCGACACCCTGACCACCAATGACGGCGACGACACCCTCACTGGCGGCGACGGGATCGATTCGCTCAACGGCGGCGACGGCAGCGACCTGGTCGACGGCGGTGACGGCGCCGACACGCTGAGCGGCGACGACGGCAACGACACGCTGAGCGGCGACGACGGCAACGACTACCTGGCGGGCAACGCCGGCGACGACCGGATCGACGGCGCCGACGGCGCCGACACCTTGACCGGCGACCCCGGGGGCGACACCCTCACCGGCGGCGACGGCGCCGACTCACTTGCCGGGGGCGAGGGTGCGGACGTGATCGACGGCTCCGACGGCGCCGACACGCTCGCCGGCGACGGCGGCGACGACAACCTCGCCGGCGGCCCCGGATCCGACACCCTGACCTACGCCGGATCCCCGACCGCGGTGAACGCGGACCTGCGGGCCGGCTCGGTCTCCGGGCAGGGCGCCGACCTCGTCGCCGGGATCGAGGACCTGATCGCGACCGACCAGTCGGACACGCTCGCCGGCGACGCGGGTGCCAACCTGCTCGACGCCCGGGGCGGCACCGACACGGTCTCCTTCGCCGACTCGCCAGCCGCGGTGGACGTCAACCTCGTCAGCGGTCAGGCCACCGGCGACGGCGAGGACGTGCTGCTCGCGGTCGAGAACGTGATCGGCTCCAGCGGGGACGACTCGATCACAGCCGACGACCAGGCGAACGCGATCGCCGGCGGTCCGGGCGACGACGCGATCTCGGCGGCCGACGGCGCCGATCACATCTCCGGCCAGGCCGGGGACGACAGGCTGTTCGGCGACCAGGGCGACGACGATCTCTTCGGCGGCCCCGACGACGACCACCTCGACGGCGGCAACGGCTTCAACAACTGCGACGGTGGCACCGGGGTCAACACCTTCGCGGGCAACTGCGACGCGGCGCCGCCGGTGCTCCAGGCGCTGGCGATCTCACCGCCTTCGGTCGACACCTCGGCCCTGGCTCGGTCCGTCGGCTTCACGCTCACGGTCACCGACGACGCGTCCGGCGTCGACCCCGCCGCCTCTCGGGTGACCGTGATCGGCCCGTCCGGGGTCCCGACCTTCGAGTCGCCCCTCCAGTTCGTCACGGGCAACCCTCTGAACGGCAGCTACTCCGCCTCGGTCGTGCTGCCCAGGTACTCCCCTCAGGGCACCTGGACGGTCCAGGTGCTCCTCGCCGACGAGGCCGGGAACCAGCTTGCGCTGACCAGCGCGAATCTGAATACCGCCGGGCTCCCGCACGACTTCCAGCAGACCGGCGTCGGAGACCTCGGCGGGCCGTCCCTGAGCGGCTTCGACCTCTCACCGACCTCGATTGACACGTTCGCCGCCGCCGCGGTCGTGAACTTCGACGTCGACGCCGGCGACGACCTGTCCGGCGTCGACCCCGCCGCCTCGCGGGTGATCGTCCACGGCCCGTCGGGTGCGCCGACCTACGAGGGCACGCTGGCGCTGGTCGCCGGCGACGAGCTCAACGGCTCCTACACCGCAGCGGTGACGATCCCGCGCTATTCGGCCACCGGGACCTGGACGGTCGAGCTGCGCCTGGCCGACAACGCCGGGTACGTGACCTCGGTCTCGTCGACCCAGCTGATCGCAGCCGGCGACCCCGGCGGCTTCGAGCAGACCGGGGTGGGCGACAGCGACACGCCCGACCTGACCGCCTTCGACCTGACTCCGGACACGATCAACACCGAGCAGGGAAATGACACGATCAGCTTCACCCTCAGCGGCGCCGACGCGCTCTCGGGCATCGACGCGGCCGCCTCGTCGATCGTCGTCTACGACCCGGTCAACCAGCCGCAGTTCGTGGTTCCGATCTCGGCCGCGGGCGGCGGATACGCGGGCAGCATCACCCTGCCCGGGGGCTCGGCGGCCGGCGTCTGGACGGTCGAGGTGCACCTCGTCGACGTCGCCGGCAACGAGCTGGTGGTGACCAGCGCGGAGCTGATCGCCGCCGGCTTCCCGGGCAGCTTCGACAACGTCGCTCCCAGCGGCACGTAGACGCCGTTCGGCGGGCGTCCAGGGCGGGCGTCTAGATTTGACGCCCCATGACCGCGCTTCGGTTCACCACAGCGGGCGAGTCGCACGGGCCAGGGCTCGTCGCGATCGTCGAGGGCCTGCCGGCCGGACTCGAGCTCGATCGCGAGCGGATCGACCGCGAGATGGCGCGTCGCCAGCTCGGCCACGGCCGCGGCGGCCGGATGAAGATCGAGAGCGATTCGGTCGAGGTCCGCTCCGGGATCCGCCACGGGCGCACCCTCGGGAGCCCGGTCGCGCTCCTGGTCGCCAACCGCGACTACGCCAACTGGGAGGAGCGGATGAACCCCTGGCCGGTCGAGGCCGAGGTCGAGGAGTCGCACCTGCCGCGACCCGGCCACGCCGACCTGGTCGGGGCGCAGAAGTACGGGCACGGCGACGTCCGTAACGTGCTCGAGCGCGCCTCGGCGCGCGAGACCGCGGCCCGGGTCGCCGCCGGGGCGCTGGCGAAGGAGTTCCTCGCCGCGCTCGGGGTCGGCGTCTACAGCCACGTGCTGCGGATCGCCTCGGTCGCGGCGCCGGAGGGCAACGAGCTCACCCCGGAGGATTTCGCCGGCGTTGACGACTCGCCGGTGCGCTGCCTCGACCCCGACGCCGAGCAGCGGATGATCGCGGAGATCGACCGGCTGCGAAAGGCAAACGAGAGCCTCGGCGGGATCTTCGAGGTCCGCGCCTTCGGCCTCATCCCCGGACTGGGCTCATACGCCTCCTGGGACACGCGGCTCGACGGCCGCCTCGCCCACGCGGTGGTCTCGATCCAGGCGGTCAAAGGGGTCAGCGTCGGCGAGGCGTGGGAGGTGGCCGGAGCACCCGGCTCGGAGTCCCACGACGAGATCTTCTGGTCCGAGGAGCGCGGCTACCACCGCCAGACCAACCGCGCCGGTGGTGTCGAGGGCGGGATGTCGAACGGCGAGCCGCTGATCGTCCGCGGCGCGCTGAAGCCGATCTCGACGCTGACCAAGCCCTTGCGCTCGGTCGACACGGAGACCAAGGAGCCGGCGCAGGCGATGCGCGAGCGCACCGATTCGACCGTCGTCCCGGCCGCCGGGGTCGTCGCCGAGGCGATGGTCGCCCTGGTCCTGGCCGGCTGCTATCGCGAGAAGTTCGGCGGCGACCACATCGATGACGTTCTCGCCGCCGTGCAGGCGTACCGGGAGCGGATCGATTGGCGGCGCTAGCGACAGGGCGCGACGGTTCGGCCCGGGCGCTCGTCTTCATCGGCTTCATGGGTTCCGGCAAGTCGAAGGCGGTGCTCGCCGCCGCGGCCGCCGGGCTCGAGGCCGTCGACGCCGACCGGGTCCTCACCGAACGGCTCGGGACGTCGATCGACGCCTTCTTCGCCGCCCAGGGCGAGGCGGAGTTCCGCCGCCGCGAGGAGGAGATCGTCGGCGAGCTGCTCGAGCGCGCCGAGGGGGGAGCGATCGCGCTCGGCGGGGGCAGCGTGCTCTCCGAACGCGTGCGAACCGCCCTCGGACGCCACACGGTCGTCTGGCTGGACGCCGAGATCGGCGAGGCCTGGTCGCGGGTCGAGGGCTCGGCCCGCCCGCTGGCCGCCGACCACGTCCGCTTCGCGGAGCTCTACGCCGAGCGGCGGCCGATCTACGAGTCGCTCGCCGACGCCGTCGTCCCCGGCCGCCGTGAGGCGGTGAGGCGCTCGCTGCCGGCGCTGCGGGCGCTGAGCGAGCTTCCGGCCGGCTTCCGGCTTGCCTGGGCGACCAGCGCCTCCGGCGACTATCCCGCTTTCGTCGGCCGTGGCCTGCTCGGCGAGAGCCCGCTCGGCCGGGCCGCCGCGCACGGCGAGATCGGGCTCGGCGGACGGCCGTTCTGCATCACCGACGAGACCGTCGACTCGCTCTACGGCGGCCGCCTCGAGCACGTCGCGGGCCGGATCGCGGTGGGGCCGGGAGAAGGCGCGAAGACGCTCGGCGAGGCGGAGCGGGTGCTGCGTGAGCTGGCCGGGCTCGGGATGACGCGAGAGGACCACATCCTGGCGCTCGGCGGAGGCGTCGTCGGCGACCTCGCCGGCTTTTGCGCCGCCACCTACCAGCGCGGGGTCGCGGTGGTCCAGATCCCGACCACGCTCGTCGCCCAGGTCGACTCCGCCTACGGGGGCAAGACTGGCGTCGACCTGCCGGAGGCGAAGAACTACGTCGGCGCCTATCACCAGCCGGCAGCCGTGCTGGCCGATCCGGCGACCCTCGGAACCCTTCCCGCTGCCGAGCTCGCGGCCGGGTTCGTCGAGGTCGTGAAGACGGCGCTGATCGCCGGCGGAGCGCTCTGGGAGCGGGTGCGCGCGATCGAGACACTCGATCCCGAGGCGCTGGACGAGGTGATCTTCGCCTGCGCGCGGACGAAGCTGGCGGTCGTCGCCGCGGACGAGCGCGACAGCGGCGGCCGGGAGGCGCTCAACCTCGGTCACACCGTCGGTCACGCGATCGAGACGGCCTCGGACTACTCGCGCTATCGGCATGGGGAGGCGGTCGGGCTCGGCCTGCTCGCGGCGCTCGAGCTCTCCGGCGCCGGCGACCTGCGCGACGAGGTCGAGGCGATCCTCACCCGCACCGGCCTGCCGACCCGGCTCGACCGCTCGATCGGGCTCGACGACCTGGTCGCCGCGATCGGTCGCGACAAGAAGCGGACCGCCGAGGGGGTCGGCTTCGTGCTCTGCCCGCGTCCGGGCGAGGTCGTCACCGGCCAGCTCGTCGACCCGGATAAGGTGCGAGCTGCCGTGCAGAGTCTCGTCGACACCGGATGATGGCCACGGCCCACAACCGGGTCGAGGTGCTCCATGGGGTCAACCTCGACGCGCTCGGGCGCCGCGACCCGGAGCACTACGGGACGATGACGCTGCCCGAGCTGCAGACGAAGATCAAGCGCTTCGGCCAGGAGCTCGACCTCGAGGTCGCCTTCTTTCAGACCAACCACGAGGGCGATTACGTCGAGCGCCTCCACCGCCTCCCCGAGGTCGCCGATGCGGCGGTGCTCAACCCCGGAGCCTGGAGCCACTACAGCTACGCGATCCGCGACGCGCTCGAGATCGCCGGGCTGCCCGCGGTCGAGGTCCACATCTCCGACGTCTCCGTGCGGGAGGAGTGGCGGCGCGTGTCGGTGCTCGACGGCCTCGTGCTTGGCGCCGTCTCCGGCAAGGGTGCCGACGGTTATCGCGAGGCGCTCGAGCTGCTTCGCAAGGAGCTCGGAGCATGAGCGCAGACCGCGCGGACCGACTCGCCGAGCTGGTCTCGAACGAGGGCCTCGACCAGCTGATCGTCGGCGATCTGGTGCGGCCGGGCGATTCGGGTCCCGACGCGATCGCCAACTGCCGCTGGCTGACCGGGTTCACGGGGACGAGCGCGATCGTCGTCATCGGGCCTCAGAGCCGGATCTTCATCACCGACTTCCGCTACACCGAGCGCGCCGAGGCCGAGGTCGACGAGGCGTTCGAGCGGGTAACCGCCACCTCCCGCATCCTCGAGGAGCTGGCCAAGCACCTCTCGGGAAAGGTCGGCTTCGACGACGCTGCCACCAGCGTCGCCCAGCTTGCGAAGCTCGAGGGCGAGCTGGGGGAGGGGGTGGAGCTGGTCGCGGCGGCCGGCCTGGTGGAGAAGCTTCGCCGGCGCAAGGACGAGGACGAGGTGGCCGCGATCGCCGAGGCCGCCCGGATCGCCGACGACGCCTACGAAACGGTGCTCTCGGCGGGCCTGGCCGGCCGCAGCGAGCGGCAGGTCGCCGAGGCCGCGCACGCCCGGATCCGCGAGCTCGGCGCCGAGCCCTCGTTCCCGGCGATCGTCGCCGCCGGTCCGAACGGCGCGCTTCCGCACGCCGAGCCGACGGATCGCGTGATCGCCGAGGGGGATCTGGTCGTCTGGGACATGGGCGCGATGTTCGACGGCTACGCCTCCGACTGCACGCGCACGTTCGCGGTCGGCGAGATCGGCGAGCCCGCGCGGCAGGCTTACGAGCTGGTCCGCGAGGCGCAGGCGGCGGGACTCGCGGCGGTCCGGCCCGGGGTCAGCGGCGAGGAGGCCGACGAGGCCGCGCGCGCGGTGATTCGCGACGGCGGGCACGAGGAGCATTTCGGCCATGGCCTCGGCCACGGGGTCGGGCTCGAGGTCCACGAGGCGCCGCGGCTGGGCAAGACCTCCGAGGACGTGCTCGAAGCCGGCGACGTGGTCACGGTCGAGCCCGGCGTCTACCTTCCGGGCGAGTTCGGGATCCGGATCGAGGACCTGGTCGTGGTCACCGATGACGGCCCCCGCAACCTGAGCTCATTGGGCAAGCAACTGCGCAAGGTCGATTAGAACAAGGAGATCAGCATGGCGTTGAAGGTCGAGTCCGACAGCATCACCGACGGCGAGCGGGTGCCCGACGAGCACTCCTTCGGCGTCCCCGACGGCAGCGGCGGGGCCGCGCCCGAGGGCGGGAACCGCAGCCCGCATCTGCGCTGGTCGGGCCATCCCGAGGGCACCGAGTCGTTTGCCGTGATCGTCTACGACCCCGACGTCCCGGCCGACGCGACCGACGTCAACCAGGAGGGCAAGACGCTGCCCGAGGACGCCGAGCGCGCCGATTTCGCCCATTGGCTGCTGGTCGACGTCGCCCCCGACCTGACCGAGCTGCCCGAGGGCGCCGGGTCGACCGGGATCGTGATCGGCGGCAAGGATCCCGGTCCCAGCGAGCACGGGATCGGCGGCGTCAACAGCTACACCGACTTCCTCGCCGGCGATCCGGACATGGGCGGCATCTACGGCCATTACGACGGCCCCTTCCCGCCCTTCAACGACGAGCGGCTGCATCACTACCACTTCGTCGTCTACGCGCTCGACGTCCCCAGCCTCGGCCTCGAGGGCGAGTTCAAGCTCGACGACGTCCGCGAGGCGATCGAGGGGCACGTGCTCGACGAGGGCGAGCTGGTCGGTACCTACACCCTCTACGAGCCGCTGCTCTAGCGGTTGCTAGCGGGCCAGGTCGACGTCCGGCCCGACCGAGACGACGAAGGCGACCAGGAGCTCGACCACGGCCTCGACGTCGCGCAGGTCGACCATCTCGACCGGCGAGTGCATGTAGCGCAGCGGGATCGAGACCAGCCCGGTCGGGATCCCGGCGCGCGAGACCTGGTAGGCGTCGGCGTCGGTGCCGCTCCAGCGGCCCGAGGCCTCGATCGTGTGCTCGATCTTCTCCTTTTCGGCGGTCTCGGCGAGGAGCTCGAAGAGCTTCGGCGACAGGGTTGAGCCGCGTCCGATCACCGGCCCGGATCCGAGTGCGTGGCTACCCGACTCCTTCTCCTCGATCCCGGGGGCGTCGGTGGCGTGAGTGACGTCGACGACGACGGCGATCTCGGGCTCGAGCAGGTAGGCGGAGGTGCGGGCGCCGTTGATCCCGATCTCCTCCTGGACCGCGGCGACGCCCGCGACGCTGGCGACGTGCCCGCCGCGCTCGTGGCAGCGGCGGGCGACCTCGAGCGCGACATAGGAGCCGAGCCGGTTGTCCATCGAGCGCGACACCAGGCGCTCACCGGCGACCGCCACGGGCTCGGCGTCGATCACTACCGGATCGCCGATCCGGACCATCTTCAGGGCGTGCTCGCCGTCGGCGGCACCGATATCGATGTGCAGGCCGTCGAGCTCGACCGGCTTCTTCTTCTGCTCGTCCTTGAGCAGATGAACCGGCTTGCGGCCGATCACGCCCGGGACGGCGCCTTCGCGCGCCTGCACGGTGACCCGCTGGCCGACCAGGATCTGCGGGTCCCAGCCGCCGATCGGGGTGAACCAGGCGAAGCCCTTCTCGTCGACGTGGGTGATCGCCAGCCCGATCTCGTCGATGTGGCCGACGATCGCGACCAGCGGCTTGTCGCTCTCACCCGCGACGCGGGCGATCGACGACCCGATCCGGTCGGTCGACAGCTCGGCGAACGCCGCCGCCTGGCGCCATACCTCCGATGCCGGCCCCTCATACCCCGATGGCGACGGCGCGCGCAGCAGGCCGTCCAGTAGCTCCGGAACCAATCCTCTCTTCACCCTTCCCCCCAAAAAATCACTGTACGTGCATGTGCGCACCCTAACCGCATCCGACGGCGCCTCGCTACCCTCCGCCGTCGTGATCTCGACCAATCAGTTCAAGAACGGGGCGCACATCGAGGTCGAGGGCACGATCTGGCGGATCATGGACTTCCAGCACGTGAAGCCGGGCAAGGGCGGCGCCTTCGTGCGCACGAAGCTGAAGCGGGTCGAGGACGGCAACGTCGTCGACAAGACCTTCCGCGCCGGCGAGAAGTTCCGCCCGGTGCGCACCGAGTCCAAGCGGATGCAGTACCTCTACGACTCCGGCGACGCCGCCGTGTTCATGGACACCGAGTCCTACGAGCAGCTCGAGCTGCAGCGTGACGGGATCGCCGAGGAGCTGCAGTGGGTGCTGCCGAACGACCACGTCGAGCTGCTGCTCGTCGACGAGCGCCCCGCCGGCGTCCAGGTCGCCAGCGCGGTCGACATGGCCGTCACCCAGACCGACCCCGGGCTCAAGGGCGACACCGCCTCCGGCGGCGGCACCAAGCCCGCCACGCTCGAGTCCGGCGTCATCGTCCAGGTCCCCCTGTTCGTCAACGAGGGCGACCGCGTCCGCGTCGACACCCGCAGCGGCGAGTACGTCTCCCGCGCGTAGCGCGACGCGCTTCCGGCACACGCCGCGCGCCCCACGAACAACGGGGGCAGTAAGGGTGGGCGCATGGGACGCGAGTGGCGTCTAACTACTCCTGGCGCCCAGTTAGACGCCACTCGCGTGGATCGGCGCGTGGCGGAGGTCGCCGCGGAGCAATGGGGGGTGATGTCGACGAGCGAGTTGCTCGCCTGCGGCCACACGTACAACACGATCGCAACGCGTCGCCGAGCCGGCACCCTTCACTGCCTTTACCGGGCCGTCTGGGCGGTTGGCCATCCCAATCCACCCTGGGAAGGCCACTTGCTCGCTGCCGTCAAGGCCTGCGGGCCGAACGCCCTCCTGAGCCATTGGTCGGCCGCCGAGCTGCAGGGCTTCGTCGATCAACTCGGCGGGCGTATCCACGTGATCGTCCTGGGAGGAGCGCACCGCTCCCACCGCGGGATCCACGTGCATCGTGCCAGGGGCCTCGACCCGATCGACCGCCGCGAGCTGAACGGCATCCCCGTTACTACACCTGCCCGGACCCTCCTCGACCTCGCGTCGATGCTCGAGCCCCACCGTGTGCGCCGCGCGGTGCGGCGGGCTCTCGGCACGGGCAAGGTCACGCTCCGCCAGATCGGCCAGGCGCTCGGCCGCAATCCCGGCGCCCGCGGCTCCAAGATCCTGCGCGAGGCGATCGCGTCGGGCGCCGCGCCGACGCGAAGCGAGGCCGAGAGCGATGTGCTCGACGTCGTGCTGGAGGCCGGGTTCGTTCACCCCGACGTCAACAAGCCGCTGGTCCTCGAGGGCCGCCGGGTCGTCCCGGACCTGCGCTGGCCCGGCCGGCGGCTGATCCTGGAGATCGACAGCACTGCCTGGCACGACGACCCGCTTGCACGCGCCGATGACCACGACCGGCAGGCATTGCTCGAGCGCCACGGTGAGACCGTGCTGCGCGTTCACTGGCTAGACGCCGTGCTCAGGCCGTCCACGCTCGTCGACCAGCTCCGGGTCGCAGGGGCGGCGCGCGGGTAGCCTCTGGCCAGTGCGCCGATCCGATCAACGCCGCGACGCGGTCTTCGCGCTCTACCAGCGCGACGTGACCGGGCGCTCGCTTGAGGAGCAGCTAGCCGCGGCGAAGCCGTTCACGCGCGAGCTCGCCGAGGGCACCGACTCAGAGCTTGGTTCGCTGGACGAGGAGATCGCGCGGCTGTCGCGCGGCTGGGCGCTCGACCGGATCGCCGCCCTCGAGCGCTCGATCATGCGGGTCGCCCTACACGAGATGCGCCAGGGGCTGCCCGTGGAGGTTGCGATCGACGAGGCGGTGAACATGGCGAAGGAGTACTGCGGCGTCGACGCGCCCGGGTTCGTCAACGGGATCCTCGGCTCCGCCGCCCGCGAGCTCGAGGAGGCGCCATCGTGAGCGGCGACCCGGCGGCGCGGGTGCGCGCCCTGACCGCGAAGCTGAGCGAGCTCGCCGATCGGCTGCGCGACCCCGAGGTCGGCGATGAGGAGGCCGCGGCCCTCGCCCGCGAGGCGGCCGAGTTGGTCAGCGAGGCGGGCAACGAGATCGAACGCGCGCTGAGCGAGTCGGGCAGCGACGAGGGCTGAGGCGAGCGTGGGGGACTACCCCGACGACCTGCGAGAGCTGGTCGAGGAGTACCTGGACGAGCTCGGCTTCTCGCAACTCGCCGCGACCGCCGGGCTCGACGAGGCGATGCGCTACTCGCTGCTCGCCGGCGGGAAGCGGATCCGCCCGGTGCTCTGCCTCGCCGCCGCTCGCGCGGCCGGGACCGATCCCGCCGATGTGCTGCCGGCCGCGGCCGCGATCGAGCTCATCCACACCTACTCGCTGATCCATGACGACCTGCCGGCGATGGACGACGACGAGCTGCGCCGCGGCAGGCCGACCTCGCACGTGGTCTACGGGGAGGACGTCGCGATCCTCGCCGGCGATGGCCTGTTCGCCGAGGCGATCCGCCACTTCTGCACCCGCCAGGACGGCGAGCCGGGGAGGGTGCTAGCGGCGCTCGGCGAGCTGGCGGCCGCCACCGGGGTCGCGGGGATGGTCGGCGGCCAGTACGTGGACGTCACCGCCGGCGAGGGGCTCGACGCCGAGGCGCTGCGGCAGCTCCATGGGTTGAAGACTGGTCGCCTGATCTCGGTCAGCGTCACGGTCCCGCTGCAGCTCGCCGGCCTGTCCGAGCAGCGGATGGATCCGTACCGCCGCTTCTCCGCCGAACTTGGCGTGTTGTTTCAGATCGTGGACGACATCCTCGACGTCACCGGCTCCGACGAGCAGCTCGGCAAGCCGCAGGGATCCGACGAGCGGCACGGCAAGCTCACCTACGTGAGCCTGTTCGGCCTCGACCGCGCGCGCGAGCAGGCGGCCGAGTCGCACGCCAAAGCGCGCGCGGCCCTGGCCCAGGCCGAGGGCGAGACGGACGACCTGGCCCTCGTCACCGACTTCATCCACACCCGGCAGCGATGAGGGCCGCTCTGGGCTTGGCGGCGCTCGTGGCCCTGGGGCTCGTCAACCTGCCCGCGGATGCTCAGGCGGCGAGATCATGCGGCGGTGCTCGGCCGACGATCATTGGCACGTCCGGCCCCGACACGATCTCCGGCACCAAGGGCGTCGACGTTATCGGCGCCGGCCAGGGCGACGACCGGATCCTCGCGCTCGGCGGCGCCGACACGATCTGTGCGGGTCCGGGCGCGGACTACATCGAAGCCGGCGACGGCAACGACCGCGTGCGCCTGGGCAACGGGCCGGACGAGACGCTGACCGGCGACGGCGACGACGACGTCCAGGGCCAGGGCGGCGACGACCACGCCGACGGCGGGGACGGGACGGACGGCTGCTTCGCCGAACACGCTGTGTTCTGCGAGGCCGACGTCAGCGCTTCCGCGACGGGCACGCTGCCGATCTACGCCGGCGATCAGACGGTCTCCGTCGGCAGCCTGACGATCTCGAACTTCGGGCCCTCCCCGGCAGAGGAGACGGTCGGGATCGGGGCGCTGCCGCCGCAGGCGGAGTTCGTGGCGTCGGCATCCGATCCGCGCTGCATAGAGGTCGCCACCGACCAGGTCAACTGCTTCGCGGAGACCGTCGACGTGATGGAGCACGACCGGTTCGACATCGCGTTCCGGTTCCCGGATTGCCCCACCGCGCCCAACCAGTCCGTCAGCTTCAGCGGGCGCGCCGATTCCTCCGGTGCGATCGACCAGTTCCCGGGCAACAACGCGTTCCAGATCAGCGCTCCGCTCACGCCTGCGCCCGGTTGTTAGGCACGAATCTGGCCGAATTTCCGGCTGGACAGCCGGGCGGGCGGTAGTACTCTTTTGCGCATGGCATCGGGGGCGTCGGCACGGACGCTGTTCTCCCTGGTCGTTTTCGCCGCGCTCGCGCTGCTGGTGCTTGCCGCGCCGGCCGGCGCAGCGGTGGGCCCGAGGTGCGCCGGCGTGGTCGCCACGGTCGGGGGCACGCCCGGCAATGACACGCTCACCGGCACCGAAGGCGACGACGTGATCCGCGCCGGGGACGGCGACGACACGATCAACGCCCTCGGCGGCGACGACGTGATCTGCGCGGGGCCCGGCGACGACACGACGAGCGCGGGGGCGGGCAACGACCGGGTCAGATCCGGGAGCGGCAACGACGACAGCAACGGCGATGACGGCGACGATGACATGCGCGGGCAGGGAAACAACGACGTCGCCGACGGCGGCACCGGCGTCGACCGCTGCCTGTTCGAGAGCCATCAGAACTGCGAGGCGGACCTCGACCTGACGATGACCGGCCCAGCGACGGCCTCCACGGGTGGGCTGAGCACGTCCGTCTACAACGCCTCGCTTGCCAACCACGGGCCGACGCCGGCGGTCAACACCCGGGTCGACCTCACTTTGCCCGCGGCGACGCTGTTCGTGCCCGGGCTGTCGGACCCGCGCTGCAGCGCGACCTCGGCGACGACGGTGCGCTGCGCGATCGGCCCGATGGGCATCGACCTCCCCGACGCCACCAACCTCAGCATCGCGTTCACGAACTGCAACGCGTCGAGCGCGGTGATCGCCGGGATCGCCGAGGACCCGGGCACCAACGATCACGTGCCCGCCAACAACGGCGCCTCGGTGAGCACGGCGCTCTCGGCCGCGGCTTCCTGCCTGCCGACGGCGGTCAACGACGCGGCGGTCGTCGGTCACGACTCGGCCGCGAACGCGATCGACGTGCTCGCCAACGACATCTCGGGCGGGCTGACGTTCTCGGTCGGATCGGCGACCAACGGCGCCCACGGCACGGTCGCCGTCGCCACCGGCGGCGCCAACGTCAGCTACACGCCCGCTGCGGCGTATTGCGGCCCGGACTCGTTCACCTACCAGCTCACGCCCGGCGGCTCGCAGGCGACGGTAACGGTCAACGTACTCTGCCCGACCGCGGTCAACGACGCGTTCACGGCCTTCCCCTTCGACACGAATCCGCCTGGGGGCGGGCTGACGCCCGTCAACGGAACCTTCGGCGATTTCCGGCTCGACGTGCTACCGAACGACATCAACCCTCCGGGAAGCGGGCCGATCAAGGTCGCCTCGATCACACAGCCCACGGTCAACGGAGTGCCCAAGGGCAGCGCGGCGATCATCGAGAGCGGCGGCGCGATCCTGCTCCATAGCGAGGGGGATGACTGCCAGTCGGTCTACGTGCTCACCTACGCGCTGACACCAGGCGGCTCCCAGGCAACCGTCAGCACGACGATCGACTGCAGCTCGCCGTCCGACTAACCGACCGGCCCGCGCTGCGCCTCGTCAGGGTGAGCCCGGACGCATCCTGCCCGCCGTAGGCGCTCATCCCGGCCAAGACCATGCGGCCTGCCACAATTTCGGGTCCTTCGCGATGAGTACGAGCCCCGACAAGCACGACGGTGAGCAGCGCCTGCTCGACTCGATCGACGGCCCGGATGACCTCAAGGGGCTCTCCGACGAGGAGCTGACCCGGGTCGCCCAGGAGGTCCGGGAGCTGATCATCGACACGATCGGCGAGATCGGCGGGCACTTCGGCGCCAACCTCGGCACCTGCGAGCTGACGACGGTCCTGCACGCGCTGCTCGACTCGCCGCGAGACAAGATCCTCTGGGACGTCGGCCACCAGGCCTATCCGCACAAGGTGCTGACCGGGCGCGCCGACCGGCTGGAGACGATCCGCCAGTACGAGGGGCTCGCTCCCTTCTGCTCGGTGTTCGAGTCCGAGCACGACATCATGGGCGCCGGGCACGCCTCGACCTCGATCGGCTATGCGGTCGGGCTCAAGGAGGCGATGCGCCACGGGATCGGCGAGGACGGCAAGGTGGTCGCGGTGATCGGCGACGGGGCCCTGACCGGAGGGGTCGCCTTCGAGGCGCTCCACAACGCCGGCGGCCTGCAGACGCCGATCGTGATCGTCCTCAACGACAACGGCATGTCGATCTCCCCCAACGTGGGCGCGATCGCGCGCTCGTTCCAGCGTCTGCGCGCCAACCCGCGCCTCTACCACGCCCGCGAGGAGGTCGAGACGCGGCTGACGAAGCTGCCGCTCGGGCTCGGCGACACGATCGGCCGCCTCGGGCCGGAGATCAAGGCGGCGATCAAGGCCTACGCGGCGCCCGGCCTGTTCTTCGAGGAGCTCGATCTCGCCTACATGGGGCCGATCGACGGCCACGACGTGAGCGCCCTGCGCACCAACCTGCAGGCGGCGTTCGAGGCCGACCGGCCGGTTGTCGTCCACATCCACACGGTCAAGGGCAAGGGCTTCGAGCCGGCCGAGGAGGGCGGCCTCGAGGGGATGGAGAAGTGGCACGCGGCGAAGCCGGGCTCGATCGTCGAGGGCAAGCCCGCCCCGAAGAAGCCGGCAAAGCCGCCGCTCACCCGCGGGGAGATGAGCGAGGGGGCCCGCCCCGAGGAGGTGACCAAGCCGCCGCCCGCCTACACCTCGGTGTTCGGCGACGCGCTCGTGGTCGAGGCCAAGCGCGACCCCCGGGTGATCGGGATCACGGCGGCGATGGCCGGCGGCACCGGCCTGACGGCGCTGGAGAAGGAGTGCCCCGATCAGTACTACGACGTCGGGATCGCCGAGCCGGACGCGGTCCTGTTCGCCTCGGGGCTGGCGATCCAGGGGGCGAAGCCGGTGTGTGCGATCTACTCGACCTTCCTCCAGCGCGCCTACGACCAGATCGTCCACGACGTCTGCCTGCAGAAGCTCAACGTCGTCTTCGCGATGGACCGCGCCGGGCTGGTCGGCGACGACGGCCCAACGCACCATGGCGCCTTCGACATCTCCTATTTCCGGCCGCTGCCGAACGTGGTTGTGATGGCACCCCGCGACGAGGCGATGCTCTGCCACATGCTGCGCACGGCGCTCGCCCACGACGAGGGGCCGATCGCCTTCCGCTACCCGCGCGGGACCGCCGAGGGGGTGCCGCTGCCCGATCGTGCCCGCGAGATTCCGATCGGCACCGGCGAGGTGCTGAAGGAGGGCCAGCGCGTGGCTCTGCTCGGCTACGGCTACGGCGTCCGCGTCGCACTCGACGCCGCCGCCCTGCTCGCCGAGCACGAGCTCACCGTCACGGTCGCCGACGCCCGCTTCGCGAAGCCGCTCGACGAGGCGCTGATCGAGCGCCTCGCGGCCGACCACGAGCTGGTCGTGACGATCGAGGAGAACGTGCTCGCCGGCGGCTTCGGCTCCGCCGTGCTCGAGCACCTGGAGGACGCCTTCGCCGAGCCGGGTGCCGAGCGGGCCCGGGTGCTCCGGATCGGCCTCCCGGATCGCTACGTCACCCACGGCAAGCCGGCGCTGCTGCGCGAGGAGGTCGGGCTCACCGGGCCGGCGGTCGCCGAGCGGGTGACGGCGGCGCTCACGCTTGCGGATCGGGTTGGCGCATGAGCCCCCGCGACCTCTTCTGCCTCGCCGGTGTCCTCTTCTTCGTCGCCTCTCGACGCTACGAGTAGGCCCGGCCGCGCCGGCGGCGGCTATTCCTCGTCCGACTGGGCCTCGCGAACCTCGTCCTCGGCGACGGAATAGGCGTGAGCTTCGCCTTCGGCGTATGCCTCGGCTTGAGAGTCGTTCTCGGCCGCGTCGCGGTGCCTGTAGGCGTCCTCTGTCTTGTTGAACAGGGAGCGCTGCAGCCGGCCGAGGGTGTTCCTGAGTCGATCGAGCATCCGTGCACAAAAGCGTAACCGCCGGATCTGTGATCGGAGTCACACTCGAATCGCACGTATGTTCGTACTCTGATCCCACGATGAGTACGAAAGCCATTCCACTTTCCATCCACGGCACGCTCGAGATGCTCGCTGCACCGGCGATCATGGCGGCGCCCTTCCTGCTCGGCTTCGGCGTCGCCGCGACCGTGATCACGGTCGGCCTCGGGGCCCTGCTGCTCGGCTTGGCGCTGCAGATCGAGGGATCCCCTCGGGGGATCCCGATCTCGGCCCACGCCGGGTTCGATTACGTGCTCGCGCTGACCGCCGTGATCGGCGGGCTGGCGGTCGGGCTGGTCACGGATGAGTGGAACGCCGGAATCTTTTTGGTCGGCATTGGTGTCGCATTGGTCGCGCTGACCGCTTCAACGCGGTTCATCGCGCCCCGCGGCGCCTAATCCAAGTCGGCCTACCTCCCACAGACACGCAAAAAAAATCACATATCTCTCCTCCCTGTACCCGAGACGCCCCTCAACGTGAGGGGCGTCTCTTTTATGGCTTGTTAGAGCGGTTTATGTCCCTCGCCTGATGGCTGAAATCGCCCGGAAGAGCCCCTAGAACGGCAGCCGGCCGGCCCGGCTTGAAAACCCATACTCCGCATGGAAAGCGCAACTTTCCGCCAGACAAGCCGCGGCGTTCAGCGCCGCTCGTCCAGAGCGTTCCCTGGGCCTGGAACCCGCACGGCGCGCCGTTGCCACTCTGAAACGCGAAGACGTCGATCGTCGCGCTGTAGAGGTTGACTATTCCTCCCGATGGCGAAGCGGGGCACCACAACGGCCGACAAGTTCGGGTTTAGGGTTCTGTCAATCTGCGGCCTTCTACGGATTGACGCGTTCCCAAGCACGCTCTAACTTGCGAATTGCTCGCCGGCTCGGCTCATGTCCCTTCCGACCGTCTGGCTCTGCCGACACCTGGGACGCGAATCGAGTTCCCAGATGCCGGACGCCGCTGCGGTACGTAACGCCGTTTCAGCCTTTCGACCCGCACGACGCCCGGCCCTGCGACCTGCGCGCTTGGTGATCGGTGCGGTCCTGGCAGGTGCTTTGCTTCTCGCGTTGACGGGGACGGCGCAGGCGGCGTCCTACTCGCGGACGCAGACGATGGCGGTGCCACCGGCGTCGAACTTCGCCGGCGCAGGCGGCGGCGACGGATGGGCTCTCGCGTTCTCCAACGACCGCGTCTACAACGTCTTTCATCACAACGGCAGCGCCCTGATCGTCAACTGTCATCTTCAGTCCAACGCGCAGCAGTGCTGGCCGAACCCGGTCTCCGTCGTCGACAACTCGACCCCCAGCGGCTTTGCGTCCAGCGGTCATCCCGGGTTGACGCTCGACGCTGACACCAACCGGCTCTACATCTACACGCGCCGGCTGAGCGACGGGGCGGGCGGTGTCGTGTGCTTCGACATCGCTTTGGCCAATGCCAACCAGCAACCGTTCTGCGGGTTCACCGCCCTCACCGCAGCGGGTGCGACGCAGTTGCCGAATGGCGCCGCGATCACGCAACAGCAACAGGTCGGCACCAAGCTCTACGCGTTCAACCAAACCTATGCGACCGCCCCAGACGCCGCTGGCCGAGATCGGATGATGTGCTTCGACCTCGCCACCAAGGCGGCGTGCCCTGGCCAGCCCTATGCGGTGGACCTCGGCGGCGCGACCCTCGTGCAGACCACGGATGCTCCTGCCAACCCGTCGGCGCTCATCGGGAGCCGGTACTACATCCCCTTCCGGCCCACCAACACTTCCGGCAGCAATGACAAGCTCGCCTGCTTCGACACCGCGACCCTGGGCAACTGCGCGGGCAGCTGGCCGGCAACCAACGGCTCCGCGTTCGCCGGCAACGTCGGCGCGCCCGTCCCGAGGCTCGACGCCGGCGGCGCGATCACCGGCGTCTGCATGCCTCAGGCGGGCGCGCCCTGCTTCAAGTTGGACGGCACCACCACCGCCCAGCCGGCCGGCTGGGACGCGATGCTCAACAACGGCAGCACGGCGCGCTGGAACGGGCCGGCCGCGGTGATCGGCGCGCGCGTCTACATCCAGGACTTCAACCTCAATCGGGTCGAGTGCTACGACTTCTCGACGTCGCAGGTCTGCACCAACTTCCCGCACGTCGAGCCCAACCTCGGCGGTCCGTACACCGTCACCGTCGACCCTCAGCGACCGACCTGCCTCTGGGTCAACGCGGACACAGGCAGCGCGCAGATCCAGAACTTCGACGCCTTCACGGGCGGAGCCTGTGGCACCGGCGCCACCCGCGTCCTGTCCTCGCAGTACGTGGTCGATCAGCCACAGTGCTATCCGACGGCCTACCAGACGCTGCAGGTCACGTCGCCGGCGCCCGCCTCCTACACCAGCGGCACGGTGCAGTTCGCCGATGCCGGCGGCAACCCGATCTCGGGAAGCCGGAGCCTCGACGCCACGGGTTCCGTGGACCTCAGCCAGGTCATCGGGCTCACGCAGAACGGCCTGCCGCAGTTCATCATCACCCTCACCGGTGCTCCGGCGGGGGCGAATCAGCTGACCGTGCGGCTGGACTGGTCCGCCAACTACGACCCGAGCTGCGTCACACCCACGACCACGGTCGACAAGACGGCCACGAGCGCGACGGCGCAGCCGTCCGGCGGTGGCAACAGCGGATCGCCGCTGACCGTCACCGCGGGGACGCCGGTCACCGACCTGCTCACCCTGAGCGGCACCCGCGCGAACAGCGCCACCGGCACCGTCACGTACACGTGGTTCTCCGACGCGGCGTGCACGTCGGCGGTCAGCACCGACGTCGAGACGATCGGATCGCCCGGCGTGATCCCGGCGTCCGCTCCGGTGACCCTGGCCACGGGGACCTACCACGTGATCGCGTCCTACGGCGGTGATGCGGGCAACCTCGCCTCGGCGACGAGCTGCGCCGACCAGGTGGTCGAGGTTGTCATCCCGAACCACGCCCCCGCCGGCACCGACAACACCGCCACGATCAACGAGGACTCGACCAAGACGTTCACGGCCTCAGACTTCGGCTTCTCAGACCCCAACGACAGCCCGGCCAACAACCTCAGCTCGGTGAAGATCACGACCTTGCCGAGCGCCGGCGCGCTGAAGCTCAGCGCCACACCTGTCACCGCCGGCGACTCAATCA